>JAZRYA010000033.1:0-6904 GCA_045600505.1 Bacteroidaceae bacterium
CAACACACCAGGGCACAAAAAAAAGGGAGCCCCTATCTCCCGACAGAAACCCCCGCAAACTTAAAACAACCAACAAAAGAATTGTTCGTTACAATTCTCCTATGTCGTCTGAGGCTTTCACCTCACATTTTCATTGATTCACTTATACAATACCTATTTGAAACGGCATGAGCCAAAAACGTGTCATTTTGTTTTCACAATGCAAAGATACGAATCTTTTTGTCATAGTTCCAAATGTTTTGACATCTTTTTACAACAAAAAGGCGTAATATTGCAACTTTCTGCAACATTACGCCCTTATTTTGGTGTCTTTTTGCTCTTTTTAACGCCGATTCTTAGATTGAAAGCGTGTCGGAAACATCTATCAGTTCCTTTTTGACAGGTTTGTCGCTCTTGACAGCACTAGCAAAAGGCACATATACAATCTCGTCGTTTCGGATTCCGATCATGACGTTGCGCTGGCCCTCCAAGATAGCCTGGATAGCACCCACGCCCAAACGACTTGCCAAGATGCGGTCTCCTGCGCTGGGACTACCTCCGCGCTGCAGATGACCCAGGATGGACACTCGCACATCATACTCGGGATACTCCTTCTTGACACGTTCGGCATAATACATCGCACCACATTTGGGGCTCTCGCTCACAATCACGATGCTAGAGCTCTTGCTCTTACGGATACCACGGCCGATGAAGTGTTCCAACTGGTCTGCACCTGTACTATCCTCGGGGATAATGGCTGCCTCGGCGCCAGCAGCAATAGCACTATTCTGAGCGAGGAATCCCGCATCACGGCCCATCACCTCGACAAAGAAGATGCGCTCGTGGCTGGTAGCAGTATCACGGATCTTGTCGACACACTCCATGATCGTGTTCAAGGTGGTGTCATAACCAATGGTGAGATCGGTTCCGTTGAGGTCGTTGTCGATGGTGCCGGGCAAACCGATGCAGGGAACATCAAATTCCTGGGCAAAGATGCGCGCACCAGTCAAACTGCCATTACCACCGATAACCACCAGAGCGTCAATGCCCTGAGCCACCATATTCTCATAGGCACGCTGACGACCCTCGGGCGTGCAAAAGTCCTTGCTGCGAGCTGTCTTCAAAATTGTACCACCTCGCTGAATGATATTACTCACATTTTCGGTAGTAAACTCCTTGATCTCATTGTTGATGAGACCCTCGTAACCACGATAAATGGCCTTGACGCGGAAATCATTGGCAATGGCCGCACGAGTGACGGCACGGATGGCAGCATTCATGCCGGGAGCATCTCCTCCACTGGTGAGTATGCCGATAGTATTGATCTTTCTCATAGGTTCTATACCTTATATATTATTAATACTGGGACAAAGATACAAAATTAATCTGAAACGACACGCTTTTTGGCAAAGATTAACGAAAATGTAACATAAATCATGCTGTATATGACGTTTTGTTATACTTTTGCAGTTTTTATTTATCTTTTTGTTAGTTTTATTTTGACAATACAATCATTTTGACTAACTTTGCAGTCAAACAACAAACAAAAGTAAACATCATGTGTGGAATAGTAGGTATCTTTGACATAAAAGAGCAAACCCCAGAATTAAGAAAGAAAGCATTGAAGATGTCTCAGAAGATTCGCCATCGTGGACCCGACTGGAGCGGCATCTACAATGGAGGCTCGGCCATCCTGGCCCACGAGCGTCTCTCCATCGTTGACCCCCAGAGCGGAAAGCAACCCCTCTTCAGCCCCGATGGGAAACTGGTGCTGGCCGTGAATGGCGAGATCTACAATCATCAGAATATCCGCAAAGAGACTGCCGAGCAATTTGAGTACCAAACCGGATCGGATTGCGAGGTGATACTGGCCCTTTATCAGGAAATTGCACCCCAGTTGGGCGTGAGCGAGGAAAAAGATCACGAACTGATAACCAGTCTGTTTGAGCGTCTGAGCGGCATCTTTGCATTTGCCCTCTACGACGAGGCATGTGACGAGTACCTCATCGGCCGCGATCCCATCGGTGTGATTCCCCTATACATCGGCCACCATAGCGACGGCACCCTGTGCGTCGCCAGCGAGCTGAAGGCACTGGAGGGATTCTGCGACGACTTCGAGCCCTTCCTGCCCGGACATTACTATAGCAGCCGCAGCGGAAAACTGACACGTTGGTGGACAAGAGACTGGTTCTCGTATGACGCCGTCAAAGACAACGAAGCCAGCATCGATGAACTGCGCGTAGGACTGCAAGACGCCGTGAAACGCCAACTGATGAGTGACGTGCCCTACGGCGTTTTGCTGAGCGGAGGATTGGACAGCAGCGTCATCAGCGCCATCGCCAAGAAATTTGCCGCAAAACGTGTAGAGAGCGATGACAAGCACGATGCATGGTGGCCCCAGCTTCACTCCTTCGCCGTGGGACTCAAGGGCGCTCCCGATTTGGCAAAAGCCAAAGAAGTGGCCGACCACATCGGCACTGTGCATCACGAAATCAACTACACCATCCAGGAAGGACTCGATGCTATACGCGATGTCATCTACTATATCGAGACATACGATGTGACAACCGTGCGTGCATCGACCCCCATGTATTTGCTGGCACGCGTCATCAAGAGCATGGGTATCAAGATGGTGCTCAGCGGCGAGGGTGCCGACGAGATTTTCGGTGGATACCTCTACTTCCACAAGGCACCTGGCGCAAAAGACTTCCACGACGAGACAGTGCGCAAACTGGGAAAGCTGCACTGGTATGACTGCTTGCGCGCCAACAAATCACTGAGCGCGTGGGGTGTAGAAGGCCGTGTGCCCTTCCTCGACAAGGAGTTCCTGGACATCGCTATGCGGCTCAACCCCGCCGCCAAGATGTGCCCGGGCAAGGTGATAGAGAAGAAGGTGGTGCGTGATGCCTTTGCCGACATGCTGCCCGAGAGTGTTGCATGGCGCCAGAAAGAGCAGTTCAGCGACGGTGTGGGATACAGCTGGATCGACACATTGAAAGCCATGACAAGCAGCCAGGTGACCGACGAACAGATGGAACATGCTGCCGAAAGATTCCCCATCAACACACCCCTGAACAAGGAAGAGTACTTCTACCGCAGCATATTCGAGGAGCATTTCCCCCGCGCAGCCGCGGCTCGATGCGTCAACCAAGAGGCATCCGTAGCATGCAGCACAGCCATCGCCCTGGAGTGGGACGCAGCTTGGAAGGAGATGAACGACCCCAGTGGACGCGCTGTGGCCGGTGTACATGAAAGTGCCTATTGAACGCAGAAACTAACATAAAGACAGCTGAGGAGAGAAGGATTTGACATCTTTCTCTCCTTTTTTATTATATTGTGTCAAAAAGATTGCGAATTTATTTTGCAGATTGCAGAATGTTACGTATATTTGCACCTAGAAAAGCAAGTTGATAGGTATTTGGTTGTTTTAATTACATTTTGACACAAAATTAACACGTATGAAAGTTTTTGGTAAAAAGATGGCAACATTACTGTTGCTTTGCGCCATGTGCGCACCGGCATTAGCAAGCGAAGAAGACGACAAAAAGGTAGATGCCAACGTGGGAGCCGACCTGGTCAGTGCCTACATCTGGAGAGGTCAGAAATGCGGAGGTGTCAGTGTTCAGCCTACTGCAGGCATCAGTTGGCGTGGACTCTCGCTCGGTGCATGGGGATCCTACGCCATCGCACCCGAAAAGAACGGAACCGACGAGGAACTAGACATCTCTCTGGGTTACAACATCAAAGGATTCAGTGTCGGCATTACCGACTATTACTTCTTCAATTCTGGCCATCCATTCTTCAAATATGGAGGCCTGGGCGAGAGCAGTCATACTTTTGAAGGAACTGTCGGTTATGACTTTGGATTCCTCTCGGTAGCCTGGTCCACCAACTTCGCTGGAAATGACGGCGTCAACGGCAAGGGCAAACGTGCCTACAGCAGCTACTTGCAACTGGATGCTCCCTTCAAGCTGGGCCCTCTCAATTGGAACGCGACAGTGGGCGCCGTGCCTTATCGCACCGATTTCTACGCTGATGACGACTCACACGGCTTCCACATCAACCAAGTGGGTCTGCGCGCAGAATACGCCATCGACCTGAAACACGTGAGCATCCCCCTCTATGGCCAAATGGTAGCCAACCCTAGCAGTCGAGGACTTTACTTCCTCTGCGGAGTGGCAGTAAGCATGAAATAAACTCTAAAGGTATTATAATATGAAAAAGATTGAAGCTATTGTCAGAAAGACAAAATTCGAGGAAGTGAAGGAAGCTCTCCTCGCAGGTGACATCGACTGGTTTGAGTATCACGACGTGCACGGAATCGGCCAGAGCCGCCAAGAGCGCATCTACCGCGGAGTATGTTACAGCACAGACGTGATCGAGCGCGTTGCCATCACCATCGTGTGCCGCGAGGTGTGCATGCAGAGCACTATCGACACCATCCTGAAGGTGGCCCACTCGGGAGAGATCGGAGATGGACGCATCTTCGTGAGCGAGGTGCTGGACACCTACAGCATCCGCACTGGCGAACATGGAGACACCGTGCTGAGAGACAACAAGTAAACCGGCTGGGGCCGAAGGTATTGTTACATTATTTTTAAGGTAAACTATTATGATACATATATTAGACGCTGTAGCTCCCCTGATGGAGGAGCCCAAGGAATACGTAAACGGATTGGACACGCTATGGGTACTGCTGGGTGCCATGTTGGTTTTCTGGATGCAGCCTGGTTTTGCATTGGTAGAAGCCGGCATGACCCGTGCCAAGAACGCCGCCAACATTTTGATGAAAAACTTCTGCGACTTCATGTGCGGAACAGTTCTCTACTGGATTCTGGGATTCAGCTTGATGTATGGCGCCGGTTCGGCTTGGTTTGGCTGGGAAGGTTTCTTCTTCATCGGGTCCGATAGCAATATCCCCGCCGAGTGCACCTTCATCTTCCAGACCGTCTTCTGTGCTACTGCCGCCACCATCGTCAGCGGTTCGATGGCAGAGCGTACCAAGTTTTCGATGTACCTCGTCTATTCCATCCTCATCAGCGCCTTTGTCTATCCCATCGAGGGACACTGGAGCTGGGGCGGTGGATGGTTGTCCGAGATGGGCTTCCACGATTTCGCAGGTAGCACTGTTGTACACCTATGCGGTGGCGCTCTCGCCCTGGCTGGTGCCATCGTGCTGGGTCCCCGCGTCGGCAAGTATGACAAGCACGGCAACTCGCGCGCTATCCCCGGCCACTCGCTGACTCTCTGCGCACTGGGTGTATTCTGTCTGTGGGTAGGATGGTTTGGTTTCAACCCCTGTTCTACCGTTGCTGCCACTGGTTATGCCAACGCTGTCAGCATGGCTCATGTATTCGTAACCACCAACATGGCCGCTGCTGTCGGCGGTCTCACCGCACTCATCTACACCTGGCTGGTAGATGGAAAGCCCTCGCTCTCCATGGTCTGCAACGGCATCCTGGCTGGCTTGGTCGGTATCACCGCCGGTTGTGACTGTGTCGACATCTGGGCTTCATTTGTCATCGGTGCTGTTGTTTCGCTCGCTATGTGCGTAAGCGTAAACGTATTAGATAAGGTATGCAAGATCGACGACCCCGTTGGTGCTGTCAGCGTGCATGGCGTGGGCGGCCTGTTGGGCACCATCCTGACAGGTGTGTTGTGCAACCCCGCTATTGATGGTGTTGAATGCTCCGTTGGCGTACAGACTCTGGGTGCCGTGGTGGTTGCCGTATTTGCCTTCGTTGCCGGCATGATCATCTTCCTCACTATCAAGCACACCGCCGGCCTGCGTGTCGAGAAACGCATCGAGGAGGAAGGTCTCGATGTATATGAACACGGAGAAAGCGCTTACAACTAAGCTCATTTCACTGACTTTAATAAAATTAAATCCTAAAAAAATCCCGCGATTGGTTGTCCAGTTCGCGGGATTTTCGTATCTTTGCACCCGAGTTTTATAATCAACATAAAGTCTAACTTTATTAATTTATTAATTTACAAACAATTACAATGGCAGATTTTAAGAATGTCGCACCTGTAGAGGACTTCGATTGGGAGGCCTATGCAAATGGTGATGCTCAGACCGAGGTAAGCCGTGAGGCCCAGGAGGCCGCTTACACTGGTTCACTGAACAAGGTTAACGACCACGAGGTAGTGGACGGTACCGTAATCGCAATGAACAAGCGCGAGGTTGTAGTCAACATCGGCTTCAAGAGCGATGGTATCATCCCCACCAGCGAGTTCCGTTACAATCCCGACCTGAAGGTAGGTGACACCGTAGAGGTATACATCGAGAATCAGGAGGACAAGAAGGGTCAGCTCGTACTGTCTCACAAGAAGGCTCGCGCTAGCCGCTCATGGGAGCGTGTCAACGCTGCTCTGGAGAACGAGGAGATCATCAAGGGTTATATCAAGTGCCGCACCAAGGGCGGTATGATTGTTGACGTATTTGGTATCGAGGCCTTCCTGCCCGGTAGCCAGATCGACGTTAAGCCCATCCGCGACTATGACATATTCGTAGGCAAGACTATGGAGTTCAAGGTTGTCAAGATCAACCAGGAGTACAAGAACGTAGTTGTTAGCCACAAGGCTCTCATCGAGGCTGAGCTCGAGCAGCAGAAGAAGGAGATCATCGGCAAGCTGGAGAAGGGCCAGGTACTCGAGGGTACTGTCAAGAACATCACTCCTTACGGTGTATTCATCGACCTGGGTGGCGTAGACGGTCTGATCCACATCACCGACCTGAGCTGGGGCCGCGTAAGCGATCCTAAGGAGGTTGTTGAGCTCGACCAGAAGATCAACGTTGTTATCCTGGACTTCGACAACGAGAAGAAGCGTATCGCTCTCGGTCTGAAGCAGCTGACTCCCCATCCCTGGGATGCTCTGGATGCAGAGCTCAAGGTGGGCGACCACGTTAAGGGTAAGGTTG
>JAZRYA010000034.1:0-6718 GCA_045600505.1 Bacteroidaceae bacterium
ATAGGTTTACAGTCAACATTTAACAGTACTAATTAATGCAAGTCAACTTTATTTAGGAACAATTTTAACCCGGTCAACTTATTTTAGGAACAAGGCATAAAACTGAACTAAAACAGTCAACCTATTTTAGGAAAGTACAGATTTTGTGAGATTTGTGGTAAAAAAATAGAGAAAAATGCAAAAAAACTGCACTTGGTGTTGTAGTTTGGCACAAGAAACTTTGTCTATATAGTAAAAACGTAATGAAAATAATGAGAACTAACCGAATTTTTGCCCTTGTGGCAGTACTGTTCACCACGATGCTGGCTATGGCTGGCGAGGTGTATCGCGACAGTCACGTGCGATTTACCATCATCGATGGTGGTACTATCCGCCTGGAGTATGCTCCCGACGGTAAGTTTGTGGATAACAAGAGCTTCCTGGCCGTCAACCGTCAGTATGAGGACGTGAAGGCCGTGGTCAAGAACACCGCCAAGCAGGTGACCATCCAGACCGACAAGATGAAGCTCGTCTACACCAAGAGCGAGGGCGGATTCACCGCTCAGAACCTCAAGATCACCAGCATCAAGGCCCTGAACAAGCAGTTTGTGTGGACCCCCGGCACCCAGCAAAAGGGCAACCTGAAGGGTACCTACCGCACCCTGGACGGATACGACGGCGAGTTCTTCAAGTATGACCACAACAAGCCCATGCCCATCGAGGACGGTATCCTGGCCACCGACGGATGGACTCTGCTGGACGACAGCGAGGGATTCCTGTTTGACGGCAGCGAGGACTGGGACTGGGTGCAGGAGCGCAAGAGCGCCAAGGGTGCCCAGGACTGGTACTTCATGTCCTATGGTCATGACTACAAGGCAGCCCTGAAGAGCTACACCCGCTTTGCAGGCAACGTGCCCATGCCTCCCCGCTATGCTTTTGGTTACTGGTGGAGCCGCTACTGGAGCTACAGCGACCAGGACTTCCGTAACCTGGTGAGCTGGTTCCAGAAGAGCGATATCCCTCTGGATGTGCTCGTTATCGACATGGACTGGCACCCCATCAGCGAGGCTGCTGGTGGCGGTTGGACCGGTTGGGACTGGAACGAGAACCTCTTCCCCGACTACAAGCAGTTCCTGAGCTATCTGGACGAGCAGGGTGTCAATGCCACCATGAACCTGCACCCCGCCGAGGGCGTGCGCCCCTTTGAGCACAAGTATCAGGAGTTCCGCCAGCGCATCGGCATGAAGGACGGCGAGACCCGCGAGTGGCTGGGTAGCGACAAGCAGTATGTCAAGGCCCTCTTCGACACCTATCTGCACCCCTACATGGACGAGGGCGTCGACTTCTGGTGGCTCGACTGGCAGCAGTGGCTCAATGACAAGAAGGTAGAGGGACTGAGCAACACCTGGTGGTGCAACTACATCTGGTTTACCGACATGGAGCACCACGGCGAGAAGCGTCCTATGCTGTATCACCGTTGGGGTGGTCTGGGTAACCACCGTTACCAGGTAGGTTTCTCGGGCGACAGCTACATCACCTGGCAGAGCCTCAAGTTCTTGCCCTACTTCAACCACACCGCCTCGAATGTGCTGTATGGCTACTGGAGCCACGACATCGGCGGTCACCAGAGTCTGCGCTATGGCACCCCCGTGCCCGTGGAGCTCTACACCCGCTCGATGCAGATGGGAGAGTATCTGCCCATCCTGCGCACCCACTCGACCAAGGACCCCGCTCTGAACAAGGAGCCCTGGGCATTTGACTTCGCTACTCAGGAGCGTCTGAAGGCTGTCATCAACGGCCGTTACGCGCTCGTACCTTATATCTATGCTGCAGCCCGTCAGGACTACGAGACCGGTATCTCGCTGTGTCGCCCCATGTACTACGATTACCCCGAGAGCAAGGAGGCCTATGACAGCATCTACCGC
The DNA here is from genome assembly GCA_045600505.1 of Bacteroidaceae bacterium. GTDB lineage: Bacteria > Bacteroidota > Bacteroidia > Bacteroidales > Bacteroidaceae > Physcousia. The sequence goes on from JAZRYA010000034.1 coordinate 1,905, forward strand.
AACCAGTTTATGTTTGGCGACCTGATGATGATTGCTCCCATCACCGACCCCGTGAGCAAGGACGACGGTTACTCTCGTCTGAACGTGTGGTTGCCTCAGGGCGAGTGGATCGAGTACGAGACCGGTACCCTGCTGCAGGGCGGCAAGACCGTGGAGCGTGTCTTCACCATCGACGAGTATCCCGTCTACATCAAGTCGGGTAGCATCATCCCCTACTATGGCAAGCTGAAGAACCTGAGTGGCACCGACCAGGCAGTCACCGTGCGTGTGTTCCCCGGTGCCGACAAGGGCAGCTTCGAGATGTATGAGGACAAGGGCAACGACCGCAGCTATGCAACCAACTATGCCACCACCACCCTCAGCTACACCCGCAACGGTGCTGAGCTGGATGTCACCATCGCACCCCGCAAGGGCAGTTATCCCGACATGCCCGCTCGTCGTCGCTTCCACCTGGCATTGCCCCTGTCACTGGCACCCCAGAGCGTGACCCTCGACGGCAAGGCAGTGAACTTCACCTACGATGGTTTTGCACTGGAGACTATGGTGGACCTGGGCGAGATCAACTGCGCAGCTGGTGCCAAGATTGTGGTTAAGTTTGCCGACACCGACTATGCACTGACCGATGGTCTGAAGGCCCGTCTGGCTCGCATCCAGACTGCTGTGGCCGATTACAAGCAGGCCGATGCAGGCATGGTCTACACCGACGCACTGGGTTATCTGGAGGCTACTCCCCTGCGCATGAGCTATCATCCCGAGAAGCAGCGCGAGACCCTGGAGCAGTTCAACACCTATTACACCAATCTGCCCATGATCCTGCTCGAGCAGATGGGCGAGGGCGACAACTGCACCCGCTTCCTCAAGGACCTGAACGAGCCCTATGAGAATGTCTTCGGCACTCTGCCTGCCTCATGCTTCCAGACCACCGATGGCCGTCAGGGCTTCGACGTCAAGTTCTATGGCAACATGCGTCTGCAGGGCGAGGTCATCGCCACTGCACACTGGGACGAGCTGAACCTGAACACCATGGAAGCTCCCGCTCCTGGTGTCAAGAAGGATGGTTTCTCACTGGTAGCCGAGAGCGTCTTCACCCCCACCCAGAGCGGCATCATCTATCTGCGTGCAGCAGGTGACGACGGTTACCGCGTGCTGGTAGACGGCAAGGAGGTCATCAACGACTGGCGCGACCACACCCTCACTCAGAAGGGAACTCGCATGGAGGTGAAGGCTGGTCAGAAGTACCAGGTGCGTGTGGAGTTTTATGACGGAGCCAACGAGGCTATTCTGCGCCTGTCGGCACACGTAACCAAAAAATAAGACACGTAGACAGTAAAAAGCGGGCAAAAGAGAGGGATTTCTGCAGATATTCTCCTATCTTTGCCTGCAAAACTGTCTGAAAAATAAATGAAGGTCGACGAAACAGCCATCATTGTTGGTCTAAAACAAGGGGATGAGAAGGCGTATCAGTATGTCTTCAGCCACTATTATACCTTGATGTGCCACATGGCTGCCAACTTCCTTCAGGACGAATTCACTGTGGAGGCAGTGGTCAGCGATGTCATCAGCCATATATACGAGGCGCGAGACAAGCTGAATGTCAACCGCTCGTTGCAGGCTTTCCTGGTCATGTCCACGCGCAATGCTTGTATCAACTATCTGGGTACTAAGATCAATCGGCGCGAACAGGCAGTCAGCTCTATCGGCACTGGCGACATGAGCATGTTCTACTACATCTCCAGCCAGGGTGACCCATTGGGAAGCATGCTCGAGAATGAGATGGAACAGGACCTGGAGAATGTCATCAACAGTCTGCCCGAGATGACCGGACGCGTCTTCCGCAAGAGCCGTTTCGAGGGCAAGAGCTATATAGAAATAGCAGAAGAGGAGGGAGTCTCCATCAACTCGATTCAGTATCACATGAAGCGATCGTTGTTGAACCTCCACGAGAAGTTTGAGAAGAAGATAAGAAGAGGATAGTAAGTTTTTTAGAGAGATGATACAAGACGAAAGGATATACGAACTAGCATCGAGTCAGTTGTCGGGCAATGCGACAGCCGAGGAGACGCAGCAACTCCAGCAATGGGTCGACGAGAGTGAGGAGCATCGTCAGCAGTGGCTGGAATTGTGTGAGTTGTGGGTCAGTGCCACCACTGCCCAGGAGCGTAGCCGATATGATGTAGTGGGAGCGTGGAACAAGTTCCAGGCCCGCTATTTCATGCCCGCGCTGGCCAAGTATCCTCTTCCCCGACGTCGTGTGCGTCGCACCCTGCTCCGTGTCTGGACGGTTGCCGCCACTCTGCTCCTCCCCATCCTGTTGGGCGTCACCATCTATCTCGGTCAACGCATGTCGCATCTGGCTGATTACCACGTGGCTGTGTCTACCGTCACAGGCGAGAGTGCCACCTTCAACCTGCCCGACGGCACCTCGGTAGTGCTCGAGGAAAACAGCAAACTCACCTATGACCCTGCCGACTTCAGCAAGGGAAAGCGCCGGGTTTCTTTCACTGGTGTGGCCTACTTCACGGTTACCAAGAATCGGGAGAACCCCTTCCTCATCGAGAGTACCGATGTCGATGTTCGCGTGACCGGCACGGCCTTCAGCCTCAAGGCAGGTCCCAACCACAAGTACGACGTTCTCTCGCTCGATGAGGGCTCGGTCGAGTTTATGCCTCACAATGCTCATCAGGCCAGCATCCTAGCTCCCGGTGACGAGATTATCTACAACAAGGAAACCACGCTGGTTGCCGTTCGCCACCGCGATGTCTATGGCAATGGCGTCGCCCGCAACCTGTATAATAGGGATGAGAGTCTGACGGGTGCCAACGTCTATGTCAAGGGAAATGGTACACAGGAGTCTCCCTACATCATCAGCAATGCCCGCCAGTTGATGGGCATGAAGGAGGTACTCTCGGCCAATCGCATGACCTACTTTGAGCTGGACAACGACATCGATATGCACAGCATCAACTGGATGCCCCTGAATGGTCCTGAGGATGGATTCCGCAACTGGATCAGTTTCGATGGTAAGAACCATGTTATCAGCAACTTCCACACGGGTGATGTGCGTTACAAGGGCATCAACTACTATGCAAGCTTCTTTGGCGTGCTGTGTGGCGAGTGCCGCAATGTAGGTTTCGAGAATGTCGACATCTCGTCTGTGGGCATGGGTGTCGGTGTGCTGGGTGGAGTTATTGGCTACAGCACCTATCCTGGTGTCACCATGGTCGAGAATTGCTACTTCACAGGCCACATCACCAGCAATGCCGAAGCAGGCTCCATCGCGGGCAATGTCATGGGCAAGACCGTCGTGCGCAACTGCTTCAGCAATGTCAGTGTCACCAGTATGAACAGTTATGCTGGCGGTATCGTGGGTCGCACGGGTTCGCCCATCACCATTCAGAATTGCCTTGTGAGCGGTAGTGTGTCGGGTGTACATGCCGGCGGTATCACCGGTGGCAGCAAGAACCACCAGACCTCTCCTTCCACCTTCAGCAACGTCGCTGTGGCTTGCAACAGCATCTTTGGTAACAAGAACGTGTTCCCCCTGGGTGACATCACCAGTGGTGACCATCAGGATCGCCTCTTGCTCTCGCCCTACACCATCGTCAATGGCGAGCCCAGCCAGGCCTGCTGCACGCGCCAGCAACTGCGCGAGTTCACCGCCTCGATGCGGGGCACATGGTACCGCGACCTCATCAATTAGGATATAGAAGACAAACGATATGCAGAAACACAGATTAGCAATTTGGATAGCACTGGCAGTGATGTTGCTGTCGGCCGCTTGCTCGCGTGACGAGTTCACGCGTTCGGGCCTCCGTGTGGACAATTTTGCTACTTCTGTGCGTGGCGATAGCACCGCCCTCTATGTCCTCACCAACAAGTCGGGCATGGAAGTCTGCATCACCAATTTTGGTGGACGCATAGTCTCCATTATGGTGCCCGATCGCGATGGACAGTTCCGCGATGTATGTCTGGGACACGATTCTGTCAGCGATTACATCAAGTATGGCGACAACTGGGGAGCCATCGTGGGCCGATATTCCAACCGCATCAGCCGAGCCACCTTTGAGCTTGATGGCGAGGTCTACCATCTGCCTGCCAATGAGTTTGCCAACAGTCTCCATGGCGGCGGCCCCTATGCTTTCCATCTGCGTGTCTGGGACGTGGTTTCATCGGATGCCAATCACCTCATCCTCCACACCGTAAGCCCCGATGGAGAGGATGGTTATCCCGGCGAACTGGATGTTCAGGTCACCTATACCCTGACCGAGGACAATGCCATCCAGATCAATTATCAGGCTACTACGACCAAGCCCACTGTTGTCAATTTTGCCAATCACACACATTTCTGCCTCAGTGGCGACCCCACTCGCGACATCCTCGACGAGATTGTCACCATCAATGCAGATTATTATACCCCCATCGATCGACAGATTGTGCCCACCGGCGTCATAGCCAGTGTCAGCGGCACGCCCATGGAGTTCCGTTGGGGTAAGACAGTCGGCTACGACATCCATCGTACCGACAACCTCCAGTTGGTCTATGGCCGTAGCGGTTATGACCACAACTTCATCCTCAACACCGAGGGCGACCTCCACCAGGTGGCTGCTCGCGTTGTCGATCCCCACACGGGAATCCAGATGGAGGTCTTCACTACCGAGCCCGGTCTTCAGTTCTACTCCGGCAACTATCTCGATGGTGGCATCATCGGCAAGCATGGCATAGCTCATCCCCTGCACTCGGCTCTCACGTTCGAGACGCAGCACTTCCCCGCATCCCCCAACAACCCCCACCTCCCCCGCTCTCTGCTTCGCCCC
>JAZRYA010000035.1:0-15800 GCA_045600505.1 Bacteroidaceae bacterium
CATCGACGAGGAGAACAAGACCATCACCGTGTCCGTAACAGCCACCAGCGGCATCGACCTGAGCAAGGCTAAGTTTGCAGCCCAACTGAGCGACGACGCAGTGATCACCTCCCCCGCAGGTTCTACCGCCGATTTCTCAGACCCCGAGCATCCCGTACAGCTCACCGTGGTGGACCACACCGCTTCGGCTGTCTACACCGTCAACATCATCCTCATCACCGAGCCCGAGATCCTGGTTGTGGGCAACGAGCCCAGCATCGACAACCTCTACATCGAGGAGAAGGTGGCTGCCAAGTGGCTTACCGGCAACATGAAGAATGCCGTCTATGTATCATGGCAGGACCTCATCGACAACAACATCACCCTAGACAAGGTGAAGGTGGTCTTCTGGCACCGCCACACCGGCATGTATGGCAACTATCCCAGCTTCCGCAATGGTGAGAAGGGCGCTATGGACGCCGTCAATGTGATGCAGATGCTCTACCAGCGTGGTGTAGGTTTCGTGCTGAGCCGTGCTGCTGTCAACTATGCCGTGGCTCTGGGTGCTATGCCCGAGGATGCCACTCCCAACAACTGCTGGGGCGGTGATCCTGCCGAGGGTGCCGACCACATGGGCGACGATCCCTGGCACTTCTTCCCCTACGATGCCAACCATCCCCTGTGGCAGGGCCTGAAGAAGGGTCCCGATGCCAATGGTATCTACACCCTCGACCCCGGTTACACCATCTGTAACTCTACAGCCCAGTATGGTTTCTGGGACGACTATCAGGACGGCAACGAGGCTGTGAATGCCAAGACCGGCGGTCGTGTCCTGGGTGGTTCGGGCAACGTCTCTGCATGGGAGTTGAAGAACTGGAACGAGGATCCCGCTCAGCGCGAGTTTGGCCAGGGTGGCGTCATCTGCTTCGGTACTGGTCTCATCGACTGGAACTCTCCCACCGAGTACACATCCGACCTGCACGACAATCTCTACAAGATCATGCAGAATGCCGTTGATTACCTTTCTAAGTAAATGCAAAATCTAAAACAAGATGAAAAAGACAATGATATACTCAGCTATGATGCTGTCAGCCTTTGCGCTGACAGCTTGTAGCGACGACAACTTTGGTGATCCCGCAAGAGACCTTCAGGGCACGACCCAGTTCCTCCAGACTCAGGAGGAGAAGGGCTTCCAGACCTATTACAAGCCCCAGCTGGGTACCGTGGGCGACCCCATGCCCTTCTACGACCCCAAAGCTGGTGACTTCAAGATCATGTACCTGCAGGAGTTTCCCGATGCCATGAAGGCTCCTGGCCGTTACCATCCCTACTGGACCGTGTCTACCCAGGACGGTGCTTCTTACCAGTCTCAGGGCGAGTGGCTCGGCGTGGGTGCCTATGCCACCCAGCAGGATGCCATTCTGGGTACCGGCTGCTGCACCTATGATGCCAAGAGCGGCCTCTACTACATCTACTACACTGGTGAGAGCGAGAACACACCCAACCGTCAGGTTGTGATGCGTGCCACCTCGGCCGACCTCCAGAACTGGACCCGTGACAACAAGTGGCGTCTCCAGGGTCCCGACTTCGGTCTCTCGGGCCAGGACTTCCGCGATCCCCAGGTCTTCCAGGTAGGCAACGAGTATCACATGATCATCTCCACCAAGCCCATCAGCGGTGGCGACCCCTGCTTTGCCGAGTTTGTGTCTGCCGACCTCAAGTCATGGCAGCACCTGGGCAACATCCGCATGATCTGGGACCGCATGCTCGAGTGCCCCGATGTCTTCCAGATGGGCAACCACTGGTACATCGTCTACAGCGAGACTCCTGCTTGGAGCCGTCGTGTCAAGTACAACATGGCCGACTCGTGGGAGGCTCTGCGCGAGAGGATGAACAATGGACCCGCCTTCATCGACTTCCAGGAAGGTGCCCTCGACACCCGTGCCTTCTATGCAGCCAAGACTGCTAGCAACGGCACCGACCGCTATCTCTGGGGCTGGTGTGCCGAGGACGTCAAGTTGGGTAGCGACCAGGAGGAGCCCTCGTGGTCAGGTGCTCTGGTTTGCCACAAACTGGCTCAGCATCAGGATGGTAGCCTCTACCTGACTGCCGTTCCCACTATGGCTGCCAAGTACAACAAGCCTGTCCAGGTCAAGGTCATGGCCCAGGGCGAGACCAAGAACAACGACGGCAACGTCTGTGAGCGCTACACCCTCTACAATCGTCTGGGCAACCACAACCACATCACCCTCACCGTCAAGACTCAGAATGCCGACGACAAGTTCGGCCTCACCTTTGCTCGCGGCACCAACAGCGAGAAGTGGGAGAAGATCTGGTTCAACAATCCCCACTGGGATGGCGACAAGAAGCACCAGCGCCGCATCGAGCGCTACATCAGCAATGGTGTCGACAACGAGTTTATGCCCGGTAGCGTGGGCAACTTCTATCCCGTGCCCGAGGACAAGACCTACCACATCGACATCTACACCGACAACAGCGTCCTGGTTATGTATGTCAATGGCACCAACTGCTACACCACTCGTCTCTACAACCTGCAGAACAACTGCTGGGGTGTCAGCACCGAGCCCGGTGTCCAGGTCGAGGTATCCGATGTCCAGGTATCACAGTATTAATCTTATTGTCTGATCTACATTATGAAATCCAATAAATTCTCTATACTGAGTGTGATGTTCTGCTTCTTCTGCATGGGATTTGTCGATCTCGTGGGCATTGCAAGCAACTACGTCAAGGAGGACCTCCAGCTCACCGATGCTGTGGCCAACTTCCTCCCCTCACTCGTGTTCTTCTGGTTCCTCATCTTCAGCATTCCCACGGGAGTGCTGATGAACAAGATTGGTCGCAAGCGCACCGTGCTGCTGTCCCTGGTGATTACAGCCGTCTCGCTGCTGCTTCCTCTCTTTGGCAACAGCTTCACCCTGATGCTGCTGGCCTTCTCGCTGCTGGGTATCGGTAATGCCCTGATGCAGACCTCGCTCAATCCCCTGGTTACCTGCGTCATGCAGGGCGGCAACCTTGCCTCTACCCTCACCTTTGGCCAGTTTATCAAGGCCATTGCCTCCTTCTCTGCTCCCTATCTGGCCACCTGGGGTGCCATCGCTGCCATCCCCTCGTTTGGCTACGGCTGGCGCATCCTGTTTGCCATCTTCCTGCTGTTTGCCATCCTGGCCACAGCCGTGCTGGCATCCATCCACATCGACGAGCCCCAGGCTGCCAATGCCAAGGCAGGTGTCGGTGAATCCTTTGCCGGAGCTGTCAAGCTGCTGGGTACCCCCATCGTGCTGCTCAGCTTCCTGGGCATCATGTGCCATGTGGGTATCGACGTGGGCACCAATGCCACTGCTCCCAAGATTCTGATGGAGCGTCTGGGCATGACCCTCAACGAGGCCGCCTTTGCCACCTCGCTCTACTTCATCTTCCGCACCATCGGCTGCTTCACCGGCAGCTTCTTCCTGCGCATGATGAAGACCAAGCACTTCTTTGCCATCTCGGCCGTCTGCATGGCCCTCTCCATGGTGTGCATGCTGCTGGGTCACAGCCAGTGGGTGCTCTATGCTGGTATCGCGCTGGTGGGCTACGGCAACAGCAACATCTTCTCGATGTGCTTTGCCAATGCGCTACAGGCCGTGCCCGAGAAGCAGAACGAGGTCTCTGGCCTCATGATCATGGGTCTGTTTGGTGGCACCGTGTTCCCCATGGCTATGGGTCTCGCCAGCGATGCTATGGGTCAGGCTGGTGCAGTCCTCTGCATGGCAGTGGGCGTCGCCTATCTGTTCTGCTACCTACCCAAACTCAAGGAATAATCTAATAAAATCGAAACAATGAAAGACTATATAGTAGGATTGGGAGAAATCCTCTTCGATTGTCTCCCCGATGGAAAGAAACTCGGTGGCGCCCCCGCCAACTTTGCATACCATGTCAGCCAACTGGGACTCAACGGCATAGCCGTCTCAGCCATTGGCGACGACGAGGATGGCCGTCTCGTCTACGAGTGCCTCCCCCAGAACCTCAAGACCCACCTCGAGACCGTGGACTTCCCCACTGGCACCGTCCAGGTGACCCTCAGTGGCAACGGCATCCCCCAGTACGACATCTGCCTGGGTGTCGCCTACGACAACATCCCCTGGACTCCCGAGATCGAGGAGATTGCCAAGAACTGCCGTGCCGTCTGCTTCGGTTCGCTCGCTCAGCGCACCAGCGTCAGCCGCGCTACCATCCAGAAGTTCCTGGCCACAATGCCCGCACTGGGCACCCTCAAGGTCTTCGACATCAATCTGCGTCAAGACTGGTATTCCAAGGAGATCATCGAGGAGAGCCTCCGCAGCTGCAATGTGTTGAAGATCAACGACGAGGAGATTGTCAAGGTATCCAGCATGCTCGGTCTCACCCCTGTGCGCGACATCACCCTCGCCCAGACCGATGCCGAGGCCCTGTTGCAGCCCGTTGATTTCGAGGACCAGGTACACCAGCTCATCCAGCTCTACGATCTGCAGATGGTAGTTCTCACCTGCGGAGCCTATGGTTCCTACGTCATCACCGCCGACACCATCCACTTCGAGGCCACTCCCCGTGTGCAGGTAGCCGACACCGTGGGTGCTGGAGACTCCTTCACCGGCAGTTTCTGCGCCGCCATCCTGGCCGGCAAGTCCATTGCCGAGGCCCACAAGATTGGCGTCGACGTCTCAGCCTTTGTCTGCACCCAGGCTGGTGCCATGCCCCAGTATCCCGCAGAACTGGTCGAGCGCGTAAGATAATCTCTTACCCCATAGTTACTAGCAAGGCCATCCACATCGGGTGGCCTTGTTTGTTAGGTGAGAAAAAAAGTTTGATTTTAGGTCTTCAGGTCTTCAAACGTTTTGTGGGTACTAGGCAATAAGCTGGCTAGTGAATGAATTTCTAGTATCGTATCAGTTGTCGTGTGATTGAGTGTCACGTGTCTTTTGATTGAGTGTCACGTGTGGTGTTGATTGAGTGTCACGTGACACTGAACAATTTTGCCCGGATGTTATGACAACCATGTCCTATCCCTACCGCTACCATCCCCTTACTTTCGAGCCATGTAACCTATGCTCAACGCCATACAAAACGTTTGAAGGGCTGAAGACCTAAAATCAAAACTTTAAAAAAAAATCGGGTGCAATCCTCATGACGAAGGTTGCACCCGATATAGCATTCAGGGGATTTGGCTATCACAGACTGGGATCGTGCTCAAAAGTTGCGGTCATGGTGGCGATGCCTGCGTTGGTGTTCTCCTGTACGTTAGCCTTGCACTTGCGAGCGGGACAGGTGGCGGTGTAGAACGTGTGGCCGAATGCCTGGTTCATCTGCCAGATCACGCCGAGCTTGAGGGCCCAGTCGCCCTTCATCTGCTGAAACTTGTCGTTGCAGCTGAAGTAGGTCACCTCGCTTTCCTCCAGTTTGCTCTCTCGGAAAGTGTAAGAGATCTCGGCCTGGGTCTTCTTGTTGACATAGTCGATGCGATTGTCCATGACTTGCTCGGTGGACTCGCTCCACTCGCTCATGCCCTTCATGTAAACGCGTAACTCGCCTTCGCTGATGCCCCACTTCATGCAGGGGTCGACAAAGGCATACTTACCCTTCTTGACATCGGGGATAATCTCATCATCACCGCAAGAGGTGAAACCTACGATTGCCATCAGCAGGATGGCCAGAAAAAGAAGTTTTTTCATTGTTATGTAATGTTTGGGAACACAAAGTCCCTCGTTTGCGGCAAAGGTAGGATAAAATAATCGTTTTAAACAATAAAAGCCTAATTTTGTTTTGCACTTTTTGCATTTTCGAACAAGAAGTAGCAAAAAATCGCAACTTTTCGACAAAATTATTCGTACTTTTGCAGTGATGAAACGGACAAGAGGACAAATAGGGCTGGCCTGGATGGTGATAATGTGCATCCTGCCGCTGGCCGCTACAGCACAAACAAACAAAGACATCGTGGCCGACTATCTGCAGCGGGCCGGTGACCACGCGGCACTGTACCGAGGACGACTATATACCAACAGCGACCAGACGGGATGGGCCGTGCACCCCTATTGGGAAGACGACGCGTTTCACCCTGGCACGGTGGGCTACCGTGGTCTGGAATACCAGGGGGTGATGCTGCGACTGGACATCTACCGCAACGAGCTGCAGGTGGTGGCACCCCAGAGCAACCAGGTGGTAATACCCAACCAGGAGGCCGTGGAATACTTTACCATGGAGGGCATGCGATATGTACACGGGCCCGAGGGCAGATGGGCACAAGAGGTGTATGGCGGAAAGCATACCCAACTGGTGCGCTGCCGACAAAAGGTGGGGGACCGACAGGTGGAAATGGACGGCGTAGCGCTGAACAACCTGAAGGTGACAGAACACCTGGTGGTGATGGACCAGATGGGAGGACAGCGCGAGGTGAAGAACCTGAAGGGACTGAAGAAACAGTATCCCCAATATGCTGAAGCACTGGATGAACTGAGCCGAAAGAACAATCTGAGTTTCAATGGCATAAAACGAGAGGAAAGTCTGAGCCGGTGTGTGGCTCAGGTGGACCAGATGATGCCCGATGTAGCCAATCCCGAGGCATCGCAAATGGTGCAGCAGATACCCGACAGCCTGTTTCATCGGGTATGGAACCGCGAGATTCCCGTCTATGGCCAGACTCACACGCCTGACCCAACTACCAGCACCGAGACGACAAGGCAGGATGCGGGATTTGTGGAAATCAGTCCCGAGGAGGAACTGGAGATGCTGGACGAAATCACCATCACGGCATTTCACTCGAAGCTGAACCTGGCACAGACGGGAATGGAGAAATTCAGCCCCCAGCAGTTGCGCAACATCCCCATGTCGATGGGCGAGGCGGACATCGTCAAGATGGTGCAGATGCTGCCAGGCGTGAGCAGCATGGGCGAAGCCAGCAGCGGATACAACGTGAGAGGCGGCGCATCGGACCAGAATCTGATGCTGATGGGCGGCAACACGCTCTACAACCCCATGCACATGTTTGGCCTGTTCTCGGCCGTCAACACGGATGCTGTGACCGACGTAGAACTCTACAAGAGTGGCATACCCAGCAGGTATGGAGGTCGCATCTCGTCGGTGCTGAACATGCAGAACAAGATAGCCAGCATGAAGCAATGGGCGGGCCAGGCGAGTGTGGGACTGCTGACGAGCAAGGGTCAGCTGGAGATTCCCCTGGTGAAGGACCACCTGTCGCTGATGGTGGCAGGACGCACCACATACAGCGACTGGATGCTGAAACTGCTGCCCGAGAAGAGCGGATACAAAGACGGCAGAGCGGGATTCTATGACCTGAACAGCGGACTGGCCTGGACACCCAACGAGCGGCACCTGATACACCTGACGGGATACTACAGCCACGACCGTTTCTCGTTTACCCACAACGACCGATATGGCTACAGCAACGGCAATGGGTCGGTGCGCTGGAAGGCCTACTGGAACGACCAACTGACCAGCACCCTGCAGATGGGCATCGACCATTATGACTATAGTCGAACGGACCAGGAGAAGCCTACCCTGGCAGCCCGACTGAGTTTCCGCATCCACCAGGGCTTCCTCAACGGACTCTTTGAGCGCAAGGCGGGTGAGAAGCACCAACTGAAATGGGGCTGGAACACCATATTATATAATGTAGCTCCAGGACGATACGCTCCCGTGGGCGAGGAATCGACCGTGGCACTGGACGAACTGCAGCATCAGTCGGCACTGGAGGCCGCCCTGCATGTAGAGGACGAATGGAAGCCCACCGAGCGTTGGCGCATCAACATGGGTGCCCGATATTCCCTGTTCACCAGCAAACTGCAGGGCAAGAGCAAGGCGTACCAGAGCCCCGAACTGAGATTGAGCACCAGCTACACGCTCCCCCACCACCAGCAGTTGAAACTGGGATGGAACAACATGGCGCAGTTCATCCACAAGGTGAGCAACACCGTGATCATGTCGCCCACCGACACATGGACCCTCTCGGGCCAGGGCGTCGCTCCACAACGGGGATGGCAGGCCACAGCAGGCTACGTCTGGGAGAGCGACAACAGGGTGTATGAGATCTCGGCCGAGGTCTATTACAAGCGACTGAGCAACTACCTGACCTATGACAACGCTGCCATACTGCTGATGAATCACCAGTTGGCCGACGACATGCGCAGCGTGCAAGGCCAGGCCTATGGCGTGGAGCTGCAGGTGAAGAAGAACACCGGAAAACTGACAGGTTGGATCAGTTACACCTATGCCCGCACCCGACTGCGCGACACCGAGGGTGAGATGCTGTGGCGCATCAACGGCGGACAGTGGTATGCAGCCGACATGGACCGACCCCACGAGGTGAATGTGGTGGGCAATTACAAGATCACACGCAGATACAGCTTCTCGGGCAACCTGGACTATAGCACCGGTCGTCCCACCACCATACCCACGGGCATGTACTATGATTACCAGCGACTGCAGTTTCTGCCCACCTACAGCGAGCGAAACGGCTATCGTCTGCCCTACAACCTGAGGCTGGACGTGTCCTTCAACATCGAGCCCGGTCACCACCTCACCAATCGCACCCACAGCTGGTTCTCCATCGGTTGTTACAACGTGACGGCGCGACGCAACGTCTACTCGCTCTACTACCAGACCGTGCGAGACCACATCCAGGGCTATCGGTTGAGCATCTTCGGCGCGCCCATCCCCTACATCTCCTACAACATCAAATTCTGACGCACATGAAAAAGATATATCTCCTCTGCATCCTGTTGCTCGGCCTGACCTCGTGTGTCGACGAATACAATGCCGACCTGCCATCTGGCGAGATGGGCCAACTGGTGGTCGACGGCCACATCATATCCGACACCACGTGCATCTTCCACCTGACACGCACCATCCCCATCAACACCTATCCCGATTACCGCGAGCGTGGAGCCCAACTGTCGGTCCACGGCAGCGACGGCAGTGTGTGGAAGGCTACGGAGAGCTATCCCCAAGGCACCTACCGGGTCCGAGTGGGCCATCTGCGCAACGATGTGCAATATTGGATCGACATCCAGTTGGAGGACCAGTCGACCTACAGCAGCCAGCCCGCACAACCCGTGTCCACCCCCCAGATCCTCTATTCCTACCGGCTTCTTCCTCGGGAAAACGAGGACGATGTCCCCCTGGTCGAGATGCGCGTCGAACTGCCCCAGTGTCGCCAGCCGATGCACCTGCGTCTGGGCTATCGCGATGCGTGGGAGATACAGACCCCCTTCCGGTCCAACTATGTGACCGAACTCCTCCATAACCCCGTCACAGGTGACACGATGCGCGTCTTCATGAACCACGGTTACGGCACCTCACGCAACCTGCGCGACGTGTTCATCCACACCCAGGACTTCACCGACTGCTATGTCCGCGACTACCCGCTCTACAGCATGCGAGTGACCTCTCCCGTGCTCAGCCTCAACTACATCACCGAGGTCCAGTGCCAGGCCGTCTCCGAGGAGGAATACCGCTACGAGGAGGCACGCCGCAAGCAGAGCGACGAGATGGGAGGCCTCTTCACGCCACAGCCCGGCAACCTGCCCAGCAACATCCGTTGCACCAGCAACAGCAAACTCCGTGCCATGGGTTTTGTCGGTGTGCGTGGCAGCGTCTCCACGGCCCACCTCAGACTGCACCCCGACGATGTGGGATGGTACGAGGCACGACGGATGAACTATGAGACAGTGGACATCGGTTCGGACGATGACATCGCCCTGAGCCAGGACCGCACCTACCGCCTCTATCACAGCGATGTGCAGGCCAACAAACACACCTGGGTGAGCCGATGGATGGTCGACTTCACCGACGGGTCGTGGGGAGGCAACTCCTTCACCGCACCCGAACTCTGGAATGTAGATATCGATGATTAGTACGATGAGAAGATATACGATACTGACCCTGCTGATGGCCGTGTGCTTGCTGGCCAATGCCCAGTTTCCCGAACGCGTGCTGGCCCTGACGGACAAGCCCTGCTATGTGGCAGGCGAGAGAATGTGGGTGAGCATAAGTGTGGAACCCGCCGACCTCAGCCAGGTGGCCTATGTCGAATTGAGCGACACACGGGGCATGGTAGCCCAGACCATGGTCCAGCTGACCGATGGACGCGGCTGGGCCAAGATAGCCCTGCCACAGGGCATGCACAGCGGCAACTACCAGCTGAGCGCCTACACCCGCAACCTCCGGGCCCAGGGCCCCCAGACCTTTGGCCGCACCCTGGTGGGCGTCATCAATGCCAGCCAGCAGAGCGACCAGGACCACATCACCTTCCTGCCCGTGAAGACGGGGGATGCACTCGCCCTGCCCCGCAAGAAATACCAGACTGGCGAGACGGCCCAGATCACACTGCCTCGTGACTCAATGCTCACTATACGCACCCTCTCCGTGGTGCGCAATCCCCTGGCCATCGAGGCCTATGCCTCCACCAGTCTGCAAGACGCCACACCTGCCAGCGTCCAGGACAACTGGGTGCCCGAACTCGAGGGTCACATCGTCATGGCACGTCCCACGGGCCAGGGCGTGGTGCAGTCGCGCCTCTCAATTGTGGGCAAGGGCATCGACGTATATGATGGACAGATGCAACCCGATGGCACATGGCTCTACTACACCCAGGGACTGCAGGGCCAGCTGCCCCTCATCGTCAGCGGACAGGACGCCCAGGGCCAGCCCGTCGGCATGCAACTCGTGTCGCCCTATGCCCAAGTCCTTCCCCAGTCGCTGCCCCCTCTGGAGGTGCGTTGCAACCAGCAGACGCTCCTGCTGCGAAGCATCGGGGCCCAGCAGGAACAGGTGCTCACCAACTGGCAACGGGTCGACACGCTGGCTCACTCGGTCACCCTACTCTCGCGCACCCCACACCGGTACTACGACATGGAGGAATACACACAATTCAGCACCGTGCAAGAGGCCTTACGCGAGTTCATCCACGGTGTCAGTCGTCGCACTATCGATGGCACGCCCCAACTGTTTGTTCCCCAGTCCGAATCGAAACTTATGGCCCACCTGCCAGCACTCGTGTTGCTGGATGGCATGCCTGTGAGCAATGTCGACGACATCCTCAGCTACGATGCTAGACTGCTGAAATACGTGCAGATATACACCGGCAGCTACACCTTTGGTTCAACGAATTGTCACGGTGTGATAGCCTTCATCACACGCCGCGGTCTGCTGTCCAACTACACGCTCGACCAGGGCACGCATCTCGTACGCTATCAGATGCCCCAGCATCGTCCCGTCTTCCAGACCCCGCAGTTGCCCCAGACCAGCACCGTGCTGTGGCTGCCCCAGGTCGATGCCTCGTCCGTCTCCTTCACCGTCCCCTCCACCCCCGGCATCTATCAGGTCATCCTCCAGGGCACCGATGCCCAGGGCGACCTGTTCCAGTCCATCCAGGAATTCGAGGTACGGGACTGACCCACCATTATGACTAATCCGATGCGTCTACTCTCGTTGAGAGTAGAGCTCCACTGGGGCACTCCACCAGCCACGACCTGACTCAGTGGGAGAGCCTGCCCCAGTACCCCGCCGAACTGATCGAGCGCATAAGATGATCATCTTATGGTATAGATAGACAAATAGAGCCACCCCGCAATGGGATGGCTCTATTTGTTAGGTGAGGATGACTTGCTGCCCCACAATGTATCAAGGGCGTAAATCATAGTCATTTTATACTATCTATCGAAAAAACTGACTAAAAAGAGTAGAAAAATTGCATTATTTTGCTCAGTTTTGCTAGAAATAACGCATTTCACGTCATAATTTGTGCACTTTTTACCCAGAAAAATGAAGGAAAACAAGCGTTTTTCGCCTAAAATGTATAAACTTATGTAATACATACATCCCTTATACACCTAGTTATTTAACTATGTTATAAAGTATTATGATGGTTTAGTGTATAATGTATAATATTTGAAAAAAGTAATAAGTTAGAACATTTCACCCCAAAACCTAAGGCTTGTGACCCCAAAACCTAGGGCGTGTGGCCCTGTACACTAGGGGGTACGACCCCGTAAGAGTACTCTCTCGGCATCGCATAAGTACTCTTTTGGCACGGTCTCTCCAAATGATAGACTCAAACATCCATCTTTATCGTCTCATAGTGTATAACAAAACAAGAAATTTTGCAGGGGAAACAAACTATGCTACTGCAAATTTGAGTGATTCATATGAACATAAATGACTGTGTTTAATGTTCCCAGTTCCCTCTTCAACATGTAGCAGGACATACCCATGCCCTAACTCGCTTAGTATAGTCCTAGCATAAAACACATCACATTAGCTAACAAGTCTCCTATACCTCATAAACATATATTCGTTTCATGCACATACTATTACTGATTTCTTTACGTAAATTTAATATCTAACTATCAGCAGTCGATTTGTCTTTTAACAGTAATCTCTTAAAAAAAAATGTATTTTCCTTGCAAGACAAATATATTATTTATAAATTTGCCACGTCATTCACAAAGAAGACACTGTCAAATTAGTGATGACACCATATATGGAAAAAGCGTTTATCACGCGCTTTGTTCTTGACTGCTGAAAGCGTAGGAAACTCTCAAATCTTGTCAAGGAACATAGCAACGATAGATGCTCACACTGGCGTAAGTTGTCAGCCCATATAATTCCAATATGTGATTATCATTATGATAGTCGTCATGTCGGTTTATAAGGGATGCTATATACGTCTGGCGTGGGATCTCTTGTTGCTCGTTCTGACAAGATGGGCAACTTCCTACGGCCTCAGCAGTGGAACGAGTAGCGGGTAAAGATCCCCGCTTTTTTTGTACATGCGTTTTTAATGGAAATACGTCTTTATAAACAACGCGTTTCTTTGGGGATGGAGATGCGAAAAAGTGTCTAAACAACAAGGCATTAATGCAAGAATGGACTTCATCCTTAACAAACTAATACTATACTATTCTAACATATGGTTGGGCATAGGCTTGGCCTTACTGTATTTTTCTCTGCTTATCAGTTTGGTATATGCAGCGAATAAAAAAATCTCAATTTTCACATTAACCATCGGACTTATATTTGCCCCTTTCCTCGCATTCCAGATTTCAAGATTATATGGTGCATTAGAACTGAAAGATACGATTGAATCCGCCACTAGCGCCACTAGTGTTATGACCTATACAGATATGATATCTAACGAGGTCAAATCGAGCAACTTTTTTTCAATTTTCTCATTGTTACCTGGTGTTACAGACCTTTCTAACTGGATAACAGATATTATTTCTCAAGGAGAGATTATGATAACTCATGCGCAAGAATACATAAAAAATTATATCATACGTCGCTGTTTATGGTTAGGGCTGTTTGCTTCCCTAATGGCACTTGGAACAGCATTCACATTCTTACAAAAAGAGGTTTCATCACGTGCAACATTCTCCAATCGAACATATGGGAGGTCATGCCGTCAGGAGCGTCGGATACAAAGAAAACGTAGACAATAAATATAACACACATATACTATGACTACAAGTTATTGCAAAAACAATCACATCCTTGTTGGACTTGGAGGTACTGGCGGAAAGATTCTCAAAGCATTTAAGATGCGCATGTTTGAAGAATTTCCTGAAGAGAGTGAACGCAGCAAACAACCCGTTGCATTATTATACATTGACTCGACAGACGAGATGATGGGTATAGGTCGTCCTGACTTTCGTGTTATGGGGCTTGATGCCTCTTTTACTCAAAATGAATTCCTTTACATCAAGGATGTTGACGTAACCAAGATACTAGACAACATTGACAACTACCCAGCAGTAAAAGGAATTGTAAACAATGTGCAAGCTGTTAAAACAGCTATAGGTTCACTAGGACAAGCCGCAGGCCAAAAAAGACGCGCAGGTAGGCTATTGTTTGCAGCAAATGCTGTAGGATACGTCAATGCGCTGAAAAATGCCTATGGACGGTGCGATGAAATTTCGCACAATGCAGACAAGACAAACATACACATATTTGCAGGATTATGTGGAGGAACAGGCTCCGGTTCTATTGTAGACGTGATTGTCCAAACGCGTAAGACATTCCCTGATGCCATCATTTCTGTGTATGCAATGATTCCCGAGTTGAACTTGCCAAAAGCCAACATGGATCAGGGAAGATATTATCAGAATGGATATGCAGCCCTGAATGAACTCAATGCCCTCCAAGCAAATCGATTCCATCCACATGATGTAACAGGTGCGGGTAGAGAAGCTAAACTTTTTACAGACAGGGTGAAAGGTGTTGCTGATGGTCTAACACTTTATAGCAACGTTAATGAGAATGGTTTGACAATAAATTCTCTCACAGAACTACCCAAAATTGTAAGTGATTACATCTACGCTCGCGTGTTCCTTATTAACTCTGATGACGAGGTAAATGGTGATATTATCCGTGCATACACATTTGAGAACATGGATGACTTTGCTCTTGAATATGATGAGACCAAGAACGCTGATGTCAACGGGCAAATCCCTATTGCTCGCACCAAGAAAGTGAATTCCTTTGGAATAAAGCGCGTGATGTATCCAGAATTACGCATTCTGAAACACATAACCTATACCGTGGGTGAGAGTGTTTTGTACCAGTTCAAATATAATAATTGGCGTGAAAATCTGGGGTACATCAACGAGGAACCCAACAAAGACTATCGCGCAGAGTATTTCAACGAGACTAATCTTGCAAAATGGATGCTTGATGATAAGCATCTTACCTATGAGATAAAAGTTCTTCCCAGCGATAAAGACCAGCAAAAGTTCAATGACTATTGGCATGATAAGGCTATCAATTATGCAGAAGAAGCAAAACGTTCCGATAATCCTCTCCATGAACTTGACGACATCCTTGCCGATTTCTATGAAAAACAATTCCGTGGTGTGGGAGTTGTAGAATACTATAAAGGCAAGGATCGTGCAATAGGAGACATTGCTAAAGAGATACGTCGAACAATAGAGCATGAACTGTTCGCTAAATGGAAAGTTGGTGATATTTCCATCATTGAGCTACAGAAGATAGGGAAACTCCTCATTGAGCGCATTAACGATATAAGAAGAGGATTGGATGAAAAGTTAGAGAAAGAACACGAAGATCTTGACGCGATCACTCAAGAGCGAGACGAGAATGTATTGGAGTGGGTCAACAAAGGATTTCTCAACAAAAAAGTTTTTGGAGGAAACACAAATTCTTTCACCGCACACCAAGAAATACTCACCGATTTATATACCAGTAAGACCATGATTCTGGCATGGGAATTTGCCCAAAAATTAGCAGCAAAACTTTTTGTCGAGATAGGGAAACTTGATGCAGACATCTCCTCTTTTGGACAAAAAGTTAATGACGCTATAGATGAGACCGAGCGTTTGATAACCGCTCAGAAAAAAGTCAACAAAGGTCTCGAAGATATGAAATGCGCAGTAATTGAAGTAAGTGAAGAAGATACAATGTCAGAATTTGAAGCTGATCTAAAAATCGACCGAATTGATATGCCAAACATTGCTCGTCAACTGCGTGAAGCAATCCTTCCTGCTACCGATTTTACCAATTTCGGCAATCTTGCTCAGATGGTAACGATTGATACAATACGAGATGCATTTGATATAAAACTTGCGACAATTGTAAAGACTAAGCACGACGAGCGAGCTGATAGCGACAAAAAAGTGGGTCACCCGTAAAAGTGTGTGGATTAGGCATAGATCTTTGTTAGCCTGAAGAGGAAGAACTTTTTGTCAACGATGCCACGTAGCAAAGATCTGAATTGCTTGATCTTTGCATTGAGAGATTCAGCAGATGCATTGGTA
>JAZRYA010000036.1:0-13943 GCA_045600505.1 Bacteroidaceae bacterium
CGGGTGTCTACCGCTCCACGCAGGAGAACGGCAGGGGAGGGTACAGCATCGACCTGTCGCCCAACTACGACCGAGCCCTGGGCGAAAGGTTCCGTCTCCGGGTCGACGGCCGCCTCATGAGCGCCGTCAGCTATGGCAATCTGACGCGAGTGGATGGCGACGAGACACCTCGTGAGTTGCGCCAGCAGCAGTTGTATGCCTCGCTCAATCCCAATGTCAGTTACGACAGCAAGAAGTGGAATGCCGAGCTCTATCTACGCTCGTCCTACAATGGCAGTTACTACAACCAGAGCGATTATCAGTCCACACGTCTGTGGGACTACGACCCTGGCTGCAAACTCCGGTTCAAGTTAAAGCACTGGGACTTCAGTCTCGCAGCGCACTTGCGTGGTGGCCGTGGCTACATCGCCGATGAGCTCAATCGCAACAAGTTCCTGATGGATGGCGAGGTGACCTGGAAGTGCATCAAAAACAAGGGTCAGCTCACGCTCCTGGCCAACGATATCTTCAATCAGAACACCATGGTCACTTCCTCCGTCACGGCCCAGCAGCGCCGCGAGTCAGGCCGCAGCTTCATCCATCATTACGTGGGCCTCCGTTTCCAGTATCATCTCGATGCAAAGGAGAAATGAGGAGTATATCACGCAAAGACGCATTCAGTAGCCCTAGCTAGCAAAGTTTGCTTGTTTCCCGTTTGATATACTCCTTCATTTCGTCCCATGAAGGCATATCAAATGTTTTTGGAGGAAGTTGCAAATCCGCATCTTCGAAGTAGGTCAGACTCATCAAAGCGCGGAAGGTAGAGTGCTCGGGATATTTTTGACCATACATCTCTAAGATTTCCTGCAGCGTATAATGCTGCAACAACTGGTATATGTCCAGAAAATCCTTCTTTGTACCACGGCCTTCAATTGCATTGATTTTCATCGCAGCAATGTCTCTAGGCGAGGCTAGTACGATACCATCCTCCACCACAGGATCGTCTATCCAAGGATATCGAGAGTAATTGACAAAGTCAACTTTGATGTTATCTATCTGATAAATTCGAATGTTGGCCGTGGATTTGATAATCTGAAGAACGCCAATTTCCCTCAACTGATCCTCCATTGACTCGAGGTCGTCTGCTAGATTGCCAAAGAAATCCAAATCGATGGATTGCCGATGTCCATACTGCAGAGCCAATGCAGTACCGCCAACTAGACGAGTCTCTGCAGCACAAGGGAGTTGCTGGACCTTTCTTAGGAGTTCCAGAGTGTGGGGAAGGATTGTGCGAAGTTGTAGCATCGATATGAACGTTTGTCAGTATTGGAAATCGTGCATATAAACGACAGGGCCTTGGGGTCGAGGGTACGCATCTGTTGGCAACATTCTGTGATTTTGGATAGCCCGTAATACTCTCGTATGATGCGCCAGTCGCTCAACTGGCCGTATTCCAGAACCCTTTGAATAATCTGCATAGGGCAAGTGTCCAGATTGATCTGGGTCTCATCAATATCCCAAAACAGATTTTTGCTGAAACGGGTGATGAATCTTTGCTGTTCGCGTATCGACATTGTGAGTTCTGTATTTCTTGGCGCAAAGTTAGCAAAAATTATGTTGAAACTCAAAAGAACAAACGTAATTTATTGTTTGTTGTGCGTTTTTAGTTGCAACCGTAGCATACTTTGACGTAGTATCTAATCTTCTACGTCCCGTGTACTAACCATAAAACCACCCACCTATCTTCGCAGACAGATGGGTGGGTGATGCATCATCACAATTTAATAATCATAATCTAATTCATTAGTTTTTTTGGAACTCACACAGAGACACAGAGGATTTTAACCACCGCTCGCCACCCCATCTCCCTGCCCCTTTGGGGGCAAATCGCTGACGAGCGATTTGGAGAGGTCTCCCGAAGCGGCAACACCAGCCGCGTAGGCCAGAGAGACCGACGGAGGACAGTCGGGGAAAGGGCTTCACTTCCTCGGATTCTTATTCCAGTGGTACACCAGGTGGAACATGACGTAGTGGGGCAGAGAGCGGTACCAGGTGATGGTGCGGCCCTGGGCATTGACCTCGTACTTGGTGTTCGAGAGCTGGTGCAGCAGGTCGAAGGCCTCGATGCGAGCAATCAGCTTGCCCTTGAGTAGAGACTGACTGAGCGACGCATTGAGCACGAAGTCATTGGTGTTCAGTTCACTGCTGCCATAGCCACGACGGCTATACATGGTGGCATCCAGCGACACCGTCGTCTTCAGGCGAGGGATGGTATAGCGGCCATTGACACCATACTGATAGTCGATGGCATCCAGCACATCAAAGTCGAGCATCTTGCCCTCGCTGTGGCGCCAGTTGATGCTACCCGTGGCACGCAGGTTCAGGTCATCCTTGCTGTATTGCACATAGGCCTTCTCGCCCACGGTCAGCGTGTTGACGGCATTGAGATGGCTCTCCGTCTCGCCGGCAAACATGGTGTGGTCCACACTGTGGTGCAGCATGGCGCTGGCATTGCTCTGCACCGTCCAGCGCTGCTTCTCGTCCAGGAAGCGCGAGTAGTTGAAGTCATTGCCCCACGTGTATCCACCGCGCACATTGACGGGCTGATAGGTGTAGACACTGGTGGCCGTGTTGTAGACCAGGCTCTGCGCAATGTCGCGCACCATGTAGCTGTAGTTCGAGTTGAGGCTCACCTCCTGCTTGCGTGGCCCATTGTGGTTGGCATAGCTCGCACTCAGGTTGGACGACTGGCGTGCCCGCAGGTCGGCATTACCCAGATTGACCACCAGCGGCTGACTGTCGTCGCGATAGGCGATGGTCTGCAGCAGATCCAGTGCATGGGTGGTGAATCCTGCCGACATCCGCATCTCGTTGCGATGGTCCTTGCCAAAATCGAATCGGTCGCTGACACTGGGATTGATGTACACCGTGTTGCGATGGGCCAGGGTGTCGACCGCGCCGCGCTGGTACTGGAGGCTCTGCTGCAGCAGGGGCACATCGATGTTGAAGCCAAGACCCTCGGACTGGACAACCAGACCTGGACCATAGGTGCGGAGAGAGGGCTTCGAGATGCCGATGTGGATGTTCTCGCCGTGCTGCGTGTACCGGTAGTCGTAGGAGTTGCGAGGGTCGGTGATGGCCGACATCGACTCCAGCTGCGAGGGCAGCATCAGGCTGTCGGGGTGATAGAGGTAGTCGTGGGCCTTGTTGTACTTGTAATTGTATCCTACCTTGCCATTGAAGTTCCATTTCTTGCCCAGTCCACGGCGATACATTGCACTGGCACTCGTTGCCTGGCTCAGGTCGAGAACGTCGTCGGCATTGCGGGTGACCGATGAAGCCGCGTACTGATCGATGCGGTGCTCTGAAGCACGCTCGACATCGTCCCTGTCAAAGTGATAATCGGCGCTGAAGAGGATGTTTCCGGCCTTCTTCTTACGGAAGGGAAGCACGTAATCGCCCCTGATGAAGGCAGTGTTTCTGGTCAGCTCGTCCAGGCCCGAGGTGAGCATGCGGGTCGATAGCGTGTCGTCCCACTGCTGGAAGTCCGACTGCGTGTGGCCATTCTTCCGGAATTGGAATGCCTCAGACTGGATGTGGACATAGGAAGGCTTATGCAGTCTCAGTTCCTCTCTCACACTCGCCACGTAGGACTTTATTCGGGTCTTGTTCTGCGTGAGGGAGAGTGGCGTCATGCCATCGAGGAAGGTCTCGCGGCGCGTGCTCATGTCCTCGGCGATGTTGTAATGCGTAAATTGGGCATACAGGGTGTTGCCGACGCTGCGGTCTCTGCTGAGATAGTCGGCCTCGGCCTTCACGCCCTCGATGGTTGCCATGCGGGTAGGCATCAGCTTGGGATTCCAGTTACCCCCTTCGCCGATGTGCTGCAGCTCGTCCACATTGTTGGCATTGGCCATCACCGAGTAGCGCCACTGCTTGGTGAAACCCAGCAGGAAACCACGGCCCAACCAACGCTTCTCGGTTCCGGCGGCACCTTCTATATTGGCAATGTAGCCCACCGAGTATTCCTCCTTCAGATTGACGTCCATCACATAGCGCTTCGGTCCGTCGGTGTATCCCAACGCCTCGTCCATGTCGCTCGTCTTGTCATAGACCTTGATGTCCTTGACGGTGTAGTAGGGGAGGTTCTCCAGCAGCACCTTGCGGTTGCCGTGCATAAAGGAGCGGGCACCCAGCAACAGTTCGTCCACCTTGCGGCCATTGACGAATATCTCGCCATTGTCCTTCATCTCCACACCAGGCAGCTGACGGATCAGTTCGTCCAGCATGCTGCCGTCGGGCAACTTGAATGCCGTGGCATCGTAGACCAGCGTGTCGCCCTTCCAAAACATCTTGACCTTGGTGGCCACTACCTCCACCTCCTTCAGTTCGAACACGCGGAGCATCTTGATTCGGGGTACGCTCACCTCGCCATCCTCCTGGGCATCGACATACGCCTTCTTCCACACGTCGCCATAGCCGGGCGCCATGGCGTGCACCAGGTATTGTTTGTCTTGCGCATTTATCTCGGCGCTGTAGATGTCGTAGCTGGTCAGGTATGACATGGGTATCGAGTCGATGATCTCGGTGCTGTCGGCGCGGCAGAGGGCGACGCGGAGCCCCGGCACGCTCTTGTGCAGGAAACCGTCCTCGACACCGCCCGTGATCTTCAGCAGGGGCGTGGGCACGATGCCCAGGTAGTACTTGTTCTTCTTGCGCACCACGCGGATGGGACAGTCGCCCACCACAGCATGGATGGCCTCGCGTAGCGAGAGATTGTCGATGTTCAAGTTCACCTGATAGCCCTTCAGGTCATCGTAGATAAAGTTGATCTGCATGCCCTCGCACTGGCGTTCCATCTCCAGCAGCGCCTCGGACAGGGGCGTGCTCTGGAAGTTGGCAGTGACATGTTGGGCCAGCATGGGCAGGCCAGCACACAGTGCTAGCAACAGGGATAGAATCTGTCTTTTCATCGTCGTTCCTCCCCTCCGTTACTTCACGATCATCTTCTTGTCCTTCAGTTCCAGGCGGAACTTCTCAAAGGTGTTCAGACTCTCCATCACCTCCTCCAACTTGTCCTCGGTGTCGTAGCTGAAGTGCAGTCGGATGTGCTTCTGCTCCTCGTTCTTGAACTGGATTTTCACGCCATAGGCATTGCAGATGCTGGTGAGGATTTCCACCAGTTCGTGGTTGTCAAAGGTGATTACGCCCACGGGCTTCTGCACGGTGTCGTTGGGCAGGATCAGCAGTCTGGCAGGCACCTTGTCGCCAGCCACACGCTCCACGCGGCGCTCGCCGTTCCAGCTGCGGGTGAAGAAGTTGGTGCGCACTGCCGCATAGGTCAGGCCCGACAGCATCACGATGCCCACAAACAGGGCCGCTATCTTGCCCAGGAAGTGCATGCGCACGGTCTTGTGCTCCAGCATGTCCCTGTGTGCGGCCACAAAGGCCTCCAGCTCTGCCTCGGCGTCGGGCATCTCTATCTCTCTATCGCTCTTGCCATCCGTAAAGGCTTGGCGCAGCATCTCGATCTCGTTTTTGTAGTCTTCCATCATGGTTAATGTAAAAATTTCTTCCTTATTGCCTCTAATCCGCGAGCAAGGTTTTTGTTGAGGGCAGAAAGGCTGATCTGCATCACATCGGCAGCCTGCTGGTGGGTCATTCCCTGGTCATAGCACAGGCGTATGGCGCGGCTGCATGGCTGCGACATCTGGGTGTCGACATATTCCCTGATGTCCGTCAGTCGTTGCTCCCTCTCCAGGTAGTCAGCAGCCTCTGTCAGGGGCTCCTGGTCTTGCTGGTTGCGGTAGCGTTGCTCCACGTCGAATCGTCGGCGCACGTCCAGACAGCGGTTGCGCACCATCTGGTAGAGGTACCTCGCCAGGTCCTCGTCCGCTAGGCTGTGGGTGTCGCGCTCCAGCAGGTCGGCAAAGGCCTGACTGACAACGTCTTTCGCCGCCTCCGTCTCCCGCAACATCGAGTAGGCCACCCTATACATCCGGCCATACTCGGCGCGCCACAGTGCTCTGAATCTTTCTTCTGTCATCTACTTTCCTTGCTTGCTTTCTATTTACATAACGAGATAGGTGCCAAAAAGTACACCTGCAAGAGCAAGTTTTTTTTGAAATTTTCTCTAAATCATTGTCCCAGCGCCTTGTCCAGCTCCAGGATCATCGACTCCAGACCGCCCCATCCGGAGATGGCCTTGATGAGGCTGCCATCGCGACCATAGATGAGGTAGTGGGGGATGGCGCCCGAGTATTCCGGGATGTCCATGGCATTGAAGTCCTCCCGGGTAAAGAGGAAGTGGTCGCCGGGGTGCTTCTCCTTCATCTCGTAGAATCCGTCCAGGGTCGAACTGTTGTCGGTGATGTAGACAAAGTCCACGCCACGCTTCTCGTATTTCTCCTTGACCGTGGACATGGCCGCGATACCCATCCGGCAAGCGCCGCACCAGGTGGCCCAGAAGTCGACGTAGACGATACGGCCCGTGTGGCGGCTGACGATCTGCTCCAGCCAGGTGGCGGGATCGCCCTCGGGCTTCCAGTCTTTCTGGCCTCGGGTCAGTCCTCTACCTGGGTCTTGAATGCCACGACGGCCTGTCCCATTTCCGGTGTCAGACGCTCTATCTCGTCATCAGAGACCTCCTGCTGGGCCTTGATCTTGGCCATCAGGTCCTCGCCCTGCTTGCGTTCTGTCAGGTAGCGGCCCATCGGCGATTTGGCCAGTCTGTTGGTCTGCAGATAGGGCAGTACACTGGTGTCGAAGTAGCAGGCGGAGAGCAGGGTAGTGGGCATCAGCAGACTGCCGGCATAGGGGTCCTTGGGCTCTGTTCCGCACCTGCGCGCCTGGGTGCACATGTGATCTATATATTTCTGCTCCATGCGCAATTGCAGGTGCCGTCTTTCCAACTCGTCCAGTCCCAGCGAGTCTATCTCGGCCAGTCGACGCAGGTGCTGGTGCCACTCCCATTCGCCAAATTCTGCCAGGCTCTTCTGCTGATGTGCCTCGCGCTCTGGCGTGATGGCGTCGGCCCAGATGAGCTTGCCATCCACCAGCGCCCGGTACTTGGGCGACTGCTGTATGCTGAGGCCTCGCACCTCGAATGCCTCGGCATACTGCTTCTCCGCATCGTCCTTCAGCGCCATCAGTTTGGGGTAATCCACCTCGATGTCCACGGTGTCGCCGGGGCAGAGCACCATGGGATACCAGACGCCGCAGATCGACATCTCCTGAAAGCGTGGGCTGTAGAGGTCTACCTCGAAATGGAACACTCCGGCGCTGTCCACAAACTTGTCTGGCTCCAGGCTCCACAAGGCGAGCATGTATTCTGGGCTGCCCTCGGTCAGTCCGTTCACGTGTCCGCGCACCACGGTCGTTGCGTACTTGCGAGTCCAGTAGGTAGGCTCGCTGCTGCATGCTGTCATCAGTGCGACAGCGATCAGGATGAGAATCTTTTTCATACTACTATCATATTGCTTATCATTCCGACCGCAAAAGTACGACTAGTGCCAGAAAAACGCAAGAAAATGAGTTTGCAAATAGTTTGCAAATGAAATGTCAACAATAAATAGAGTTTGCAAAAAGTTTGCAAATTGGCCTTAAAGTGTTGTGATAGTGGTAGTTAAGGCTTTGTTTTTTAGGAAGCCTTAATAATGAACCTAGTCCTGATTTTCTTGTAGATAGTGTTCAATCTGAGGACGAAGGATAGGGATATCATCCTGTATGACTCCCCACAATTCATCAACATCTATTTGATAATAGTCGTGCACCAACACATGACGCATACCGGCAATCTGACGCCAAGGCGTACCGGGATGTTGGGCACAAAAATCGGCAGATAGCTTATTGGCTGCCTCGCCTATCACCATGATATTCCATGTGAGACCATGACGCAAAATTACGTTGGTCTGAAATCCTCACGATCAATCCCCTTGGAGGCTGTCTCGATATTGGAAATCGCCTCGAGCATGTGCTTGAGACGCTCGGTATCTCTAAGCGGTTCTCTCATAAACTAGGATTTTATCACGGTTAGCACTCTCTACGGCAAAGGGAAGCAAGGTGCCGTCTTTGACCAAATCGACGGGGCGCAAGAGCAAGTCCTCGAGGTCACAAATCATGCTAGAATGGTCAAGCAACGAGAATTTGGCACCAGGAGTGATAGACACGAGTATGTCGATATCACTATCACTGCGCTCTTCCCCACGCGAGAAAGAACCAAAAACCCAAGCCTTTTCAACAGGTGTAGTGCTGAAATACTGGTTGATCTTGTCAATGATAGCCTTGTCCATATCTATGGTTTGCAGATGTTGTCGCTGCAAAAATACGAAAATAATCCATTGACACCAAATTATTTGCGAATTTCAGCAAAAAATCATCTATTTTATCAGCAGTCACCCACCTGTCTTCAGAGGACAGGTGGGTGGTAATGTTGTTCTGGGGACTGGGCTCCCAATACCCTCTGACTCCCCCGAGGGGCAAATCGCTAGCGAGCGATTTGGGGAGGACCTCCGGAGCGGCCCCACCAGCCGCGTAGGGCTAGAGGGCCGACGGAGGGTAGAGGGGAGCTTTAATCGGTGTCCCCGTCGGTAGCCTCCAGAGACTGGCCTGCCTTGCTGGCAGCCTTGGCAATCTCCTGTTGCTTGCGGTTGGGAACGAACTCGAAGGTCATACCGTGGAAGACAGTGCGGAAGTCCTCGCCAGGGAGCAGACGGACGCGAGCGCCGGTGATGTTCTGGCTGGTGAATTCCTCGCGGCTGTCGGCATTGCGTGAGCGCAGTGACAGACGAAGCTTACCGATACCGAACAGGTCGATCTGGTAGCCAGCACGCAGCTGGTCCATAACTGCCTCACCTACAGCGGTCAACACGTCATAGGTGTCGGGAAGCGTAACGGTCGTCTTCTCTGTCACAATGCGCGCGATGTCCTTGGTGCTGCGAGTTCCGTACAACTGAGGAGTTGCGTAATAGTGAGTCTTGCCGCTGAGCTTGCTCACTTGCTTGGTAATTGAGTAAGGTACACTCATTTTCTCAAAGCCCCTTCCTAACCTTCCCCAAAGGGGCAGGGACGCATACGGGGTTTGGGCGTCTGGGTTAAACAAAGAAACTACTTTCGAGGGACCGCTGTCCCTCTTATTCACATTACAAATTTACGACAAAATTTGGTGGGCATGTTCCTTGCTGTGTCTCATCCGTTCCGTAGCGTTCCATTCCGATACATCTTTTTTCGCGTGAGGTAAGTGGAAATAAAAAAGACATGTACTCTTTCGGTGTCGAGAGAGTACATGTAAGGGGCCTTACGAGTATATGTAAGGCCCCCAGAGAGTACATGTGTTTTACGGTTCACCTAGTGCTTCCACTATCAGCTCTACTTGTCTGGGTGTGAGCATTTTCTGCTGGTCGCAAAATCCCGTTGCTTGCAATTGGTCCATCAGTCCTGGCGACCTCATGATCCAGCTCCTCAGCAGCGCCGTAGCGCGCTTGGGACAAACGTCGGGATTGTAAGCCAGAGCTAGTTCGCACTTGCTCATGGCATGAATTATGAAATCATCACAGATCTTGCTCATGGTTGCGTGGAGTTTTGAGTTTTACCTTCTGGTACTGACCACTCTTGAGTCGGCTGACCACTCCGTGCTTCTGAACCAGGTCTCCTAGATACCGGTCGGCAGAGCCTCGGCTGATGTTCAGCTCCTGGGCACATTCTAGAGCCTCCTTGCGATTGAAGTTGTCTCCCAGCGCCTCGTAGAAACGAAGCATCACGCCTGACAGTCTGGCGAGAGCGGGATTGTGGAATTCTTCCTTCTCGTTGCTCAGCCAGGCATAGATCTTGCCCGTGTGGTTGATCAGCGTGTTCATGATGGTCAGCGCGATGTTCAGGTCCAGGTTGTTGCAGATGACAGCCTGCTCGTTGTCCTCGAAGAGGGGGCTCTGGTGGTCCCACTCGGAGTAGCGGCGCAGCAGCGTGAGCAGCATGGCCAGACGAAAGGCGCTGACACCCAGACGGAAGACAAATGATGAGATACCGTCGCCCGAGAGGTGGAACTGCTCGATGAGTAGGGCGCTGAAGAACTTGTTGAATTGTTTCACTTGGGCCTCGGTCAGCATGAATTGGATGTTCCGATTGCCCATGCCGGTCAGCAAGTGGTGGAGCTCTAGGCTACGTTTGCCGAGTTCCAGATAGATCTCGTCGAGCGTCTTCTCACGGACTTCGAATGGGTTGCGCCATTCCAGTTTGCGATTGAGCCCCAGGAACAGGAATCGCGATCCGAGTCCGTTCTCAAACGAAGGGAACAGCTTGGGCAACTGGCCAGGCGTACACGTCAGGCACACGGCCAGTCGTGGCTCGCGGATGTCGATGTGGAGTTTCTCCTTGACGCGGTTCATCGTGATCGGTTCGTGGTGGAAAGCCTCGCGCAGACCAGCGCTGTAGTCGCCATAGTCCGACTGCAGACTCTGGGTGAGCACGTCGGCCTCGCTCTCTATCATCACCCCGCATCCACCATTGGCATCCAGCGCTTGGTAGGCGGCCGAGGCCGAGCTATTGGCGGGGATGCGTTGTGTGCGGTACTGCGGTTCGCGCGGCTCGGGACCACGGTCGGCCTTGCTGCCTTTGGCCTCCCATGCGGCATGCTCCATGAGATAGGCATCCATATCGCTCTTGTATTTCGCCATCATCTCCTCGTGCAAGGGTTCCAGGATTTTCTGGCACACACCGACGTCGCCCTTGCGGCTGGCGCTGGGACCATGGATAATCACGTACAGTGGGGTGTAGATCTTGTGTCCGCTGTAGAGCCCATAGTAATTGTAGCAAAGCATGCCGCTCATCACGGTCAGCGTGGCCAGCATCATCTTGTCCTGGCTCTCGTGGTCGTCAGCAGGGTTGATCACTGGCAGCAGCACCGATGGCCAGTCCTTGGGGGAAATCTTCTCCGTAAAGGTCTCGCTGAAGATGATGCTTGGCTCGTCATCCTCCTCATCTTTCTCACAATTCTCACTTTCGCATCCGTCTGCGTCAGTAATAGTGTCATTGATTATCAATGTATTATCACTTTCGCTAGTTTCTGCGCAAGGCTGAGAATCTGAGAAAACTGAGAAAAAGTCCCTCTTGGCACTGGTCAGTCGACTGATTGCAGACAGGTCGATTCCTGCCTCCCGTGCCATATGGAAGAGCGACCGGATGGTGACACCGCTGCCCTTGCCATGGAGGCATTTGGTGTACTGGCGGTCACACTCGTCGCGGTCATAGTCGGCATTCATTCGACTCAGTTCGTGGAAGGCTTCTCGCCCTGCCTCGCCCAGTCCGTCGGCTAGGGCAAAACCCACGTTTCGCCATGCCTCGTAGCCTTGGGTGATGTCGATGTTCTGCAGGATGACCATGTCCACCAGCGTATTCACCTCCTCACTCAGTTCGGTAGATTCTGCGGGCGCAGGTGTAGCGCTCGTGTGCTCATCACAGTGTCTGGTGGCATTGTCACTCACGCCCCACACCTCCAAGTCCAGTTGGCTGATGGGAAGTGGCATTCCTTTCTGTGCACAGGGATGCACATAACAGCTCTCGTCGTGAGGCAGGAAGCATGCTCTCGACACATTGACACCCGTTCGGTCGGCCTCCATTCCATAGGTCTTGCGCACGTAGTCGCGGATGGCATAGAACCAGCGGCGGTGGTCACCCTTGCTCAGATCGATGGTCGCCACATGCTTCAGCCCGTCTCCCGAGGGAGAAACGAACGACAAGGCCGTGGAGAGGATGGGGTCGCCGATGAGTCGGCGGCGCAACTGGCACACGTCGTCGCAACTGCCCACGTGGTCAAAATCCAGGCAGAGCAAGCCAGAATGTTTCACCAGCTCCTTGTCCGTTCGCTGGGCGAACTGACCTGAGAAGCAGGCAAAGTCGAAATTCTCTGCCTTGTACTTTCTGCGCTTATCCATATCTTGGAATGCGCGTAACACTTGAGTACGTACTCTAGCACTAGCATTGCTGGTGATGTACTCGTAAGCTCCCATGATGCTCATCTCACCATTTGGATTGGTGTTCTGTGCGGGAGCATTGAAGTAGGAGAATAATATATTTTCCATTCTCAAAAAGACCACGCGTTTTTTCCGATGTCCAACACTTTCGGGCGTGGTGGGTCTCGTCAACAGGTTGGACGGGCTTGCAAATACTGCTTGCCTCTCTGCTGATTTGACGATACAAAATTACTTAAAACTGTTTGTTAGTCAAAAAGATAACTTGAATATTAGGTTAGATTGAGAGTCATTGAATTGTTCAAGTTTCTTGCTATTCTTGATTCATTCTTTGAGTTTTGTGGTAGACTGCATATTCAAGATTCTTGCTTTTCAAGGTGTGCAGAATCAAGTTTTGACTGAAAATGCAGATTCGAGACGATTTTCGAGATATAATTTGAATATAAAAAAAAGGATTGGCCTGTTCTGACCAATCCAGTTTTGTTCATTTCTTGTATTAGAAATTCAAGAAGCTGGGCGATAAGTCGTGTTTTTCTTCTCCTCTTCCCTGCGTTTTTGAACCAATTCTTTCATGCTATTGACAAATTGGTCCCATTTTTCATTATTGGGGTCTTTCGTCAGTTCATTATTAGCAATGTATATGGTATGGTATTCTGGAAGTTTCCACTTACCAGAATTCTTGGTATAACGAGGAACAAAGTAATGCAGGTAAAAGTCCTCTTTATCATCAATTTCGCACTTTTCTAAAAACCATGCGATATATTTTGCTCTAATGGTACCTTCACCAGTCTTGGGATTTTTTCCGGTTGTGATAGGGAGATCGTCAAAGTGGTCTATCAAATAGCGGACGTCGTCGATATCCCAATCCTTGCAATTTATCTGCTTCTCGATGTCAATGATGGGCTGACAGCCAGCTTTTATCAACTCTTGTACGCAGACGTGTTGGATCATGTCGGAAAGAGTAAATTGATGGTAGCACCGGATCAAGAACACCTCCTCGGGTAATTCGCGTTTCAATTTGGATATGATGTCTTCTTCTATCATTTGCTTGTTGTTGCGCAATGCATCTTTGACCTCTTCCCTAGATAGTAAGATTTCGTTGTACTGCTGTTGGTACAGAACTCTCAACACTCTAGGATTCTTGCCAATTTCTTCGTTCTGCTTGTGTATCACATTCTTGCAAAAAGCCATGGCTTCTCCTATCTTGCCGAAATATTCCTCGGCCGTTTTAAACAAGTCTTTAACAGCATCGGCCTCGGATTTACTGTAGACTCCTAGTGTAAGGTTATAGGACTTTCTTCCAAACAGGTGCGAAGTATCAATCTCCAAGTCCGGCTTTATTACGTATGGTCCTGGATAATGACCATTTATCTGCTTGTACACACGATTGTAGACGGCACGAGATTCGCGTAGTTCTGTACGTAACTTGTGTAATAACCTCTCCATCGTTTGATAGCAGTCTCCGTCGTCTGTCGTGTAGGAACGTAAGAATGCTCTCGAATGATCTTCAAGGTACTCCCTCTCTTTGTCCAACATTGAGATCTCGCTGCTTATTTTGTTGGTCATTTGTTTCAAGCCTACTCCTTCAAAAAGTTGTAGGGCTTGATCCAACTCAGCGTTCTTCTCAACAGTCGAAGCGACCTTGATCCTCTCGGTTATCAACTCAATAAGACTTGAACTACTAACTGTAATTTTCATGTTGTTAAACTGAATTATCTTTTTACCGTTTTTCAAAGGTACTATGATTGATTTATTCTTGCAAATAAAAACGAGTTTTTTTTACTAAACAGAGCGTTTTGTTGTATCTTTGCCTAAGATATATACAAGACTACTAAAAAATCACCCACCTATCTTCGCAGACGGGTGGGTGGGGATGCACCATAACTAATCTATTACTAATTCAAGTTTCGCAAGTTAAAACTTGCTCGCTTTTATGGAGTTAATAGGAGTTAGCGGGAGTTAATTCGCTTCGCTCATGGAGTTAACGGACGAATGTATTAG
>JAZRYA010000037.1:0-9546 GCA_045600505.1 Bacteroidaceae bacterium
TCCTCAGCTGAAGCCTTTCTTGCCCGAGGATATCCACTTCATCCACAGCGAGGAGTTGCAGCAGATGTACCCCAACATGTCTGCCAAGGAGCGTGAGGATGCCATCTGCAAGAAGTATGGTGCCGTGTTTATCATGGGCAGCGGGGGCAAACTGAGCGACGGCAAGGAGCATGACCTGCGTGCACCCGACTATGACGACTGGAGCACCCCCAACGAGGAGGGTTACCAGGGTCTCAACGGTGACCTGATGGTGTGGTATCCTGTGCTGGATCGCAGCATCGAGCTGAGCAGCATGGGTATCCGTGTGGACCAGGAGGCGATGAACCGCCAGCTGGCTCTGCAGGGCAAGGAGGACCGCAAGGAGCTGTACTTCCATCGTCGTCTGCTGGAGGGTTCGCTGCCCCTGAGCATCGGTGGTGGTATTGGTCAGAGCCGTCTGTGCATGGTGCTGCTGCACAAGGGTCACATCGGTGAGACTCAGTCGAGCATCTGGCCCGAGGACATGCGCCGCGAGTGCCGCGAGGCTGGCATGACATTGATCTAAAAAAGCCCCTTCCCTAGCCCTACCCCAAAGGGGCAGGGAAATTGATGCTCATGGATATACAAGAATCCCTCTCTGGTTTGCAGAGAGGGATTTTCTTTATCCTTGCATCAGGAATGAATTCCTAATTCCCTATCCCCTCACTCTCCTATATCCATAGATGGCAATGAAGATGAAGCACATGAGGGGCAGGCAGAAGCTGACATTGACGGCGGGCATGCCACAGACGGTGCCGAGGTCGATGATGCTGCCCTGGAGAGGGGGCATCAAGGCTCCACCCACAATGGCCATGACCAGGAAGGCTGCACCCAGGGTGCTGTCCTCGGGGGTGACGTCCTCGAGCGCAATGCCATAGATGGTGGGGAACATCAGGCTCATAAAGGCGCTGATGGCAACCACGCAGTAGAGTCCAGCGATGCCATCGATGAGGATGGCGCCCGTGGTGGCAAGGGCTGCTCCGATGCCAAAGAGCATCAGCAGACGACGACCATTGACGTAGCGCATGAGGAAGGTGGAAATGAATCGGCTGCAGAGGAAAATGCTCATAGCCAGGATGTTGTAGTTCTGTGCAGTGGCCTTGT
The DNA here is from genome assembly GCA_045600505.1 of Bacteroidaceae bacterium. Taxonomy (GTDB): domain Bacteria; phylum Bacteroidota; class Bacteroidia; order Bacteroidales; family Bacteroidaceae; genus Physcousia. Next base: position 1,123 of record JAZRYA010000037.1, read on the forward strand.
TGATGCCCAGATGGTCGGCATACTGGATGATGAAGGTCCAGGTCATAATCTGTGCGGCCACGTAGAACACCTGTGCCATCACGCCCTCACGATAGGGTCGGTTGTGCCACAGATTGCGCAGGCTCTGTCCCACGGGTATCTGCTGGCCGGTGTTGGTGGTGTTGGGCATGCGGGTAAGGGCGATGACGATGAACATGAGCACAACGACGCATGCGATGGCCACATAGGGGTTGCGGATGACGGCCAGGTCGTGCAGTCGGATGTTGGCCTTTTCGGCCTCGCTCAGGGTGCCAAAGATGATGTTGCCTGCTGCGTCACGTTTGTCGGAAATCAGATTGGGCAGGACGATGAGACTGGCCACTGCCATGCCCGAGAGCGAACCCATGGGGTTGAAGGCCTGAGCCAGATTGAGTCGACGTGTGGCACTCTCGCGCGCTCCGAGGGAGAGGATAAAGGGATTGGCGGTTGTCTCGAGGAAGGCCAGTCCGAAGGTGAGAATGTAGAGCGAGAGGCAGAAGAAGGTGAACTCCTGGTAGGCGGCTGCGGGGATGAACAGGAAGGCGCCTGTGGCATAGAGGGCTAGGCCCAGAAGGATGCCCCACTTGTAACTAAATCGGCGGATGAAGAGGGCGGCGGGAATGGCCATGGTGGCGTAACCGCCGTAGAAGGCAAACTGGACCATGGAGGCCTTGGCGGCCGAGAGTTCCATCACGGTCTGGAAGGCTGCTACCATGGGATTGGTGATGTCATTGGCAAATCCCCACAGGGCAAACAGGCTGGTGATGAGGATGAAGGGAACAATCAGGCTGACGCCGTCCTTGCGAAAAAAAGAATCTTGTGCTTTATTCATGGGTCAATTCATAAGTTTTTGCTTCTTGTGCTGCAAAGGTAAGAATAAATTCGTATCTTTGCAACTATGAAACGTATAATTCTGATAACTGGCGGCGAGCGCTCGGGAAAGAGCAGTCATGCCGAGGCGATGGCGCTGGCACTGAGCGACCGCCCTGTCTACATGGCGACGGCTCACGTGTGGGACGAGGAGTTCCGCGAGCGCATCCGTCGACATCAGGAGCGACGGGGACCACAATGGACCAACATCGAGGAGGAAAAATACCTGTCGCAACACGACTTGACGGGGCGTGTGGTGCTGGTGGATTGCCTAACGCTGTGGGCTACCAATTTCTTCTTTGCGGGACAGCGGGACACGGGACATCGGGACAATGACACCCTGCTGGAGGAAATGAAGGCTGAACTGAACCGTCTGTTTCAGCAGGATGCGACCTTTATCCTGGTTACCAACGAGATAGGTATGGGTGGCGTGTCGCCCAATGCGGTGCAGCGCCGATTTACCGACCTTCTGGGTTGGCTCAACCAGTATGTGGCCTCGCTGGCCGACGAAGTGATACTGATGGTTTCGGGCATCGAAGTGAAGATTAAAGGTTAGGAGGTTAGAGGGTTAGAAGGTTAGAGCCTCCCTAATTATGAATTATGAATTATGAATTATGAATTAGCCACAAGGCTGCAAGAAAAGATAGACAACCTGAATAAGCCAAAGGGATCGCTGGGCAGACTGGAAGAGTTGGCCTTGCAGATCGGACTGATTCAGGGCACACTGGAACCCACGTTGCAACACCCCTGCCACCTGTTGCTGGGGGCCGACCATGGCATAGAGCGCGAGGGAGTGAGTGTGTCGCCCCGCGAAATCACCTGGCAACAGATGATCAACTTCACCCGAGGGGGAGGCGGTGTCAACCTGTTTTGCCGTCAGCATGGATTTGACCTGCGCATCATCGATGTGGGCGTCGACTACGACCTGTCGGGCTACCCCGCCATACGCAATCTGAAGATAACCGAGCATGGCACGGGCAATTTCCTGCACGAGGCAGCCATGACCGAGGAGCAGATGGAGCGCGCGCTCAAGACGGGCGCCATGCTGGCCGAGGAGTGCCACGCGGATGGGTGTAACGTGCTGTGTCTGGGCGAGATGGGCATTGGCAACACGTCGCCATCGAGCATCTGGATGTCGCTCTTGCTGGACATCCCCTTGCCCACTTGTGTGGGTGCTGGAGCAGGACTGGACAGTGCGGGAATCCGCCACAAACTGGAGGTGCTGACACGCTCGGTGGAGCGATACCAGCGAGAGACCAGCGACCAATCGGCACGCGAGATTATGCGCCAGTTTGGCGGATTCGAAATGGTGACGGCCGTGGGCGCTATGCTGAGGGCTGCCGAACTGCACATGGTGGTGCTGGTGGACGGATTCATCATGACGGCATGTGCCCTGATGGCGTCTAAACTGTGTCCCGATTTCCTGGCAAATGCCATCTTCTGCCACCAAGGCAACGAGTCGGGCCACCATCTGATGCTCGAGGGCATGGGCGTAAAGGGTCTGCTGGACCTGGGATTCCGTCTGGGCGAGGGCACGGGCGCTCTGTGTGCCTATCCCATCGTGGAGAGTGCAGTGAGAATGATCAACGAAATGAACAACTTTGAAAATGCAAAGATTACAAAATATTTTTGACGACGTGTGGGCAGCCCTGATGATGTTCACCCGTCTACCCTGGTGGCGGCTGCATCAGCCTGCCTCATCGGATCACTATCAGCGTGCAGCCTGCTACTGGCCCCTGGTCGGATGGATAACTGGCGGCGTGATGGCTGGCGTGTTTGCCATCAGTGTCAACTTCCTCTCGCTGCCCATCGCAGCGCTGGTAACCATCGTCTCGCGCATCCTGCTGACAGGCGCCTTGCACGAGGACGGACTGGCCGACTTCTGCGACGGTATGGGTGGCGGCACCTCGCGCGAGCGCACGCTGGAAATCATGAAGGACTCGCACATCGGCACCTATGGCGTCATCGGCCTCATCGTCTATCTGGCTACCTTCTACTTTGGTCTGCGTGAGATGACCATGGGATTCCTCAACCTGAGCATGCACCCCGAGGTGACGTGCAAGAATCCCATCCTGATGACCTGTCTGGCGCTGGTGACCATGGACGTGTGGAGCAAGTGCCTGGCCTCGGAAATCATCCGTCTTCTACCCTATGCACGCAAGGAAGAGGAGGCCAAGAACCACGTCGTCTACACCATGCCCAAGTGGAACAGCTACGTGGTGGTGCTGGCTTCGGCTCTGGTGATTCTGGGGCTGTGGCTGTCCACTGGCGCTGCTATCAAGGAACTCGGCATCGTGTTCCTGGTACCTGCCGTGGTGATGGGCCTCATCGCAGGATGGCTGAAACGCGCCATCGGCGGATACACGGGAGATTGCTGCGGCGCCACCTTCCTCATCTGCGAGGCTAGCATGCTGCTGACCTGGCTGGTGGTACTGAATATGTAACACACAAACACACAAAATAGACACATGTTAGGAACTATCGTCAACACCTGTACCATCCTGATAGGAGGCGCCTTCGGAGCTAAATTCCGAGAACTCATCAGTGTAAAGTACAAAACGGCCCTCTTCGATGCACTGGGACTGGCCTGTCTGGTGCTAGGTGCCAATGCGGCTCTGCCAAATATGCAGAAAAGCGAAATACCGGTGCTGTTCATCATCTCGCTGGCCATTGGCTCGATCATCGGCACCAAAATCGACTTTGCAGGTCGACTCAAGCGCTATGAGGAAAAGCGTAGTCAACGACGTCTAGGCGATGGGAAACAGGAATCCGAACTCATGGAGGGACTCACCACCGCATGTCTTCTATATTGCATCGGCACCTTCAGCATCGTGGGTCCTGTGCTTTCCTGCCTCTCGCCCTCTCATGGTTGGGAACTGAGCGAACCTGCCAATAACTTCCTGTACACCAATGCTACACTCGATTTTGTGACCTCGGCTGTACTTTCGGCCGTCTATGGTTGGGGTATGTTGTTGGCAGCACCCATTCTGTTCTGCTGGCAAGGTATGTTCTACCTCATCGCCTGGTGTTTTGGCGATGCCATGCCCGAAGCCATGCGTTGCGAACTCAGCATCGTGGGTGGCGTGCTCATCGTCTCATCGGGTCTCAGCATCCTGGGTATCAAAGATTGCAAGACCATCAATCTGCTGCCTTCGTTGCTGGTGCCTGTCATCTTCTACCTGATAAAAGGACTCTTCTAGATGATCACTATCGCACACATACATACGGACTTCAAGACCAAGTTTGGCGTACCCCGACAGAGCGGTCTGGTAGATGGACTGGAGGCAAAAATCGTCTTCGAGCCTCAGTACCGCAATGCTGATGCGCTACGCGGACTGGAGGGTTTCTCGCACATCTGGCTGTTGTGGGACTTCAGCGAGGCGCACAAGGCCGAGGGTGAATGGTCACCCACCGTGCGGCCTCCCCGATTGGGCGGCAACAAGCGCATGGGTGTCTTTGCCACACGGTCGCCCTTCCGTCCCAACAACATCGGTCTATCGTCGGTGCGTGTGTCGAAAATCGAACTAAACACTCCCGAGGGCCCCGTCATCTATGTGGAGGGGGCTGACCTGATGGACGGCACGCCGATACTGGACATCAAACCCTATCTGCCCTTTACCGACTGCCACCCCGAAGCCACGGGCGGATACACCGACCAGACACGCCAGCAGGAACCCCTGGAGGTGGAGATTCCCCAGGAGGTGGCTCGGCTGTTTTCGGAAAAGCAGTTGCGAGGATTGCAGCAGATACTGGCCAGCGATCCACGTCCCCATTACATACAGGACAACACGCGCGTATATGCCATGGAATACGGCATACACGAGGTGAAGTTTACCGTAGATGGCAATCATCTGACGGTGCTAGTGCCTGAAAAATAATCCTTTAGCTAGAAGTGAATGGCTACATCCACTCCCACGTGGAGGGGTTTGCCATGCTGCTCAAAACCACGGCCAGCGCTCTCAAAGTAGAACGTGTTGTAGTGGGTGTTGGTCAGGTTCTTGCCCCACAAGGTAATCATGGCATACTTGGTGTCCAAGGCCAGGCGAGCGCCCAGCTGGGCATAGAACGGCTGACTGGCATCGTTACTCTCTGTCCAATAGATGCGGCCAGAACCCACGACATTGGCACCCAGTGAGAGGCTGCGCAGTGCTTGAGAACGTAGCGTCCATGTGTAGGCAGCATCGGCGCTGAGAGTGTGCGCGGGCACAAAAGGAACGTAATTGCCCGAGTAATCGTGCTCGTCACCTGCATCATAGTCGAGGAAGGTGGCACGAGTGTAACCATAATTAGCCATCAGCGCCCAGTGTTTGTTGGGTGTCCAACGGGCAGAGAACTCGCCTCCCCAGCTCTGGCTCTTGCCTGCATTGACCATCATACGGCCAAACCCTGTGGGGGCAAAGCGGGCAATCTGCTGGTCGTAGATGCGACAAAGGAAGAGCGAGGCGTCGACACTGAGTTGTCGGTCCAACAAGGTCAGATGTGTACCCAACTCGTAGTTCCAGGAATACTCTGGGCGATAGACCACTTGCTGGGTGCTAGGTGCCTCGATGTGTGGCATGTTGTCTTTCATCAGTTGGCGCACCATGTCGGGTACAGTGGGAGGCATGCCTGTCTGGCTGGCCAAACGGTCCATGTACTGTCCCACGCCCTCTTGCACACCATTCATCATATCGGCACGCATGGCTATCTGCAGCAGGTCGGAGAACATCTGCAGGTTGTAACCTCCCGAGCGTAGGCCCTTGGTGACAGAGGCATAGAGGTTGTTGTCGCGGTCAAAGGCGTATTTCAGTGCTACCTTGGGCAGCAGTTTGAAGCGGTCGTTCTTCAGCTTTCCTTCGTAGAGAACCGATGAGGTGAGGTCTTGCAGATCCACGGCCATGCGCGGACTGGCATTGGGCATCGAGAAACCATACTCTACCAGTGCAGGCGAGAGGAACGACATCTGCTGATGCTCGTAATCGAGGCGCAGACCCAATGTGGCTGACAGATGAGGGGTGAAGTGATAAGTGGATTGGTGATACATGGCCGCACCAAGGGTGGGTGTCTCGTAGTCGCCATTCATCAGCAGTTGGTCGCCACGAAAATTGACGTGCATACCCGTGAATCCCATCTTTTGCAGCATGGGGATGCGGTCGATGGTAGGTAAGGCCGAATTGATGTTACCCTCCAACCAGCGCAGACCATCGGCATAGAAATTGACTGGGCCATCGGTGTGCAGCCACTGGTACATCAGGTGTGCTCCCGTGGTGCGCTCCCACTTCTCGGTGTTCTTGTTCTTGAACACGACCTCCTCGGTCAGTGTATTGATGCGCTGTTTCTGCTCCAGTGTGTAGATGTCTGGTGCCAGAAAGTCTTGGTCCATAAACATGCGGTCACGCAGATTCTGGTAGCCCGTGATGGCGCTCATCTGCCAGTGCTCCGACTGGTAATTGACATTCACGCCAGCATTCAGCAGACTGCGTCGATAGGTATTCTCGCGGTTGTTGCTGATCTTGCTCACCAGGTCGGGATAGGTCTCCTCGCCCGCGAGCGCGCCCGTATAGAAATAAGGATAAGCGCCTTCGTCGGAATAGGTGTAACTGAGGTTGGCATCCACCTTCACCCGGTCGTTGGGCAACCAGATGCCACGCATGCGCGCTCCCCCACTCTCTTGGTCATCCACTCGTTTGCCTGTCAGGTCGTTCTTGAAGAAGCCACTTCCACCCTCGTAGAAGCCTCCGCCAGTAAAGGCAAAACGGTCGCTGACACGATGGTAATGGGTGGCAGACACCGTGCGATGTTGGTCACCCGTGGCATAACCCAAACGGATGTCAGAGCCCTGGTAGGCAAATGGATTCTTGGTGTGCACGCGCACCAGTCCACCCATGGTGTTGTGACCATAGAGGGTGCCCTGAGGACCACGCAACACCTCGATGTTTTCCACATCGTAGAAGTTGAAATCAAAGGCCGACTTGTCGACACAAGGAATCTCATCGACATAGAGTCCCACGGCAGGGGTGTTGATGCGCGAACCGATACCACGAATGTAGATGGCACTCGTGAGACGGCTTCCGTAGTCGGGAATAAACAGGTTGGGCGCCAAGGAAGACACTCCCTTGAGCGATGTGATGCGAGCAGACTCCATCTGCTGGCGATTGAGCATTGTGACTGACGAGGGTTGCTGGCGCATCCCTCCATGTTCCTTGACCGAAGACACTACCTCCACGTCCTCGAGCAACACCACGCGAGTCGTATCCAGAGGCTCGGCTTGGCTCGATATCGTGAGCAGCGAAAGTGCCAGAAACAGTATATAGGTACTAACTGACTTTATCATCCATGTACATTTTGGGCACAAAGGTACGACAAAAGCCCGACTTCTGCAATCTCCATTTACTAGTTTCTTTCGCAGAAACAAAAAATCCCGTACCACAAATGCAGTACGGGACTCTGTATATTAGGATAATGTTTTACTTAACCTCCTCTAATCTAATCGGTGCTGGAAATCAAGGAGATATAATTTTTATGGTACAAATTTGAGACACCATAAGCATCCTAAATGTTTTCGCTTTCAATAACTATCGAAAGGCATCCGTGACCTCACTTTTGCCGATGATTTTTATCGTTGTCTTTGCTTTCCTATTTGTTGTTTGCAAAGGTACACATTTTTCTGCATCTGGGCAAATTTTGGATGGTACAAATATGGTATTATGCCAAAAATCCATGCATATCGCTGACTTCGGGGCTCGAAATCCGCATCTTGGACCTTGTCGTTAGGAATTCTCCTCGTGGGTGCTCATTGCACGCAAGCGCTCCAAGTCTGCTTCAAGACCATCTTTTGAGACCAAGGAATCCTTTGGCAGAACATTGTAGTTCTTCAAAATGTTTTCCCTCTTACCGGTAAACCAATCACAGAAGTAAGTCAGTAGGAAGTTTGTGAAGTCGTAGTGTTCCTTCAGATTGTAGTTAAGGATATTGACAACAAACTGCTTCAACTCAGCATTACGCAATTTTTTGTTATATGCAATCCTCAAATTCTTATCGGCAGGTACATGTCCATGCTCAACAAACAATTTCACAACCATCAATACTTTTTCTACATCTTCTACAGAAGTCTTAGCCAGTTCAAAGAAGAGTGCAGCATACTCTATTGTATTCTTGAGACGACATTCTTGCTCGAGCTTTTCTTTCTCTTCAATGTTTTTGCTGAGTCGCAGCAGCATCTCACGGCTTTCAAGGAGAGACTCAACAGAACTTGATCTCTTCTTCAATTCTGCTAATTTTGTCTCATGTTCAAGTTCCAGCCGCTGTCTTTCCTGAGCAACCTTCAACGCAACTTGTTCATTAACAAGGTTGGAAAGCATATCAGGCAGACTTGCTCTTAACGATTCTATGATAGAAGTTGTGTCAGTATGAGGAATTGTCTTGTCCTAAAAAAAGTTGACCACAATCGCTCAACTTATGTTCAAGTACACAACAAGTAAAAAGGAGAAGTATTTTGATGAGGTAATCCGCCTGCATTTCGAGGAAAACCTGCTTCCGAGCAGGATTTCTTCAATT
>JAZRYA010000038.1:0-10598 GCA_045600505.1 Bacteroidaceae bacterium
AGGATGCAGGTCTCCGCTGGAGCGTGGTAGAGAGTCTGCCCGTGAGCGAGAGCATCAAATACGGCGGCCCCGACCGCGACGAGCTCATCCGTCGATACATCATCTCGCTGGAGAATCTGGGCAAGGCGGGTGTCAAGACCATATGTTACAACTTCATGCCTGTGCTGGATTGGGCACGCACCACACTGGAATACCCCAATGGCGACGGCACATCGAGCCTCTACTTCAACAAGGCCGAGTTTGCTTACTTCGACATACACATCCTGCGCCGCAAGGGAGCCGAGAACGACTACGACACCGACACGCTGGTGCGCATGGCACAAATGGCTGCCATCATGGATGAGGCTGGACGCAAACGTCTGGTAGACAATATCATAGTTAAGACTCAGGGCTTTGTCAATGGCAACATCAGTGAGAATGACCTCGACCCCGTGCAGAAGTTCCGCGACCTGCTGGACCTGTACAAGGGCATCGATGCGGAGCAGTTGAGAGCCAACATGAAGTATTTCCTCGAGGCTATCATGCCTGTGTGCAATCAGTATGACATCAACATGTGCGTTCACCCCGACGATCCCCCACTCCAGATACTCGGTTTGCCTCGCATCGTAACCTGCGATGCCGACATCGAGGCATTCCTGGATGCCGTGCCCGACAAGCACAACGGACTCACCTTCTGTGCCGGCAGTCTGAGCGCTGGAGCACACAACGACGTGCCCGCCCTGGCCAAGAAATATGCCAACCGCACCCACTTTGTGCATCTGCGCAGTTGCGACGTGCTGCCCAATGGCGACTTCCACGAGGCATCGCATCTGGCTGGTCGAGCCGACCTGATTCAGCTTTGTCGCATCTTTGAGCGTGTCAATCCTGCTCTTCCCATGCGTGTGGATCATGCGCCACTGATGTTGGGCGACGAGAAGATGGGTTACAATGCCGGTTACTCGTTCCACGGACGCATGCTGGCCCTGGGTCAGATGGACGGCGTGATGGCTGTGGTGAGAAGAGAAATAAGTGAAAACGAGAATATAAATTATTAGCTATGTGCGAGTTATTTAGTGTAAAAGATAAAGTGGTCGTTATCACCGGTGGAACCGGAGTGCTGGGTCGTGCTATTGCCAAATATCTGGACCAGGAAGGTGCCAAGGTGGTCATTCTCGGCCGTAACGAACAGCTAGGCCAAGAGATTGCTAGCCAATCTTCTACTGAGGATGGCATGTTGTTCATCAAGTGTGATGTGATGGATCAGGAGAATGTGCAGGCTGTCTGCGACGAAGTGGTGGCTCGTTACGGTCGTGTCGACGCCCTGCTGAATGCAGCCGGTGGCAACATGCCTGGTGCAACCATTCCTCCCACGGGTGATTTCTTCGGTGTCAAGGTCGATGAGTTCCAGAAGGTGCTCGACCTCAACCTCATCGGTACGGTCATCCCCACCCAGGTGTTCCTGAAACCTATGGTCGAGGCTGGCAAGGGAGCCATTGTCAATTTCTCTAGCATGGCCGCTTTCCGTCCTATGACCCGTGTGATGGGCTACGCTGCAGCCAAGGCTGGCATCAGCAACTTCACCGCCTTTATGGCCAACGAGGTTGCAACCAAGTTCACCAGCAACATTCGTGTCAATGCCATCGCTCCCGGATTCTTCCTCACCAGCCAAAACAAGGACCTGCTGACCAATCCCGACGGCAGTCTCACCGAGCGTGGTCAGGATGTCATCCGTCAGACTCCCTTCAAGCGCTTCGGTAAGCCCGAGGAACTGTGCGGCACCATCCAATACCTCATCAGCGATGCATCGTCATTTGTAACGGGCACCGTAGCTGTGGTCGATGGTGGTTTCAACGCCTTTGCGATGTAATCAGAAATCTAAGATAGTTTGAACAATCTGCTGTTCGTCATCACTGATGCTGAGCAGCAGATTCTTGTATTTACCACGAGCCATCATGTCCTGCAGCAGAGGATAGATGGGCACTTCGTGCATCCAGTAGTCGACACCCATGAATGCCATGGGACTAGCAAAGCCAAAGGAGAGATAGTGGTTCTGCACCGCATCCTGGAAGATTTCCTGCAAGGTGCCAGCGCTGCCAGGCGTGTAGATGATACCGCCAAAGGCCAGTCTCAGGATGCCATCCTCGCGAATGCTGTTGTCGAAATACTTGGCAATGCGGGTTGCTAGAGGCGTGGCTGGTTCGTGACCATAGAGCCAGGTGGGCACTCCTACGCTCTCGTACTGCGACTGGGGGAAACGCTCTCGCACTTGCATGGCGCACTCGAGCCAGTTGGCATCCTGGAAACAGGGTGCTTGTCGCAGAATTTCCAGTGCTTGCAGCAGTTCGTCCTCGCTCCTACCCGCCATCCATGCGCCCAGATGCGTGGCTTCCATGGCACCCGGTCCTCCACCGCTGATCATCAGTTTGCCAGCTTCGGTCAACCGTTTGCTCAGTCGGGCCACTTTTTCGTATTGCGCATCGGCACGAGAAATGCCGTGACCGCCCATGATGCCTACGATGTTACGAGGTTCATAGGCTGACAAGAACTGGTGCAAGGCCTGGCTGATAGAATGATCGTGCAAGGTGCGGGCCAGCGTCTCTTTGATGTCGGCACATATTTTGCCACGGTCGAGATAATGGCGATAGACGCGCGAGTCGTAGCATTGGGTCAGACTTTCTGGTCGACCGAGTACATACCCCTCGTAGAGTGAGTCTGCCGTATAGAGCGTGGTGCGGAATTGGAATAACTCGCCCATATTGGGAAACACCAGACTATTGGTCAACTGTCGCTTTAGACCATGCGGTAGTTTGCAAGCCAGGAAGATGCAGTTGTCAAAGACATGCTGCATACACTCCTCGGGCAGGTCGAGCCCCTGGAAGGCACAACGCCGTATCTTATTCTCCCCGCACTCGGCCAGGAGGGTTTCCAATTGTTGGGGTGTCTGTATCAGACGATAGTTTTGTCTCATGCGAGAAACTGACGCTTGGAATGATCAGCCGAACAACTCGCCAAACATATCCAGCTGTTCGCCCTTCTTCTTTTTGGGCTCCTGCTCCTTGCGGTAGAGCTTGAACAGCTCGTTCACGACCTGGCGGATTTCGGCACGCAGACTCTCGGGAGTAAGCACCTCGAGCTCCTTGCCATAACCAAAGACCAGTCGGCGCACATTGATATCGAGGTCGACATGCAAGGTCAGTACAGCATTGTCGTCGGTCAAGTCCTTGTATTCATCGCGCAAGGTGGGACCCAGACGAAGCTTCAGTTCGGTGGGACCTTCCTGCTTGGCCAGTGAGCGCAGTGTGGGCAGGGCGTCGGTGAGTGGAGCCAGTGCATCGCTCACCTTCAAGAGGGGATTCTTCCACTGCAGGTTACGCAGACGCAAGATGCGCTTGTGGCCTCTGCGGAACGAAGGCTCGAGATAACCGCCACGACGCTCAAACAGAGCTATATCATTCTGTAGCACACGTTTGCTGCAACGGTAATCACGCTTGATTTCGCGCATGCGATGCTGTACATATTTATGAAGATTGCGAGTGATGCCATCCTCATTGTTCTTGCGATTGTCACCCATGAAATACTCCACCGTGGTGTCGCGCAAACACTCGTCGAGTATCTTCCATCTCAGGCGCTGAAGGTCATTAACTATCATAGTACTAGATTTTCTGTTTGGGCAAAATTATAAAATTCACTTCACATGCGCAAGCATTTCCTCAGATTTTTCACTCCGAACGGTAGGTAGAGGCTGGAAGAAGGCAATCGTTTACCAAATTTGCACGGGTGAAAGGTTGCCATCCATAACGGAAATACTTGGGTTTGGACACACGAGCCGACTGCAGCACCACCGTGTTGCCCACAATGCGTGCTTCGGCAGGGAAATAGCGGCCTTCTATCTCGGCCAGTTCAAAGGTGGCAGGTGCCTTGCCATCGCTGGTCGTAAGTCCACTTGCATGACTGTAGGTAATGATGCACTTATCCCCGATGAACTCGAACTTATCTGGTGTGGGCCCCATGTATTCTACTTGCTGACCGTAGACGTCGTGCAGGGCCCACAGGGCCAGACGTCGACCGATAGGTTGCTTGTTGCGAGGGTGAACATCGAGTGAGTCGCCCTGATCGCTGCTGACGGCCATACCCACGTGCTGCTCCTTCTGCGCAATCTGGTACTGCAAGTAGCGGAACCAGGGCCATGAAGGACGATTGAGACTGCTCAACTGCACAAGGCCGAATGGCAACTCAGGGTTGCCCCACGTCTGACGCCAACTCTGCAGCAACAAGTGGAACAACTGTTCGTGCGACTCCATGTTGTGTGCATTGCTCTCGCCCTGATACCAGATGACGCCATCGATGGGCAGGTCGCGCAGCTGGGGAATGCTGGCCTCGTAGAGGTAACAGGGCTGATAAGGATGACGATCGAGTGCCTTACGGTCGGAACCCAGATTGGTGGCTGCACGTTCGCGCACCCAATCCTGTATGAAATCATTGTTCAACCAATCGCGCAGGATGTTGGGAAACTCCCATTCGATGGTGGTACGGTCTATCCATGCCTCCACGCCGCTGCCACCCACGGCATTGCCGATGATACCCACAGGACATCCCAATCGCTGCTGCAGTTCGGCTGCAAAATAGTAGCCCACAGCACTCATGTGAGGCACGTTGTCGGGTGTGCATTCCTGCCACGTTGCAGGTTGGTAGTAGCGCAGATTATTAACCTCGCTCACTGCCTCGGCCGACCATTGCATATTGCTGGTATCATAGCGAGGAAGCAGGGTCAAGATGCGGATGTTGGGGTTCTGTGCTGCTGCAATCGTCTTCTTCGCCTGCAAGTCCGATTGCAACTGGAATGCCATATTACTCTGACCAGAGCAAAGCCACAATTCTCCTGCAAGGATGTTCTTGAACTTCAAAGTTTTGCTCTTGGCTGTTAAAGTAAGACTATAAGTCTCTCCCGAGGTCAATGGTTTTATCTCTGCACTCCACTCTCCACGGTTATTAGCTACTGCAGCAACATCGGTCTTACCCAGTTGCACGCGCACTTTCTCACCAGCATTGGCACGACCGCGCAGGGTGAAACTACGTTCGCGTGGCAGCACCATGTTGTCGGTGAAGCAAGGCGACACTTGCAATCCTCCATAGTCGCCAGTAATGGCACTGTAGACAATCTGTGCCAGCATGCCATAACCTTGCACATTGGGATGGATGGCATCAGGGAACAGGTCGGGACGGCGGTGTAGGGGTTCGTAGAAATCTATCAGTTCGCAGTTAGCCTCTCGGGCCACGGTTTCGATGCATTTCTGTATCAGCGCATGCCAGTCGCGTGTTCCACTCTGGAAACGATGATGACGATCCGAGAGCGGTGTCATGCGGGCTATGATCACGCGGCACTTGGGATTGACTCGGCGTATCGAAGCAATCAGATCTAAATAATCTTGGATAAAATCGTCTCGATAATTGGGCCAAGCACGCGGATCGGTATCATTGACACCCAGATGGATGACCGCAATGTCACCAGCAAATTCACACGCATGCTTGTATTCCTCTTGCTCGACATAGGGTCGAAAGGCCTTATGCAGCAGTGTGGCGCCGGGCTTTCCAAAGTTTCCAACCTGGTATCCATCGCCCAGCAACACTTGCAGCTGTGCCGGATAACTATCAGTCTCGGGATGCTGACAACCTGTGCCATAGGTGATGCTATTGCCGATGCAACTCACCTTGATGGGTTGCTTGGGTTTTGCAGACGATGCCAGTGCACTCGCATACACGAGTGTGAATACAAATAAGAATGAGATAAATTTGCGCATTTTTCCACGGATTAGACGAACAAAATTACTGAAAAAATGATGAAAATACCAAACAAACCTACAAATTTTGATTGTTTTGTCCGATTTCATCGGGTAATCAAACGTAAAACTAGTATTTTTTTAGTAACTTTGGTACGTAATTATACCAAAAACACGAACAAAATGAAAAGACTCCCAGTTCTAGCTCTCGTTGCACTGGCAAGTATCGCAGCACAGGCACAGGGCACATTAGAAGATTACAAACGAGCTTATTCTATCACCGGTAAGCTTAGTAGCACCAATGTGACCGGCGGTGCAGAAAACGTCCGCTGGTTCGGCGACGACACCTTCTACTTCAACCAGCGTGTTGATACCAAGACGGTCCGCCAGATGATTGGAAAAATCGATGCACAGGGCAAACTCACCCTGAGCGAGGCTCCTGCCGAGAAGCGTGAGAATGACAACGACCGCAACCAGTGGTCACGTCAGCGCGACCGCATGCAGGGACGTAGTGATGGCCGCGCCAACACGGCTACAAAGCAAGGTCCTCAGTTGCTCCAGAATCATTGGATGAACGTCGATGATGAGCGTACCGGCAACCGTTACACCTCACCCGATAGTGCCTGGACTGCCTACATCCAGGACGACAACGTGTTTGTGGTCTCTCGCGATGGCAAGACCCGCAAACAGCTCAGCTACGATGGTACACTGGGTCAATACTATAGTGCTTACCTCCATTGGAGTCCCGACAGCCGCTACATCGCCGTCAATCGCATCCGCCCCGTGGCCCAGAAGCGCTATGTCTACTATGTAGAGAGCAGTCCTGCCGGTCAGACACAGCCTATCCTGCACCAGCAGGAATACGCTAAGCCCGGTGACGAGCTCACCCAGAAGACGCCCTGTGTCTTCGAGGTAGCCACAGGCAAGGCTATCGTGGCAGAGAACAGCCTCTTCCCCAACCCATACGACATCTGGGGTCCCGAGTGGAGCAGCGACAGCAAGGAACTCTTCTTCGAATACAACGAACGTGGTCACAAGGTTTTCCGCGTACTAGGTCTCAACCCCGAGACTGGCAAGGTGCGCACCATCATCGAAGAGACTAGCCCCACCTTTGTCAACTACAGCCGTCACTACCGTCACAACATGATCGACGACAAACAGATCATCTGGATGAGCGAGCGTGACAACTGGAACCACCTCTACCTCTACGATGTGGCCAAGGCTAAAGTTATTCGTCAGATTACCAAGGGCGAATGGGTCGTGCGCCAGGTGCTGCGTGTCGACGAGAAGAAAGGCATCATCTACTTCACCGCCAGCGGTATGAACCCCGACGAGGATCCCTATCTGGTACATTATTATAAAATAGGCATCGACGGCAAGGGTCTCACCTGCCTTACTCCCGAGAATGGTAACCACAAGGCCGTGTTCAACAGCGAATATACCCACCTGATCGACACTTATAGCCGTGTAGACCAGGCCCCCACTACCGTATTGCGCAGTGTAGAGGATCCCAGCCAGGTGCAGCAAGTGGCCTGTGCCGACATCAGCGGTTTGCTGAGCAAGGGCTGGGTTGCTCCCGAGGTGTTCGTGGCTCCTGGTCGCGACGGTGTCACCCCCATGTGGGGCATCATTCAGCGCCCCACCAACTTCGACCCCAGCCGCAAATACCCCATCATCGAGTACATCTACGCTGGTCCTGGCGATGCCTACACTCCCAAGAGTTTCCAGGCTACCAACTACTATACCACCGCGCTGGCCGAACTCGGTTTTATCGTTGTGCAGCTCGATGCTATGGGCACATCGTACCGCGGCAAGAAGTTTGAAGAGGTTTGCTACAAGAACCTCAAGGATGCCGGTTTCCCCGACCGCAAGGCATGGATCCGCGCCGCTGCTCAGAAATATCCCTACATGGATGCTGACAACGTAGGTATCTATGGCTGTTCGGCTGGTGGTCAGGAGAGCACCACTGCAGTGCTGCTGCATGGCGACTTCTACAAAGCTGCTTACAGCGCTTGTGGCTGCCACGACAACCGTATGGACAAGATCTGGTGGAACGAGCAGTGGATGGGTTGGCCCGTGGACAGCAGTTATATCGAGTGCTCCAACGTAGAAAATGCTCATCTGCTGGAACGTCCCTTGATGCTGGTGGTAGGCGAACTTGACGATAATGTCGATCCCGCAAGTACCATGCAAGTAGCTGATGCCCTCATCAAGGCCGGCAAGGAGTTTGAACTGGTGGTTATCCCTGGAGCACACCACACTGTGGGTGAGGCATTCGGTGAGCACAAGCGCTTCGACTTCTTTGTGCGCAACCTCCTCGGCGTCACTCCTCCCAAGTGGAACGAATTGAAATAATCATAACTATAAACTATCATGAAACAATCAAATTCAGGCAGTCGTGCCTATCTTGTGTCTATCGTGCTGGTCGCCGTGTTGGGCGGACTGCTCTTTGGATATGACACTGCAGTTATCTCTGGAGCCGACAAGGGACTCCAGGCTTTCTTCCTCGGTGCACAGGATTTCACCTACACCGATTTCATGCACGGATTCACCACCTCCAGCGCCCTCATCGGCTGCATCATCGGTTCGGCCATATCGGGTCTGCTGGCTTCTAACTGGGGACGTAAGAAATCCCTCATCTTTGCCGGTATGATGTTCTTCATCTCGGCTTGGGGTAGCATGTGTCCCGAGACCATGGTGCTTGCCAAGGGTGAACCCACGATGACATTGCTCATCGTCTTCAATATCTACCGCGTCATCGGCGGTATCGGTGTGGGTCTGGCCTCTGCCGTGTGCCCCATGTACATCGGTGAGATTGCTCCCAGCAACATTCGCGGCATGCTCGTAAGTTGGAACCAGTTTGCAATCATCTTTGGTCAGTTGGTTGTTTATTTTGTCAACTTCTTTATCCTGGGCGACCACATCGCTCCCGCTATCGAAAGCATCGGTGCTGGCATGAACCAGCTCACCAATGGTGCCGAGGCTGCTTGGGCTATCGAATCAGGTTGGCGTTATATGTTCGGAAGCGAGATGGTGCCTGCAGGTCTGTTTGCACTGCTCATCTGCTTCGTGCCCGAGACTCCCCGTTATCTGGCTTCTATCGGTCAGGACAGCAAGGCCGAGGGTATCCTCGCTCGTATCAATGGTGCAGAGAAAGCTCGTGCTATCCTGCAGGAGATCAAGGAGACCATGGTCGTCAAGACCGAGCCCCTGCTCACCTATGGTGTGCTGTGCATCTTTGTCGGTATCATGCTGTCAGTGTTCCAGCAGGCAGTGGGTATCAATGCCGTGCTCTACTTTGCGCCCCGCATCTACGAGGCTATGGGCTTTGACAATCCCATGGTTCTCACCGTCTTCAATGGTATTGTCAATCTGGGCTTTACCTGCGTAGCTATCTTCACTGTCGAGAAACTGGGTCGCAAGCCCCTGCTCATCGTAGGTTCGCTGGGCATGGCCATCGGCGCACTGGGTGTAGCCTGCACTTTTGGCAATCCCGACCTGCAGTTGCTCTGCATGATCAGCATCATGGTCTACTCGGCCAGCTTCATGTTCTCATGGGGTCCCATCTGCTGGGTGCTCATCGCCGAGGTGTTCCCCAACACCATCCGTGGTGGAGCTGTCGCTATCGCAGTAGCCTTCCAGTGGATCTTCAACTGGATTGTCTCTACCTCGTTTGTTCCCATGGCCAATAGCCTGGGTTACTGGTTTGCCTATGGCCTCTATGGTGTCATCTGCATCATCGCCGCCGTATTTGTATGGCGTCTCGTTCCCGAGACCAAGGGCAAGACTCTGGAGGATATGACCAAACTGTGGAAGAAGTAATTGCACGAGTATAGAAACTAATTGAATAACAGGTGACCCTGAGAGGTAAGTCATAAGCTTTCCAGGGTCACCTTTCTAATAATATGAAACAGACATCGAATCAGTCGGGCGAGCACGATGGGACTCGCATAAGCAGTACCTTTGATTATCTCGAAAATGTTCCCAACATAGCCGCTACAGTATGCGACAAAGAGGGTATCGTGCTCTATCAGAACAAGCGCGCCATCGATCGTGATGGCGAAGTGGTAGGCAAGAATCTCTACAATTGCCATGGTCCAAAGGCGGGTGCTATGATTCGTCAGATGATAGAAAACGGCGAGAGCAATACCTATCAGATAATCCGTCACGGCAAGCATAAACTGCTACACCAGACACCCTGGTATGACGAAGACGGCAAGGTGGCAGGTTTGATAGAATTGGCAATCGACCTCCCCGATGAGATGCCTGTATTCAATAGAGACAATCAGTAGCACATGGAATCACATTCATATACTTATCTAGAGTCCAAACCTCGCTATGAGATACTTGACGGACTACGAGGAGTGGCAGCCTTGGGCGTAGTGATGTTTCACATGATGGAGTGTTACCCTGCCGAAATATCAGGATGGGTGATGCCCCATGGCTTCATGTCCGTTGATTTCTTCTTCGCACTGAGCGGTCTTGTGCTCGGTTATGCTTATGATGACCGTTGGGACAGAATGTCCACATGGGGCTTTTTCAAGCGCCGTCTGACCCGTCTGCAACCTATGGCAATTATGGGTACCATCATCGGCGTATGTCTCTTCTACTACACAGGCGGACCGACCTTCAATGCTGTGGACACAGCACCCTGGTATATGTTGTTGCTCGAGGCCCTGTTGCTCATCTGCATGATTCCTCTGCCCAAGTCGATGGACATACGTGGTTGGGGTGAACTGACTAGCATCAATGGTCCTATCTGGACACTCATCTACGAGTATGTGGCTAACATCCTCTATGCGTTGTTCCTTCGTCGAACAGGCAAAATCGTGTTAGGCATTA
>JAZRYA010000039.1:0-9361 GCA_045600505.1 Bacteroidaceae bacterium
CGCTCATGGCATAGCCGCGATAGGTGAGTTCCTCGGCACTCTCGGGCGTGGGCTCTGCAGCGCTCTGCGTGGGCTCTACCCTACTCTGCTGCACGATGGCGAGAGGAGTCGTGTCGAAGAGCTCTGGACTCAGGTAGATGAGGTCCTCGTCGCTGTCGGTGGTGGTGAAGAACACGCGAGTGACGTCCTTGGCAGCGTCGTCATAGGGTACTTCCAGCAACTGGCTAGCCCACTCCAGATTACCCACTTGGCTCAGCTCTGCTCGACGGCGAAAGACGACGTGGAATCCCTTGGTGGCGCTGCGCTCCAGCATCAGCAGTCCCAGTTCGTCCTTCTTCGCCAGTATGCGCTCTCGTGCCTCTGCGAGGTGCTCATCGAGCATGGGGTCGCTGGCGGGAAAGTCGACGTCCATGCCCACCGAGTTGCCTGGCTCGGCGATGCCCTTCAGCGGGGTCCCATCGGGATTGGCGAGGGCTGCGGAGTAGTTGCACTGCAGCAGTTGTCGCTTGGCGTTCTGGTCGCCCTGTCGTGCCTGGCTGACCAGCATTTTTTGTCTCTCTGTACCGCGTAGCTGGCGGTACTCAGCTTCTGAGTGGATGGCCACCAATATCTTGGCCCCATCCTGGAAAATAACTCTGTTCGTCATATTTGTGATGTTTGACGATGCAAAGGTAGGTACTTTCCGCTCCTAAGCCTTTAAGCCTAAATAGGTGTGATTTTGGCTTATGAATTTTTTACGGCAAACATGGGTAGGGACACGCATTGGGGGATGAAAAACGCATATAATACTGATACGACATGGTGCCCGACTAGGAAACCAACACCCTGAATCAGGGCGTTGATTTCACCACCTGCGTTCCCAAAATGGGAATGCAGATATAAAAACAGCGTAACTAAAGTTACGCTGAAATAAGACCTAGTGTCTGGTTTTTAGACGCCAGGTTAGTCTCTCTGTGATACAAAACTAGCGCTGACTCTTGAGGAACCCACGCACATCGCACTTGCGTACAATGTCGATTTCCCCCTTCTCGATGCGCAGCTTCAGCCAGTCGGCATAGGACTTTTCCACAGTGCCGCACCGCAAGTGGCAATCCTCCATCAGGAATCGGCGGCAAGCCTGGCCACTGAGCTGCGGATGCGTGAGACCCTGGTCGCTCCAGTGCTCATAAAAGGCCATGAACACATTCGTGAAATAGTTATCCTTTGTCGAATTCAGCAAAGCGGAAAAGCCATCGGGCACAGGGTGCAGCTCCAGAAACTTGGCAAACTGCTGGGCACACTGCTGGGTGAGCTCGACATTCTTTTCCCCATTCTCCAGCGCAAAGAGATGCTGCTGGACACGCCCACGCGGACGAGAAGAGGCAGGATGCTCGTCCAACCACAAGTCGATGCGCATGCCCTGGAATATCAATTTGCGCTTGACCTGCGTCAGCACATCCCACGTGTCGCTCAGTTCCCTCACCACAGCCGCCATATCGGGCTTGACATAGCGCCACACCTCGCCTGCGTCGGCATGGGCCAGGTACTCGCGCTGGCGACGTCTGTACTCCTCTGTGGCCGCTGCTGGGTCCTGCTGATAGTCCTCCTCCAGCGCCTGTTGCATGCGCTGGCAATAGGAATCACGAGCCAGTGCGTCCAGCACACTCTGGGCATCAATCATACATTCCATAGCATTTCATGTGACTGTGTTCCAGCAGATAACCCATGGCCAGCGAACCGTCCTCGAACCATCCCTTCAGCCCCTCGCGCTGGCGTATCTCGCGCGCCTTGCCGATGATGGTTTCCTCCATCTTTCCTATGGCTTCCTGCCCGGGTTGTGGCTGGACCTGCGTACCCAAATCAGGTACGCAGATGTCGAGTTTGCGGTACATTTCCTCGGCCGTCTGGTACAGTTCGCGTGCCAGGGGCACCAGCCAGTCGATGTATCCGTCGGCGTCAAACAATCGGCCCATCAGTTCGTCGTGGTAGATGATCTCCTCCAGCTTCAGTCCCATGTCGAATCCCTCGTTCAGGTGGTTGTCCAGCAGGCGCAGTCCCTCTATCATCTCGGTCACAAAGAGGGTCTCGTCGCCCTCCTTCACGTCGCTGACGCCCAGTATGCCGAAGCTCTGGCCTCGCATCTCGGCCAGATAGTCCTGGGCTGGCTGGTAGCGGGGTGTCACGAGCGCGAGCGTACATTTCTTCATCGTGTGCGCTACGTGCGCGCCTATGTGCGGGTAGCGGCCTGCCAGCAGCCAGTCGACCAGGGCGTTGTTGCTGGCATAGAAGTCCTCGTCGCCGGTCTCGATGCCCAGCACCGAGAGGTCGAAGGGGAAGTGGCAGAAGAGGTCGTGGCAGAGTCCCGAGATGTCGAGCAGAAAGGCGCACAGCATGCGCTGCTCGTCGTCCATCATTGTGCGGGCGCCGGGGTCGAGCAGGGGGTTGTAGCCCGACATGGGGATGCGGCCCTCGTCGGCTGTCCAGAACTGGTCGCTCAGCCATACTGCCACCTGTGCGCGTGGTCTCGCGCTCAGCAGCCGTTCGGTCTGTGCCAACAGGTATTCCCGCCGCTCACTCTCGTCCATAGTGATGACTTTCCTGAGGTTTTGCCCCTGGAAACACGCTTTTTCTATGCGATTATAGAATTTTTCTATCGTGTCCTGTATGTTCATTTTCTTGTCGTCTTTTCGTTTACTGGGACAAATATAGGAAATTTCTGGGATATATTCCACATTTTTCTCACACAGAGACACCGAGAGCACAGAGATTTTTTTCACGCAGTGTGTTTTTATCGCGCAGAGGATTACCCGGCGTAACGATTCGTCACACTGGTTTTATATCTGCGTACCTATATTTAGTACGCAGATATTTTCTCTTTATCTTGCACAAAGTCAGATAGTTAACATCTTCGCAGGGTGAAAGATGCTTCGACTTTGCTCAGCATGACATAATAATAAAATCCCTCTGTGCCCTCTGTGTGCCTACATTACGAATTGACCCAAAGCGTTTCAGCGTTTCAGCGTTTCAGTTAAAAATATGGCGAGCACACTTTTTGGAAATTTCGCCTTTTAGGTAAAATATCCTTACAGTCTTATTTATTATTATATTAATATATAAATATATAGATAAATAGATATAATAGATATATCTACACAAATGGCATTTTCAGCGTATTGTGCGTACTCGCAAAACGAACTGAAACGCTGAAACGCTGAAACGCCATAACATGGTAACTGTTACAATCTCCCAGGAGCCTTGTATTTCTTGCTGGCATCATCAATGACCAGAACCCAATCCATCTCCTCACCGGGATTTGGAGAGATGAAATCAACCTTCTCCGACTTCTGGATTGTTCCGATCTTCTTAGCCTTTCCATCACGAGGATTGTACCACCAGCCGATCAGTTTGTTGCCAGAGATGACAGAGGTGTTGACCGTGAATTTCCTGCCCGCAGGCGCATAGACCATCAGGTAACTACCCTCGCTATCCATCGTAGCAGCAAAGCGGTAGAGACCCTCTCCTGGCCATGCCGAAGGAATGTTGCTTTGCACCAAGACCTGTTCTGTTGCAGGAATTCGGCTCAGGTAAGGGCGACTAAGTATCAGATTCTTACCCCATTGCATCTGAGCTGCCCCTGGCTGATTGATAGCCTCGTACCAGGGAAGTAGAGGATTGTTGACGGCATAAGGGCTCTTCTCGGGATTCCACATCTGCCACACAGAATGATGACCATAGGTGTGGCCGCAAGCTCCATTGAAGAGGTCCCAGTACAAGGCACGACGACAATCTGCTGCAACTGAGTGACCTCGCTTGCCAGCGTCAAAGGCAATGGGATGATCCTCGTAGATAGGTTCACCATCCAAGACGGGCTTGATGGGATTGTCGCGATTCCAGTCGTCGCGAGTCATCTTGTAAGCCTCGGCCCAATGGTTATGTCCATTCTGTCGCATGTTGAAATCGAGCCAGTCCTCGGAATGGAAGAATTGAGCACTACCGCAATATCCAGTGGGATGAAATGTAATGAGATGATTGTGGTTATCTCCCTCCATCAGTCCACGAGCCATCTGGCGGATTATACTGCGATGTCTGTCATTGTCGGGATTTCGGTCACCACCCAGCACCCAGATGATTTTGTCATTTATATATCTAGCAGACAGCCATTTACCATACTTAAAGGCGTTCTCTGGAGTAAACGGTTGGCGAGCTCCGTCCTTCCAATAGCGACCCCATGTGGGAAGCATTGCGATGTACAATCCCATCGAATTGGCCTTGTGCACAATATAGTCGACATGATCCCAATAGTCATTATCAGGTCCTTCCTTCACCGCTGGACGAGTCGGATCCTCATCCTGGAAAGGAAGATGACCATAGGCATTAGGAGTATTGATTCCGTCCAATTCTGCGACCGCAACTGCTTGGATGGCAGTATATCCTCGCTCTGCTCGGTTCTTTAGGTACAGATCCACCTCCTCACGATTCAGTCGATGAAACAGTTCCCAGGCCGTATCTGCAAGATAGAAGAATGGCTTGCCAGCCTCATCCACGAGGTAACGATGATTCTCGGAAACGCAGATGCGCTCGGGAATATTTGACGCTGAGGCTCCCAGTCCAAAGGCCAAAGATAGAATTGCAAATGTCTTTCTCATAGTATATTACAGGTAATGATATTTTGGTTTATAGGTATTCTCTGCACCCTGCGACTTCCTTCCGTATGCCTTGGGGTTCAACAGCATAGACAGGGTAAACCGCTTGACAAGGTCTTCACATCCTGCATCAAAGCCCGTGACATGAATGCCTTCGGTATTCTCTCCTCGCAGATTGCGAATCTCGGCTTTGGTGAACATGCCAGGAATCCACGCATGCAGAAAGGTTCCATCACAATATCCATCAGCAAAATTCTCTGCATATTCTCTGCGATTCTGCAACCCATAGATCATGTTATCCAGAATTGGTTGATGCATGTCATGCAGCAATTTCCACTCACCGCTGTCGGCGTTATTATCTCGGCCAAACTTGTGCTCGGGGCGTGGCAGGACTCTCCATTTGTCTTCACCTCCCTTGCCTTTCCACCAATGTTCATCGGCACCCCAGTTGATAACACGGAAGTGGCGTGCCACCAATTTCGATGCCCATTCATAGTGTCCATTATATACTGGCAAGTCTGTGTAATAAACAATGCATTTGTCCACTATGCTTGGGTCGAGGCAGTAGGCCGATGCCAATGTTGCAGACTGTCCGCCTATGTTGATGATTACAGGCAGATGGGGATGTTTCTTATATTCCTTATTAATAATAGACACATAGAGCTCTGCGCCAGCCGAACTTTTGCGCTCACCCTCGGCCTCACTCTCTGCCTCTGTGCCTATCGTGATTGGCGGAATGCGCTTCATCTTCATGTCTGAAGCCACAGCCAGATTATATGCATCATAACCCGTTTGAGGCCAATCCGTATGATGAAATCCCCATCCATCCGTCAAGACAGGCGTCACAATCTGTCCCTGAAGATTCATCAATCCAAGTGAAGCCATGGCAAACATCACCTCGTCCTCGAACACATCATCATAGACATCATTGTCATAGATGACGGCATTTTTCACCTTCTTTCCATCTTTGACCGTAACTCCATGGATGTAAAGTCCGCGAGGATATCCAGGTCTATCAAAGCCCCAGTCGCCAATGACGGGTTTGGGATTCTTGGACCAATCGGTCGTCTCGGGATTCCACCTGGCAGTTTTCTGACCAGCAGCAACAAGGCACATCGTCAGTGCTGCTACAAATACAACAAACTTACGCATAATATATTACAGTTAAACTCTCAAATACACTCGAGAACGATACATAATATAAAGAATAATATACACGATGGCAAAGTTGCCAAATGTGATCCAAACCTCGTAGAAATCACCCAGATACTGCCTCAGGCCATAACTTAGCGATGTGACAACAGAACGGAAATTGACAGTTTCTCCCAAGAAATAAGCCGTGATGGAGTTCATTCCATATACCTTGAGCCATGTCAGTCCCTTATCACACCCCTTGCAATCTACCACATAATAGATAATTCCCAGCAATATCATGCTCCATCCACCGGCAAACAGGACCATGCTGCTAGTCCAGATGTGTTTGATGATAGGCATGTTCAGGCTCCACAATTCAGCGACAGCCAACAAGGCAATACCTGTACCAACGATGTACAAAGATTTCCTCTTCACATCAGTTCGACGTATCCACTCTCCTGTCAGGCAACCCAACATCACGGTTGCGCCAAAGGTCAGACTGCTCCAAATCCAAGTGTATCGATACCAGTCTGCAAAATGCCAAACACCACTTTCATCCCAATAGACACCATCTCGGAATCGGCCTAGCACCACTCTGTCTACCGTCTCACAGAAATTGCCATCCTGAGAATAATCTCCTCCGACTGCCATACCTACCCAATATACGAGTAAGAGGACCACAGTCCAACCGATTTGCCAACGTATCGACTTGCAGTTCAGCAGGATAACTGACGCAATCAGATAACCGCACGCAATAGCCTGCAAGGTGTTGCTATATAAATATATACGGTGTGGATCTAAACCGAGCAAATTGCCCTGGACCATCATGCCAATAATGAAGAGCAAGACGAAACGCCTCAGAATGCGAAGATAAATAGCACGCTTATCGGTCTGTGAGCGGTATTTCTCGAACGAAAACGGCATGGAAGCTCCCGCCATAAACAGGAACTGAGGCATCAGCAAGTCCCAAATCCGAAAGCCCTCCCAGGGTTCATGGTCCAACTGATGCAGGATAGGCACACACCATTCCGCATCAACAACCTTGAGCAAATGTGACACAACAGGACCAAAAAACACCAGCATAAAGAGTGTCAATCCACGCAAAATATCCAAAGATTGCAGTCTTTTATTCATACGTTAATCATGGTTAGATGTAATTTCAATCGCAAATTTAAGTAGTTTTCTGGTATATTCAACCCTTTTTCACCTAAAGAATCTATCAAAAACCGACTTTTATATGTTTTTTTTCATTTATTGTAGTATCTTTGTCGTATGGAAGAACCCAAAACATTTGATTCTGGTCGCCAAGACTTTATGCCATATGGCCTAACATGTGAGAAGTGGAGTCCACAAGCGACTCCTCGCATTGACCGGCACAACGAGATCGAAATAAACTTATTCCCTCAAGGTGGAGCAACCTATTTCTTCAATAACAAAGCTATCGAAATTCCATCCGGCAGAATTGCCATATTCTGGGCATTGATTCCCCACCAAACTCTGGCATTTCAAGATAACAGCAGTTATTACGTTTGCACAATACCGCTCGTCACCTTCCTCTCATGGAACATTGACAAGAAAATGGTTAATGATCTGTTTGCAGGAAAGATGCTTGTGTCCCCAGAATTAGCTTCTAAATCTTTTGATATACAACTAATGGACACGTGGATTTCAGATCTTCAACAAATAGACCAACCTAATCTGCAGGAAGTTGTACTGACGGAGATGATGGCAAAGGTCAAACGATTGTCATTAGATTACTCTATTCTGAATACCGTAGGAGACAATTATCCCATATACACAGGAACCATATTTAGCGAAGACGGTGACAAGATTACAAAGATAGCGGACTACGTAGCCAGGAACTTCAAGAGAGCATTGAAAGCCAGCGAAATAGGAAAAGCAATTGGACTCCATCCTGACTATATGAACCGACTGTGCATCAAAGCATTTGGATGCACTCTGCATCAGTATGTGCTACAAGCAAGAGTGAATTATGCAGAGAGAATACTTATCACCACAGATACCCCTGTTACTGATATTGCACTGGAAAGCGGATTCTCCACTGTTGCACGTTTCAATGCCACCTTCCTCAAACAGAAAAAAATGACTCCAAGCGAATACCGAAAGTTCTTTCAAAACAACAAATAGGTACAAAGGAACTCACACTATCCCCTCGATAGAAAGGAACGCCCCTCCAAATGGAGAGGCGTTTCTCGTATATAGGATCAAATGATTTACTCAGGAACATTGACTGCCAGACACAGCTCGTCAAGCTGAGCCTGATCAATAAAGCCAGGAGCATCGAGCATGACATCGCGACCACTGTTATTCTTGGGGAATGCGATGCAGTCACGGATGCTGTCAAGCTGTGCAAACAGGCTGACGAAACGATCGAGACCGTATGCAAGACCACCATGAGGAGGCGCACCAAACTTGAAGGCGTTCATCAAGAAACCAAACTTGAGCTGAGCCTGCTCGGGAGTAAAGCCAAGGATCTCGAAGATCTTCTGCTGCAGCTTAGCATCGTGGATACGGATGCTGCCGCCACCAACCTCTACACCATTGACAACCATGTCGTATGCATTAGCGCGTACACTGGCAGGATCGGTGTCCAGCAAAGGAATATCCTCGGGTTTGGGAGAAGTGAAGGGATGGTGCATAGCCATCAGACGCTGCTCCTCGTCGCTCCACTCGTACATGGGGAAGTCGATAACCCAGAGGCATGAATACTTGCTCTTGTCGCGCAATCCCATGCGAGAACCCATCTCGAGACGCAACTCGCAAAGCTGCTTACGAACCTTCATTGCGTCATCACCACTGAGGATAAGGATAAGGTCGCCAGCCTTGGCATTCATCTTCTGCTTGAGCACCTCGAGGGTCTCAGGAGTATAGAACTTGTCAACACTGCTCTTCACACTGCCATCCTCCTGCACACGAGCATAGACAAGACCCTTAGCACCGATCTGAGGACGCTTGACAAAGTCGGTCAACTGATCAATCTGCTTACGGGTGTAGACAGCCTGACCCTCGCAGCAAATAGCGCCGATGTATGCAGCATCGTCAAATACAGTAAAGCCCTGAGGGAAGATGCTATCCACCAACTCACGAGATGCATTGTCGGGCTGTTGGTTCTTGAGCTCCACGAACTGCATGTCGAAACGAGTGTCGGGCTTGTCGCTACCATAATACTTCATGGCATCGGCCCATGTCATGCGAGGCAGAGCAGGGATATCGATGTCAAGCAAGGTCTTGAAGAGGTGACGGCTCATGCCCTCAAACATCTGCAGGATGTCCTCCTGCTCTACAAATGACATCTCACAGTCAATCTGAGTAAACTCAGGCTGGCGGTCAGCACGCAGGTCCTCATCACGGAAGCACTTACAAATCTGGAAGTAACGGTCAATACCTGCAACCATGCTCAGCTGCTTCAGAGTCTGAGGGCTCTGAGGCAATGCATAGAACTGACCAGGATTCATGCGGCTTGGTACAACGAAGTCGCGAGCACCCTCAGGAGTAGAGTTAACGAGAATTGGTGTCTCGATCTCGAGGAATCCCTGCTGATCAAGGTAACGACGTACCTCGAAGGCAAACTTATGACGCAGTTC
>JAZRYA010000040.1:0-44308 GCA_045600505.1 Bacteroidaceae bacterium
TGTTTTTCCATACCATTTTTTGGAGACAAGAAAAGAATTTATTACTTTTGCAACCATAAAAATACACATAAATCTACTGTATGAAGTTTGCAATCATAGCCGCTGGCGAAGGATCGAGACTGGCACAAGAGGGCGTGAAGCAGCCCAAACCACTGGTGCGCCTGATGGGCGAACCCATGATAGACCGCCTCATCCGCATCTTTTGCAACTGCAAAGCCGAGGAAATTGCCATCATCGTCAACACGCTGCACCCCGAAACCGAGGCACACGTGCGCGATATAATAAAGAACAAGCAGACCGAGGTGCCCATCAAGTTAGTGGTCAAGAGCACACCTAGTTCGATGCACAGTTTCAGCGAGTTAGCCCCCTATCTGGCTGGGGCAGACTTTTGTCTGACAACGGTAGACACCATCTTCCGTGAAAAGGAATTTGCAGACTACATCCGGGATTTCCAGGGAACCGACTGCGACGGCATGATGGCCGTAACAGATTACATAGATGACGAAAAACCGCTGTATGTGGGCACTGACAAGGAGATGAACATCACCGGATTTTACGATCAGGCGCAACCTGACAGCAGATACATCAGCGGTGGCATCTACTGCCTGAGGCCCAAAGCACTGGACACGCTGAACCGATGCATGGCCGAAGGAAAAAGCCGCATGCGCAACTTCCAGCGAGGGCTGGTGGAAGATGGTCTACGACTGAAGGCCCGCAACCTGAGCAAGGTACTGGACGTGGACCACGCCGAGGACATCCAAAAGGCAGAGGAGTTCCTGAAAACTATCTAAGCCTCCCCCCATTTCACCCTTACCGAAGCCTTCCTTTTGCACCCGCGAGAAGAAGGCTTCTGCATGTTGAAAACCCCAGCTTTTGTCCAGATATTTTACCAAAGGACGGAGGCAAGCAAACCGCGAACAAAGGGATTTACGAGCGGGTATCTCACGACAGCCTGCAGGAATCCCATCGACGGGATCGTGCTGGAACACGACGAAAATTGATTTTGTACCTAAAAATACCAACGAAACCAGGGCAAAATCGAGCAACCAAACCGATTATCGAGTTATTCAGCCGCAACTAAAAATCTGAGAAACTCCCAATAATACCAACGAGATTTTGAACCGTTGTAAAATATTTTTATTTTATAAAAATATTCAAAAGTCTTCTAATCACAGCAAAATTTGCTCCAGTTCCTGCAGCTGAGAAATGACGATATCGAGCAACGTTTCGTCGTTGTTCTCATCGGAAGTCCACCCCTCACCCTTCATCCAGGCCGTGCGGCAACCTATCGCGTGAGCAGGCACCATATCCTTGCCATACGAGTCACCCACCACCAGCACCTGACTGGCAGGCAAACCAATTGCATCCACACCCAACTGGTAGATGGCAGGATCTGGTTTGCGCACTCCCACCACGGCCGACTCTATCACTTTTGTGAAATATTTTGACAAATGAAAATCACGAAGAATAGTCTCGATATTGCCATAGAAATTGCTCACCAGCACCATGGGATAGCGTTCGACCAATCGGGTCAACGTCAGTCGGCTCTGGTCCACCGTGCGACGCGCATAATCATAGCAATACTCGGCAGCAGCATCACTCTTGGCACGTCGCTCTGCCACCGAGGCTTGCCACACACCCATCTCCACCAAATGCTGGGTTTCTATTTCTAATTTCTTCTGCATCAACACGTTAAAATTATCGCCTGGTAAGATAACAGGAGCCTTGGCCAGGGCTCTCTCGGCATAGACGTAAGCCTCGCGAAACTGGTCGTTGGTAACAGGAATCCCTGCCTTCTGGTAGCCCTCCCAGATGACGTGTGCCCAGTGTCGGGCCGAGGTGTCGATGGTGCCTCCGTAATCAAAAATCAGCCCTCTTACATCCAGTTTACTCATAGCTGTCCAGTTTGTTGTAGATTTCATTACTCAGTTTCTCGTGCTCCCGGTGCATGTGCCACCAGATAATGTTCATCACCACTATCTCGAATGCATAATACGACCACGTGTACTCATGTCCAGTGAAGGCACTGATTAACAGCACACTATAGAGATAAATGGCACGAGTGTTGAACTGCAGGATGTTGGTCCACTTCATCAGCGGCAAGCTACCCTGCCGGAAATCCTGCCGAAGGCCCTCGGGCATCCTGCCGTCGTCATAACGCTGACGAATGGCGGTGAGCAAGCGCTGGAAATTGGGGCTCATACGTTCCTGATTGCGCGTGTAACGCTTGTAAAACCACTGGAAACCCTTGCGTATGAAATCATTGCGCCAAGAGAGTGCATCGTAGTCTGCACGAGCCTTCTTGCTGCTATCCATCTCGCTGCCACTCTCGCCCTTGATAAACCACAGGTGCACATTGCGATAATAATCGCCCAACTGGGCCTGCTTGACATGAAATACAAAGCCATTGAGCAAACCACCTATCCAGAGGGCCAGATTCTCATAGAGCGTGAGCTGAGGAGTAAGACGAAGGGCCAGCGACACATAGATGAAGAAGAACCAGATGTCTCCTGCTGCGCCATCCAGAATTCGACCTAGAGGAGTCTTCTTGCCAGTCATGCGAGCCAATTGGCCATCGGCACTGTCATAGAAGTTGGCCCACGCCAAAAGCACCACTGCCAGGACGGCATGCAAGGGGTCGTTCCAGTACATCATGATACCTGCAGCAACGCCGAGGATGATGCTCATCACAGTAACCGTATTGGGGTGAACATCAAGCCGTTCGAACAACTTTGCCCACACATATCCGATGGGGCGAGTCCAGTGTATATCGAGCCATTCCTCGGTGTCCTGAGACTTGAAAGTGGATTGTAATTTGCTGTTATTTTCCATATACAATGTATTTGGCGGCCTGGTCGCGGCAACTGCTGAAACTGGGCCAATCGTTGAAATCTATGATATAAACCTGATGGTCACGAGTGACAATGGCGTCACCCCCGAACACGACAAGACCTGCCGCATCGGCTAGGGTGTCAGCCATCTCCTTGAGCTGTTCCTCGTCAAACACGAGGCCTTGGTTTGAAGGAGCCACATCACCGCTCCACTTGTCGTAAGTAGGAATCTGCCAGTGGAAAAAATCCGTGCCACGGACACTGTAGAACTTGACGAGTTGCCCCTCAAGATGCTCCTCCACCACATAGTCTGAAATGCCGCGCTGCAGCATGCAATCCCAGTCAGCCTCATCTCGGCAGAAGACCACATCGTCACGCTTTTGCGACACCTGGTCGTCGCGCTTCCACCACAGTGGGAATGGCACGTCGCCCCGCCTACCCACAGCATGGCGTGGAACGCTTACGCCCCTCTCCTCGGCCAGTGACAGCAAGCGCTTGCGACTGAGCTGTAACAATGATTCGGCAGGATTGACCACACGCACGCCCCGCCTCTCCCACTCTGCCAATCGAGCCAGGGCCTCTCGGCTGCGAGCCATGTGATAGACGGCATCCCACTGGTCGGGAGAAGCCTGTGAGAGGTCTTCCTCGGCACATACCTGGATGCTGTGGCCCATTGCCTCCAGTTCGCGACCTACAGCCTGCAAGATGGCAGCATCACGATCTCTCATATTGGGTGAGAAACGCTCGGCACGGCGCACTAGCAATACTTTCATTTTCGTGGAGAATCTGCGTTAGCAACTCGTATCAGTAACAAACCTACGGCAATCCAGAACATCTCACGAAGACGAGTTATCAAGCCTGTAAGCACGCCATAGGTTCCACTCATATTCAGTCCGCCAGTGACCATGGCAAAGCCTCCCTCACGCGCCCCCATCTGCAGGGGGATGAAGAAGAGCAGATTGGTGAAGAGGCTAGTGAAAGCCTGCATCAGCACGCAATTCCAATAGGAAACGTCGGGAGTGAGGATGAAGAGGATGAACTGGATTTCGACACAACCGATCATACGAGCCAGGAACTCGAGCAAGAGGCTGCGGTAGAAGGTGCTACGGCGTTGAGCATGCAGCTCGGCAATCTGTCGGTCCACACGTTCTATTGCCTCGGCATGCGAGTCGGCAAAAGCACGCACCCGACGCCCTACGACTGGCCAATGGCCAAAGAAACGCAAGGCGCGAAAAGCCAATCCGTTGCGGTAACCCTGCAAAAAGAAGTAGATGCCCAAGGCACAAAACACGCTGAATAAGGCCAGCATGATAGATAGACCCACATTGAGCGAACTGCCATAGAGCACAAGGAAAAGCACAATGCTGAAAGTCCAAAAGCAGAAGTGAGAAAAGATGTGCATCATCGCATAGAGGATGACGCTGCTGGCCGCCTTGGAAGCCCCCACATAGGGCGTGAGTTCCATGATGCGATAGGGCTCGCCGCCCAGCAATCCCACAGGGGTCACATAATTGAGGGCATAGCCGGAAATGGTGTACTTGAGCACACGCCAAAAGCCCACATGGGCAGTACCATCATTGATGATGAGCTGCCATGCACGGGCATTGGTCATATAGATGGGGATCCACAGCAACACCACGGCAGGGAACCAATACCCTGCACGTCGAACATGCCTCCACAACTCGTCCCAGGACATCGGAAAGGTACAGAGCATGACGACAATGGCCGTCAGACCTATTCCCAGGAAGATGTTGCGGTAGAGGGGTTTCATTGCTTACTCGGGACGATGAGGACGACGCTCATCCTCTCGGCGATCGTGGTACAATTTTTCCAGAGGTGACTCGTGAGCTTCGTCATACGCATTTCTGTTGCGCCATACATCGATAGCGGTGTAAAGCGCCTGGCGGAAAGAATTCTCGTCTGCTCGATTCTGGCCAGCGATATCATAGGCCGTCCCGTGATCGGGGCTGGTACGCACGATAGGAAGACCCGCGGTCAGATTGACGCCATCATCCATGGCAATTGCCT
Source organism: Bacteroidaceae bacterium (assembly GCA_045600505.1). Classification (GTDB taxonomy): domain Bacteria; phylum Bacteroidota; class Bacteroidia; order Bacteroidales; family Bacteroidaceae; genus Physcousia. Next base: position 4,860 of record JAZRYA010000040.1, read on the forward strand.
TGAAACCAGAGAGTCCCTGGTCGTGGTACATAGCCAAGACACCATCGAAATGCTCGTAATTGCGAGCACCGAAGAAACCGTCCGAGGGATAAGGACCAAACGAGCGGATACCCTCTTCCTCACCCTTCTTCATGGCGGGCATGATCACGGTCTGCTCCTCCTGACCCAACAAACCGTCGTCGCCTGCATGGGGATTGAGCGAAAGCACGGCAATACGGGGACGGGTGAGTTCGAAATCGCGCTGCAGGGTATGATTGAAGATACGCAGCTTCTGCAGAATATTCTCTTCGGTGATGGCATCTGCCACCTGACGAAGGGGAAGATGAGTGGTCACCAACGCTACACGAATACGCTCGTTGAGCAGGATCATCAGTGCCTCGGCACCATCACCCACACATGCCTGGATGTACTCGGTGTGGCCAGGGAAATGGAAACCCTCGCCCTGGATGCTGTGCTTGTTGATGGGAGCTGTGACCACCACGTCCACCAGTTCCTCCTTCCAATCGCGGATGGCTGCCTCCAGGGCTTTCAGGGCCTGCTGACCTGCCTCGGGAGTACTCTGGCCCAGGTCCACCTTGATGTCCTGATCGTCGCACACCAACAGGTTGATGCGGTCTTCCTGCGCATCCTCGGCATTGTGGATGGTGCTGTAGTTGATCGAGAGTTCATTGCTCTTGCGATGATAAGCAGCAACCTTGGGATTTCCATAAATGATGGGGGTGCACATCTCGAGTATAGTGGGGTCTAAAAGGGCTTTGAAGATAACCTCGTAGCCGACGCCATTAGTATCACCCTGGGTGATAGCTATTCGGATTCTAGAATCGTCCATATCTGTTTTTCGTATTATTTCTTGACTTGCTCTTCTTCGAGAGCGGTAGAGATTTCTGATGCAGTCTCCTGGGGGAGATTGAGGGTGTAGAGCGAGCCTTCCAATCGGCGCATCAGGCCACGCTTCATCTTTTCGGGGGCAAAGACAAAGCCCTCGACAACGATGACACGATTGTTCTCGGTATCTACACGCGAATGACTGACAAAGGGACCACCCATGCCATCGTTCTTCATAAACCACAGTCCACGTGCCTCCATGGCATAACCTCCATGAACCATGATGGGAGTGATCGTGGTGCAGAGAGTGTCGGTCTGCATGTACATTCCAGGGGCACTGCCAGGAAGGTTCTTCTCCATGATCGAGTCACGCTTGGCAAGAATATACTTCTTGTTGAATGTCTCGGGGCCCTCGTAATCATAGCTATACATGCAGATGTTGACCATTCCTGAAGCTGTATTGTTGCTGGTCCAGAAGAAATCGGTGCCTTTCTTGTAATTCTTCAACTCGTCTGGTGCAAAGAATTCGCAGTCGAAGAGCTCCTTGGCCAACTCATAGGTTACGCCAGAGTGCCTCTCCTTGAGGTTGACACAGAGGCGGTTCATCTCCATCTTGGTGATGAAATCGATGATGTCCTGACTGTGCTCTGTGACGTAAGCTGCGAAAGCCTGTTCCGTGGGGGCGTTGACACGGAGAATGATCTGTTCCTGGGCATACTCGTTGCGGGTGAATTTCATACGGACGCGGGTGAACATCTGCGGGTTGATATCCACGATGATAATATTGCGGAACAGATTGAGCGTGCGATTAAAGTCCTTGGGTGAACACTGAGATATGTGGAACGAGCGCTCGGGCTGGGGCAGACCAGGGATGTCGGTGTCCAGCACATTGAACAGGGCACGTCCATTGGGATTCTCCCACAAATTGTTGTCGATGACAACCAGCACCTCGTAAGGGCGGCCGCTAGCCACAGGCCCCAGCATCTTACCGTTCTTACATGCTGTAAGCAAGGTCAGCGCTACCAGAAAGATGGAAAAGAATAATTTTCTGTTCATCGTATTTCGTTTCGTTATTGTTCTTCGTTTTTCTTGGCTGTTGTCAGCAGACCACAAGCAGCGTAGATGTCCTGTCCACGACTGGCGCGGATGGTCGTAGTGACGCCATGCTTGGTCAGATAGTCGCGCAACCACACCATCGTCTCCTCGGAGGCACCACAATAGGGGGTGTCGGGAATCTGGTGAAAGCGAATGAGGTTGACACGGCACTCCAGGGGTGCAAGCCACTTGACGAGCTCTCGAGCATGCGCTGGAGAATCATTGAGTCCACCAAAAACGATGTACTCAAAAGACAAGCGGCGCTGGTGGCTCCAGTCCTGATGTGAAAGCAGAGGGAGGAACTCTGTCAAGGAAAAACTCTTCTCGGCTGGCATCATCTCTGCGCGCTCATTGGGGAAAGGGTTATGCAGAGAAACTGCCAGATGGCAGTCACTCTCCCCGAGGAAGCGCGCCATTCCCTTGCGCAGACCGACTGTGCTCACCGTAATGCGCTTGGGGCTCCAGGCATAACCATAATCGGCAGTCATCAACCGGGTTACACGCAATACATTGTCGAGATTGTCAAAGGGCTCTCCCTGACCCATGAACACGATATTGGTGAGTTGGTCACGTTCGGGAAGCGAATAGATCTGATTGATAATGTCGGTTGCGGAAAGGGTTCCTTCAAAGCCTTGGCGACCTGTCATGCAGAACTTACAGCCCATCTTACAACCCACCTGGCTAGAGACACACAACGTGGCACGATCGCCATCGGGGATAAAGACAGTCTCGATGTAACCTCCCGCAGCTGTGCGGTAGAGATATTTGATAGTACCATCGACCGAGCGCTGGCAATCCACAGGATCAGAACAACCTATCTCATACTGGGCTGCCAGGGCTTCACGTCCCTTCTTGGAGATGTTGGTCATCTCGTCGATGGTGCGTACCTGACGTTGATAAAGCCACTGAGCCATCTGCTTACCCGTGAAGGCAGGCAGACCCACACTGGCAGCAACCTGCCGCAATTCTTCTAGGTTCTTTCCTAATAATGCTTCCATAACAGGGGACAAAGATACAAAAAAAATCCCACACCTTAGTAGTGTGGGATATAAAATGAGTTAAGAGAGTACTTTTAGTCCAGATGGAATACCTCCTGGATGGGGATAGTTACAGGACTATTGTCTGGATTAGTCTCCATGATATCCTTCATATAAGCCCACCACTTGAGGGTAACTTCGTCGGCAGCAGACACATCCTGCGTGTTGGTGGCTCCCTCTGCAACTTCCTGGTAACCAAAGAGAATGTTGGTATCCTTGTCCCAATAGATGCTGTAATTGCTGACGCCAGCATCCTTGATCATCTGCTTCAGTTCGGGCCACAGGGCAGCATGGCGCTTCTCATATTCTGCTTCGAAGCCAGGCTTCAAAAACATTTTAAAGGCAAAACGCTTCATATCAGCAAGGTCTGGTCTTGGGCAAATTGAACACGTCCTGGATCTCCTTCATCTGCTCGTCGGTCATGCCATCGGGCTCTGAGCCCATGTTGCGAGCGCACATATAGATGTTGGCTGCCTTGCACAGCACGTCGGTCTGGTCAAAAGCATCCATGATGTCTGTACCCACAGCCACTGTACCATGCTTTTCCCACAGCACCACGTCGTGAGTCTTGATTTTCTCTAGGGTTTGCTCGGCCAATGCCAGGCCAGAAGGCATAGCGTAAGGCACGATGCCAATACCCAGAGGAGCAAAAGCGAGGGTTTCGGGAATCATAGACCAGAGGACACGAGTCATCTCATCGCCCTTGAGGAAACGCTGGATGTGACTCATTGCCACCAACTCGATGGGGTGAGTGTGCAGGGTTGCCTTGTAGCAACTGCCAGTCTCCTGCAGATAATCCTGAATAGCCAGATGAGTGGGAATCTCACTGGTGGGTGCAACAGGCTCATCTGCAATGATTTCATAGCTAGCGCAATCGTCACAGATGCGGATGATGCTACCATTCTGCATGGGCCAGCGAGCCAGGTCACGCATGCGCTTGCCAGTTCCCTTGCAATAGAAATACTTTCCACGCAAGTGGGGCAATGTGAGTCCTATCTGCTTGGCAGGGGCTATGGCTGGCATAGCTGCAATCTCGTCATCAACAAATTCGGTTACATTGACGGTGATGTTTCCGCCATTACGCTCTGCCCATCCCTTCTGCCACAGGTAACCTGTCACTTCGGCTATCTGATCTATCACAGCCTGCAATCCGGGACGGCCTTCCAAAATACTTTTCATGTTTTCTTCAGGGTTTAATATTTCTAGTTATCAATAATTATCTCCATAGCGTTCCTTCGTAATCTGGTCGAGGGACTTACCACGAGTGTCGGGGCAACCGATAACACCAACTACCAGAGATACGAGCAACAATGCAATCATACAATAGGCTGCCAGCGTGAATCCCTCGCCATTCTCACCATAAATATAGGTGAATACCAGGCCCCACACTGCAGACAAACCACGCACGATGAAGAACATCATGCCTTGAGCGCCTGCACGGAACTTGGCGGGGAACAGCTCAGAACCCCACAAGGCATAGAAAATCTGAACAGAAATACCTCCGTTCATACCCCACAGGATAACGAAAGCCCACAATCCAGCAATGCTATTGACCCCACCACTGACTACCAGCACCCATGTAGCAAGAGCAAACACAAGGCCCATGATATACAACAACTTATGGCTGGTGCGATCGACATAGTATGAAACGCAGAAAGTGATAGCAACAACGGTAGCCCACTGTATGCAATTCATCCAGTTGGCATACTCATTGCTCACGCCACCTGCCGTCTCGCAGATATGTGGAGAGAAGAATCCCATAACACTTGCCACCAGGTTCCACGTAAGATAGATGGAGGCCAGGAACAGGGCACTGCGACGAGCGACCTTGTTGGACAGCAAGACAGAGATAGACTGCAACAGACCCGTCTTTTCTCCTCGTTCCTTTTCTGCTTCCTTGGTAGCCTGATAATCAGCACTTTCCTCCAACTGGCGCTGGAGTGTCCAGGCAACAAATGCCACAACCAGAAGGGTGAAGAAAACAACACGAGAACTGAACACTTCAACTGCCGTCTGCACGGCATCTGCTCCCAAAACGGCATGTGCCAGAGACTCCACAGGAGCATACAAATAGCCACCTGGAGCCAACAACATGCCCATGAGAAGGATGATCATAGGACCAAATCCCCAAGACATCTGGGAAATGCAGATATTGCGTCCGCGATTGTTCACCTCAGAACTCTCGGATATATAGGTCCACGAGGCGGGGACTCCGATACCCACCGAAATACCTGTGATCAGGAAACCGGCAAGCAGCATGGGGAAGTTGACAGAGAGCATTACTATCAGCACACCCAGCATGTAGACCAACAGGTTGTATGTAAAGATAAACTTACGGCCAAATCTGTCAGCCAAGAAGCCACCGATAATAGCACCTATTGCAGCACCCAATGCATTTGCACTGAGGGCATTGAGCCAACCGAGGTGCATTTCCGAGAGGCCGAGGTAACTCTGCCAGAGAGTGATACCACTACCACCGGCTACGATTGCGCCTGCATCCAGATAATTATTGAGAGACACCGCCAGGGTGCTTTTCAAAGAACTTTTTCCCATATTATCGTTTGCTGGTTACGTCTGCAACATACTGGTCTATCTCGGCGATAAACTCCTGACCTACAGGCACATCACTGCGCAGGCAGAATTCGTCATAGACAGCCTGCCAGGGCATAGCCTTCTGCTCCTCGATGAGGGCAAGAACCTTGTAGCCCTCACCTGCCAACTCATATTTGGCAATCGTCTCACGAGGCTCGAGCAAAGCACGCAACATGCACTTCTGCGCAGCGCGAGAACCAATGACGTAAGCACCAATTCGATTGATGCTGCCATCGAAGAAGTCCAAACCGTAGTGTACACGATCCAAAGCGCCTGCACGCACAATCTCCGAGAAGAGATCCTGGGTGGGATCATCCATGATGGTTACATGGTCGCTATCCCAACGGACAGGACGAGAAACATGCAGCATCAACTCGCTGATGAAAGGCAGCACTGCACTCACCTTGTCTGCCGGACTCTCTGTGGGATGATAGTGACCGGTATCGATGGTCAGAAGCTGGCCATTCTTGGCTGCATACGCAGTATAGAAATCATGAGAACCTACGGTAAAACTCTCTAATCCGATGCCAAAAACCTTACCCTCGATGCAATCCTTCATCATAGGTTGTTCTTTGGCAAATATCTGGTCAAGAGAATCCTTCAGCAGATTACGATAAAGCGCATGATTGACGCTGACGTCCTTGCAACCATCATGAACCCACAAGTTCATGATACAGGGGTCGTTCTGTGCCTCACCCATAGCATTGGCGATGTCACGACAACGCTTGGTGTGCTCTATCCAGAAATTACGAATGTCGTCGTTGGGATTGGCCAGAGTGAGACTACCGCTCTTAGGATGAGAGAAACTGCTGGAATTAAAATCCAGCAAGGTGTTGTTTTCCTTTGCCCAATCTATCCAGCTTTGGAAGTATTCCACAGTCACCTCGTCGCGGTCTACAACTTTCCCCTTGAAATCACCATATATTTCGTGCAAGTTTAGGCGATGATTACCGGGAATCAGGCTCTTTGCCATCAGGATATCGCCACGCAGTTCGTCGATATTACGTGCTGCACCGGGGAAGTCACCAGTACTCTGGATACCGCCAGACATTGCACCAGCCTGCACCTCGAAACCATGCACATCGTCTGCTTGCCAGCAATGCAGGGAGAGATGGAAATCTTGCAACTGTTGTAATACCTTCTCGGTATCTACACCTATTTCGGCATATCGTTCACGGGCTACAGCATAAGCCTGATTTATCAATTCACTTTTCATTTGGCTAATATTTTAGGTTTTTAAAAAATTCGTAAGCGGCATCCCAATCTGCAGTGCCAACAGGCTCGTAGACCTTGGTCTCCACACTGCGAGCACTGATGCTACGCATCTCGGGCAGAGTGTTGACAATGCCAGAAGCACGTAATTGCATCAGCACATTGCCCAAGGCTGTGCCCTCGGTAGGACCTGCTATCACGGGCAGATTCGTAGCATCGGCTGTCATCTGCATCAAATAGGCATTGAGACTTCCACCGCCGATTACGTGCAAGCGCTGAACATCCACCGTAGACAGTTCACGCAGCCACTCGATCACCTGACGATAGCGCAAAGCCAAAGAGCGGAAGATACAACGCACATAGTCTGCAGGAGTTTCTGGGGCAACCTGTCCTGTACTCAAGCAATACTCGGCAATGGCCTTGGTCATGCTCGCGGGATGTGCGAAGTCAGCGGTATCGGGTTGGATGAGACCCTCATATTCGGAAGTCAAGCTGAAGGCGTTGAGTTCATTGACATTGGCGGGAACAGTTGAGCCCCACTCTTTACGACAACCCTCGAGTAACCACAATCCACATATATTTTTGAGGAAACGAGTAGTGCCATGAGTTCCGCCTTCGTTGGTGAAATTCAGTTCACGACTGCGCTTGGTGATGATGGGTTCGGGACTTTCTATTCCTAACAGGCTCCATGTGCCACAGCTCAGATAAGCATAATTGGCATCCTGGGCAGGCACACTGACTACGGCACTGGCGGTGTCATGACCAGCAACAGCTACCACAGGCACAGGGCCCATGCCAGTATACTGCTGCAACTGGGGCACCAGATTGCCCACTACAGTTCCCGGCTGAGTGATAGGGCCAAACTGTTTGCGGCTGATGTTACAGAACTTCAGCAATTTGGGATCCAAATCACCACCTCGAGGATCCAATATCTGGCTAGTGCTAGCTATCGTATACTCGCAAATCTGTCGACCTGTAAGCAGATAGGTCAAAGCATCGGGCATAAACATGATATGCGATGCTGCAGCTGGAGCGGTCACGCCCTCGCGACGCAAAGTGTCCAACTGGAACAACGTGTTGAAAGGCATGAACTGGATACCTGTCTTGTTGTAAAGTGCTTCTGCATTCATGTGGATGCGGGTAAACTTCTCTATCGCCGCATCGGTATGAGGATCACGATAGCAGAAAGGAAGTCCCAGCAACTGACCTTGATGGCCAAAGAATGCCACATCACAACCCCAAGTATCTATTCCGACACTTTCGACCGCAATATTCTCGGCCACCAATTTCTTTAGGGCTTTCAGTATCTCATTATACAGATGGGGAAGATTCCAAAAAAGATGACCTGTCATGGGAACCTGAGGATTCTCGAAACGAGTCCACACTTCCATACTGATTTTCTCACCGTCGTAAGTGGCAAGGACCGTACGTCCACTGGTGGCTCCCAGGTCTACTGCCAAGTACCTCTTTACTTCATTGTTCATGGTTTCAGATATTGAGTTGTTACAAAGGTATACATTTTTTTTGCTAAGCGGATAGGATTTCAAAGATTTTTCCTAAATTTGTGGTCAATATACCATATTATTTTACGCGTACATCCATAATATAGCATCATGACACACCTGATAGACTGTTTTATTCCATACGAAACTGAGGCTGACGCAGCATTGACTCTGAGCCAGCTGCGAGCTGATGAAAACGTACGAGAAATATTCCAGTTGTCCGTAGCACCCTACGACACACACAGCATTCTGGATATTGCCGACAAGGCACAAGCTCCCTATACCCTACTCTACACCAAGACATGGCCACTCGAACTGGGATATCAAGCCCTGATACGATGGGTGACCATTGCCGAGGACAGCGGAGCATCGATGTTGTATGCCGATCACTACATTCTCACTCCCGATGGAAAACGACAGCGCATGCCACTCATCGACTGCCAACTGGGTTCTATCCGAGACGATTTCTCTATGGGCAGCGTGCTCCTCATCCGCACTGCAGACCTCAAAGCATACGCCGAGGAACAAGAGCACCAGCACGTCTACCAGCATGCAGGGCTCTACGACCTTCGTCTATATCTGAGTCGTAAAATGCTTCCTTTGCACATCGACGAGTTCCTCTATACCGAAGTGGAAACCGACACCCGACTGAGCGGCCAGAAGCAATTTGACTACGTAGACCCTCGCAACCGTGCCCGGCAGATAGAAATGGAGCGTGCAGCCACCCGCCACTTGCGTGCAATCAACGCCTATCTGAGTGCTGGTGAGTTTGATGAAATCGTGATGGACCGTGATGAGATGGAGTTTGAGGCTTCTGTCATCATTCCTGTGCGCAACCGTGTTCGCACTATCGAGGACGCTGTTCGTTCTGCAATGAGTCAGGAGACCAAATTCCCCTTCAACGTTATAGTCATCGACAATGGCAGCAACGATGGAACAACCGAAATTCTTCAACGACTATCAGCAGAAGACGAGCACGTCATTCATATCATTCCCACTCGCGACGATCTAGGTATCGGCGGATGTTGGAATCTTGCTATCCACCACGAGAAGTGCGGTCGATTTGCAGTACAATTAGACTCTGACGACTTGTACAGCTCACCTCACACCTTGCAACAGATTGTCAACAAGTTCTACGAGGAAAATGCGGCCATGGTCATTGGTTCCTACCGCATGTGTAACTTCCAACTCGAGACTTTACCTCCCGGCCTGATAGACCACAAGGAGTGGACTGCCAACAATGGCCGAAACAATGCTCTCCGCATCAACGGTCTGGGTGCACCTAGAGCATTCTACACTCCTATTCTGAGAAAAGTGCAGATACCCAACACCAGCTATGGCGAGGATTACGCACTGGGACTTATGCTCAGCCGGCGCTACCGCATCGGTCGCATCTATGATGAGTTGTACCTCTGCCGTCGATGGGAAGGCAACAGCGACGCTGCCTTGAGCACCGACGCCATCAATCGCAACAACACCTACAAGGACCACTTGCGCACCTTGGAGATTCGGGCAAGACAACAACTCAATGCTCTTTGGCAGCACCCCGTCAATGCTGACGAAATAGATGAATTTCACAGCAGCGAGGTGGCAAACTGGAGTGAAGCTGCTGAACGATATGCAGCCCTGCAGCAAGTGCAGACCAAGGAATTGACCCACGGTGACATCCTGATGCAAGCTCAATGGAACCCAGCCAGAATTGTTAGTACAGGTGCCAAGATAGACAAGAAGAGCATAGCCGAGCGCCCTTGCTTCTTGTGTGACCAGAATCGTCCCAAGGAACAGCACTCTCTGCCCACGGAGAAGCATTACCAGATCTTGCTGAATCCCTTCCCCATCTTGCCAGGACATCTGACTATTCCTACCCGTCGTCATCTGCCCCAGGCCATCTTCTCCCATTTTGGTACCATGCGCCATCTGGCTTGGAATATGCCTCGCCACATCGTGTTCTACAATGGTCCTGTCTGTGGAGCATCCTGCCCCGACCATTGCCACCTGCAAGCTGGTGCACGAGGTATCGTGCCACTAGAGCGTGACTGGAAACTCTATGAGACCAGCATGACAAAACTCTACCCCATCACGGGGCAGCAGGAAGCAGAGATAGAGGAAGCTGGCAACAAACAAGGATGTGGCCTCTACTTGTTGAACTCATGGACTTGCCCTGTGTTCGTCATACGTTCTCTGCCTACCGAGCCCGACAGTATTCTCTGCCAAAGACTCTACCGTGCATTGCCCACAATGGAAGGAGAATGGGAACCTCGCATGAACGTCATCTGCTGGCGCCAACAAGGCACAGCTGGCCGCGAGGACGAAATCATTGCCATCATATTCCCTCGCAAGAAGCATCGCCCAGACTGCTATAACGAGTTGATGATAAGCCCTGGTGCCCTGGATATGGCCGGATTGCTCATCACCCCACGTGAAGAGGACTTCCGTCAACTGACTGCCGAAAAGGCTGCCAGCATTCTGCAAGAAGTAACGATGACACGTGAGGAATTGGAACCTGTGATTGCGAAAATCAGTGAAACTGAGGCACCTGACACCGCCAAGGAAGAACTGCAAGATGCAAAACCCAACGCATCCTTGCAAGATGAAAAGCCTACAGAACCCGAGGTAAATGTGGGCATCATGACCACAGACAAACTGCGATTATGCCTCAACGGTGAGTTCCGAGCAAAGGGAGCAGTTGTAACCGGAGAACAAGAAGTGACCATTGAAGACGGTGGACTGAAATGGAACGACAATATCTATCGCGATTTGACACTGAGACCTCAGACCCCGGAAGCAACCTTCTCGCTGCACGACGTAACCATCGGCAAACAATTCCATTGGGAACGCCAAGAAACGCAAACCTTCCAAGGCAAACTGAATCTGGTGGTAGAGGAAGGCAAGATTGTTGCCATCAATATTCTTCCCGTGGAACAATACCTCACGAGCGTTATCAGCAGTGAGATGAAGTCAACATGCAGCCTAGAATTCCTGAAAGCATCTGCTGTCATCAGTCGCAGTTGGCTGTTTGCCCAAATGGAAAAGAGAAAGAGCGGAGGACAGCACGCCTTCTTCCAGTTCAAGAAGAGCGACACCGAGAGCATCCGCTGGCACGACCAAGAGGAGCACACCATATTCGATGTGTGTGCCGATGACCACTGCCAACGATACCAGGGTGTGACCCGTGCTGCCAGCCCCCAAGTAGCAGAAGCCATCCGTATGACTCGCGGTGAAATTCTAACCAGCGAGGGAGTGGTGTGCGACGCAAGATTTGGAAAATGTTGTGGCGGAGTAACCAATGATTTCGAGAACTGTTGGGAAAATCAGCCCAAGAGTTACCTGCATGCAGTACGTGACGTCACACGCTACGTTACCGGCAGTAATCTTACTCCAAGAGAAGTGACACCAGACCTGAGCAACGAGGAGAAAGCACGAGAGTGGATCCTGAGCAATCCCGAGAGCATGTGCAACACCACCGATGCCCAGATTCTAAGTACAGTGCTCAATGACTACGACCAAGAGACGCCCAATTTCTATCGTTGGAAAGTGGAATATACCCAACGGGAACTACACGACCTCATCACAGAAAGGCTGAAAGTTGACCTTGGAAACATTCTTGAACTGAAGTCCGTAGAACGCGGCCGTAGCGGCCATCTCGTAAGACTCCAGATAGTGGGAAGTGAAAAGAGTTTCACCATCGGTAAAGAACTGGAAATCCGCCGTGCCCTGAGTAACAGCCACCTCTTCTCATCGGCCTTTGTTGCTGACGCGATGGACATAAATGCCGAAGGTATCCCCCAGCGTTTTGTCATCCATGGAGCAGGTTGGGGCCACGGTGTAGGCATGTGCCAAATAGGTGCTGCTGTGATGGGTGCCAAGGGATTCTCCTATGATAATATCCTTCACCACTATTACGACGGGGCTGATATTACCCGCGTCTACGAATAGTTAAAGTCAACGATGCTGAGAGAGAAATCTTTCGGCATCGTCCACCCTATCGTACAGCCTCGTCTACCTAGGTGGACAGGGCATCACACCCTACCTTTTGGACTCGTCCACCCGGGTGGACAAAACGAAAGAAAAACAAACGAGGGCTGTCCCATCAGTGGAGACAGCCCTCGAAATATAGATTTATTCTCTTGCTTCCTAATTAGAATTCCGCATTCTTGGGAGTACGGGGAAAAGGAATCACGTCGCGAATGTTCTGCATACCTGTTACAAAGAGAATCAGACGCTCGAAACCGAGACCGAAACCTCCGTGAGGACATGAACCAAAACGACGGGTATCCAGATACCACCACATATCCTTCATGGGGATGTTACGCTCATTGATCTCGTTCATCAACTTGTCGTAGCTCTCCTCACGCACACTTCCGCCGATAATCTCACCTATCTGGGGGAAGAGCACATCAGTACCCTGGACCGTCTGCTCCATCTCCTTGCCATCATAAATGGGATTTTTCTCGTCGATCTTCATATAGAAGGCCTTGATCTTTTTGGGATAGTTGGTCATGATGACGGGCTTCTTGAAGTATTCCTCCACCAGATAGCGCTCGTGCTCGCTGGCCAAGTCATCACCCCACTCGCAGGGGAACTCGAACTTCTTGGCACCACTCTTGATGGCTTCTTGTAGAATCTCGATACCCTTGGTGTAAGGCAAACGAACAAATTCTTCTTTCAGCACACCCTCGAGACGCTCAATCAGGCTCTTGTCGATCATCTTGTTGAGGAACTCCAAATCATCCTTACAATGGTCAAGAGCCCAACGTACACAATACTTGATGAAGTCTTCCTCGAGGTCCATCAGGTCATCGAGGTCGATGAAACAAGCCTCGGGTTCTACCATCCAGAACTCGGCAAGATGACGAGGAGTGTTACTATTCTCAGCGCGGAAAGTGGGACCAAAAGTGTAGATTGCACCCAGCGCTGTAGCACCCAGTTCGCCTTCAAGCTGACCAGAAACGGTCAGTGAGGCCTGCTTGCCAAAGAAATCATCATCATAGATGATGCTGCCATTCTCATCCTTCTTCAGATCATAGAGATTCTTGGTTGTAACCTGGAACATCTGACCTGCACCCTCACAATCACTCGCAGTGATCAGGGGAGTGTGGAAGTAGAAGTAGCCATGCTCGTGGAAGTAGGTGTGGATAGCCATAGCCATGTTGTGGCGAATACGCATCACGGCACCAAAGGTATTGGTACGCAGGCGCATGTGAGCATGCTGACGCATGTACTCAAACGTCTGTCCTTTCTTCTGCATAGGATAGTCGTTGCCACAAAGACCCAGAACCTCAATCTTGCGAGCCTGCACCTCACTAGCCTGACCCGCTGCGGGACTCTCAACCAAAGTACCTTCAACACTGAGACAAGCACCAGTTGTAATCTGCTTCAACATCTCAGGATCGAAATTGGCATCGTCGCCCACGATCTGGACATTCTTGATAGTAGATCCGTCATTCAAGGCAATGAAAAAGATACCCTTGCTTCCACGCTTTGAACGGACCCAACCCTTGACGGTAATATCTGCACCAAAGTCTGTACGCTTCAATGCATCGATAATCTTTGTTCTTTTCATACTTGTCGTGTATATTTTACTCAAAGGCACCCATGCGCAGCATGTTCACCTCTTGCTCTGTCAGATAGCGCCAATCGCCACGGCGCACATTCTTCTTGGTAAGACCTGCAAAGTAGACACGGTCCAACTTCAACACACGGTAACCCAAATGCTCGAAGATGCGACGAACGATGCGGTTACGGCCACTATGAATCTCAATCCCAACCTGCTTCTTGTCGGTCTCGCTTGCATATTCAATCGCATCTGCATGGATCTCTCCATCCTCGAGCTGGATGCCCTCGGCAATCTGACGAATATCTGCTGCAGTTACGTTCTTATCAGTATATACGTGATAGATTTTCTTCTTCAAGTACTGGGGATGCGTCAACTTGCTAGCCATATCACCATCATTGGTAAGCAGAAGCACACCGGTAGTGTTACGGTCCAGACGACCTACGGGATAGATGCGCTCACGGCATGCATCCTTCACCAGATCCATCACGGTCTTACGATTCTGAGGATCATCGCTAGTGGTAACATAATCCTTAGGCTTGTTGAGAAGCACATACACCTTCTTCTCAATAACAACGGGCTGATCGTGGAACTTGACCTCGTCGGTACGCAACACCTTGGTGCCCAACTCGGTAACAATTGCTCCATTCACAGTGACAACTCCTGCCTGGATGAACTCGTCTGCCTCACGACGACTGCAGACTCCGGCATTTGCCAGGAACTTATTCAGACGAATAGGTTCGTTAGGATCATAGTTGGCTTCCTTGTACTCAATACGCTTTTTCTGGCTATACTTTGCATTGGGATCATAATCCGCTGTGCGAGGACGGAAGCTGCGACGCTGCTGTCCATAGCCACCACGACCTCCCTGCTGGTAGCTGCCCTGACGCTGCTGATAGCCGCCCCGAGACTGATAACCACCCTCACGACGCTGATAGCCACCCTCGCGTGACTGGCCATAGCCACCACGATTCTCGCGAGGCTGGTAACCTCCCTCACGCTGGTAGCCACCCTCACGTGACTGATAACCACCCTGGTAACCACGGTTTTCACGAGGCTGATAGCCTCCCTCGCGACGCTGGTAGCCACCCTCACGTGACTGGCCATAACTGCTGCGTCCTTGATAACCGCCCTCACGACGCTGATAACCGCCTTGATAACCGCCACGATTCTCTCGGGGCTGGTATCCTCCCTCGCGACGTTGATAACCAGTTTCTCCATTTGCACTGTAAGCAGGACGCTGGATACGAGGGCGCTTACCTGCACCACCCTGTCCATAAGTGCGGCCCTGATAGCCGCCACGATTCTCACTGCTCTGGGCACGGTAACCGTCACGGCCACTGCCCTCTTTCTCGTCGGAGAAGTGCTCTCTCCAACTCTCGTCTTCTGTACTCATAATTTTGTTTAGCTAAACTGAATAATGTTGTGTTTTCCTAATTACATGCCAGTATAGGTATGAGGAGTGATCTGTCTCAGTTCCTCCTTCACACTCTCACTGACATTAAGTGTCTCTATAAAATCTTTAATTGTTTCTTCACTGATTCCCGCACCTGTACGAGTCAATGCCTTCAGCGCCTCGTAAGGATGAGGATAGGCCTCACGGCGTAATATGGTCTGGATAGCCTCTGCGCAAACAGCCCAGCAATTATCCAAATCACGATTGATTGCATCCTGATTGAGAACCAACTTACGCAAACCCTTCAGTGTGCTCTGGATACTAATAAGCATATGGCCGACAGGTACACCAACGTTACGCAGAACTGTAGAATCGGTAAGGTCGCGCTGCAGTCGACTTACAGGAAGCTTTTGACTCAAATGAGCCAGCACAGCATTGGCAATACCCAAATTTCCCTCTGAATTCTCAAAATCAATAGGATTAACCTTGTGGGGCATAGCACTACTTCCTACCTCGCCAGCCTTAATCTTCTGACGGAAATACTCCATAGACACGTATTGCCAGAAGTCACGATCCAGATCAATGATGATAGTATTGATACGCTTCATTGCGTCAAACATAGCACCCAAGCAATCGTAGTTGCTGATCTGAGTTGTATACTCTTCACGCACCAAGCCCAGCTTTTCTGCAACGAACTTGGTACCAAACTGGCGCCAGTTGTGCTCGGGGTATGCTACATGATGTGCATTATAGTTTCCTGTAGCACCACCAAACTTAGCAGTGATGGGACATGCCCTGAGCATCTCGAGCTGACGCTTCAATCGATATACAAACACCATGACCTCCTTGCCCAAGCGGGTAGGACTGGCTGGCTGACCGTGAGTCTTGGCAAGCATGGGTACATCTTTCCACTCTTTAGCATAAGTGTTAAGCTGCTCTATCAATTCCTCAATCTGGGGATAATACACATGTTCTAGAGCTTCCTTGATGCTCAAGGGAACGCTGGTGTTATTAATATCCTGGCTAGTCAGACCAAAATGGATGAATTCCTTATAAGCTTCAAGCCCACCAATTGCATCAAATTTCTCTTTGATGAAGTACTCTACAGCCTTTACGTCATGATTAGTAACGCTTTCAATCTCTTTCACACGAGCAGCATCAGCCTCTGTGAAATTCTGATAGATAGCACGAAGCTCATCAAAACTTGCAGGAAAACTTGCCAGCTGAGGCAAGGGAAGTTCGCACAAAGTGATAAAATACTCTATTTCTACACGTACACGATAACGTATAAGAGCGTACTCTGAAAAATACTCTGCTAGGGGTTCGGTCTTTCCTCTATAACGACCGTCAATGGGCGAAATCGCCGTCAACAAATCCAAATCCATATTGTTTAAAC
The DNA here is from genome assembly GCA_045600505.1 of Bacteroidaceae bacterium. Classification (GTDB taxonomy): domain Bacteria; phylum Bacteroidota; class Bacteroidia; order Bacteroidales; family Bacteroidaceae; genus Physcousia. The sequence continues at coordinate 21,469 of JAZRYA010000040.1, forward strand.
AAAAAAAAGTCGCTTCCAGATGGACAACGACTCAACTAACCTAAAATCCTATATATGAAAAAACGAAGTGGGCGCTGACGGATTCGAACCGCCGACCCTCTGCTTGTAAGGCAGACGCTCTGAACCAGCTGAGCTAAGCGCCCCAATTTCGGGTCAATTCCTCTGAATTGCGTTGCAAAGATACGACATTTCTCGATTCCCGCCAAATGTTTCGGCAAAAATTTTCGAGAAATGTCGTTATTTTGTTGTTTTTCCTTTATCCTAGGACCTACTTGAGAGCAAAACGCTTTGCTTGTTCCTCTATCAGGGCCTTGTCATGGAAATAATTAATCTTCATTGCACGTCGCACTTCATCCATGGTTTCGCATGCTGCAGCACGAGCAACCTCACATCCCTTCTGCAAGATTTCATAAACTGCAGGAATATCCTTCTCAAATTCAGCGCGACGTATACGAATAGGCTCCAACGTTTCCTGCAAGACAGCCATCAACAGTTTCTTGCACTTCATATCACCAAGACCACCACGGGTATAATGATCCTTCATTTCTTGCAAGGTCTGATAGTCCGAAGTCAAACGAGCAACCTGTTCGTCAGTGCAGAATGCATCCAAATAAGTAAACACGGTATTTCCCTCCAGATGTCCAGGGTCACTAACCTGAAGGTGTGTTGGATCCGTATACATGCCCTTGACCTTCTTGTTAATCTCGTCTGCAGGATCACTCAGATAAATACAATTGCCAAGGCTCTTGCTCATTTTAGCCTTACCATCTGTACCAGGAAGACGCAAACAAGCAGAATTATCAGGAAGCAAAATGTTAGGTTCAACCAAAGTGTCACCATAAATGTTGTTGAAGCGACGCACAATCTCGCGACATTGCTCAAGCATGGGTTCCTGATCTTCACCAACAGGAACAGTAGTTGCCTTAAAAGCAGTAATATCTGCAGCTTGTGAAATGGGGTAAGTAAAGAAACCTACAGGAATACTTTCACCTCCGAAACCACGCATCTGTATCTCGGTCTTCACGGTAGGATTACGCTGCAGTCGACTTACCGATACCAAATCCATGTAATAGAAAGACAATTCACACAATTCGGGAATTTGACTCTGAATGAAGAGTGTACTCTTGGCAGGGTCCAAGCCACATGCCAAATAATCCAAAGCTACCTCAATTACATTTTGACGCACTTTCTCTGGATTGTCGATATTGTCCGTCAAAGCCTGAGCATCTGCTTCAAACACGAATATTTTATTATATAAGCCCGAATTCTGCAGCTCCACGCGTCGACGAAGTGAACCTACATAATGGCCAATATGCAATTTACCGGTTGGACGGTCGCCTGTCAATATGATTTTTTCCTTTGGTTCCATAATAATATCTTATTTTGCAGCACAAAGATAATAAAAAAAACGCACCAACCGAAAGGTCAGTGCGTCTTTTTTATGTTATGACACGTATTACTTTACGGTAACAACTGCACGACGGTTGTACTGATAGGGATTCAGGTCTGCAACACCGCCCTGACCAACAACTTCGATGTTGTCACGGCTTACGCCCATCTCAACCAACTTGTCTGCAACAGTCTGAGCACGCTTCTCTGACAACTTCTGGTTGTAGGGAGCACTACCAGTCTTGCTATCTGCATAACCAGTAACAACAACCTTCTTGTTGTTTGCAATTGCATAGTTTGCCAATTCCTTCACGTTAACCAGATCCTTCTTAGAAGCGATAACGCTCTTGTTCAAGCCAAAGAATACAGAAGCGCTGGTGCTAGCGAACTCAGTTACGGTCTTAACAACCTCAACGGGCTTCTGGTTCTTCAACTTATTCTTCAGGTCAGCGTTCTCTGCCTCGAGGCCAGCGATGGTACCGTTCAAAGCAGCAACCTGAGCATTGTGGTTAGCTACGATTGCATCTACGTCAGGAGCATTGTCCCATCCCACCTTACCAAGGTTAACACCAACACCTGCACTGAAACCTACCTGGCAGTCACGGCTCTTAAGTCCTGTATGACTTGTCTCATAGTTCAAGGTTGAAGAACCATCAAGATTGTTCTCGCCCATACGAGCATAGATATCCAAATTGATGTGGAATCGCTTTGTCACATTCCAAGTGTTCAAAACACCCGCATCATAAAGCATTGAATAACTATTCCAGTCACAATTACGCAAAAATCCAGCACCTCCATACAAACTGATCTCCCATACACGAGGCTTATATCCTCCAATGAGATTAGTCAAATTCAACATGGGCTGGAAAGAAAGACTCCATTGCTTAAAAGTGGGGTTATTAGTTGCGACGCCAGTCCTAGCGACGGTGGTTCCCCATGCAGCCTGGCCTTTCAAACGCATACCAAAAGCAGGAGTTGCCCACTTACCGATGCTCATGTCAGCACCCCAAGAACGACGGCCTGTCCAGAAAGGATTCTTGTTCATGTCCAATCCATGTTCCTGATTTGAATAGAATGACAGGTGATCAGCACCCAGATCGATGAACCAGTTGTCCCAGAATCCATTGGTGACAACGCGATGCTTCAGAGTAGGAAGACTCTCTGCAGTCCAAGTCTCCTGTGCCATTGCAACAGTTGACAAACCAGCAAAAGCCAGCATCATCATTAACTTTTTCATACTTTTTCTATTAGATAATTTTTATTTAACTTACTTCTTACAAATAGGCACAACGTGCCAATCCGAGCACAAAGTTACAAAAAAAAGAAATAACCGTGCATGCAATTGCTAAGAAAATGATACAAAAAGCGACAAAATCTAATGATTTTCGCACTACTTGAACATCTTTTCTATATTCTCGTGCTCCAAAACAGCAATTATCGTCTTTCCATCTGGTGCATAGTTTGGCGAAGAAGAAAGGAACAAGGAGGCTACAAGATTTTCCATTTCTGCCTGAGAAAGCACCTGCCCAGAGGGAATCGCAGCATTCCTTGCGAGTGCCAACGCTATACGATGGTGAAGTTCCTCTTCAATTCCCTGGCCAGTATCCCGCAGAATTGAAATCATATCATTGAAAAGCTGCTGAGGCGATAACCCATCGATACCGGTAGGAACGCCATTAACAGAAAAACTTCCACCGCCCAAAGAGGAGAAATCAAAGCCCAGTGCTCGTAGTTCGTCCTGGACTTCCTCTACTAATGGGACATCCGACAAAGACACTTGTACCATTTCCGGAAACAAAAGTCCCTGGGTAGCACCCGGCTTTCCAACCATTTCTGTTTTATACCTATCATATAATACACGCATATGTGCGCGATGCTGATCAATAAGCATCAACCCCGAACGAACTGTGGTCACAATATATTGACCGCGATAATGATAGTGCTGAGCACTTCGCTCCATTTCGGAAAGAGACACCTCGTCCGAGTAAAGTGTGGTCTGTACAGAAGGCGCTTCAACCCCGACTTCCTTTTCAGGCACAAATTCCCTATATGAAGCGGCCTTAGGAAGATTGGAATATAGGCTATCCCAATTAATAGGTGCTGCACCTTGATGGACCTTTGAGTTTCTGAAGGGATTGTAGTCGGCCTTAGTGCTTGTGTTGGGCGCACTGACTGGAATCGAGGCATTAACATCGGGTTTGTATACAGGAATGTCATCAGGACGTCCATCAACATCAAATTCGAGAGTCGGCACAGCATTATATCTGCCCAAGGCTTCCTTGATGGCAGCAATTATTATTTGCCAAATTGCCGTTTCGTTTTCAAATTTGATTTCAGTCTTAGTAGGATGAATGTTCACATCTATGGTTGCAGGATCTACCTCAAAGTAGAGGAAGTATGGGACCTGCTCGCTAGGCTGGACTAATTTGTCAAACGCTTCTTGAACAGCCTTATGAAAGTAAGGATGCTTCATGAATCGCCCATTGGCAAAAAAATACTGGTGTGCACCTCGTTTTCGTGCACTTTCAGGCTTACCAACAAAACCAGAGAGGCGACATAGTGTAGTATCGACATCCACTGCTAAAAGTTGATCACCATTGCGTTTACCTATCACCGTGGCTATTCGCTGACGCAAGTTCGTCTCAGCAGGTAATGAAGATAAGGTATTCCCGTTATGAGTAAGAGTAAAACTCACATTCGGATTTACCAATGCTATTCGCTCATACTCCTGCATGATATTAGACAATTCGGTCTGATTGCTCTTCAAGAATTTGCGACGCGCTGGCACGTTGTAAAACAAGTTTTGCACTTGGAAGTTACTACCGACAGGACAACCATCCACTTCTTGTGATGTAATCGAGCCACCTTCTATCGTCAAGACTGTGCCCAATTCAGAGTCCTCGGAATGGGTCCTCAACGTTACCATTGCAACTGCAGCTATACTAGGGAGGGCTTCACCACGAAAACCCATAGTAGCCAAAGTAAACAAATCTGACGCTTGACGAATCTTACTTGTTGCGTGACGTTCAAAAGCCAAACGCGCATCAGTCTCGGACATGCCCTTGCCATCATCAATAACCTGTATTGATGTCCTTCCTGCATCAACTACAAGAACATCAATATGCCTTGCACCTGCGTCTACAGAGTTCTCTACTAACTCTTTGATTACAGATGACGGACGTTGGATGACCTCACCCGCAGCAATTTGATTTGCTACAGTATCAGGTAAAAGATGTATAATATCTGGCATAAAATCGACATTAATAGAAAACTCTACCGGTAAGCAGATAATGCCATACCAAAAGTAGAAGAATGATAATAATCATAGCAAGGGGCCACGTGAGGCGTCGGCGTCCATCGCTTGCACCCTGTGCATGAGGAGTAAATTGCGCAAATTTTCCTTTGAATCGATCAGGTTCGATATCTTCTGCTGGTAGTTCACCCATCTCACGTTTCACATCGCGAACAAGCTTGTCCAACTTGTCCTGACGTTCGCTAGTATAGATGCTAACCCTATTGAATCTGCGGGGTTCCCGCGTCTTGAACATTCCCATTGTCTCCTTTTTTTTGTGATTCTTTTTTATGACTGACTTTGTCTAAAGTCTGGCGAGGCGCCTCATGGCGGACACTCTCTTTCAATTCTGTCCCTGCTTTTTTACCTCTCCAACGGAAAATATCATCTTTGTTTATTGGACGTATATAGTCAAACCACGCAAAATTATCTAAATACAGTTCTTGAGGAGGTATCAAGAATAGGGGGTAGAGCGTCCCCTCTCCACCCGGGGCCCATAAGCGGCTTACCTTTCTTTGATCCATGTAAAGTTTCAACTGGCTAGTTTCCGTGTGATTCATACCTACCATAATTGAGTCTTCATCAAATGGATAGTAGTTGACATATACGTTCACATCTGCAACCGTCAGTCGGGCTTCGCCATTCTGGAAATAGGTATGCATTTCTTTGCTGGCAACTTGATTGTAATGCACAGAATCAACCTGCTCTACAGACAAGGCTTGGTTGATGACATATACACTATCAATAGTGGAGTCATTAACCCATGCACGGATTTCCTCACCTAATAGTTGTTGTCCCTCTTGCCAGATGATTGGATCTTTGTACATTGTGACACAAGAATCCTTGCCAATATATACCATTGAGTCACAGACTGCCTGCAGGTCACGACGATAAGCTCTCACATGATTATATGCATGTAAAACCCGATAGGAACTATCTGTATCTATAAAATAAGTATGCATGAAGAAAGAATCGGCATGCGCGTAAAAAGTATCACGTTGTGAGAAGTCTATCAGCACGGCACTGTCTGCAGCTTCAGCATAACCGGTCTCATCACAGTACATTGCATAGTTTCCCGTAAACATCGTCTTATTGACAGGGTCGGTATAAACTGCGTTTCCAAAAGCGCGACCGATCTTTTCTGCCGCATCCCAGCAGACGCTATCGCCAATAAGCTGTTTGTTTCCATTTTGCAACAACGAGCGGTCTAAAAGGTAAGAATTATCACTACGTGTATTGTAGTAACCATTCTCCGTATAGACATGATTTGCATCGTTTTCTATATTACTAGGTCCGAGGACATGAGCCATGCCTGTTGCTGTATTGTAATGAAGGGTATCACTAAGCATGGTTGTCTTTGCGGTTTTGGGAGGACGAGGATTAACCAACTTTACATTATAGTTGAACACTGCCTCACGGGTTTCTGGACTATATTCACCCCAGTCGCTAACCAATTCGTTATCACCATCGATCAAACGACCACCCTCGAAGAAATATCCTAACTGATACATACGGTCATAATCCATCGAGTCTGTATATAGAGTCATGGAACGATGCTTTAGAACAACATTACGACGAACACGTGCTATCTGATCAAGTCCATCATAATACAAGACCTCACCAAGCAATGAAAGGGTGTCGCCTTGCAGCATCTTGACATGCCCAAAGGCATCAAAGGAATTGGTCGCCTCATAGTAAAGCGCGCTATCACAATACATCAGAGTACCCTCGTGATCAAAGCGAACATTACCTACAAGGAACTGAGCCGTAGGATGCTTTATTTGGTTGTAATATAACTTATCCGCATGCAACAAATGCACTCGAGCATCCGATGGCTTACGTTTCTTTTGCTTGTTGACAGGTCCCAAAGTCATAGATAATGCCAACAAACCAAACAGGCATAGAATACAAGTTGTGAGTAATCTATGCCCGCTGCGACTGGTTATATGTATTTGTCTCTTTGTCATTTAACCCATCCTGGATACTCAAAGTCACAATCTCGCCACGCCTCGTTAATACGCACGTACGTCGTTTTCTGCTTTTCCTTTATCCAATTTACAATTACTTCTTCCTTCTTTTTGTTGAGGACGATATTTTTGAGAACCTGAAAATCTTCTTGTACATTAGCACGATGCTCCTTGATTCTTGCTTTCAATTTTGCAATAGCACATACCGTCTTGCTACGGTCATTTATCATGGTAAAAGGCTTTGAAACCTCTCCAATCTCCATCTCTTCCACCACGCGGGCAAGATCCGATGACTTCTCGTACAACTGACTCATGGCAAAACGTGAAGTGCGAATTCCTGTTTCTCGATCTTCATAGAACATGAGGCCATGGTTGTTACGGCTATTTTTATCATCGCTAATAACCGTTGCTCCATCCTCAAATGTAAATTTCTCTGTACGAATATCGTCAGCGATAGAGTCCAATCGAGACAAACAAGCATTGATATCCTCTTGAGCCACATAGGGAGTACGCAAAATATGACGGAAATTTGCCTTATCTCCTCGTTTGTCAATCAGCTGAATGATATGGAAACCATACTCAGACTCAACAACTTTACTAATTTTAGACGGATCTGTCAAACTGAAAGCGACACTGGCAAATGCAGGATCTAAATCACCTTTTGAGAGATAACCCAACTCACCACCCTGACGAGCACTTACATTGTCTTGGCTGTACAATGTGGCGATTCGTTGGAATGTCGTCGTACCGCTATTGATACGTTCTGTGTAACCACGGAGTTCCTCTTTTACGCGATCTATTTCTTCTTGGGGAATACGTGGAGTCTGCACGAGAATCTCAACTTCTACTTGGGTTGGAATCAAAGGGAGCGAATCCTCTGGAATATCCTTGAAGTAACGGCGAACTTCTGCAGGATTGACCTTAATGTCCTCGGTGAGTTTCTTTTTCATCATCTCAACCATAGACTCATCCTTGTAGCGGTCAAAGAGCTCCTCACGGACTTGAGACATTGGCATGTTCATGTATTCCTCCAGCTTTTCCTTGCTACCAGCCATCATCACCATTCTTTCAATGTGCTGTTCCACCTGAGCATTTACCTGGGCATCAGTCACCTCGATGCTATCAATAGCAGCTTGATGCAAAAAGAGTTTTTGTATTGCAAGGCGCTCCGGAATAACGCAATAAGGATTACCTTTGATTTGTGACCACTCTGGGTCTCGACGCATACCCTCGACGTCACTCTTTAGAATAGCCTCATCACCAACAACCCAGATTACCTCATCTACGACGTTATCCAACGTCTGAGCAATTGCCGGATTTTGTACGAAAAGCCAAGCTAAAAACGACAGTACAATATGCTTTATTCTCAAATTCATAAACTATATTAGTGCTTATTGACTGTAGCCAGAACCTCGGGATAGATTACAACTTCATAACGTTTTCTCAAGTCCTCAACAAACTCATTCTCACGCTTTTTCTGCAAATCAGCCACTACCTGACTACCTACATCAGTCCACTTTGAAGGACCTTTTTTCAATTTTCTGCCCACAAGACCGCTATAGGGGAAATCCTTTCTCACCTTGGTCTTACCTTGCTTGATGCCAAAGGCCAAAGAATCCACGATTGCATCATCTCCCTGAACAAAAAGTTTCTGCTGCATGCGAACATTGACGCTGTCCTTGTTGAAATTCTCGCGAACAGTCGTGGTCCATTTTGCCTCATCCACTTTTTTCAGTAATTTCTGGACAGCCTTGACGTCGGCACAATTTCTTGTATAGTACAGCATGCCGTAGTAATGAGGAGTCTTCCAAGCATATTGCTTCCTGTTCTTCTTGAAGTAACTTTCCAGAGCAGCAGTATCTTTTGCGGCAGGCTCCCACACCTGAGTGTTGCAAATCTCATACATAAGCAAACCATCATGGTACTCTTTGACAAGATATTTCAGTTCATCGTCTGTAGCACACAAGCGCTCGGTCTGTTGATCCAGATACTGTTCAATGGATACACCTTTCTGCATTGCAAGAGAGTCAACAGCCTTACCTGCCAATTGCTCACGCATACCACGACTCTCCAGGAAACGAAGGATCTGAGGACGGAGGGTATCGTAAGGTTCCAATTGCTTGGTGTCCTTCAAGAGAACAATATGATATCCAACTGTAGAAAGGAAGGGCTGTGACAACTCACCCTTATTCAGTTTATACATCACTTCCTCAAACTGAGGAACCAGTTGGCCAGGACCGAACCATGTCAATTCTCCACCGCGTACTGCAGATTGAGCATCCTCGGAGAACTTTTTTGCAGTTTCAGCAAAGTCGGCACCTGCGACTATAGCTTGATAGATACTGTCGATACGCACCTTCTTGGCAGCTTGCTCCTCTGCAGAACTCTTTTGGGGAACGCGCAAGAAAATATGTGCAGGAAGACGAAGGTCATGACCTGCAAGTTGGCTGAGCATACCGTCATAATATGCACGAACTTCCTTTTCCTCTGCGCCCTCAGGGATAAGCTTGGGACGAATCAACTGATCGCGATAAGTTCGGAACTCGTTTTGGAAACTGCTTAAGGTGTCATAGTTTGCATCCTTTGCAGCCTTCACCTTCAGTTTGTAGTTGACAAACAGTTCTGCATACTCTTCCACCGACTTTTTGTCGATGACTCCTTCTGTATTGTTTTTATTAAAATTATACTCAAACTCCGAACGAGTGACAGGTTCTCCCGCAATCTTCATGATCACGGGATCATTGCCTTGAGCAACAGTCACAAGTCCCTGAAGCAAGAGGCCTGCTATCAAAAACAATTTCTTCATCACCATAGATTACTGAGGACGACTATAGTTAGGAGCTTCACTAGTAATATTTACGTCATGAGGATGGCTCTCGAGTACACCGGCGTTGGTAATACGAACAAACTTGGCGTTATGCAAGGCATCGATGGTAGCAGCACCACAATAACCCATACCACTACGCAGACCGCCTACAAGCTGATAGATGACTTCCTGGACAGTACCTTTGTAAGGAACACGACCAGCGATACCCTCGGGAACCAATTTCTTGACATCAGCAACGCCAGACTGGAAGTAGCGATCCTTTGAACCACACTCCATGGCCTCGAGAGAACCCATACCACGATAACTCTTGAACTTACGTCCGTTGTAGATGATGGTGTCACCAGGAGACTCCTCAGTTCCTGCTACCAGCGAACCGATCATTACAGAATAACCACCTGCGGCCAATGCCTTTACAACATCACCTGAATAGCGAAGACCGCCATCGGCAATGAGGGGAACACCGGTTCCTTCCAACGCGCTTGCTACATCATAAACAGCAGAAAGCTGGGGAACACCCACACCTGCAACCACGCGAGTAGTACAAATAGAACCGGGGCCAATACCAACCTTCACTCCATCAGCGCCTGCCTCAACCAGCATTTTAGCAGCCTCGCCTGTAGCGATATTACCCACAACGATATCTACCTCGGGGAAGTTGGCCTTTGCCTCCTTCAGCTTTTCAATTACTGACTTTGAGTGTCCGTGAGCCGTATCGATTACGATAGCATCAACACCTGCGTCTACCAAAGCTTTCATGCGCTCCAGGGTATCAGCTGTAACACCGACACCGGCAGCAACACGCAGACGACCCTTGCTGTCCTTACATGCCATGGGCTTATCCTTTGCCTTAGTGATGTCCTTGTAAGTAATCAAACCTACCAGATGATTTTCCTCATCAACCACGGGGAGCTTCTCGATCTTATTCTCCTGCAGAATTGTTGCAGCACCTGCAAGGTCGGTCTGAATGTGAGTGGTAACCAGATTCTCGCTAGTCATCACATCGTCAATAAGACGACCCTGGTTACGCTCAAAGCGTAAGTCACGATTGGTGACAATACCGACCAGATGACGCTCGTCATCCACTACAGGGATACCGCCGATATGATACTCTGCCATCAAACCCAAAGCGTCTGCAACAGTACTACCACGCTTGATTGTCACGGGGTCATAAATCATTCCGTTCTCAGCACGCTTCACAATTGCAACTTGACGAGCCTGTTCCTCTATTGACATATTCTTGTGAATAACACCGATACCACCCTCACGAGCAATAGCAATTGCCATAGTAGACTCGGTGACAGTATCCATTGCGGCTGTCACAAAGGGAATTTTCAGATCTATATTACGTGAGAACTTGGTACCCAGTTCCACGGTACGAGGAAGAACCTCTGAATAAGCGGGAACCAACAAGACGTCGTCATAAGTGAGACCGTCCATAACGATTTTGTCTGCAATAAATGATGCCATAATCCATTAAAATTTATTGCGTGCAAAATTACGATTTTTTTTTGAGATTTACACCCTTTTGTGCAATGGATTTATGCCTTTTTTACAGAATTTATGATATTAACACTCCCATAGGGAGCGTAAATATGCTAGTTTGCCATTTCTGAGGTGAACTTGATACGCACCAGACGCACTTCTATTTCAGTATAATCCTCACCCAATTCACTCATTGCAGCCGTCAGATTATCACTATCTGCATCAATGAAATAGTCATAGATGTCATCAATTTGGTCATCGTCTAACTGCTCTTCTACATAGTAGTCGATGTTCAATTTCTGGCCACTATAGACAATAGACTCTAAATTATCCAGTAATTCCTCAAAAGTGATGTTGCATGCACGAGCAATATCCTCGAAGTCAACTTTTAGGTCAATTTTGTTGATGATGGTAACCTTGGCGAGCGATTTATTTGGCAGCGAACGGACTCGCTGGTTTCCTGGGCGATAGATTTCTTCCTCCTCGCAATATTTTGTAATCAGGTCAACGAATACCTTTCCATAGCGTTTGGCCTTTCCCTCTCCCACTCCTGGCATATTTTGCAATTCCTCCAAGGTTGTTGGGTAATAGGTTGCCATCGCCTCTAGAGTAGGATCCTGGAACACCACATATGGAGGAACATTGTGCCTATGTCCTTCACTTCTACGCAAATCGCGAAGCATAGAGAACAATCTCTCGTCCAAAGCTCCAGTGGAAACAGCCGTCTGTTCTTCTTCCACTTCCGTGAAGTCTCGGTCCTCCGATATCTCAAAGTCATGAGGAGCGTCAATAAACTTACGGCCCTTACTGGTGAGACCTATCAAACCATAGTTCTCAACCTCCTTGCTCAGGAGACCCGCCAACAAGGCTTGGCGAATAAGCGCATTCCAAAAACGGGGTGGACGATCGTCACCTATTCCAAAATTAGTAAGCAAATCATGGCGATGAGCAATTACCTCTTCGGTATTTCTACCCACCAGCACGTCTATCAAGTGATTTATCTTGAATCCTCCTTTGATCTCACGCACTACCATGAGGACCTTGCGCAACTCTCGACCCACTTCCATACGTTCACGAGGATGGAGACAATTGTCACAATTTCCGCAATTCTCTTTGTTGTATTTCTCGCCAAAATAATGCAAGAGCGTCTTTCTACGACAAACCGAAGTCTCGGCATAAGCAGCCGTTTCTTGCAACAACTGACGACCAATATCCTGTTCTGCTACAGGCTTTCCTTCCATAAACTTATCTAGTTTCTGGAGGTCCTTTCTTGTATAGAAAGTCAAGCAAATGCCTTCTCCGCCATCACGTCCTGCTCGTCCTGTTTCTTGGTAATATCCCTCAAGACTCTTAGGAATATCATAATGAATTACGAAACGAACATCAGGCTTATCTATTCCCATGCCAAAGGCAATCGTAGCCACTATGACGTCTACACGCTCCATGATGAAATCATCCTGCGTCTGATTACGCATGGGAGTTTCCATTCCTGCATGATAAGCACTTGCCTTGATGTCATTGACTCGCAACACTTCTGCCAGTTCCTCTACTTTCTTGCGGCTGAGGCAATATATGATACCGCTCTTTCCTGCATGCTGACGAATAAATTTGATAATGTCCTTGTCAACGTCCTTGGTCTTGGGGCGTACTTCATAGTACAAGTTAGGACGATTAAATGAACTCTTGTACTCATCAGCATCTGGCATTCCCAGATTCTTTTTTATGTCGCCACGCACCTTGTCAGTTGCGGTTGCAGTAAGTGCGATGACATGGCTCTTGTGAATCCCCTTCAGGAATTCTTCCACATCAGCAATAGACGGTAATGCAGGTAATGGTGTTGATAGATATTTCTGAACATCCTTACCATGAGAAGCATAATGCTTGGCAGCATCGGCCACTGCATCCAGAACTTGCTTTCGGAACCTGGCATCCAATTGCACAGCCTTTTCTGCCAGATCCAATATCTCTCTGCGCAGAGATGTCATCCCATCAGTCAAACGCTTGTAACAGGCTTCTTGTTTATGCAATTTATTGATGCGAGGAGACCCTTCGCCCAATTCTTCTATCTGCTTACGCAAGACATACCCTGTGCGTGTGAGTTTATCCACATAGGATTTCACCTCCTTTGCAAAGATGAATTCGAGCAAAGGACCGATGGCGATCTTGTTGATAGTAGGGCGAATGTTTCTATACTCTGGGCGGAAATCGTGTCCCCACTCGGAGATACAATGTGCCTCATCCACTGCATAGAATGAAACCTTGACCGTACGCAAGAAGGCAACGTTTTCTTCTTTGCTCAGACTCTCGGGAGCCACATAGAGCAATTTGGTACGTCCCGAATAAATGTCCTCCTTGACTTGGTCAATGGCACTACGCGTAAGAGACGAGTTGATGAAATGAGCGATGCCATCGTCCTCGCTTACCTGACGTATAGCATCCACCTGATTCTTCATCAGCGCAATAAGAGGAGAAATGACGATTGCCGTTCCTGGCATCAGCAAAGCTGGCAACTGGTAGCACAAAGACTTACCACCACCAGTAGGCATCAGAACAAAGGTATCCCGTCCCTCAAGCACATTCCTGATGATTGCTTCCTGGTCACCCTTGAAAGCATCAAAGCCGAAGTAGCGTTTTAGTTGTTGATTCAGGTTAAATTCGTCCATTTCACACTCTCGTTGATAACAAAATTATTGACCTCATGCCTGTGGAAGAATGCCGTTTTTTCGTTATGTCCCTTACAAAGATATAACAAAAAAAGAGAAAACCACAAACAAGAGGTCAATAATTGTGTGTTATTTTTTGTTAAAAAGAAGTGCGCTATTCTGCTTCCGCAGCCGGAATAAACGATTTTTCTATTTGTTGTTTTGCATATTCCTCGGTCACCGTAATATTCTTTTTACGACTTGAGGGTGCGGAATACTGCAGTTCCATCATGAGGCTCTCCATAATAGATCGGAGTCCACGCGCGCCCAATTTGTACTCTACAGCCTTGTCTACGATATACTCGAGAGCTTCTGGTGTGAAATTCAACTTGATACCATCCATCTCAAACAGTTTGATCTGCTGTTTGACAAGCGAATTCTTAGGTTCTGTCAAGATATTGCGCAAGGCTTCACGATCCAGAGGATTAAGGTATGTGAGTACGGGCAGACGACCGATAATCTCGGGTATCAAGCCAAAGCTCTTGAGATCCTGAGGAAGAATGTAACGCATCAGGTTTCCCTTGTCCAGATGACGAACATTCTGAACCGAGTTGTAACCCACCACATGAGTATTCATACGCTGAGCTATCTTCTTTTCAATACCGTCAAATGCACCGCCGCAGATGAACAGGATGTTGCGAGTATCCACCTTGATATAATCCTGGTCGGGATGCTTACGTCCGCCCTTAGGAGGCACATTGACGTCACTGCCTTCGAGCAACTTGAGCAAGCCTTGCTGCACACCCTCGCCACTCACATCACGAGTGATACTGGGATTGTCGCTCTTACGAGCAATCTTGTCTATCTCATCAATAAACACAATGCCACGTTGAGCTGCATCCACATCATAGTTGGCCACCTGCAACAGTCGACTCAGGATACTTTCCACATCCTCGCCCACATAACCGGCCTCGGTAAACACCGTTGCATCTACGATAGTGAAAGGTACCTTCAACAGACGCGCAATGGTACGAGCCAGCAATGTTTTACCCGTACCCGTAGAACCTACCATGATGATGTTGCTCTTCTCAATCTCGACGCCATCGTCCTCTTTATTCTGAGCAAGGCGCTTGTAATGGTTGTAGACGCTGACTGAGAGATAACGCTTAGCATCGTCCTGGCCGATCACATACTGGTCTAGGTATTCCTTGATTTGCTTGGGCTTTGGCAGGTCCTGAAGATTGAATCCCAGGTCCGACTTGCTGCCTCTCAAGGAAGACAAGTTCTCCTGCACAATCTGGTAGGCCTGCATAGCGCAATCGTTGCAGATGAAACCAGACATGCCCGTGATCATCAGCTTGACATCACGATTGCTACGTCCGCAAAATGAACATATTTCTTTTGCCATTAACGCTTACTTCTTGTTGGTCAGAACGCGATCAATCATACCATACTCCAGTGCCTCCTGAGCAGTCATCCAGTAGTCACGGTCGCTATCGGCCCACACCTTCTGGAAGTCCTGATGTGAGTGATTGGCGATGATGGTGTAGAGTTCGTTCTTCAGTTTCTGAATCTCACGAGCAGTGATTTCAATATCACTAGCCTGTCCCTGAGCACCGCCCATAGGCTGATGAATCATCACGCGGCTATGAGTGAGGGCGCTGCGCTTACCCTCGGCACCTGCAACCAACAGCACAGCAGCCATGCTTGCAGCCATACCGGTGCAGATAGTAGCCACATCGCTCTGGATAAACTGCATAGTATCGTAGATACCGAGACCTGCATAGACACTGCCACCAGGGCTGTTGACATAGATGCTGATGTCCTTGCCTGGGTCAACGCTATCCAGATAGAGCAACTGAGCCTGCAGTGTGTTGGCAGTATAGTCGTCAATCTGAGTGCCCAGGAAGATGATGCGGTCCATCATCAGACGAGAGAACACGTCCATCTGAGTCACGTTCAACTGACGCTCCTCCAGGATGTAAGGATTGAGATACTGGTTCTGCATGCTGATGACATCGTCGAGTGCCATGCTGCTCATGCCGAGGTGCTTGGTAGCATATTTCTTGAAATCGTTCATGTTTGTGAGTGTATTTATGATTATGGCAAAGGGACGACCATAGGCCGCCCCTTCTACCTATATTATTTATATATTACTGAGCGGCGAACAGCTTGTTGAACTCGTCGAGAGTCACCTTCTTCTCGTTCAGCTTCACCAGACCCTTGGCAGCTGCAGCTATCTTGTTCTCGACAGCACGAGTCACCAGACCCTCAGCCTGCTGCTTGTTCTTCAGCATCTCGTTGGCATAGTTGGTCAGAACCTCCTCGGGTACATTGGTCATGCCATACTGGGCAAACTGGATCTTGGTTACCTGCTTAGCAGTCTCCAGCACATCGTCCTGGTTGATCTTCACCTCGAACTGGTCTGCCAACTGCTCCTTGATCAGGTGCCAAGTCAGCTCCTTGATGCTACCCTCGTAGTTATCCTCGACGTACTTCTCGTCCTTGTCGGGGTTGTTGAGACGCATAACGCGCTTCAGCAATGCATCGGGGAACTCAACCTCTCCGATACGACCGGTCAGATACTGACGCAGGTCTACCATGAAGCGGAACTCGCTGTCGGCCTCGAACTGAGCAGAGAGCTGCTCCTGAACCTTGGCACGGAACTCCTCCTCGTTCTTGCAGACGCCCTCGCCCATCACCTGGTCGAAGAGGCCCTGAGTCAGAGCAGCAGCCTCGTAACGAGTAATCTCTGAAATCTGGAAAGTGAAGTTGCCAGTCTTGCTAGCCACCTCTTCCTTCTGGATCTTCAGCAGAGAGCTCAGCTCTGCCTCGTTACCCTCGTATGCAGCGAAGGGGCTGAAGGTGATGACGTCGCTGGTCTTGGCACCAGCAAACTTAGCCTTCTCGTCCTCGTTCTTCATGTAGTCGGGCAGCATCACTGCACCCTCTACCTGCACACCGCCCTCCAGAGGATTGCCCTCTGCATCGAGCTCTGAGAGGAGACCCTTTACCATATCCTTGGGCTGGTACTCGTCTACCTTCTTATACTCGCCTGCGCGGCTGGTGTACATCTGGATCTGCTGGTCTACCATAGCATCGTCTACGGTGATGTTGTAGTAGTCAACCTTGTCCTTAGCAGTCAACTTAGCATCAAACTCAGGAGCCATAGCCACGTCGAACACGAAGCTGAAGCTGTCCATGGTGTTGAAGTCGATGTCCTGCTGCTTCTCCTCGTTGGGGAGGGGCTCACCCAGGATGTTGATATTGTTGTCGCGGATGTAGCCATACAGCTGCTCACCCAACAACTTGTTGACCTGCTCTGCAGTGATCTCGGTACCGAAACGCTTCTTCAGCATGCCCATGGGGGCCTGGCCGGG
This sequence comes from Bacteroidaceae bacterium, assembly GCA_045600505.1. Classification (GTDB taxonomy): domain Bacteria; phylum Bacteroidota; class Bacteroidia; order Bacteroidales; family Bacteroidaceae; genus Physcousia. The sequence continues at coordinate 38,448 of JAZRYA010000040.1, forward strand.
ACGGAAACCGGGCATACTTGCCTTCTTGCGGAAATCCTTGAGGGCTGCGTTTACACGCTCCTCGTAATCGGCCTTTACAATGGTAATAGTGAGCTCTGCGGTCACATTACCAGTCTTGTCGAATTTAATATCCATTGGTAGTTATTATTGTATTTTTGACTTCGTTTTTATGAACACGGGGTGCAAAGGTAGCACAAAATCCCGAGAATTTCAAATTTGGACCAATAAAAATTATAAAAGCACGCGCGCAGAGCGGTCTGAAACCACTCTGCACGCCGTAAATCTGTGTTCGTCAACCGAAAATTGTCCCTCCCGTTATGCTGCACAGAGCAGCAGGATGATGAGCTGAGCCGTCAGGATGCGCAAGAACATGCTGAGGGGATAAACCGTAGAATATCCTACCGCAGGAGCATCGTTACCGGCAGTCTGGTTGGCAAAAGCCAAAGCTGGGGGATCGGTAGTAGAACCTGCAATCAGACCCATCAGGGTGAAATAGTTGAGTTTGCAATAGAGCTTTCCGATGAGACCCATAATCAGGATGGGCACTACGGTGATGAGGAAACCGCACCACACATAGGTGAGGCCATCGCCAGCTACCACCGTGTCCACAAAGTTGGCACCAGCCTTGATTCCGACACTGGCAAGGAAGAGGGCCAGACCTATCTCGCGCAGCATCAGATTGGCACTCGTAGTGGTGTATGCCACTAACTTGGCCTTGTAGCCAAAGGCACCTATCAGGATGGCGATACAGAGAGGACCACCTGCCAGACCAAGCTTGACGGGAGTGGGCACACCAGGAATTGCAATGGGAATTGCGCCGAAGATGATACCGACAAAGATGCCGACGAAGATAGCAGTCAGGTTGGGGTGATCCAACTTCTTGACGCTGTTACCCATCTTGTTGGCCACGCGATCTACTGCATCCTCGGGACCTACCACCACCAGTCTATCGCCCAAGCGCAGACGGAGATTTTGCTCGGCAAACAGGTTCAGGTCACCACGACGAATGCGGGTAACGGTCACACCATAGACGCTGGAGAAGTGCATCTGACCGATAGTTCTTCCGTTCATGGAAGCCTGAGTCACCAGGATGCGCTTGCTCACCACGGGCACATCCTGCACCTCCCACTCGTACTCTGTGGCAGGACCTATAAAAGCCTGGATTGCATCGGCATCGTCCTGAGCACAAGTGATATACATCAGGTCGCCATCGGCAAGCACAGTGTTACGATTGGGGATGAGGAGCTCGCCATGCTGCAGCATGCGGCTACATACAAAGTCACGGCCCAAGAACTGACGCACCTGCAAGATGGTACGACCCACCAAAGCAGGGTTCTTGGCCACCAGAGTAATCTTGTGAGGAGTGGCATGGGGGTTGGCAGCCTTCTCCTGCTCGATCTGCTCCTGCTCCTTAGACAGTACAGTGCGAGTGAGGAAACGGATGGCGATGGTAGCACCGATGATACCCACCACGCCGAGGGGATATGCACATGCATAACCGTTGGCGATAGAAGGAGCATTCTCGGCACCTCCAAAGACGGTGTTGCAAGCCTCGGTGGCAGCACCAAGACCAGGGGTGTTGGTAATTGCTCCACACAGCACACCGACCATCATGGCCAGATTATAGGCATTCTCGCCTGCCTCTCCGCCAGTGATAGGACCGCCCTTGTAGAACACCAGGAAGTAGAGACCCACACAGCAGAGCACATTCAGCAGGATGATGCCCACTGCCAAGAGGTTCATGGTCACTCCGCCTTGTTTGAAGCTCTCGAAAAATCCAGGTCCCACCTGCAATCCAATGCAATAGACAAACAGGATAAGACCAAAGTCCTGAACAAACGTGAGCACATTGGCTGTGCCCGTAAAACCGAAATGACCGGCCAGGATACCGGCAAACAGCACAAAAGTGACACCCAGCGAGATACCTCCAAACTTGAGTCGGCCCATGGCCAGACCCACCGAGATAACCAACGCATAGAGCAGGACGATATGTCCCACACTGTCAGTGGCTGTAAAGAGTGTTTGTAACCAATCCATATTTTGTTATTTAGATTTCGCGTGCAAAGTTACGAAAAATTTATTTTCCTTGTACCTTTTCATGGGTGTTTTTCGTGCTTTGGCGCATTTCATTCGCACGTTTTCGAGGCTTGCTCCCACCCTCTTCTTTCGATCAAGAAATACCCCCTTCCAGAGAGAGTACATGTCTGAGGCCGAGAGAGTACTGTTTTTGCCCAAAAAGAGTACTGTTTTTGCCACAAAAGAGTACTCTCTCGGGGCCAGACATGTACTCTCTCGGAGAGCCCTCTCCTGCAAGAAACACAAACACCTCGGAATAAACCAGTTAAGCCTATACCGAGGTGCTTGCCAAACCCCGTTTTAGGGTCAAAATACATGCAAATGAACCTCCATAATGGCCTTGTAGGTCTTGCCATCAGGGGCTTTGTAAGCCACTCCCTGACGCACGACATACTCCTTGCCAGCGGCCAGTCGACCGGGATACTGACCCACATAGCAGCCAAAGGACTCGGGGTACATTTCGGCAAAGATGGCGGCCGTTCCGTCATAGCCACAGACCGAGCCAGCGGTGGTAAACCAGTGTCCGAAACAGGTGCTACTGCTGGTGCTCGTGGTCGTGCTGTTGGTGAGTGCGCCGCTCTTGCTTACACCGACAAAGCGGGGATTGTAGCTAGAGCCCACCTTGATGGCATGCAACTGGGCAGTTGTCAGGCCCAGAGCCTCGCTGATAGCATCCATGTCATATTGCACACGCACCGAGGTGTAGTTGGAAGTGTTGCGAGCCAAGTCAGCATCGATGACCACCGTGGTGTCGTGACGAGCATAATCGGCAGGGAAATCATCAGCAGTGTAAGTGCGGTTGAGTCCATAGGGGCGACTGCCTTCCAGGCGTACTCGGTAGGGCCACTGCTCGTCGTTGCTCGTGTCGTCGTCCCATGCATGATGCCACCACTGGGTGGGCGCTCCCATCACCACCAGCCACATCTTGCTCACATTCTCGGGCACTGCAATCTCCAGAGTCCCCTCTTTGTCTTTCTGCATCTCGCCATACTGAGTCGAACCATCTGTCATCTGCATCACCACGCCCCATCGCCATCCGGCACGAGCCACATTGATGGCACGATAGCCCTTCTCTCCAGCCAGGCCCTTGAAGCTGATTTTCAGCGAGGTGCCAGCAGCAGGGACCTTCAGTCGGGTAATGTTGTAGCCATAGTTCTGGGGGCAATGCTCCGTGTCTACCTGGAACCACTCCTCACCATCCACGGTCACCGACGAGAGATAGTTGCTATGTGCGCCCACTCGGTGCTTGGCTGCCTGGCGGATGCTGGGGGTATCCCAAGTGCACATGTGCGCAAAAATATCGTACATGAGGGCCGAGAACTCGTCGTGACTCAGTCCTTGGAGACGTTTGATGGCGTCTACAGGGTCCTCGGGATTGATGGACTCGCGCCAAAGTCGGCCGATGAAATCCTGGCCAAAACGATCGCAGAGGAAGTCCTGATAGAAGCAGTTGTTGTAACGACTCGACTCGTGCATCAGATTCTGATGGCAGCATTTCATATAAGCCTCAAAGTACTCTCCATCAGTAAATTGTCGCTCGGGATAGACCTTATATCCCATCCAGTTGGCACAGTCTTCCCAGAATCCGTTTCCGCCCCATCCGTTCTCACCTAGACCATAGTTGAAACCGTGCTGATTGTTGGCTCCACAGTCCACATTGGTCAGGTACTGGAAGGTATGTCCTATCTCATGAGCCACCGTGTGTCCGCCTCTGGCCGTGACAGCCCAAGGCGAGATGTTGAATGTGCCCACCTTCATGTCCTCGCCACTGCCGCTGGCCACCCAGTCCGACGTGTTATAGGCGCGCATGATTATCTTATAGGTGTCGGTGCTGCTTGCGCCCTCGTGCACAAAACCCAACTTCTTGGTATAGACGTCCCAAGTCTTCTCGCCCACCGACAGGATATAGTCCACATCGATGTTGGTTCCGGCCTCCCAGAAGCAGACAAAGTGCTCGCTCTCTTTGCTGCGCTCAAAGCACCAGCGATTGGAGCTCTTGGTGAAATCGCCACCCATAGAACTGGGCTGATAGAGGATGCGGCCAGGATTCTGGAACATGAACACACCGGGGGTAGACGACAGGTAGCCGAGATTCTTGCGACCGGCTTCACCACCGGACTTTGACAAGACCATGGTGCTGCTCTTGAACACTATCGTGTCATAAGCAGAGATGTCCCAAGAACGATTGGGAGTAAATCGGTTGTCAAAACGGTACCAGAGGGTGTCAGGACGATTCTGTGCCTGAACCATCAGACAGCAGGCAATCAGACTAAGCAACAGAGCAATCTTCTTCATCGTTTCTGGATTTTCAGGGTGTTTACTCCGTTGGTTATCACATACATGCCAGGTTTCAGTCCGCTCATGTCATATCCGTCCTTGCCTTGCCCAGCCAAACGTCCGTCTAGGGTGTAGATGCGCACATCGCCTCGCATATCCAGACGCTTCTCATCCAGGGCCACTATTCCATCAACAGTGCCCTTCTCTCCCGCATAATCTGTTGCGCTGATGGAGAAACTCTTGACATCAGCAAAGCTATAGTCCTGACCATTCAGGGTAAAAGTCCCGTCTTGAGCAATCGCCATCGTAGGAGGCGCGTCAGTCGTGATTTTGTAATACACCCGAGTTCCCTTACCCAGGGTGATGACCAGACTTTTTCCGCTCATCGAGGCACTTGCCAGCAGGACAAGACACAAAAATAGGGGTCTAATAAGTTTGTTCATGGTTGCAGTTTTGTTTTCTTTGCTTACAAAGGTACAAAAAGTTTGCCATTTCGTCAATATAGTTCGTGTTTTTATTCATTTTTACTTGGGCACTTCAATTAATTTGAGTAACTTTGCGTCACTTTAGACATACATTATTTATTTTTAAAACTATGGCAGATAGTAAAGAAAGACTTTTTTCTGATTTTACAGCTCCTAGTGCTCAGGAATGGCGCGACAAGATCGAGGTAGACCTGAAGGGTGCTGACTATCAGAAGAAGATGGTTTGGAGAACCAACGAGGGCTTCAATATGGAGCCTTTCTATCGCAAGGAGGATGTTGACCAGCTGGCTGTTGTCAACGCTCTGCCCGGCGAGTTCCCCTACGTTCGCGGTAACAAGGCTGCGGACAATGAGTGGCATGTCCGTCAGGACATCAAGTGCGAGTGCCCCAAAGAGGCCAACGCAAAGGCTCTGGACATCCTGAACAAGGGTGTTGACAGCCTCGGTTTCATCATCCCCGCTGAGAAGATCAGTGCCGAGTACATCGAGACTCTGCTCGAGGGCATCTACCTCGAGTGCGTCGAGCTGAACTTCGTGACCTGTCAGCGTCACAGCGTCGAGCTGGCTCAGATTCTGGTTGCCTACTTCGAGAAGAAGGGTGTAGACGCTCAGAAGGTTGAGGGTTCTATCAGCTTCGACCCCCTGGAGAAGTTCGTCAGCAAGGGCAAGGATGTAACTCCCGTTTTGGCTTGCGCCAAGGAGATGGTCGAGACTCTGGCTGCTTATCCCAAGTTCCGTGCAATCGCAGTCAACGCTTACAAGTTGACCGATGCAGGTGCCTACAGCTACCAGGATCTGGGTTACGCTCTGGCTTGGGGTAACGAGTACATGGCCGAGCTGACCGAGGCTGGTGTAGCTCCCGAGCTGGCTGCTCAGAACATCAAGTTCAACCTGGGTATCAACGGTGTTTACTTCATGGAGATTGCCAAGATCCGTGCCGCTCGCATGCTGTGGGCTCAGATCGTGTCTCAGTACACCGCTTGCAAGGAGAGTGCCAAGATGCACATTTGTGCCATCACCACCA
>JAZRYA010000041.1:0-8845 GCA_045600505.1 Bacteroidaceae bacterium
CCCATCGTGGTAGCCGGCGGTTATGGTGTCGGCAGCAAGGAAGGCTTTGCCCAGCTCTACGAGTTGGCCAAGGTGCTGCATGCCGAGGTAGGTGCCTCTCGTGCTGCCGTCGATGCTGGTTTCTGTGACCACGACCTGCAGATCGGCCAGACTGGCGTCACCGTTCGTCCCAAGGTCTACATCGCCTGCGGTATCAGCGGCGCCATCCAGCATGTTGCCGGCATGAAGGAGAGCGGCATCATCATCAGCATCAACAGCGACGAGAATGCCCCCATCAACCAGATTGCCGACTACGTCATCACCGGCACCGTCGAGGAGGTCGTCCCCAAACTCATCAAGTATTACAAACAAAATAGTAAATAGTAACAGGAGTTGCTTCGCGGAGTTAACAGGAGTTGCTTCGCGGAGTTAACGGACAAATGTTCAACCCATGACAGGAACCTTCACGGACATTCAAGCATGGCAGCACGCTCACACTTTTGTGATGATGGTGTACGAGGTCACGAAATCGTTTCCCGAGGACGAGAAGTTCGGCTTGACCTCCCAGTTTCGCAGAGCCGCTGTTTCCATCGCAGCCAACATCGCTGAAGGTTACAAGAAATTGAGCAAAGCAGATAAACTGCGATTTTTCAACATATCGCAAGGTAGTCTCGAAGAATGCCGATATTATATTATTCTCTCCAGAGACTTGCAATATCTGAGCGACCAATTGTTTTCCGACTTGATAGAACAGCTCAATAAAGCCAGTTGGTTCCTCAATGCCTACTGCAATGGTGTCGCAAACAACAAAGGTATCGTCCGTTAACTCCACGCCGTTAGGCGTTAACTCCATGAAATAAACTCCCGTTAACTCCCAAAAAAAACGAAGATATGAATTACTACAAAGATATCCCAGAGATAGAGTTCGAGCTCTCTCATCCTCTCATGGAGCGCATTGTCGCCCTCAAGGAGCGCGACTACCAGGACAAGGCCAGCTACGACGAAGCCCCACAGGACCTGGCCGACGCCATGGACAACTATGACCGAGTGCTCGACATCGTAGGCGACATCACCGCCAATGTCATCGCACCCAACGCCGAGGCCGTCGACGCCGAGGGACCCCACTGCGAGGGAGGCCGTGTGCGCTACGCCAGCAAGACCTATGAAAACCTCGACACCATGACCCAGGCCGGCATGAACGGCATGACCATGCCCCGTCGCTACGGCGGTCTCAACCTCCCCGTCACCGTCTACACCGCCGCCAACGAGATCGTCTCGGCAGGCGATGCCGGTTTCGAGAACATCTGGTCCCTCCAGGACTGCATCGAGACCCTCTACTGCTTCGGCAACGAGGAGCAGCGCCAGAAGTACATCCCCCGTGTCTGCGCCGGCGAGACCATGTCCATGGACCTCACCGAGCCCGATGCCGGCAGTGACCTCCAGAGCGTCATGCTCCGCGCCACCTACGACGAGGAGAACCAGTGCTGGCGACTCAATGGCAGCAAGCGATTTATCACCAATGGCGACAGCGACATCCACCTCGTCCTGGCACGCAGCGAGGCCGGCACCCGCGATGGTCGTGGCCTCTCCATGTTCATCTACGACAAGCGCGATGGCGGTGTCGACGTGCGACGCATCGAGAACAAACTCGGCATCCACGGCAGCCCCACCTGCGAGCTCGTCTACAAGAATGCCAAGTGCGAACTCTGTGGCGACACCAAGCTCGGACTCATCAAGTACGTCATGTCCCTCATGAACGGCGCCCGCCTGGGCATCGCTGCCCAGAGCGTCGGTCTCTCACAGGCCGCCTACAACGAGGCCCTCGCCTATGCCCGCGACCGCAAGCAGTTTGGCAAGGCCATCATCGAGTTCCCCGCCGTCCAGGAGATGATTTCTCGCATCAAGGCCCGCCTCGATGCAGGTCGTGCATTGCTCTACCAGACAGCTCGTTACGTCGACATCTACAAGGCCCTCGAGGACATCGCCCGCGAGCGCAAAATCACCCCCGAGGAGCGTCAGGAGATGAAGCGCTACAGCCGCCTTGCCGACAGCTTCACCCCCCTGGCCAAGGGCATGAACAGCGAGTATGCCAACCAGAACGGCTACGACTGCATCCAGGTGCACGGCGGTAGCGGCTTCATGCTCGAGTATGCCTGCCAGCGCATCTACCGCGATGCCCGCATCACCAGCATCTACGAGGGTACCACCCAGCTCCAGACCGTGGCCGCCATCCGCTACGTCACCAATGGCCAGTATTCCGCCACCATCCAGGAGTACATCCAAGAGGCCACCGAGGCAGGTTGCGACACCGCGGCCCTCGCCCGCATCCAGGCCATGGCTGACAAGTTCAATGCTTGCACCCAGCAGGTCAAGGACGCTCAGGACCAGGACTTCCACGACCTCTGCGCCCGTCACCTCTACGAGATGGCAGCCGACGTCATCATGTCTCTCCTGCTGCTGAAGAATGCCGTCAAGGCCCCCGAGCTCTTTGCCCGCAGCCTCCAGGTGTTCCTCCTCCAGGCCGAGTCCGAGGTTGCCCTGCACCACAACTTCGTGAGCAGCATGACCCCCGACCTCGTCGCCGCTTTCCGCCAGCAGTAATTCGTTGGTATTTAGCGGAACAAAATAATTCAGGGGACCTTCCGATGTGGAGGGTCCCCTGATTGTCGTTTCCTAGGAGAGGCCGATTACTTCTTCTCTTCCAGCTGCCTCAGTCTGGCAGAGATGCTGACCAGCAGGCGCAATGCTGACCATACGGTGAGCGAAACGCCAGTGCCCGCAACAAAAGCAAACAAGGCATGGGGCACACACATTTCCGTGTTCGACTCGATGGTGCCTTTGGCATACAGGATGCTGAACGCGATGCCCAGCAGGCTTGCATAAGATACAATGAGCGCGATGCGCTCGGCCAGGGTGTACTTCATATACTTCATTTTTAGTGTTCTCTTGTCTTAAAAACGATTCCCCGTCCCCGTTATTGTTCCATTAACTTTTTTAACGGGAGTGTCATTCCTCTCCGGGAGGTGTCAGTCGTGGACCTTTGACGTAGTTGGGGTGGCGCACATCCTCGGACATGTTGGTGAGATACTTCTGCTCCATCATTCGACGAAGACTGGTGGATGCCGTCTTGGACGAGTAGGATAGATCTACCTTGAGGTTCTTGCTCGCCACACTTTGGCAGCCGTCTACGAAGAACCGACGTTGCAGGTAACTGGTGAGCAGCTCATCGTCGGTGATGCGGGTCTTTTTGTAACGGTCCTTGCGGAACTCCGTTGCAGAGCGCAAGTGATTGATCAACTGCACGTCGGGTTTGAAGGAAAGTCCCTTGACCGAAATGCGCTCACCGCGTACGTCATCGGGCGACTTGATGCCAGGAGGGCACTTCAGTGTGACCTGCAATCCTCCTAGTCCGTCGATGTTGACGTACTGGCCATGTGCCAGATGAGCGGCCAGTATGGTCAGGAACTCCTCCATCATAGCGCGTGACTGGGGCACCGGCTGGTGGTAGACGCGTGCCATCTCGTCCAACAAGTCCTGCAACCCTATCTTGCCGTTGTCCACGGGCACGGCGTGCATGTATCTGTCCCCAGTGGGTGCTTTCTTGGGGTTGCGCTTCAATTCGTATCTGCAAATGTGCTTTTCCATAGTATATATAGTGATTTGTTTGTGTAAAGTTACGGAATATAAACTGGAAGTCCAAAAAAAGTTTCTAGAAAGTGCTTTCAGCCTTCAGGAAAATTTCGTTTCACCCCACGTGAGGTTCAATTTAACCCCACGTGTGGTTTGATTTAACCCCACGTGACGTCCTAATTAAACCCCACGTGGGGTGTTAATAATTTGACCGGCTTTTCCATGCGTCGAATTAGGGGCGAAACGCTAACCAAGCACTAGTTCTAAATACTTGACAACCAGGCAAAAATGTTGTATCTTTGCACTCGGAAATATTTCCAAAACAACTAATAAATCTGACTATGAAAGCAGAAATCAATCCTCAGTCCTACAGCGCCGATCCCCATCAGGAGATTCTGGACTACATCAAGGCGCATTACGAGATTCATTACAATCAGTTGACCGCTCTGCCCGAGTTCCGTCCTCTGGGCAGCAACGAAACCTTTCAGGTTGTCGACAAGCGGCAGATCAACACGCTGGTGCTAGAGTTGAACCGTGAAGGCATCGATTGTGGAGAGCGCGAGGTGAAGCGTTTCCTCTACAGCGAGTGGAATCCCAACTTCCATCCCATGATGGCCTACATGGAACAGTTGCCTCAGTGGGATGGGGTGGACCGAGTGACTCCCTTGGCCCATCGCATCAGCAAGTCGCTTGCGTGGACCAATGGTTTCCACCGTTGGCTCCTGGGCATGGCGTCCCAGTTTATGGGGCGTTGCGAGCTGTGTGCCAATGCCTTGGTCCCCATTCTGGTCAGCCACGAGCAGGGATGGGGCAAGAGCACTTTTTGCCGCAATCTGTTGCCTCCCGAGTTGCGGTTCTACTACACCGATAGCCTAGATGTCACTTCGGGCAATCACGTAGAGCAGCGATTGGGCACCATGGCCCTCATCAATCTCGACGAGTTTGACCAGTTTGGTCCCACCCGTGTGGCAAAACTGAAGAACGTGCTGCAGATGAAGACCTGTTCTTATCGCCGCCTTTATTCCAACCAGTTTGTCATGCTCCCTCGCATGGCCTCGTTCATCGGTACCAGCAACTCCAACCAGTTGCTCTACGACCCCACCGGCAGCCGTCGTTTCCTCTGCGTCACCGTCGAGGGCATGATAGACAACAGCCCCATCGATCACCTTCAGCTCTTCGCCCAGCTGCGAGCCGAGTTGGAGCGTGGCGAGCGTCCCTATCTGACGCGTGACGAGGAGCGAGAAATAGAGGAAAACAACCGCCTCTACTATCACATTTCGCCCGAGGAGGATGTCTTCAATCGCTGTTTCGCCATCCCCTCGGATGATGTCCAGGCGCTAGAGCTCACCTCGGCCGACATCTTCACTCGCTTGCGTCGTACCTATCCCGAGGCTATGCGCCAGAGCAATCCGCACAACTTTGGCCATACGCTCCTGATGTTGGGTGTCCCTCGTCGCCACACCGAGCGAGGCAATCTCTTCCGTGTCCTTCCCTTGGCGCGATGAATCCCAGGTCCCAAGCCCTTCCCGGTTTGGGACCTTTTTTCTTGTTCATCGGCTGAAAGCTGAAACCACTTTTTCAAAACTTTTTCTGGACGATAATTGAATTGAACGCATTTTCGCATTGTCTGAACACATTGCTCAATTTCCTTCATTGTAGAATAAGGCAATGCTTTGGATAATAATGCATTGCGTGTTGTTTATTTTTTGTTTAATGTTTTTGGTGGAGTATCATATTACATATTGTAATTTTGTAAAATAAATAGGAACCCTCGTGACGGCATCTGGACGTTGGCATCCTGTCATGGTCTTGCAATAAACGACCGTATCATGTCGGAATCATCTATCCTGTCAGATGCGCTCCGGATAGATCTATGCCGAATATGAGAATGTTAAATTTGTTAAAATGTAATGCAACAACTTCAATTTTCAATAAATTTGTATCGAAAGTCATATGAAGAAAATCAAAAAGTTAGTGCTAAATGCCAACAAGTCTCTAAGCAATCGAGAAATGAGTGAAATCCTTGGTGGGGCAGGGGCTCCCAACAACTACTTTGTTCTGACATGCAAAAGCAGCAGGTCAATTAGATGTGCAGTATCGTTGTACAACCCAACGAATCCCGTCCAGGAATGCATGAGTAAGAATTTGTGCATGCCTGTTTCCCCAACACCAGAAATGGAGCAACAAACAAGTTTTGATTGTTATGGCTATGTGGAAACAAAAACCGGGAATTTAAGTTCGACTGCCTATTGCTATGTAACGAGTAGTGGCAATGTTGAGATACTTGATTAGACATATGCGAAAAACGATTTTCTTATTAGCCCTTCAACTTTTTAGTTGCATGGCTTTTGCCGAATACCTCAAGGTGCGTGTGGTGGATGCAGAAACGGGTGAACCGCTTCAGGGCGCAAAGGTGTTGGTTTATGAGGTCATTCCCGGTGTCTGCATCTCGTATCAGCATCGCGAGACTGACTCGTTGGGATACTTCTATCATGGTTGTGCCAAGAACTGGGAAATGAAATTCACGGTCAGTTATTTCGGCTATCACAACGGCACTACACAATGGCTGGGCAAGGGTGGCAAGGAGCAGATTCTGCTAGATGAAGTCAAACTGAAACCGAGCGAGGCGATGCTGAAGGAAGTGAGGGTGAAGGGAAAAGTGCCACGTTTTTATATGCGAGGCGACACTGTGATTTTCAATCCCGAGGCGTTTCGTATGGAAAAAGGGGACAAATTGATATCGTTGGTGAAAAAATTGCCCGGCGTAAGCATCAAAGATGGACAACTGCTTTGGAACGACAGTCCTTTGATATTGATGATGAACGGAAAGGAGGCATTGAATGAGGCTATGATGCTTCAACTATTGCCAGCAGAGGCCGTTGGCAAGATTAAAGCCTATGAGCGAACCAGCGAACTGCAGGACCGCACCGGTGTTGCTGACGGTAAACAAAAGAAAGTGCTGGACGTGATCATCAAACCCGGATTTATGGATAAAATCTATGGTTCCGTGGAAGCAAAGGCTTATGCAGGAAAGGAATATGCAGCCCGTGCAGATGCCACAAGGCTCAGTGATGAGAACCCCTTTATGGCCATGGTGCGTGTCGCAGACGACCCGATTCGCGGTGACGGAATGTCCATCAACGGAATGGGGTACAGCAGTAGCAATCTGCCCATTCGCCAACAAGCTGGAGCCCTGGCCTACCGTCACCTGTGGAAGCCCCAGTTTAAGGTCTACCGCGATAGCCGCTGGGACATCACTGCTGGTGCCAACCACTGGGACGAGACCCAAGGCGGCTGGGAAAATCAACTGACTTTTATTCCAGGCAGTATGCCCACCTTGTCAACAAGCACGAATCACGCGTATGACCACAATCTGAGAATTCCTGTGAATTTCGACTCCAATTTCAATCTCGCAAAAAAGACTGTGCTGGGTGTCAATGCCAACCTCAGTTACATGCGCGAGCGGAAAAGTTACGACAGTAAATCAGAGACCCTAGAGGCTGAAGGCCTGGGGGCACTGGTCAATGCTTCCGACTATCAATCAGGTGAGAACCAGGATGGTATCAGCATGAATGCAAATGCCAAACTGGGACATTATCTGCCCAAGGGTATGCTGACAGCAGACATGAAAGTCAGTTACGAGGACACACAGCACAAGGGCTCCTCGCTGGGCGAGTATCAATACGCCCAACTTGATTCCTCTAGCACAGATTGCCAGCGATTTGAGTCTCCACAGCGCAAATTTAGTGCATCTTGGGGACTTGGCATCGAGCATGCCTTGGGAAAGAGGGTCATGTTCTCTGCAATGTGGGACGTCATCTATGCCCGATTCCACCGGGATGAACAACGATGGCGCAACGACACACCTGACTGGAACAACAGCACTTTCCGGCAAGATGACAACTGGATAAACGCGTTCACGACGTATGCCAATTATGAGCAGGGACGATTCTCCATGCGGCCTGTTCTGTATTTGGAACACCGACACGAGCAGACAGAGTATCGACGTGCAGCCTTGGACACGCTCGCACGACGCAATCTGATATTTGCACGTCCCTCGCTGGAATTGAGTTATAGCCTGAAACAGCAGATGAGACTGCAAGGCACTCTGTCCTATGTTGGCAATCCAGCTGACATGATCGAGAGCATCGGCTACGTCGACAACACCAACCCGTTGTTCGTCCGCATGGGAAATCCTCATCTCAAAACCTCACATTGGATACAGGCAGACCTGTCATATACAATGATGCTTACCAAGCATAGCCAGTCATTATCCGTCTCAGGAAAATTCCAGAAACAGTATGATCCCATTGGCACAGTGCTGCACTACAACTCCCAGACAGGTGCCTACCGCATGCAACAGCAGAATGTGCGTGGCGGTAGCACATGGAGCGGCAAGATTTCATACGACAGAACTTTGACCGATGACTTGCAGTTCAGAAACACCATCTCCGAGAATTATGAACACACTTATGGCATCATGACACTGGTGGATGACGCGACAGGCAAGTCCAGCAACAGACAGGCATGGTCAAAGCTGAAGGACAATCTCACTCTCAGCTACCACCATGGCAACTGGTCTGTCAGTTCAGCACACACATTCTCATGGAGTCTGTTCACTTACAGCAACGCCTTACAGAACACGCGCAATGTATTTCACTTTGACACCGAACTGCGCACACGATACAAACTCAAAGGATGGGGATTCACCTTGGCTCCCATGTACATATACGACCGTGGATACGCCTCTAGTCGAATGAATGGCAACCAGTTCCTGCTCAATGCGCAGGTTGACTACTCCATGCTAAAGAATCGTGCTCGTCTGACGCTTGAAGGGAACGACCTGCTAAACCAAAAGAAACTCATCTACTCCGACATCACGGCTACCACACACACCGAGGGAGGACAGCAGTTCTTGCATCAGTATGTCAGCCTGACCTTTACCTATAACTTTGATACGCGAAAAAAAAGCGCAATACAAAAGAAATAGCACAATGCGGTATTTCTTCCGCGTCTCTCCCCTGGCTCGATGATTCTCTGGGCCCCAGTCCTTCCGACCGGGGCCTTTTTTCATCCCTCGGGTGAAAGGTGAAAGCACCTTTTCAAAACTTTTTTCGGACGATAATTGAATTGAACGCATAACGAGTTGGCCTATTTGTGAATATTTTTTTCAACAGCCTTGTCGTTTTTAATACATTTCTGTGTTTTTGTATCTCTTACCCCCCCCCCCCCCCCC
>JAZRYA010000042.1:0-51776 GCA_045600505.1 Bacteroidaceae bacterium
ATCCGTCACAACAACGTGAAAACGCTGATACGATGGTTCATCTGGATGATGGACAACCTGCCCTATGACCAGCTCATCTGGGAGCATCGTGGCACCACCTACTGGATCCACGTCAGCTACCGCGCTGGCCACAACCGCCAAGTTGTGAAGTTCAGCTAACATTACACTTGAAGCCATCCGTGCGAGAGCATAGATGGCTTTTCCATTTTTTCCGAAAAAATGAAGGACAAACTTGCTAGTTTGGCGGGGAATTTAGAACTTTGCAGACGAAAGTACACGACAAAATGAGAAAAATGACAATGAATATGTGGAAAAGATGGGGACTGATGGGGGCGCTGATGATGGGCTGCAATGCCCTGATGGCACAGAGCATCAGCTACACCTGCGAGGACCAGTGGCAGGTGTATGACAAATTCAACAATGCCCTGCTGGACAACCAGAAACACATCTACAAGAGCGACACCCGACAGCCAGGAGCCTACCACCGCGGCAACGGGTGGAGGGACAAGCACGATGCATCGGGATGCGCCGCTGCCATCTGGTGCCAGGCGACCTACTATGACATGGTGATAGAGGCCTGCCAGCGCGCCGAGAGGGAGGGCAACAAGACGCTGAAACGGAGGTACAAAAGGCTGCATGACCAGATGTACAAGGGCATGAAGAGGCACTATACGGGATTTGACTTCGACGACAACAACACCAACACGGGATGGTTTGTCTACGACGACATCATGTGGTGGACCTGTGCCCTGGCGCATGCCTGTGAGGATCTGAAGGGGATGCTGCCACGCAGCATGGCGAAGGAGATGAGAGACTATAGCGAACGTAGTTTCCTGCGCACCTGGTACGGATCGCCAGTCGTGGGCGACGACGGCAGCTATGCCGACCCACAGCGCGGACTGGGCGGTGGCATGTTTTGGGAATGGCAGCCCATAGAGAAGCCCAAACCCCATGTGCGAGGCGACTTCCGCAGCGCTTGCATCAACTTTCCCACGGTGATAGCGGCCTGCCGACTGTACCGCTGTGTGCCCGAGGGACGCCAGGAACCCACTTCGGCTCACCCCACGAGGCAGACCAAGGCGTGGTACCTGGCACGAGCCAAGGAGGTGTATGACTGGGCCGACGGCACGCTGGTGCACGAGGGACGAGTGGCCGACGGCATACATGGTGGGGGTCCGGAATTCCACGACCACCTCTACAACCAGGCCACCTACATCGGTGCCAGCTGTCTGCTGTACCAGACCACTGGCGACACGCGCTACCGCGACAAGGCTGTGCAGGGTGCCAACTATGTGTTCCACACCATGTGCAAGGACTCGGTGCTGCCCTATGAGGGGGGCATAGAGCAGGGCGTCTATGCCGCCATCTTTGCCCAGTACATCGCGATGCTGGTGCAGGATTGCAACCTGACGTCGGCGCAGGTGGAGCAGTACCGAAGCTTCATCGAGCGGAACCTGCAGGAGGGATTCACGCACATGGACCACTCTCGCGGACTGCACAATGGCAAGTTTGGCACGACGACGCGGCCAGACGAGGTGGTGGAGAGCTACGGTGGCAGCGCATTGCCTGCGCTGATGCTGATGTTTCCGGCTAGCAAGTAAGGGATAAAAAGGGAGGCTACCCTGCATAGGATAGCCTCTCGATGTATTAACTCAAGCAAGCTTGGTTCATTCCGCTCACTTAACCATAACCTTGACTCCATTCAGGATGTAGAGGCCACGGCCCAGAGCCTTGACGTCGGCCAGGGTAGCACCCTTGTGAACGAGCTGACCAGCAGCGTTGTAGACATTGCCGGGCTTGGCTACGGTAGCCAGGACATTCTCGATAGCGTCGTGGTCGGCGATGTCACCGTCGAGAGCGATAGCTACGTCGTAGTCATCGGGCTCCTCGCCAGAGGTGAACTCTACGTAGGCGGTGTTGTCGGCAGTCTTCTTCTTGCCGTCGCTGACAACCTGCTTGGCGGTCACGTTGCCTGCCTCGTCGGTCTCCTGAGTGAAGATGAGGTCACCCTCGGGAACCTTGTCCTCGTAGTAGACACCTACCAGACCGTTCTCGGTGAGGGGCTCCAGAGCAACCTTGCCACCAGCGATGATGTCGAGAGCAACCTCGACCTCGGTGTTGATAGCGTCGCCAGAAGCGATGACTACGAAGGGCTGACCAGCAGCAAACTCTACCTCCTCGCTCAGAGCCAGGTACTTGGTGCCCTCGCTCACGTAGCAACCAGCAGCGGTGTAAGCCTTAGCCTTGGCAGACTCTACGCTCAGGTCGATGGGATAGCAGAAGGTCAGCATCTCACCCTCGTGGATGGTCTTGACGGTGGTGAAGTCGGGCTCCTCGATGTCCTCGATCTCGTGGATGGCGAGTGATGAGTTGCCACCGATGCCGAAGTCGTTCCAACCAGCCAGCAGGCTACCGTTGGCATTGTTCCAGGCATTGATGTTGCAACGCTCCCAATCCTGACCGTCGAGACGGTAACCAGTGAGCAGGTTCTGACCCAGACCCAGGGTGGTGTGCTCGAAGTAGATGGGGCTCAGGCAGAGGCGGAAACCATCGCCAATGCTCCAACCAGAAGTCTTGCGGCCGATGTAGAGACCGGTGGTGCGGTGCTGGATAGCATAGGTGCTGTCGGTGACAGCGATGAAGCGGAACTGTGCCATCTCCTCCTCGGGCTCGACGGTGCTCACGAAGAACAGTTCAGAACCCTCGACGGGTGAAGCGTTGGGGATAACGACGTCGTTCTCGTCACGTGCGCCAGGCACGGCGATGGTGCCATAGATAGCGCTCTTGCCATCAGAGGTCCAGTTGTGCTCCTCGAAGACCTCGAAGTCAGAGAAACCGATGGTGTACCACTTGTCGGTGCGGATGGGGTTGATCTTGGCCCAGAAGGCGGCCTGCTCCTGCTGCAGTTCGGCGATGACTGCATCCATGCCATCCTTGGTGTAAGAGGCGGCGTTGTCATAGGCCTGTGCCTTGTCGACAGCAGCGGCGAGGGCATCAACAGCGGTCTCGTCGCTCCAGCAACCGGGATCGTTGCCTACAACAGACTTGGCAGCAGCTGACTTGGCAGCAGCGATAGCTGAACGCAGAGCGGCGGGATCTACCAGAGCGCCCTTGAAGGCAGCCCATGCCTCGCACAGTGCGTTGTACTGCTCTACGGTGAGAGCGTCCATATCCAGTTCGTCAGCCTGCTCTACCAGAGTCTCGAGCTTGGTGGCAATCTCGCCCATGCCCTCGAACTGTGAGTTGCGAACCTTGGCAGCGGGATAGATCTGGAAGTCGCCCAGGTGACCGCAGTTGCCATAGGTGGCGTTGCTACCGGTAACGTCCTCGTAGAAGCGCCAGTACTTGTAAGCCTTGGTTACCTCGAAGGGCTGTGAATACTGGTCGTACTGGTTGTTGGTGTAGGGAGTAGAAACGGTCTTGCAGATGAGCTCCCAACCGGTGTCCTCGACCTGCTCGAGCAGGCTCTCGTCGTTGGTACCATAGAGGCTGACCTCTACCCAGTTGTTGCTGGTCTGTCCGCTACGACGGATGATGTAGGTCTCGTACCAGCCGGTGATGGGCTCGGGGAAGCATACATCGAGGCTGTGGTAGTGAGCACCGTGCTCACCGTCGTGCCAGTTAGAGTGCCAGAAGGTGCCGGCATTGCCGTCCAACAGGTTGTCGAGGCTACCCTCAGACTCATCAGAAGATACGCTGTGGAACCAGCTGGTCTCCTGGATGACGGGAGCTTCCTTGTCGATCTCGTAGATACCACGCAGGTCCTTGGCAATCTCGATGGCAGCCTTGGCTACAGCCACGGTGTCACGATAGTTGATGACCAGCTGGTCGTGGTTCTTGACCAGTGCAAATGCGTCGATCAGAGCCTGGGCCTCTTCCTCGGAAACGGGCTCGAGGTACCACTCGCTGGTGCCCTTGTCGCTGTCGTAGGGCATACCCATGTCATAGGTGTTCTGCCATGTGCAGAGGGAACCGTCCTTGCCAGTGCCCTTGCCGTGGCCCTGCTGGTGGAAGTACTGGTTGGCGCCACGGTCCACGTCGGCATAACGGATGAGGATGATGTCCTTGCCGTCGACGTCGGTGCCCATGTAGTCAAATGCGAGCTCTGAGAGGTTGTCGGCAGTGACAGCCATGTTGAGTCCCAGAGAGCCCTGGCCACGGGTGTACTGCATGTCGGTGGCTGCATTGACCACGCGGAAGCCAGCCTCGGTGGGAGTGATCTTCCATACCTGGCGGCAGTCGTTCTCGTCCTTGGTGCCCCAGCGGCCAGCGCCCTCGAGCACACCATACATGGCCTTGTCGACATAGTTGGTCTCGGTCACTGGGTTGCCTTCGATGTCGGTCTCACCGGTCTCCACCTCTTCCTTGTACTTGAGGGCAGACATGATGCGGTAGTAACCGTCGGTGCAAGAGAACAGGATCTCGGAAGCAATCACCTTGCGGTAGCTCTCGATGATGGTGCTGATCAGCGCATCCACCTCCTCGGCTGCGGGGAACTGCTCGGTGCTGATGTACTCGCCAGCGGTCTCCAGAGCAGAGGTGAGGGCGTCATAAGCCTCCAGGTCACCATACTGGCCACGCTCGGTACCTACGTTGAGGGGGAGCAGGTTGGTGTAGTAGGTGAACAGGTCGATCAGGCAAGCAGGTGCTGCCACAGCGGCATCCACACCATAGACCTGGAACTCGCTCATGTGCCATGTGCCGTCGCCAGCGGTGTTGCTGGTGGTCTCGGGAACAACCACACGGATCATCTTGGTGTGGGTGAACTTCATGGGAGCGGTGTACTCCATGGTACCCTCGCCACGATAGGGCAGAACTGCTGTGCCCACGGTAGCCCAACCATCACCCAACTGCTCGTCGATGCGAACGACTGTGGGGTGGTTGCTGCTGGTCTTACGACGACCGATCTTGACGCCGTAGTAGCCGTTCAGCTCCTCGGAAAATGATACCTCGAACTGATAGGGACGGGTCTTGGTACCAACGCCATGCCAGTCGGCGTGCCAGAATGTACCTTCGTCACCATCAATCAGCGCTGCGAGAGAACCCTCGGAATCATCACCAGAGTTGGAGGTCAACTGACTCACTGAGGTGATTTCGGGCTCGTCGAGGTGCCAACCTGTCAGGTCTGCATCCTCCTCTTGCGCCATCACGCGTGGACTCAATGCCATACTCAGCACCAAGCCCATCAAAAACGTAAATGTCTTTCTCATGATTTGGTTTTGAATTAAGTTAATAAATTAGTTTATGGTATGTACGTTATGTTTTTACGACTAAGAATGCGGCAAAGATATAAAAAATAACAATTCGTACACATCTTTTGTATGTTAATTTCAACTTTTCATCAAAAAAATAGGTTGTTTTCCCACATCTCTGAGCAAAAACTTGGTCTTGTGGCAAGGATTTTAGACCTTAGCGTCACAATCCATACATAACACGAACAACTATGGCAAAAGATGAGATGAAGCGCGAGGTCTGGATAGACTGGATGCGCGTGTTGGCCTGCCTGATGGTCATGATCATACACAGTACCGAACCCTTCTACCTGGGTGGCGATGGAGCCCAAGTGCTGACGGCCAGCGACGGCCTGTGGGCATCGTTTTTCGACTCTATCGTGCGCATGTGCGTACCATTGTTTATCATCGCCAGCAGCTATCTGCTGTTTCCCATGCACACCAGCACCAGCCAGTTTCTGAGCCGCCGTGCCGTGCGCATCCTCATCCCCTTTGTGCTGTGGTCGGTGGTCTATGCGCTGTGGAATCCCAACCCCCATCAGCAATCTCCACGACCTCATCTTCAACTTCAACTATGCAGCTGGCCACCTGTGGTTTGTCTACATGCTCATCGGCATCTATCTGCTCATCCCCATGCTGTCGCCCTGGGCTGAGCAAGTGAGTCGCCGTCAGTTGCTCTTCTTCCTGGCTATCTGGGTGTTTACCAACATCTTCCCTATCCTGCGCGACTGGCTCGATCCCAACAATCTGGCACTGTCCTATGGTCCCACGGGTATCCCTCGCGACCTGTGGGGCATCGGCACCGAGGGACAGATGGGTGTGTGGACCACTCCCGTGCAGATCGTGCTCACTGCACTCATCACATTCTGCACCACAGCCGTGGTGTGCACACTCCTGCAACGCATACCCAAGGTGGGAAAATACATCATGGGTTGACGATTTATACGTAAAAATGTTTGGCACTTTGCGAAAAGTGTAGTAATTTTGCACCAGATTTGGTAACAGAGGGGGCCCAAACGCCCCCTTTGTGCAAGGGAATCAGGTGCAAGACCTGAGCTGTTCCTGCAGCTGTAATCCACATTGTGGCGGCAATCATCCAAGTCACTGCTCAATCAAACGGAGAGCGGGAAGACGATTGCCACCGTGGGAAGCCAGAAGACCTGCCACGTCTAAATTAAGTGATAACATGCTCCCAGGATTTGGAGCCATCTACTTATGATTGCAAAACGATGGACGTGGGCTCTTCTGGCCCTCTTTGGTGTACTCCCATTGTGGAGTCAGGCGCCATCTGACACACTGCGCGAGGTGGTGGTCACTGGCACTGGCACGGAACATCTGCTGAAGGATGCTCCGGTGCAGACCGAGATTATATCCCGTCGCACGCTGGACACCTATGGAGGCCGCAGTCTGGAGGACATCCTGAGCGGACTGACTGCCTCGTTTGCCTTCAACGAGGGTGACATGGGCAGCCAGATGCAACTGGGTGGATTGGGCAATTCCTATATCCTCATCCTGGTAGACGGCAAGCGACTGCACGGCGACGTGGGTGGCGAAAACGACCTAGGTCTCATCGACCCGCAGAACATCGACCACATCGAGATCGTGCGAGGCGCGCACTCGGCCCTCTATGGCAGCGACGCCATGGCGGGAGTCATCAACATCATCACCCGAAAACCCCAGAACGACAAGCGATGGCAGCTGGAAAATGCCACCCGATATGGCAGCCACAACGACGTGAGACAGCACAACTCGGTGGCCATGGGATGGGGCAAGTGGACCACCGTCACCAGTCTGCAGAGCCAGCACACCGACGGATGGCGCAACACCACACTGGAGCGCACCGAGGGCAAGGTGGTGGAGGACTCGCGCAACAAGACGGTGAACAAGTACACCAACTGGCAGTTGGGTGAACAGATTGGATACCAGGCAACCAAGGACATCGACCTGTATGCCGAGGGAAGCTACTACACCAAGACGATCCTACGCCCCCAGGACGGCAACTACCCCAGCTGCGACGTCTACACCTATGACCTGATGTACCGCAACGCTCATGCCGGAGTGGGCGGCAAATGGAAGTTGAGGGACCACGACCAGGTGACGCTGGATGTGGACTGGAACAAGCATGCCTACTTCTACCAGTTTACAGCCACCACGCTGATGGATGGATACGATCCCAACGGACAGTTCACCAACTACTATCCCTGGTTTGCCGGTCAGCACAGTCTGCAGAGCGACCAGCAACGCGCCACGGCTCATCTGAAGGGCGTCTTCCACCTGCCTGCCGAGAACACCCTGAGCACAGGTGCCGAATTCCGCTACGATTATCTGCATGCACCCATGCGCACAAGCACCGGCACAGCCGACGACTGGACGGCAGCCCTCTATGTGCAAGACGAATTCAATCTGGTCTCCTGGCTCCACCTGACGGCAGGACTACGTCTCAACCAAAACGCTGGCTTTGGATTCAAAGCCACACCTAAACTAAACGCTTTACTCTCTCT
Organism: Bacteroidaceae bacterium; assembly: GCA_045600505.1. Classification (GTDB taxonomy): domain Bacteria; phylum Bacteroidota; class Bacteroidia; order Bacteroidales; family Bacteroidaceae; genus Physcousia. Next base: position 7,733 of record JAZRYA010000042.1, read on the forward strand.
CGGAGACTTTCGAGCCAGACTGGGATGGAGCCAGGGTTTCAAGACCCCCACGACCAAGGAACTGCACTATCGCTACCTGCACGCCATGGGAGCAAGCACCTACTTCAACATGGGCAACACCAACCTGCAAGCCCAGACCAGCAACTACCTGAGCGGCAATCTGGAATACCGTGGCCGCAGGCTGACCGTATCGGCCACCGTCTACCACAACCGACTGAACGACATGATAGCCCTGGTCAATGTGTCCGTGAGTGAGATTCCACCAGGCATCACATCGGGCTTCCTGGGCGACGGAAGCAGCGAGATCATCGCCCGCATGTACAAGAACATGGAGGATGCCCGCACCTGGGGCGTCGACCTGAACGCCAGTTACCAGATCACCCGCGAGTGGTCGGTGGCAGGAAACTACAGTTATCTGGACACCGATGCTCATGAGTATGACTCGAAGCACGACCGACTGGTACACGTCACCATCGACGGCATGGCTCACCATCGCTGGAACGCCAACACCACCTGGATTCACCGCTTCCTGCCTCGCTATCGCATGGGCGTGATCCTGAGCACCCGAGGCAGCAGCAAGCGCTATTACCAAAACGATGGCAACGGCCGCAAATACCAGATATGGCGCATCAACACCACCCACGACCTGGGTCGACAGGACAAGCCCATGAGCTACCGACTGGAGGCTGGAGTGGACAATCTGCTGAATCAGGTGGACCGCACCATGCATCCCCTGCATCTGGGCACCACCACACCCGGCACGTCGGTCTACGTGGGAGTGACCATCAAGTTTCATCAAGGAAAAGCGATTAATTCACATAAAAACAACTCATTAAAACAACAAGAAGATGAAGATTAAATCTTTGCTCATCGCTATGGCTGCCGTGGTAGCCACAGCCGTTGGCTTCTCGTCTTGCAGCGACGACGAGACCAACAACTACACCACTTACCAGAACAGCGTAGACGCTCAGGTGAAGGCTCAGAAGACCCACAGTGGCAACAACAAGGCCATCCTGCTGGTTGCCTTCGGCAGCACCTGGCAGCAGGCTTTCGATGCATTCGATGCAACCAAGAAGGCCTACGAGAACAAGTTCCCCGGCTATGACGTGTACGTCAGCTACAGCAGCGCTATCTGCATCAACCGTGCTGCCAAGGGCGAGCACAATGCCGATGGTGCCGAGACTCGTCTGTACTATGCTCCCAACTTCTGGCTGCACGCCTTTGGTTCTGCCAAGTACGACGAGATCGTGGTGCAGAGTCTGCAGGTAATCCCCGGTGAGGAGTTCAACCGTGTAATCAACTACATGAAGGACTTCATGAACAACTATCTGGGCGACCTGGACGACAAGTACCTCTCAGAGGTAAGCCTGAAGCTGGGTTCTCCCCTGCTGACCGATGCCGACAAGGACGTAAACGATTGCGCCAAGGCTCTGGATGCTGCTTATGGCAACTATGCCAAGCAGGGCGTCGTAGCCTTCATGGGCCATGGTAACCCCGACACCTATGACAGCTACAAGGCCAATATCCGCTACACCCAGTTGGAGGAGGCTCTGCAGGCTATCAACCCCAACTACTTCGTAGGTACCGTCGACATGCCCGACAACTACAAGAACAACGTCATGGAGCGCATGCAGGAGGCTGGCATCAACAAGGGTGTTGTCACTCTGCACCCCTTGATGTCTATCGCTGGTGACCACGCCAACAACGACATGGCTGGTGTAGGCGAGGAGTACTGGGACGAGGAAGAGCCCGAGAGCGAGGACAACAGCTGGTATGAGTACTTCAACCACAACGGCTACCAGAGCAAGAGCATCGTGAAGGGTCTGCTCGAGGTTCCCGGCGTACTGGCCATCTGGATGCAGCACACCAAGGATGCTGTAGACGGCGACGCCCTGGAGGACTACTACCACAGCATGTTCCCCGAGGAATAAGATTTTCATAGACTAAACTGACATTCAGAGCAGAGAGGCAGGTGCCAACAAGGTGCCTGTCCCTCTACCCTGAATATATGCGTTGATAAATGAAGAACGTTTATCTCTTTTTCTTTCTCGCGTGCGCACTATGTGCATGCGAGAATTCTCGCGTCAAGAAGGCTGCCTCGGCCGATGAGTTGTTTCAGCAGCAGGATTCGGTGCTCGCCCATATCGATGAGCAGAGCGACAGCATCGTCATCCGCTATGCCCAGGGACTAGCCGTAAGTTATCGCGAGGATGGCGTGCATGTGACCATCAGCAATCCCGACCCTTCGGCCAAGCATAGCCGGAGTGAGGAATTTGTCATCAGCAAGCCTGCCCGTCGTTTCATCTGCACCACGGCTCTGCAACTGGGCAACTTCGAGATACTGGGACTGGAGGACCGCATCGTGGGCATCAATTCGCTGCGCAACCTGTTCTCGCCTCGCATGCGCCAGCAGACCGAGAGCGGCAGCACCGTCCTCATCGGCAAGGAGGGAAACTTTGACCTGGAAACCGTGATTGCGACTCGCCCTGACTACATCTTTGTCTCGGCCTCGAAACATGGGGGATTCGAGGCTCTGCGCGACTGCGGTATCCCTCTCATTCCGCACCATGGCTACAAGGAAACCAACCCGCTGGGACAGGCCGAATGGATAAAACTGGTGGGATTGCTCACAGGAGAGACTCGCCGTGCCAATGCCGTCTTTGCCGACATCGAGCAGAAATACCTGGCTCTGCAAGCCGAGGTGGCTGCGCTGGACAGCACGACAGCACGACCCACCGTGATGAGCGGACGACAGATACGTGACGGATGGTACATTGTGGGAGGTCGCAGTTATCTGGCTCAACTGTTTGAGGATGCCGGTGCGCAATACATCATGCACGACAACCAGGAGTCGGGTGGCGTAACCCTGGACTTTGAGGTGGCTTATGCCCAGGGCGTCGATGCTGAATTTTGGCAGACTGACGGCAGTTTTGACGGGGATTTCACCCTGGAAACCCTCGCACAGGAGGATGAGCGTTACGCTCAAATGCGAGCCTATCGGGAACAGAAAGTACTCTTCTGCAACCTGGCTCAGACACCCTACCGAGAACTGGCCGGTGTGCAGCCTCATCTGTTGCTGGCTGACCTGGTCAAGGCTTTTCATCCAGAAATCTTGCCTCACTATCAACCCAATTTCTACAAACTGATTCCTGAGAAATGAGAACACTCCTCCTGTGCTGCACTTCCCTCCTCTGTGTCGCCTCTCTCTGGGGACAATCGGACGACAAGTCCACGACGCTCAACCCTGTAGTGGTCACCGGAACTGGCACTTATCACAAGGCCAACAATTCGCCTGTGGCTGTCAAGGTCATCAGCGCCAAGGACCTGCAAGACGCACAAGTAACCACGCTGCAAGAGGCACTGAACCGGCTGACGACCAACATCACCACTCACACCAACGGTATGGGTAGTTTTGTCAATTTCAACGGTATCAGCGACGACTACATCCTAATACTGGAGAACGGCAAGCGCGTCAGTGGAGACGACCGCTGGGACAGACTGAGTGTGCAGAACATCAAGCGCATAGAAATCTACAGCGGAGCTGCCAGCGCGCTGTACGGCAGTGATGCCTTGGCTGGCGTCATCAACATCATCACCGATGAGAGTCGCAACCATGTGGACGCATCCTCGCAGACCAAATTGATGAGCAAAGGACGACTGAGCGAGGACGTCAATCTGGACGTCACGCAAGGCAAACTGAGCAGTTACACCAGCTACACGCACCGGCAAGCCGACAACTGGCAGGTCAATCACTACCAAGCCTTTACCGAGGGAGACACCGAGGTGCTGAAACTGACAGGACGTCCCATGTCCACGGGTTTCCGCAGTGAAAACATCTCGCAGAAGTTGGAGTGGAAGTTCGACGATAAATGGTCGATGTACGTTCGTGGAAATTACTACGACAATCTCACCGACCGTCCGCAGAGTGCAATCTACTTCACCCAGAAGAAGACCACGGACAAGAGCACTGGCGAGACGCAATACTCCTACAGCGAGAAGTTGGCCTACACCTATGACCTGCATCACCAATCCTATGCCTATGGCGGTGGCGCTCGCTGGACACCCAACCAAAACATCCACCTGTACCTGGACCTGCAAAGCGACAATTTCACCTCGAAATACAACTACTGGCAAACCACTGAAAACGAGGCCTACAATACCACACGCAAACGGACGCACTACATCAACGAGACCCTGCGTGGAATCTTTCGTCTTGCCGACTGGAACAAACTATCAGGAGGTCTGGAGATGATACAGGAGAGTCTAAACAGCGAGAGTGACAACATCGAGCACGAGAGCACAGCCACCTACAATCTCTTTGCCCAGGACGAGGTGCAGATTGTCAAGGGACTAGAGGCCATCGCTGGTGTGCGCTACACCTACAATAGCCAGTTCCACTCCAACGTGACGGGTTCGGCAGGTCTCTTCTATCACATCGGTGGATTTCGTGCACGAGCCAACTATGCAGGCGGTTATCGCACCCCCTCGCTGAGCCAACTCTATGCAACTGACCAAGCCAAGACCAATGCCCGTTATACACTGAGCAACCCTGATCTGCGTCCAGAGAAGAACAACTTCTGGAACGTAAACCTAGAATACAGCAACGACTGGGTGAGCGTGGGCGTAACTGGATTCGTCAACAAGATTCGAGACATGATCAACTACCGTACCATCTGCGAGGAAGAGATTGCAGCAGACAGCCACTTGCAGGATCTGCGTAACGAGGGATGGACCACACTGCGCCAGCGCGACAACGTGGACAAGGCCACTCTGAAAGGAATCAACACCCAGGTGAAATTCCTGCTTCCCCAAGGTGTGACTCTGGCTGGAGGATACACCTTCACGGATTCTAAAGCCAAGAGCCGCAGTCTCGACGTCAAGACACAGCAAATGGTGGTTGCTGAGAGTCCCGTGGACAAGTCGGTGCGCCACGTAGGCAATGCCACTGCATCGTGGGACCGCACTTGGAAATCCTATCACCTCAACATCACGCTGAATGGACACGTTCAGGGCAAGCGCTACAGCAGCACCTATGGGTATGCCGACGGCTATGGGCAATGGGACCTGAACACGCGTCACAGCTTCACTCTGCGTCAGTGCGTGCTGGAACCAGGCATCGGTATAGAAAACCTCTTCAATCAGCGAGACAAGAGTCCCTGGAACTCCAATTTCTCAACCATCAATCCTGGTCGTAGCGCCTTTATCAGTTTTGCTATAAAATACAAAGACTAAGACATGAGCATCATCTATGTTGCCGGCATCGGTCCCGGCTCTCCCGAAGACATCACTCCTGCTGTACTCGAGGCAGTGCATCGAAGTGACGTAGTGGTAGGATACAAATACTACTTCCAGTTTGTGCGTGACTATCTGCGCCCTGGTACAGAATGTATCGACACCGGAATGAAACGAGAGCGCGAACGGGCAGAACAGGCTTTTCTGTTGGCTGAGGAGGGCAAAACGGTCTGCGTCATCTCGAGTGGAGACGCTGGAATCTACGGCATGGCTCCGCTCATCTACGAAATGAAGCAAGAGCGACAAAGCGACGTAGAGATTATCAGTCTGCCTGGCATAAGCGCTTTTCAGAAAGCTGCCTCACTATTGGGAGCACCGATGGGACACGACTTTTGCGTCATCTCACTCAGCGACCTGATGACGCCCTGGAGCCTCATCGAACGCAGGATCCGAGCTGCTGCACAGGGGGACTTCATCACAGCCATCTACAACCCCAAGAGCAATGGCCGATACTGGCAATTGCATCGGCTGCGTGAAATCTTCCTACAAGAACGCCAAGCCAGCAATGTGGTGGGATACGTACGACAGGCTGGTCGTGAGGACCAAAGCATCACACTGACCACGCTGAAGGATTTTGACCCGGAACTGGTAGACATGTTTACCGTAGTCATCGTAGGCAACAGCCAGACACGCAACATCAATGGGAAAATGGTGACTCCCCGAGGATACTACCGCGAGCAAAGCGAAAGCACGTCTGGCAAGGTGGGACAAAACATCATGATAGAATCGTTCCGTACCATCCGCAAGGAATTGCATAATCCTGACATCCCTTCATGGCGCTTATGGCCTATGTTACACGCCGTACACACCACAGCCGACTTTGAAATGGAACATCTGCTGTGGATGGACGACGAGGCCACAGCCCGCATCTACGAAAAGGTGAGAGCGGGAGAGCTGCAGTGGATAGTAACAGACGTGACCATGGCTGCTAGCGGCATTCGAAAGGGAGCGCTGGCGCGATTGGGCATACAGGTAGAATGTTACATCAACGATCCTCGAGCCAAAGAAATGGCAACGAAGAACAACATCACCCGGGCACAAGCTGGCATGAGACTGGCTGCAGAAGAACATCCTGATGCGCTCTATGTCTTTGGCAACGCTCCTACGGCTTTGCTGGAACTCTGTGATTTGGTTCGTCACAACAAGTGCAACCCCGTGGGAATCGTCGGTGCTCCGGTGGGATTTGTGCATGTGGAAGAAAGCAAACATGCGGCAAAAGCCTTGCGACACATACCGAAAATCATTATCGAAGGCCGCAAGGGAGGAAGCAACTTGGCTGCCACACTAGTCAACAGCATCCTGACCTACGATGACGCAGAACAACTAAAACCAGGAAGAGATGTCTAGTACGATTCATTTCATTATCATCGGCATCAGTGACAATCCTCAGCAATGGTTGTCACCCGATGTTGTGCAGGCCATCAGCAGGGCAAACGTCTTCTCTGGGGGAACTCGTCACCATGAATTGATGGTACAGCATCTGCCGGCACAACACTTGTGGATAGATGTCACGGTGCCGCTCTCTTCGGTATTTGAGCAATACCGTACTCTTGCAAAGGACGGAGATTGCCAACTGTGTATCTTTGCCTCTGGCGACCCGCTGTTCTATGGTTTTGCAGGAACTCTGCAGCGCGAGTTTCCTGATTCGACTATGCAAGTGTTCCCCTCATTCAATTCGCTGCAGCTGTTGGCCCACCGCCTCTGTATGCCCTACCAACAGATGCGAGCCGTTTCACTCACTGGCCGACCCTGGAACCTGTTTGACGAGGCTTTGATTCGAGGCGAAAAGTTGATAGGAGTCCTGACAGACCGCAGGAAAACGCCCGAAGTCATCTGGAAGCGCATGCAGGAGTATGGGTATGACAATTATACGATGTATGTGGGAGAACGGCTGGGCAATCCGCAGGAACGCGTGGAAATCTACAATCCCAACCATACTTACGAACAGCCCAACTGCCTAATACTCCAGCAACAACACAAGCGCATTCGTCCTTTTGGATTGCCAGAATCCCAATTCGCTCTGCTCAATGGCAGAACAAAGATGATTACCAAGATGCCGATTCGCCTATGCACTCTGGCCGTTCTGGGACTGGAACATCGGCAGTCGTTTTGGGACATCGGTTTCTGTACTGGAAGCATCAGCATCGAGGCACGTCTGCACCATCCCCACCTACACATCACAGCCTTTGAAATCCGACCCGAAGGCCAAGAACTGATGCAAGAAAACTGTCGTAGGTTTGGAACCCCTGGAATAGACACAAACATCGGTGATTTCCTGGACTTTGACCTTACGCAATTCGAAGCACCTGATGCCGTATTCATCGGAGGGCATGGAGGAAAACTGGATGAAATAGTATCCCGTGTCACGCAAGTACTAAAGTCAGGAGGATGCATTGTCTTTAATTCGGTGTCTAGCGATAGTAAAGAGGCTTTTAGAAATGCTGTATCAGCACATGGAATGAACTGCACAGAATGTCATCGCATCGCCCTGGACGACCATAATCCAATAACCATATTGAGAGCAGAATGATACACTACGAAACAATAAATGAGACCGGTAAAGCCCTGGCAGACCGCATTGCAAGCGCCAGTCCTACCCATAACGGGGAAGCCATAGTCTTTGTTGGCGCTCTAGGTATATGTGTACGCAAGATATTGCCGCTAGTACAAGACAAATACACCGACCCAGCTGTAGTGTGCGTGGACAGTACTGGCAGATATGTTATCCCTGTACTGAGCGGACACATAGGAGGCGCCAATGAGTTGGCTCGACAAATTGCCACTATCACAGGAGGCGAAGCCATCATAACGACTCAAAGCGACAACACGGGCTTGTGGGCCTTGGACACTCTTGCACGGGAAAATGGCTGGGGTATGACCCACATGGAACGGGGAGAAATGAATACTGCAATAGCAACCTTTGTCAACAGGCACAAGACCGCATTGCTACTGGAATGGAGAGATGCAGGCACCGAACAGATGAAGGCCACATTGCCCCAACATGTCACGCTATACAAGAATCGGAAAGAACTACTCCCCGCGGAGTACAAATTGATAATTGTCGTCAGTCCAAAGGTCTACACCATAACAGAGCAAATCCCTGTCCTGCAATACTATCCACCCTGTCTGCATCTGGGTGTGGGCTGTCAACACCAAGCTCCAAGAGAGAGTGCTTTGTCTTTGTTGGAACAAGTCGATGCACTAGGTTACGCTCGGCAAAGCATAGCTACTATTGGTACTATTGAGTTGAAGCGCGATGAGCCCATGCTGGCCTACTTAGCACAATTGCTTCCCCAAGCCAAGTTGTGCATCCACAGCGCCGACGAACTTTCAAAAATAGAGGTACCCAATCCCAGTCAAAAAGTATTTGAGGTCACGGGTTGCTGGGGTGTGGCCGAAGCTGCAGCACTGTCCGAGGGAGACACCCTAGTAGTGGAAAAACAGAAAGGATCGTACAACGGCGTTTTTTACACCTTTGCTCTGTCACAAGACGAAGTGCGAATCAGTGGACACATCGAGATTGTGGGGGCAGGTCCTGGTGATCCTGAACTCATCAGCGTGCGTGGTCGCAGATTCCTGGAACAAGCAGACCTCATCCTCTATGCTGGCAGTCTTGTTCCTCGAGAACTAACTCTTTGTCACAAACCAGGCGCCACAGTTCGCAGCAGTGCTGACCTGGATCTGGAAGAACAGTTTGAACTGATGAAGAACTTCTACGACGAAGGTAAACTCGTGGTTCGACTACACACTGGCGACCCATGCATCTATGGGGCCATACAAGAGCAGATGGCTTTCTTTGACCAATATGGGATGGATTACCACATCACACCTGGCATTAGCAGTTTTCTGGCTGCAGCGGCTGAATTACGCAGTCAATTCACCATTCCCGAACGATGCCAGAGCATCATACTCACCCGAGGCGAAGGACGCACGCCGATGCCCGAGAAAGAAAAACTGCACATGCTGGCTGCACACCAGAGCACTATGTGCATCTTCCTCTCTGCATCACTCGTCGAACAAGTGCAACAGGAATTACTAGACGGTGGCTATCCACCCGAAACACCTGTTGCTGCATGTTATAAACTGACGTGGAAAGACCAGCGTATCTACCGCGGACAATTGCGTGATCTGGCCAATATCATTCATGATAATCACCTCACTCTAACAACCATGATAGTAGTGGGTGATGCGATTGACAATCGCTCAGGGTTGAGTAAACTATACGACGGACATTTCACCCATCTTTTCCGCAAAGGCAAATGATTCTTATATTCGGAGGAACAACAGAAGGCAGAACAGCTGTCAAGGTCTGCGAACAGGCAGGACAGCCCTATTATTACTCTACAAAGGGATGCACCCAAAAAGTAGAGTTGCACCACGGCGTTCGGCTCTGCGGTCCGATGACCTCGGCTGACATCCTCATGTTTTGTGAAGAAAAAGGAATCCACTGCATCATCGACGCAGGACATCCCTTTGCTGAACAACTACACCAAGCCATCGCAGCCACCCACCTGCCCGTCATCCGACTACAGCGACTTTTTCCAACACACCGGGAAGGAGTAAACTATTGTGCCAATTTTCAGGATGCCATGCAGAAAATGGAAAAGACCGGAGTGCAACGCCTCCTGGCTCTCACTGGCAGTAACACCATCCAGAAACTAAAGCCCTATTGGCAAGAACATGAAACTGTGTTCCGGATTTTGAACCGTCCCGAGAGTCTGGCAATGGCAGAAAGGCAGCTATTTCCAACGACCAATCTGGTCTTCTACAGCGAGACTCACACACTGCCATCTCTCGAACAGGAACTGGAACTAATGGAACAGGTAAACTGTGATGCAATCATAACCAAAGAAAGTGGTGAGAGTGGAGGACTGGAAACCAAGATCGAAGCAGCACTGAAGTTGGGCAAAAAAGTTTTTATAGTAGAACATCCTAAACTCCCAGACACATGGACCCTCGTCACAGGAGAAATTGGATTGAGACGAGCCATCGAACAACAGGTGCCAGAGTTCTTTCCTCTGAAAACAGGTTTGACTACTGGAACCTGTGCCACAGCAGCTGTCAAAGGAGCATTGCAGTCACTACTGGGAGATGAAAGAGTCGAACATGTGAACATCACCCTACCCGACGGAGAAGAAATTCCCATTCCTGTAACTCTGGAAAAAAGAGGATGTGCATCGGTAATTAAGGAACAAAACGATGACCCTGATGTAACTAGAGGCTGCAAAATAACTGCATCTGTGGAATTGACAGATGGATCTGACATCGTCTTTCAACGCGGGATAGGCGTGGGATTGGTGACTCTTCCCGGGCTGGGAATTCCCGTGGGAGACCCAGCAATCAACCCTACTCCACGGAAGATGATAGAAAAGGAAATACGTTGTCTCACCTCAAAAGGAGCAATCGTTACACTCTCAGTAGAAAATGGTGAGGAACTGGCCAAACAAACGTTTAATCCACGAGTGGGGGTTGTTGACGGAATCAGTATTATCGGCACAACTGGCATCGTTTCCCCCCTGAGTCACGAGGCGTTTGCACAGAGTATCAACCGTGAAATGGATGTGGCGTACGCTATGGGATGCAAAACGATAGGTATCACTTCTGGCAAGCGAGGGGAGGATGCATTGCATCGACAATACCCCGAACTACGAGTAATCCATTACGGTAATCTGATAGGAGAAACTCTCGCTGCTGCTCATCGTGTAGGTATGGAACGAGTCGTCTTGGGAATAATGATAGGTAAAGCTGTCAAGTTGGCCGAGGGACACCTGAACACCCATTCTCACAAAGTCACCATGAATCTGGACTTTCTGCGAGAAATTGCAGGCCAAGAAGCATATAAGATAGACGGCATTACGCTAGCCCGAGAACTCTGGACACGTATGTCCCCTGCTTTCTTTGAAAAAATCAAGTCCCGCTGTTATGAACACTGCAAAACCGTTTTTCCTACGGGTAATCTAACGATTCATTTGATATGCGACGAACAAGTGTAATGATATTGCTGATTCTCAGCATTCCTCTACTGGCTATGTTAAATCTGGCCATAGGTTCTGTACCCATTCCCTGGGATGAGGTGTTTAGAATCTTATTTTCACGAGAATCAAGTTCAGAAGTCTGGTACAACATTGTCCTGATGACAAGACTACCCCAAACTCTCACCGCAATAGCCTGTGGTGCAGGATTGAGCGTCGCAGGACTGGAATTGCAAACCGTGTTTCATAACCCTCTGGCAGGTCCCTCTGTATTAGGAATATCCTCAGCTGCCAGCCTAGGAGTTGCTTTTGTGGTTCTGCTTAGTGGAACTATTGGTGGTGGACTCATGACGCACTTCGGATTCTTTGGAAATACCGCACTCAACATGGCTGCTATCTTTGGAGCGTTGTCCATCATGAGCCTCATCGTGTACCTCTCACAACGGGTCGAGGGCAACGTAACTCTACTGATTGTTGGAGTTCTCATTGGGTACATAGCCACAGCTATCATTGGGGTGCTGAAATACTTTTCCAGCGAAGAGGATATTCGTGCCTATGTAATTTGGGGCCTGGGGTCTTTTGCTCGAGTAACAGGCGGACAGGTATATCTGTTCTGTTCTCTCATGGCGTTTCTTTTGCCCCTATCAATGTTACTTGTCAAACCGCTTAACATCTTGCTGATGGGCGAAAACTATGCTCGAAATCTGGGACTAGATATCCGCCGAACCCGATTGTTTGTCATTTCGTCTGCTGGTATTCTAACGGCAATCGTCACTGCATATTGCGGTCCTATCATGTTCATTGGACTTGCAGTTCCGCACATCTGCAGAGGATTGTTCAATACAGCTGACCACAAATACCTACTACCTGGGACTTTGTTTTGTGGAGCGTCGCTCGCACTTCTTTGCAATTTGATAGCTCGTATGCCTGGATTTGAAGGTGCTCTGCCCATCAACTCTGTCACAGCGCTTATCGGCGCTCCCGTTGCACTCTATGTTTTACTAAAAAAGAAAAAAGGATGAAACAGTTTCTCATCGGCGCTGCTGCTTCCAATAGCGGCAAAACGACTCTGACCATGGGACTCCTGCGAGCCTTGCGCGACCGTGGTCTGCGTGTGCAACCCTTCAAATGCGGACCTGATTATATCGACACAATGTTTCACCATCTAGCCTCTGGCAACGAGTCTATCAATCTTGATTCATTTTTTGCAAGTCACGCCCATCTCCAAGACCTATTTCATCGACACTCTCAACTGGCAGACGTGAGTGTCGTAGAGGGGGTTATGGGACTGTTTGACGGCTACGAAAAAACGCAGGGAAGCAGTGCTGAGATTGCAAAGATACTAGGTTTGCCCATCGTTCTAGTGGTAAATGCAAAATCCACAGCATACAGTGTTGCACCACTCATCTACGGTTACAAGACTTTTGATCCACAATTACACATTGCGGGGGTCATCTTCAACCAAGTAGGTTCCGATAAGCACTATCATCTACTGCAGCAAGCCTGCGCCGATGCGGGTGTGGAATGTCTAGGTTATCTAGCAAGAAATCCACAACTAATAATTCCTGGAAGACATCTGGGTCTCACAATCTCTGAGCGTCAGGAGATGGACAACCTCATCACGCTTGCAGCAAAAGAAGTTGAATCCCATGTCGATTTAGAAAAACTGATTGCCCTATGAAGATACTGATTGCAAAAGATGAAGCGTTTAACTTCGTCTACAAGGCCAATATCGAAGCACTCGAGAGCATGGGAGATGTCATGTACTTCTCACCTATCCATGATGACAGAATGCCTGCCTGCGACCTTCTGTATCTTCCCGGTGGATATCCAGAACTATTTGCCCGAGAACTGTCGGACAACCTGATTATGAAGCTGAGCATCAAAAAATATGCAGAGGAAGGCGGACAGATATTTGCGGAATGTGGAGGATTTATGTATCTTTGTACCAGCATTGACGAATACAAGATGTGTGATGTACTCCCGCTGCATGCAACGATGGAGGTCGCAAGACTGCATCTCGGATATAGGAGCATGGAAATCAATGGTGTACAAATAAGAGGACATGAATTTCATTATTCGAGCATCAAACAGGACAGTATCTCTCAGACACTGCAACTGCTGAGAACACAAACTAGCGCTGCAGGAAAGAACGTGGATACGGAGATCTTCATTTACAAAAACGTCAAGGCTGGATACACTCACTGGTATTGGGCTGAAACAGGATTCGAAAAATTATGGCAAGCCATACGATGAAACTAAACTCGGTGATGCTGGTTGGCACCGGCAGCGACGTAGGCAAGAGCGTGCTCTGTGCCGCCCTGTGCCGCATCATGTTGCAAGACGGATACAGGCCTGCACCCTTCAAAGCCCAGAACATGGCCCTCAATTCCTATGCCACGCCCGATGGCTTGGAGATAGGTCGAGCACAAGCCGTGCAAGCCGAGGCCTGCCGACTGGCTCCTCACACGGACATGAATCCCCTGTTGTTGAAACCCAACTCGGAGCATACCACCCAAGTGGTACTGAATGGGAAACCCATAGGCAACCGTTCGGCTTACGAGTATTTCAGGAAGGAAGGGCGCGAGGAACTGCGACAAGAGGTGCATGCTGCCTATGACCGACTGGCACAAAAGTACAACCCCATCGTCATGGAGGGGGCTGGCAGTGTATCGGAAATCAATCTTCGGGAGACCGATCTCGTGAATATGCCAATGGCTCGACACGCCGACGCAGACGTCATCCTGGTTGCAGACATTGACCGTGGCGGGGTGTTTGCCTCGTGCTATGGCAGTGTAATGCTGCAAACTCCCGAGGACAGAAGGCGCATCCGAGGCATCATCATCAACAAATTCCGAGGCGACATCCGTCTGTTTGAGGAAGGACGGCGCATGATAGAAGAACTCTGTGGCGTACCCGTGCTAGGCGTTGTGCCCATGTTTCACAACATCGTGATAGAGGAAGAAGACAGCGTGCAACTGGCACAAAAGCATCGCACCCTGGAACAAGGAAAGGTGAATGTGGCTGTTGTGCTCTTGCACCACATGAGTAACTTCACGGACTTCGGAGTTCTGGAACGGGACGATAGGGTCAACCTATTCTACACGAGCAACACCAAGGATATCGAACAGGCAGACATCGTGATTCTGCCAGGCACAAAGGCCACACTGGACGACCTGCTGGAACTGCGACGCAACGGAGTGGCTCAGGCCATCCTCCGAGCACATCGACAAGGCACTCAGATCATAGGTATATGCGGAGGTTACCAGATGATGGGACTGACAGTGAGTGACCCAGACGGCATAGAGGGCAACATACCGCAGTTGCCGGGCCTGGGCCTGCTGCCCATACACACCACCATGACCGCAGAAAAGGTGACGAGGCAAGTGGAATTTGACTGGAACGGCACCCCATGCCGAGGCTATGAAATACATCAGGGGGTGAGCGATACCGACAAACGCATACTGAACGAGAACAACTGTCTGGGCACCTACATCCACGGTCTGCTGGACAATCCTGCCGTCATCCAATCCATCCTGAAAGACAAAGTACACGAAGAACATAAGATGATGAGTTTGGATGAATTCAAGGAACAGCAGTACGACTTGCTGGCCGACCACGTACGAAAGTATGTGGACATCGAGAAACTCTATGAAATACTAAGACATGATTAAGGGACACGGAGACGACATACACCAGTACGAGGACATCCGGATCAATTTCAGTTCGAATGTCTACAATCATCTAGACCACGAAGGGCTGTTCTGCCATCTGGCGCGTGAACTGGATCGTGTGGTAAACTATCCTGAGCCTACCCCGTCGAAACTGGAAAGTGCACTGGCAGGACTATTGGACCTCGCTGCAGAAGAAGTGATGGTAACCAGCGGCGCAACAGAAGCCATCTACCTGATAGCCCAGACCTGGCGAAGAAGGAAGTCTTGGATTCTGATGCCTACCTTCTCGGAATATGCCGACGCATGCCGAGTACACGAGCACCAGGTAACCAACCTGTACGATCTGGACAATCTACCCCCCGATGCAGACCTGGTGTGGCTGTGCAATCCCAACAATCCCACAGGCTCGGTGATAGACAAGGAACTGCTGGGAAAATACATTACATCTCACCCCAACACGTTATGGGTCATAGATGCCAGCTACGCACCCTTTACTCGTCAGCCTCTCCATACTGCCAGTGAGGCTATGCTACCCAACGTGCTGATGCTACATTCCATGACCAAAGAATATGCCATTCCAGGCCTGCGACTAGGTTATGTGACAGGACGGGCCTCGCTGTTGGAAAAAACGAGACTCCAGCGAATGCCCTGGTCGGTCAATCAGATTGCATTGCAGGCCGGACACTACCTGTTGTCCCACCCCGAGGAATTTGAGATTCCTCTAGACCATCTGCTCGCCGAACGAGAACGCATGCAAGAACTGCTGACTCAACTGGGAGTAGTAGAGGTATGGCCCTCGGACACCCACATCCTGCTGTGTCGATTGCGCATGGGAAAGGCCAAGGACCTGAAAGAATTCCTGGCAAAGGAATGGGGGATACTGATACGCGATGCATCCAACTTCGAAGGTCTGGACACCAGCTATTTCCGCATCGCTGTGCAAAGTCCCGAGGAGGATGATGAACTGATAGAAGGAATCACAGAATGGTTGGCTCTATAACATTATTTATTGGTTGGGTGCTTGATGGACTATTTGGCGACCCCGTCTGGTTGCCCCACCCCATTGTCTACATGGGGCGGTGGATTGGTTGGTGGGAACACCGTCTAAATCATGGCAAACATAGAATGTGTAAAGGCGCAATACTGGCTGTGAGCAGCATCATCCTAACAGGATTATTGGCCTGGGGCTGCATGCACTTGCTGGCACCCTGGCCCTGGGTGCAAACCGTCATAGGTTCTATCCTGGTCTTCTTCTGCCTGGCAGGTCACACCTTGCGACAAGAGGTAAGGATGGTCTTTGAAGCTCTCGACCGCAGTCTGGACGAGGGCCGCAAACAAGTGTCGCGCATCGTAGGTCGGGACACCGAGGCACTCACTGCCCAGGAAGTACGCACGGCCGCTTTGGAAACTCTAGCCGAGAATCTGTCTGATGGCGTCGTTGCTCCCCTATTCTGGTACGCCTTGCTGGGCGTTCCTGGCATGCTTGCCTACAAAATGGTAAACACGCTGGATTCGATGTTGGGATACCATAGCCCCAGATACTTGGATTTCGGGTGTTGGGCAGCTCGCATCGACGATGTGGCCAACTACATCCCTGCCCGTCTAACGGCATTTACCCTTATTCTTGTCGGCTCTTTCTGGCGAGGTTGTCAGCGCTCGCTCTGGACGTTGTCGCAATGGGTCTTGCACTATGGTCCCCAGCACGCCTCGCCCAATAGTGGCTGGCCAGAGTCGGCCTTGGCGGGAATATTGGATTGCCGATTTGGTGGTTCGCACAACTATTTTGGTGAGAACTTTTACAAACCATATATCGGAGAGAATCCTCGTTGTCTCACAACTGCAGACATGCACATCAGCATCCGACTTTGCCTGTTAGTAGAAGTCGTGACACTGACGTCCGTGTTGCTGATAAAATATGTTTGCTAGAGTGTAAACAGACATGCTGGCACGCACTGTGCCATAGCTTCGTAAGCCTTTTCGCTAGGGTGCAAGTGATCGCCAGAATCGAAACCTGGGGCAAAAGCAGCGGGATGGCTCGCATCACAGACGGCCTGGTCAAAGTCGACACAACCATCGAACAAGGGTGACTGACGCAACCAGGCATTGAACTCACAACGCATCTGGTCACGCATCTCGTTGTAGGTGCGCCATCCCTCTATGGGCAACAAAGTTCCACTCCAGACACGCAGGCCCAACTGGCGTGCATGACTGACGTAGATTTCCTCTACGCCACGTTCCATCTCCTCGCAAGTAGGCAGGTCACTCCAAGGACGGAAAGGATTGACCTCCACGCCCACAGGGTGGATAATATCGTTGATTCCATGCTGCAGGATGACTGCGCTGGCACCAGAGACATTCATCTCGATAGGGAAACGGGTAGCACCCTTCAGTCCATAGGCTTGATAGGTAATGCAGTCATACTGGCGCAAGATGCGAGTACCACTGACTGCACGGCGGATGATGGCCACATCACGGTAGCCCTCGTTCCAGGCACGAAGTGACAGATAGTCGGGCCAACTCTGGGCCGTGATGCTGTCGCCATAGCAAACCAGAGCATGGTTTTTCTCCTCGGTCAGGATGTCTACCGTATTGAGGAAGTAAAACCAGTTGGTATTGCGAGTGAGGTCCTGAGGTAACTCTTGTTGCTCGGCAAAGTCTCCATAGCTATAACGTCCCTTGGACAAGGGGCCGGTAATGAGCGTGCCGGCATTCATCTGGGTAAATTCTCCCAAATAGATACTTACCTCTACGGTCTCGCCCGCAACAACATCCAGGGAAACCTCATCACTCTGGACTTCAGTTCCGGGTTGGATTACAGTCTGGCGACTTCCTGCAAACAGGACAGACAGAGGCTGGTAATCACCTGACTGGCGAGCCACACAGACATGAGTGAGCGTGACGGGCTCTGTTCCCGTAAGGTTGGAGAAACGCAAACGCAGACGATCTCCGTCGAAACAAATGCGTATGGGATATCTTAGGGTGATGTCGCGAGCATAGACGGCCTCCTTGCGATCAGTAATCGAGGTAGCATTGCCCCAGCAACTCACCCACTTGGTAAATCTCTTTTCCGTTTGTGGCATTGTATTGTTATTATCCGACGTAGCTTTCCAGCAATTTGGCAGAACCATCGGGGATGATGGTGACAGACTGGGTGCTAGCAGGAACTACCAGCGACTCACCTGAGTGCAGGAAAATACCCTGTCCATCGGGACTGAGGAAACATACATCTCCATCGATACACATATAGACGTGAAACGAGTCACTATCCTTGTAATCACGCTGATATAGACGGTCTACACGCAGTTCGCTGGTGGTGAAATAAGGACTTTCCACCAGGGGAGTGACATTGTTGCGCTGTTCGTGGTAACGAACACGGGGATCGTCTGTGACATCACTGAAGTTGATTGCATCCAAGGCTTGCTCGGTGTGCAACTCGCGCAAGTTGCCCTGACGGTCACGACGCAGGTAATCATACAGACGATAGGTAACATCGCTGGTCTGCTGGATCTCGGCAATCACCATACCTGCACCTATGCCATGAACTCGACCTGCAGGAATGTAGAAACAATCGCCAGGCATGACATTGACCTTGTTCAGGTCGTGCTCTATGCTGCCATCTGCAACTTTCTGCGCATAATCCGACATGTCTATACGATGGCGGAAGCCTGCAATCAGTTGGCTGCCACGATCGGCGTCCACCACATACCACATCTCGTTCTTACCCATCTTGCCATGACGCTGCTGAGCCAGTTCGTCATCAGGGTGTACCTGGATAGACAAATCCTGATTGGCATATATAAACTTGATAAGCAAGGGGAAATCTGTTCCAAATCGAGCTACATTGTGCTTGCCCAGCATTTCTTCGCCGTACTGTTCCACAACCTCGGGAAGCGTCATTCCACGGCATTCGCCATTTATTACTACTGATTCCGAACCCTTCACAGCCGACACCAGCCAGGTCTCACTACCCCACAATGTGGGCTTAAAGATGGGGTTAAATTTTAGTATCTCCATGTTTCATTATTGTTTGTTTGTACAAAGGTAAGGATTTTCACGGACACATGTTATATAAAATTTGTTAAAACACACGCGCGTGCCCGCAAGATACTAGAATAAATATGTATCTTTGTCGGATATGAAAGACGCATTGATTATTGTTTCGGGTGGCATGGATTCTATCACCATGCTTCACGAATATACAGAAGAGATAGCATTGGCCATCACTTTTGACTATGGTGCCAACCACGGCCAGCGCGAGATACCGATGGCACAATTGCATTGCCAGCGACTGGGAATTCGTCACATCATTATCCCTCTGGCCTTTATGGGCCAGTATTTCGAGTCCTCGCTCTTGAGTGGTGCAGATGCCATACCCGAGGGCCACTACGAGGACGAGAACATGAAGTCCACCGTGGTGCCTTTCCGCAACGGGATCATGCTCTCCATTGCATGTGGCATTGCCGAAAGCAATGGACTGAAGCGCGTGATGATAGCCAACCATGGTGGCGACCATGCCATCTACCCCGATTGCCGCAAGGAATTCATCGATGCAATGAGCCAAGCCATGCAATTTGGCACCTATGAGCATATCACCATCGATGCGCCCTACACCACCATCACCAAGACGGACATCGCTCGCCATGGCAAGGCTTTGGGACTGGACTACACCGAGACCTGGAGTTGCTACAAGGGTGGTGAAAAACACTGCGGAAAGTGTGGCACCTGTGTCGAGCGTAAAGAGGCACTGAGAGAAGCCGGCATAGAGGACCACACCGAATACGAATCTTAGCCAACTACGTATCACCATGAAAATACATACTTCCGCTCGTCTCATCTTCCTCCTGTTGTCCTTGCTAATGGCATTCACTGCAGGAGCGCAGAACACCCCTACCACCTTGTCGGGATGGGCCGAACGACTGAAGAAATTCGGAACAAGCGTTCCGCAAGAGGAAATCTTTGTTCATATGGACAACGCCAGCTACTTCCTGGGCGACACCATCTACTATAAGGCCTACCTACGTCGTAGTGACACAGGAAATCCCAGTGGATTGAGCGGACTAATGTATGTCGAGTTGCTAAACCAAGACGGTTACCTCGTGCAACGCCAAAAAATAAAAATGACGGAAGGCCAAGGACATGGTTCATTCGTCTTGCTCGACACCCTGTATGGTGGCTACTATGAACTGCGTGCCTACACCAGGTGGCAACTCAACTGGGGACAAACCGAGCACCCGCATACCAAAGCTGCAGAAAAATGGTTCTACAGCAAGAAGATGGCCAAGCAGTACTATCGTGATTACGAGAAACTTTATAGTCGTGTGTTCCCCGTTTACGACAAACCACAGGAAGCAGGTGAATACTACCAGGAGATGACCGTACGCCCACTACGCCGCTACTTCAAGGCCGACAACAATAAACCCAAAGCTCTGCTGTCTTTTTATCCCGAAGGAGGAAATCTGGTTGCGGGTACTACCTGCCGTGTTGCCTATGAGGTCAACGACGAGGAAGGCAAGCATCTGAAGGGCACCCTGGAAATCAAGAACAATGCAGGCGAAGTGGTTGCCCAGTCCACGATAGAAAACAGAGGCAGGGGCACTTTTGACCTTCCATGCGTTGCTGGAGAAAAGTACAAGGCCGTCTTCTCTGGTGAGGAACAGAGTGTTACCAAGGAACTACCAAAGGTAGCCGAGGAAGGTGTCTGTCTGCATGCAACTCTTACGGAGAAAGGCATACATGTAGAACTGCAGAATCAAGGTCCTGCTGCTCAGGAGGCCTTGGGAATCACTGCGATGAGCCATGGAGTCGTGTGTGATTATCAGGATCTAGGCACTCATACATCCACATCCACCGATATTGCTCTCGACAAACTGCCCACAGGTGTGGTACAGCTAACCGTATTCAATGCTTCTGGTCGCGTCTATGCAGATCGGTTGGTCTTCGTTCGCCAACCCAATTTCAAAGCACAGAACATCACATTCTCGGGAATCAGCAAGAATGGTTACGAGGCCTTTGCACCCATCCAATTCCAGTTGCAAGGCCAGTCCTCTAGCACCATTTCCCTTGCAGTTCGCGATGCTGCACATAGCGATTACACCTTTGATAGCGGAAACATCCTGACCGAAATGCTACTCGCCAGCCAAATAAAAGGTTTTGTAGAACAACCCGAATATTTCTTTGAGAGCGACGACGAGGAACACACCCGAGCTCTCGACCTACTGCTGATGGTACAGGGATGGCGCAGATACGATTGGGTGACCATGGCAACACCTGGTGCCTTCACCCTCACCAACACCTATGAAACATCTGAAATACTGATGGGTGAGGTTAATGTCTATACAGCCGATGCACAAGAGGACCCCTTTGCTGCCATGTTAGATGCTGCAGCTGAGGAATTCATGAATTCAGAAGGAGGACTGGACACAGAGAGCGAACTGCAGGAAGAAGTGAGCAGTGACATTGGCAACGCCAAGGGATTTGAGGAAATGCAGAACAACTTGAAGGATGCAACCCGCAACGATCGCCTGGGAACCCGTGACTATGGCGACCACAACGTGAGTGCAGAACGTTTTCATGAGAACGAAGGCACCATCAAGCGCGAGGCTGTAGTGCATGCAGAATTCCTCCAAGCCTTTGACGACAACACCACCGACGGTGCCCAGGGCGAGGTACAAACCTACAACAAAGGCTCCTTCAAGATAGAGGCGCCACGTTTCTACGACAAAGTGGTGATGAACCTATCTGCCATTGACAGTGCCAAGTGGGCCAAGAATCCAAACTACAGTTGGATACAAAACAGCGAGGATAACAACTATCGTCTCATCTATCCCGATTACTACGTCAAACTGAATCTCATTTTCCCCAGATTTGTCAAACCCTATAGCTATTACCAAGAGAATCATTTCGACGTAAAGCGACCACAGGAAAAACGGCGCTTGTCGGTGGATGAGGCCAATGTTACCACCCTCAACGAGGTAACCATCGGTGCAAAGCGAAACGGCATGCGCGGTTTCAATCCTTCCAAACCTGCCTTCGTCATCGACGCTTACGATGCCTTCAACGAAACTTGTGACGCAGGACTCTGCCCTGGTTACTTTATCGGTGGACAGCGATTCACATGGGATCTCACTCGTACCTATATCGGCGACATGAACATGGAGCGTGCCTACGACGTTGAGCGACGCTTCAATGGAAAGAATCTGTCGGCCAACCTCTCTGATGGCGAGAAGAACATCTACGACCATCTGACCAATCTGGACAAGGTGTACATCTACACCGACTACAGTCCCCGTCGCGAGGGCGACAAGCGCTATAGTCAGGACAACCAGCCCGTAGTCACTATCGACCTACATAAATACGAGGACAACGGTAAGCGATACACCTATCGCGATCGCCATTATGTCCTGACGGGATATGCCATCTGCGAAGACTTCTACCAACCCAACTACAGCAAGAAGCCATTGCCTAGCAAACAAGACTATCGTCGCACCCTCTACTGGAACCCCGATCTGAAACTTGACGCCCAAGGCCAAGCTCAGATTACCCTATACAATAACAATAGCAAAAGTGAAATCATCGTGAGCGCCGAGGGACTGACATCCCAAGGAACTCCACAAACAGGAATCAGTTACCCAGAAGATAGATGACAAAAAAGAGCTACTCTTAGATTCACATCCTAGAGTAGCCCATCCCTAACTAGAGAATACTTTAATTAACCCTTTATTATTCGAACATGTTTTTACCGCATTATTCCAACGAACTATCAGTAAAACACAATGCAAAGTTACGGCTTTTATAATTAACAACCAAAATACAAGTGTTATAAACACACTTTTTCAACAAGGTTTAACACACATTAACATACTATGAACCAGACTAAATTGAAAAACATCGTAGCACAGTTTGCTATCCGTGGTACGGTAAGTGAGATCAAGCCCCTCGGTGAGGGACTCATCAACGACACCCTTCTCGTCAAGACTGCAGAAGAAGATCAACCCAATTATGTAATGCAGCGTGTCAACACCAACGTATTCCCCGACGTGGATATGGTGATGCGCAACATTGCTGCTGTTACTAGTCACATTCGCAAGAAACTGGAGGAAGCCGGTGAGAGTGACATAGACCGCAAGGTCTTGACTTTCATGCCCAGCAAGGAAAATGCTGACCAACTGTACGTAGTTGTCGACGGTCAATACTGGCGCATGATGATCTTCATCGCCAATGCTGTTACCAAACAGGCTGTCAATACCGAAAGCAGCCGCGCTGCTGGTAAGGCTTTTGGTAATTTCCAAGCCATGCTGGCAGACATCCCTGTCCAGTTGGGTGAAACCATCAAAGACTTCCACAATATGGAATTCCGCCTGCAGCAGCTGCGCGAGGTGATTGCACAGGATCCTGCCGGTCGTGTAGCAGAGCCCCAGGTGCAGGCTATGTTGAAGGAGATTGACGCTCGTGCCGAGTACATGTGCCAGGCCGAGCGTATGGGTCGCGAGGGAATCCTGCCCAAGCGTGTGTGCCACTGCGACACCAAAGTCAACAATATGATGTTTGACCAGCAGGACAATGTGCTCTGCGTCATCGACCTGGACACCGTGATGCCCAACTTCATCTTCTCGGACTATGGAGATTTCCTGCGCACAGGTGCCAATGTCGTTGCCGAGGATTGCCCTGAGATGGACAAGGTTGCATTCAACGTAGACATCTTCAAGGCATTCACCGAAGGCTACCTGAGCAGTGCCTCTTCGTTCCTGACCAAGGTGGAAATCGAGAACCTGCCCTATGCCGTAAAGCTCTTCCCCTACATGCAGTGCGTACGCTTCCTTTGGGACTACCTGAGCGGTGACAAGTACTGGAAGTGCCAGTACCCCGAGCACAACTTCGTACGCGCCAACAACCAGCTTCACCTGTTGCTCTCTATTGAGAAGCACGAGGCAGAAATGGAGGAGTTCATTCAGGCACAGTTGTAAGCATTATCACCTTATATAAAAGATATCCCGTGACCTCATCAGAGAAGCCACGGGATATTTTTATCTAGTCGAATAGTGATTACAAGAACACCACCTGCACAATGATATAGATGGGCAGGCACACGACAAGCGAGAACTTGAACATATAGCCAAAGAACGAGGGCATGCGATAGCCACTCTGCTCAGCAATGCTCTTGACCATAAAGTTGGGGCCATTACCGATGTATGTCATGGCGCCAAAGAACACTGCACCCAGGCAGATGGCACGCAGGAACATCTCACTGGCTAGACCAGCGACCTCACCTACAGGCGCCATAGAATTAAACACCATCGCAGTGGGAGCATTATCCAAGAATGCAGACAGACCACCCGTGCAATAGACATACTGCCATGGCTGCGACAGCACACTCTGGATATCACTCTTCATACCCTCCAAGAACATCAAGGCTGGGGTCATCGTGGCAAAGATACCACAGAACACACAAGCCACCTCCAGGATAGGAGTCCACGAGAAACTATTGTCCTCACGCACTGACTTTTTGGTAGTCAACATCGAGAGAATAATAATGCCAATGAATACCCACTCACGCAATAATTTCAGATAGAAGGGAGCGTCCTCAGCTCCCATTGCGGGGATATAGGTCTTGTTGATAAACATGGTGCTGGCAATCACACACAACAACCATACGATGTTGATAAGACCTGTAGCTGTCAGTTTCACCTGTTCACGTGCATCTGCCTCCAAAGCATCCTGGTGTTCCTTATTATAATAATAGGTATCCAGGCAGAAGTAGACGCCCAGCATCAGCAGACCCGTCAGTGCCCATTCGGGCAACATCGACATAAACCAGCCAAATTCAGCACCCTTTTGGAATAACAAAAACAATGGGGGATCACCCAGAGGGGTGAGCAAACCGCCACAGTTGGCCACGATTGCAATGAAGAAAAGTACAGTCTGAGTCTTGTACTTGCGCTGACTGTTGGTCTGCAAAAGTAAACGGATGAGCAACATGGCCGCACCCGTAGTACCCATAAACGAAGCCAGAGCGAAACCGATGGCCAGGATGATTGTATTGGTCAGGGGCTTAGCCTTCAAGTCTCCCTTGATGCAGATACCACCAGTGGTTACAAACAGCGCCATCAGCAGCAGGATAAAGGGGATGTAGTCATAGATCATCTGGTGCATCAACTCATGGCTCATGCCATTTAGACAAAGCCACAGGCCAACGGGCACACCCAGAATGAGTGACACGTACAACTTGTGCAGGTTGTGTTCCCACCATTCCTCCACTTTCGTCAGAGGAAGCACTGCAATGCACAGCAACTGCAGCACAAAGGGGATTAACATCCAAGTAGGTATTACATGTTCCATAGTAATATTTATTTATGTCCACGGAATATTCCATAGACAATGTTCGTCAAATCAGAAGATTCCGAAGAACCTCCGAGAATCACCCCAGGACAATGCGTTCTGCCTCTACACTCTCACGCAGGAATACGGCGGCAGACTCATTGAAACTATCGGGATTTTCAGTGGTGTAGAAGCGGGTAGTACTGCCCTTGGTGACACGCTGTTCCATGTCAGGATGTCGCTGGAGATAATCCTGAAGGCTGGAGGCTACATAATCGCCCTGAGGAACAATCTGCACCTCGCGAGGAGTATACTTCAGAATCTTTTCCATCAACAAGGGATAATGCGTGCAACCCAAGATGATAGTATCGATGAGAGGGTCGTGACGCAGAAGGTTGCCAATACGTTTCTCCACAAAATAGTCGGCACCCGGGGAGTCATACTCGTAATTCTCAACGAGGGGAACCCACATAGGACAAGCCTCGCCTGTGACCTGGATGTCAGGATGCAGTTTGGCAATCTCTAGTTCATAGGTGTGACTTCGTATGGTACCCGGTGTGGCCACAATACCGACATGCCGGGTCTTGGTAATAGAACCGATGCTCTCTGCCGTAGGGCGGATAACACCCAGCACACGGCGCTCGGGGTCGAGCTGTGGCAAGTCATTCTGCTGAATGCTGCGAAGTGCTTTGGCTGATGCCGTGTTGCAACCCAGAATGACCAAGTGACAACCCATCTCGAACATACGGCGAACGGCCTGGAGAGTAAACTCGTAGACCACCTCGAAAGAACGCGTTCCATAGGGGGCACGGGCATTGTCTCCCAGATACAGGTAGTCATACTGCGGCATCAGACCACGTATCTGGCGCAGTATGGTCAGTCCTCCATATCCAGAATCAAAGATTCCTATAGGACCTGGAACCTGGGGAAACAACTGAGTGTCACTCATTGGCAGGGGTGGCAGTATCGGCAGCTGGCTGGGCCTCTGCTCCAGAGTCTGCAGCAGGGGGTGTGACTATGCCCAGGACCGTGAGGACACGCGTGGTGACATCTTCGCCCAAGGCAGGATTGAGGAAAGGACAAGCGTGGTCGTCGGTGTTGAGGATGACAAACAGTCCGCTGGTCATGCCCACCTCGATAATGGCAGAATCCAGTTTCTTGGACATGTTATCCATCATCTGCTGTTCTGCCTCAGTGAGGAGCTTCTGGCACTCCTCACGGAAAGAGACCGCCTTGTCCATGAGGTCCTGCAACTCGGTCTGACGCTTGACCAGAATATTCTGGGGAAAGTCCTTCTGGCCTTGCAGGAACTCGGAGAACTTGCGCTGAAACTCCTCCTCGCCCCTCTTGGCTTCCTGGTCATATTTGGTCTTCAGCTCGGTGAGATTCTTCTGAGCTTCTTGATACTCGGGCATCTGCTTGAGCACACTGTTGTAGCTCAAGTAGCCGAAGTGAACCTGGGCTGCTGCCAGCATAGGCAGCAACACCAAGAGAGACATAAGGAGTCGTTTCATCGCTTCTGTTTATTACATGCCCAGAGCCTTCTTGACATCTGCAGAGACGTCGGTGCTCAGAGACTCGTTTACGAAAGGAATAGAACCGCTGCTCAGGTCAACGATGTAGACATAACCGCCAGTCTGACCAACCTTCTTCAGAGCTTCAATCACCTTGTCCTGGATAGCCTGCATCTTGTCGGCCTGTGCCTTCTGCAGAGCCTGCTGGTTGTCCTGATAGTTCTGCTGCATACGCTGGTACAGCTCCTGAAGCTCCTGCTCGCGACGCTGCTTGATGTTGTCGGGCAGGGTAGCTGCTTCCTTCTCGTAAGCCTCGCTCTTGGTCTGCAGCTCATCCTGCATGGCCTTCAGGTCCTTGTCATAGGTCTCTGCCAGAGTCTGAATCTCTGTCATAGCGGTCTTGTACTCAGCCATGTTGGGGATGATGTCAGCAGAGTTGAAGTGAGCAAACTTCTGAGCAAAGAGGCTCATGGGCATGAGCATCAGTGCAATGATCAATGATTTTTTCATTTTCTTTTCTTTTTTATTTATGTTATTACTTTATTTATCAGTTGGCATATCCGAGTTTCACAAGGACCTCGGTGCTGATATCTATCTTGGGTGAGGCAAAGATGATGCCGCTGTCGCTGGCACGGTCGAGAACCAGTGAGTAGCCCTTCTGGTCACAGATGTCCTTGACTGCGTTGTAGATCTCGTCCTGGATAGGAGTCATCAGACTCTCACGCTTTTTGAAGAGTTCGCCGTCAGGACCAAAGTACTTCTTCTTCAGCTCCGAAGCCTCCTTTTCCTTGGCTACAATAGCCTCCTCGCGCTGAGTTTTCTGCTCCTCGCTCAGGAACACTGCCTCGTTTTGGTAATTCTTATAGAGTGTCTGGGCCTCTTGGGTGAGTGCATCCACTTCGGCCTGCCACTTTTTGCTTACCTGATTGAGCTGCTCATTGGCACGCTCATAAGCAGGAATATTCTTCAGGATATACTCCATGTCTACCAGCACAAACTTCTGTGCTGAAGCACCAATAGCACTGAGTGCCATCACTGCAAGTAAGAGAATCTTCTTCATTATTATATATATTAGATTCGTTATTAGAACTCTTGACCCAAAATGAAGTGGAACTGGCTGCCGCCATAGGTCTTGCTGCCAAAGACAGAATCGAAACCATAGGCCCAGTCGATACCCAGCAGACCCACCATGGGCAGGAAGATGCGGACACCGGCACCAGCACTGCGCTTCATGTCAAAGGGATTGAACTTCTTGACACTGCTCCAGGCGTTACCACCCTCGGCAAAGGCCAGGGCATAGATGTTGGTGCTGTTACCCAGCATCAGAGGATAGCGCAACTCGACGGTGAAACGGTCATAGGCATAACCGCTGCGATAACCGGGAGTGAGCGAACCGTTGTCATAACCACGCAGTCCGATGGTCTCGGTAGCATAAGATGACGAATATCCCGAGGTTCCATCACCACCGACATAAAAGGTTTCGAAGGGACTCTTCTTGTGGCTGTTGTAACTACCCAGCAGACCAAACTCTACACGGGTCATCAGCACCAGACACTTGCTGCCCTTGGTGAGAGCAGTGAAGGTACGAGCCTTGAACTTCCACTTGTGATACTCGATCCACTTGTACTTCTCCTGCATCTCGGAACGATAGTTGCTGGCATAGGGGTTCTTGGCCATATTGGCATAGTCCTTGCCATCAAACAGGCTGTAGGGAGGTGTGATTGCTGCCTGGATAGAGAACTCACTACCACGACGGGGGTAGATGGGATTATCGGTACTCTGACGAGAAAGAGCCAGGTTCAGGGCAATATTGTTACAGTTTCCATTCGAAATCAGGAAATACTGCCAGCCCTTCAGCATGTATCGGGTGTAAGACAAGTCGGCGCTGAAGGTGAAGTAATCATCGGGCCAACGCAGACGCTTACCCCATCCCAGAGAAAGTCCGAACAACTTGATGAACTTGTCGGGGTCGTAGTAATTCTCGTAATAGTTGTAGTTGCCACCACCGTAGCCGTAACCATAGAGATAACTATTGTAGTAATTCTGGTAATAGGCCGAATTGTAGTAACGGTCGCTGACGTCGGTCTGCTTACTATAGAAGGCCGAGAAGCTCAACTGATTGGGACGCTTGCCACCAAACCAGGGGTTGACATAGCTGACGCTATAGGCCTGATAGTATCGTCCATTGGTCTGACCATTGATGCTGAAGGTCTCACCATTACCCTGAGGCATGATACCACGACGAATACCGTTCTTGTTGAACAGATTAGCCAGACAGAAGTTACTGAACTTCAAACCAATCTTACCGATGACACCAGTCTGTCCATAACCCAGAGAGAACTCGATCTGGTCATTGGACTTGGGAGTCAAACCCCAGTTCAGGTCCACCGTACCATTGTTGGCATCAGGCTTCACGTCGGGGTTGATGCTCTCTGCATCGAAGTGACCCATAGAGGCGATTTCACGATAAGAACGCTCCATGGCCTCCTTGCTGAAGAGGTCACCGGGCTTGTTACGCAACTCGCGACGCACCACATTTTCATACACGCGGTCATTACCTATAATGCGCACATGACTGATGTGAGCCTGAGGGCCCTCGGTAATACGCATCTCCAGATCGACAGAGTCACCCACCACAGCACCCTCATTGGGGTCCAGGTCATAGAACACATAACCGTGGTTGTAGTACAGGTTACCGACGGCGTCCTCGTCCTTAGACAGGCGGTCGTTCATCAACTTCTGGTTGTAGACATCACCCTTCTTCATGCCCAACAGTTCGTTCAAGTAATCGGTAGAATAGATGGTGTTACCTACCCAGTCGATATTACGGACATAGTACTTGCGACCCTCTTCGAGATGCAGATAGATGTTGACGCTGTTCTCGTCAAAGGGGACCACACTATCCTCCAGCAGGACAGCATCGCGGTAACCCAGCTCGCCATACTTCTCTATCAGATTATTCTTGGCTTCCTTGTACTTACCGTCGACAAACTTCTTGCTGTGGAACCAACTGCCGATGTTCTTCTTCTCGTGAATGGTCTTCAGAGCACCCTTGGAGATGAGACCGCCCTTGATTTTCTTCTCGGGCAGATTTTCGTTACCCGTGATGTAGATATGGTTGACTTTGACCTTATCCTTCTTCTCGATGGTGACCGTCACAATGGCATAGCCGGGCTGAGCCACATCGTCTGACTGAACAATGTTGATACCGGCGTTCTTGTAACCCTTATCGTCAAAGTAGCGCTTGCAGAGAATCTTGGCACGGTCCAGCGTGTTGGGGGTCAACTGGTTTTCCTTGACCAGACCCAGCTTCTGTTCCAAGTCCTCACGCTCGCTCTTCTTTACACCCACATAATTGATCTGCGAGATGCGAGGACGCTGGGCCAACTGGATGTGCAGGTAGCAAGAGTCGCCCACCAGACTATCCACACGAATGGCCACATTGCTGAACAGTCCATTGCGCCAGTAACGCTTGACAGCCTTGGTGATCTCGTCACCGGGAATGCTGATGTGGTCGCCTATCTGCAGACCGGAAAGTCCGATGAGCAGGTAGTCGTCATAGTTCTTGACGCCATCCACGGTGATTCCTCCGATGGTGTACTGGCGAGGGGTGCGACCATAGTCGACTATGGGGTCCACTACCCTATCCAGCATCTGGGCCATGGTGGGAAGCACAGCGCTGAACATCAATAGTATAAGTATGCTTAACTTCTTCACGAGTTGTTGTTTTGTTTCGTTACGATTTGGTTTCCTCTTCTTCCACCTGGTCGCCGGTCTTGCCATAGCGGCGCTGGCGGCCCTGATACTCCAGGATTGCTTGTTGCAGACAAGCCTCATCGAAATCGGGCCAGAAGGTGTCGCAGAAGTAGAACTCTGTGTAGGCGCACTGCCACAGCAGATAGTTGCTGATACGCAGTTCACCACCAGTGCGGATGAGCAGGTCGGGATCGGGCATGAAGTTGGTGAGCAGATGCTCGCTGACGTATTCCTCGGTCACCTGTTCGGGGGTCAGACTGCCAGCCTGAGCCTGTCCAACCATCTGCTGCATCAACTGGGTGATCTCCCAACGGCTGCTGTAGCTCAGGGCTACCACCATGGTCATCTTGTCATTCTGGGCTGTACGGTCCATGCACTCCTGCAGACGTCGCTGCACGGCCTCAGGCAAGCGGTCGATGCCGCCGATGACACGGAAGCGCACATTGTTCTTCATAAAGATCTCCTCCTCCAGATTGTCCAGGATGAGGCCCATCAGTGCTGCCACCTCGGGTGCAGGTCGATTCCAGTTCTCGGTAGAAAAGGTATAGAGTGTCAGATATTTGATGCCCAAGCGAGTAGCCTCGGTGGTGATGCGCTTTACGGTCTCCACGCCTGCCACATGACCAGCCGTGCGAGGCTGACCCTTTGCCTTGGCCCAACGGCCGTTGCCATCCATGATGATAGCTACATGAGCCGGGATTCTGGTTTTATCTATTTGTTCTGTCATCTGCATTGACATTAATTGTTGCACTTTCTGTATTTGGGGCACATGTCATAGGTGAGATACACCATCAGGAACGAGTACCCGTCCTTGTTCTTGAAACCTGCACTCTTGATGCCGTAGGGGCTGTCCAGTTGTTTGTAGCCCTTGGCAGTGTCCAGCGCATCGATGGTGGTGAAACGGTAGGTCCATTCTGCTCCCACATTGACACGGGGTTTCAATTTGTATTTTACTCCTGCACCGATGGGCAGGTTCAGTCCAAACTTGGTGCCGGCACCACCGGGTGCCAACGTAAATCCTACACCTGCCACAGCATAGGGGGTAATGCGCTTGTTGCCCTTGTATCCAGCACCTGTGCCATAGCCCAGGAAGTTGAACTCGAACTGCGCGCCCAGGTCCACCACGTTGCGATTAAACTTGACTTGTGTCAGTTCACCTCCCTCGGCAGTGCCGCTGTTGGCATCTACGGGAATGTAGTGCCCCTTGCTGTTGCCCCCAAAACGGCCAAAGGCAAGATTGCCCTTAATCACCATTCGGGGATTGAATACACGACGGACGAGGTAAGACCCCATCATGTTGGGATGCGCAAAGGGAGCAGAACCGGCGTCGCCGAAGTAATAGGCCATGCCCAGGCCACCTCCCATCTCCATCTGATACTCCAGTTCCTGGGCATGCAATCCCATCAGGGGAGTGCAAAGCAGTAGGGTCATTATCAGATTCCTGAGTTTCATCCGCGTGTCGTATTTGTTTTCTCTCACCTCTCTCGGTCGGGAGTCTTACTTGTCTTTTCTCAAGAAGCCCAGACGATTGGTGCGTCCACGCCAAACCTCATCGTCCACAACCACCCAGATAAACTGTTCGTCATCGACCGTAGCGGTGATCTGCTGAGCGTTGGCAGCAATTTTCGTCAGTTCGGGATCTATCTTCTTGTCATCCTCGGCCTTCCAAGTGATGCCGAAATCCTCGCTGTAGAAGAGGCTGTCCAGGGCAGAATGTGCCACGCCAGCACGAGTGGTAGGACCACCGAGTGCCACCATGCCCTTGTCATAGGACAGGACATTGAGCATAGGCATCTGAGGCAGACGGTGCTTGTCCACGGTGTTGACATTATAGTACATCCACTGAGCATCTGCCTCATTGTCAGTCCAGGCCTTGGACCACACCTCGGTGTTCTGCTTGCCGTTGCCCAGCAGCATCAGTCGCTGTGTGCCATTGCTCTGGGTCAGCATGCAACTCTGCACACACTTGGTAGGCAGATGAGCGGGATCTGCATCCAGGGTCTCCTGCTTCCAAGTGATACCTCCGTTCTGAGTGCTATAGAGGTTACCCTCGTGCAGGGCATAAAGCAACTGCTTGCCTGCTGCCACCAACTGGTAACCGTTGGGCAGAACTACACCATCCGGGATGCACCAGTATACGCCATCGTTACTCATCAGCACCACACCATCGGTGTTGCTGGCATAGAGTCGACCACCCATCTTCTGGATAGTCTGCACATCGATTTCTCCATCGGTAGTCAGGCGACCTGTTGCCCAATTGCCTGCAGGAGACAGGGCTCGAGTGGCATAGGCCTGAGCGCCAAACACCCACAAGGCATTTTTCCAAGCCACTACCTTACGCTCGCCGAGGCCCTGCAATGCCGACTTAGCGGCATCTACATCCAGTCGATTCCACACGGTGGTGTCGCCGGTCTGCTCGTGAACATTGAGCTTGACGGTGTATCTGCGGTATGAACTACCATCCTGAGCATAGCATGCAAACTCGATGGGATGAGTGAAATCCAGCGTGTCGCTGCTGCTGTAGGTTACCCAGATGCTATCCTCGGGATTCTCCATCACGGTCTTGCGCCACGCCAAGACTCCCTTGAAGTCGATGCTGGTGAGCACCTTGTCCACTCGTGTGCCTACAGGCATCGAGTCGGGATTCTCGATAGTCAGTGTGCGCTGGTTGATTGCCATGGGGAAGTAGCTGCCATCCATCGTGGTGAGATAACTGCTGTCCTGGCCATCATAACCCTTGGTGAAGTTGGTTTTCTTCAGCTTTCCGAGTGAAAAACCACTGATATAGCAATAGTCTGTGAGGACGACATCGTCATTGTCCTTGAGACAGGAAGTCAACAAGGCAGGCATTGCCATCATCAACAACAGGAGATAAAAGTATCGTTTCATTTCTTTTTGCGCGTACATTAGTAGGGTGCAAAGTTAGTGCTATTTTTTGGGGCAACCTAACATTGTGTCCAATTCTTATCGTTTTTTCACACTTTTCTACGAAATAACTGGATGATATGCCCATCTAGATGGGTACTTTTTAACAATTCGGCCTCTTTCAGCTGCGGTGCGGGCACTCCATTTTCCAGAGAAATGGGAGCGATTTCCACCCTACATTCATCCCAAAGCCCCGCATCGATAAAGCGCTGAAGGGTGTGCAACCCGCCCTCGACGATAAGACTCTGCACTCGCTGATTCACCAGATCGGCCATGATTTGCTCCACGATATATTCATCGCTCAGCTGCACCACGTCGACTTTGTCAAAATAAAGGGGATGAATATCCTCGGTGACATAGACACGGGTGGGGAGAGAACCGTCAAAAACCCTCAAACCAGAAGGCAACGAGGCACGCAGGTCGAGCACCAGACGCAAGGGGTGGCTGCCATCCCAAGCTCGCGTGCTGAGGGAGGGATTGTCGAGATAGGCCGTGCGAGCTCCCACCAGGATGGCGTCGCACTCGGCACGCAACTTGTGCACAGCGGCCTGGGTGATGGGGGTCGAGAACATGACAGGGGGCTGCCCGTCACCTGCCTCGCGCACTCGGTCGATGTATCCGTCATTGCTCTGGGCCCACTTGAGGATGATGTAGGGACGATTCTTGGTGTGGCGAGTCATGAACATGGGGTTCAGCGCCAGACATTCTTGCTCCAGCACGCCCACTTTCACCTCTATCCCGGCATCACGCAACATCTTGATTCCCCGACCATTGACCTTTTCATTAGGGTCACCACAGCCAACCACCACGCGACGTACCTTCTTGTCGATGAGCAACTGAGCGCAAGGGGGTGTCTTGCCATAGTGCGAACACGGTTCGAGCGTGACATAGATGGTGCTCTCGGGCAGCAATTCGGGTTGGCGCACCGAGTTCACGGCGTTCACCTCGGCATGCGGACCGCCACATTTGCGGTGATATCCCTCGCCGATGATGCGGTCGCCGCACACAATGACAGCTCCCACCATGGGGTTTGGGGCAGCACCCATCACACCATTTCTTGCCAACTGGATGGCACGACGCATATATTTTTCGTCAGTTTTTTGTTGACTCTGTACCTCTGTTTCCATTTTTTAGCGTATATTTGCGTCCACAAATAGGTCAGACACACCATGGAGATTTACCACAAAATAGCCCACCAACTGCTTGCTGCTTACCCAGATAGGGAAGCCCATGCCCTGGCGAGGCTGGTGCTGGAGGAGAGATATAATCTCTCACAGACCGACCTTTTACTCGACAAAGATAGCAAATTATCTGCAGATGACCGCAGAGATTTGGCAAATATTGTTGATAGATTGCTCGCAAACGAGCCTGTGCAGTATGTTTTGGGCCAGGCTTGGTTCTGCGGACGACCCTTCCATGTGGAACCCGGTGTGCTGATTCCCAGACCCGAAACCGAGGAACTGGTGCGAATGATCGTGGAGGAAAATGAGCATCGCAATCCGGGCCTCAGCGTGCTGGACATCGGCACTGGCAGCGGTTGCATTGCTATTTCATTGGCGCTGGATTTGCCCAAGGCCGACGTAACGGCTTGGGACATCAGCTCCGAGGCCCTGAAGATTGCAACTGACAATGCTCAGACGCTGAAGGCCGACATACACTTTCAGCAGCAAGATATTTTACATCCAGAGCCCACCGACCAGCAGTGGGACGTCATCGTCAGCAACCCGCCCTATGTGCGCCAACTGGAGGCTGCCGAGATGTCGGCCAATGTGCTGGAACACGAGCCACGCCTTGCTCTCTTTGTCTCGGACGACGACCCGCTGATATTCTATCGCGAAATCGGACAATTTGCATGGAATCACCTCGCTGCAGGCGGTCGTCTCTACTTTGAAATCAACCAATATCTAGGAAAGGAAACGGCTGATATGACAGAGAATATCGGCTTTTCTGACGTAAAGGTCCACCAAGACGCCTATAACAACAATCGCATGCTGTCATGTTCCAAAAAGTAAACAAGAAACCCCTGAGCGAAGCCGAGGCCAAGAGCCGAGCCGAATCGTTGTGCAGCACCGGAGAACACTGCGTAAGTGACATCGAGGAGAAGTTGGCCCGCTGGGGTCAGTCTCCCGAGGCACAGGCTCGCATCATCGCTCACCTGATAAATGAGAAATATATTGACGAATCTCGCTTCTGCCGAGCCTACGCCAACGACAAGATGCGATACAGCAAATGGGGCCGCATCAAGATAGGAATGAACCTGAAGATGCTGGGTGTGAGCGAACAGGACCGCAAGGCAGCCCTGGACCAACTGCCTCAGGAGGAATACGAGGAGATACTCGACAACCTGCTGATGCAGAAGGTGCGCACCATCAAGGCCAAGAGCAATTACGAGCGCAATGGCAAACTCATCCGCTTTGCCATGGGCCGAGGTTTCGAGATGAGCCTCATCATGGCCCACATCCCCGACCCCGACGAATCGCCCGAGATAGACGAAGAGGACGCATACTAACTACTTATCTTTCAACCATCTAACATCACCCAAAAAGACATATACTCTTTTGGGGCAAAAACAGTACTCTTTTTGGCCAAAAACAGTACACTTTTGAGGCAAAAAGAGTACATGTTTTCTGCGATTAGTGCTACCCCCCTAAAAGAGCCCTCAAGGAATTACCCGAAAACGTTTGGATTTATGGCCATAATTCACTATCTTTGCAGAGCAAAAACAAACAGAAAACTTACGATTATGAAGACTCTTGAGAAAATCTTTGCAGCCAAGCTGCTGAACGTGAAAGCCATCAAGTTGCAACCCAACAACCCCTTCACCTGGGCTAGCGGTTGGTTGTCACCCTTCTATTGCGACAATCGCAAGACCCTCTCTTACCCCGAGCTGCGCAGCTTTGTCAAGCTCGAGATTGC
Organism: Bacteroidaceae bacterium; assembly: GCA_045600505.1. Classification (GTDB taxonomy): domain Bacteria; phylum Bacteroidota; class Bacteroidia; order Bacteroidales; family Bacteroidaceae; genus Physcousia. The sequence goes on from JAZRYA010000042.1 coordinate 44,096, forward strand.
CCGCACCATCCTGGAGCGCTTCCCCGAGGTAGAGGCTATCGCAGGTGTTGCCACTGGAGCTATCGCTCAGGGTGCACTCGTTGCCGACGCACTCAGTCTTCCTTTTGTATATGTACGCTCAAAACCAAAGGATCACGGTCTGGAGAACCTGATCGAGGGTGAGCTGAAGCCCGGTATGAAGGTAGTCGTTGTCGAGGACCTCATCAGCACCGGCGGCAGCAGTCTGAAGGCGTGCGAGGCTATCCGCAACAACGGTTGCGAGGTTGTTGGCATGGTTGCTTCATACACCTACGGCTTCAAGGTGGCCGAGGAGGGCTTCAAGCAGGCTGGCGTGACCCTGGTGACTCTGACCAACTACGAGGCTGTAGTGGCCGAGGCTGCTCGCATCGGATACATCGCCGAGGAGGACGTCGAGCTGCTGAACGAGTGGCGCAAGGACCCCGCAAACTGGAAAAAGTAACCACCAGACATGACTAAGTACGAAAGCACAGTAAAGAAAATTTACTTCCCCGTAGAGAGCGTCTATGCAAAACTGTCGGACCTGACCAACCTGCAGGTCATACAGGACCGCATAGACGATCCTGCTTTTGAGCAGTTGGTGCTGGAGAAGGCTGGCGACAAGGTGAAGCCCGAACAGGTGGCACAAATCAAGGAACGCATCCGCAGCCTCCAGTTTACCCAGGACACCGTCAGCGGCGACGCTGCCCCTCTGGGCACAGTCACTCTGCGCATCGTGGAGCGCGAGATGCCCAAACTGGTCAAGTTTGCCCTGGAGGGAGCCCCCATCCAGGCCAATCTCTGGATACAATTGCTGCCCGCCAGCGCCACGCAATGCGCCATGAAGGTGACCGTGGGTGCCGAGATGAACTTCTTTATCAAGCAGATGGTGGGCAAGAAACTGGAAAAGGGCGTAGAGGGCCTGGCCGACATGCTGGCCATGATTCCCTACGGCTACTAACAAACGACATAAACATGGCAAAACTTTGGGATAAAGGCTTCGCAATAAACGAAGAGATAGAGCGATTCACGGTAGGTCGTGACCGCGAGATGGATATGTACCTGGCCGAGCATGACGTGCTGGGCAGTATGGCTCACATCACCATGCTGCAGAGCATCGGACTGTTGGAGGCCGACGAACTGGAGGTGCTGCTGGCCGAGCTGCGCAACATCCATGCCGAGATACTGGCTGGCAAGTTCGAGATAGAGGAGGGCATCGAGGATGTCCACTCGGAGGTGGAACTGCTGCTGACCCAGCGTCTGGGCGAAGTGGGCAAGAAGATTCACAGCGGCCGCAGTCGCAACGACCAGGTGCTGGTCGACCTGAAACTCTTCACTCGCCGCCAGTTGAAGCTCATCGCCGAGGACGTGCACAGCCTCTTCGAGGAACTGCAGCGCCAGAGCGAGAACTACAAGCACGTGCTGATGCCCGGTTACACCCACTTGCAAGTGGCCATGCCCTCGAGCTTCGGTTTGTGGTTTGGCGCCTATGCCGAGAGTCTGGTCGACGATATGATGTTCCTCCAGGCCGCTTTCCGCATGACCAACCGCAATCCCTTGGGCAGTGCAGCAGGATACGGTTCTTCATTCCCCCTGCGTCGTCAGATGACCACCGACCTATTGGGCTTCGACTCAATGGATTACAATGTCGTCTATGCCCAGATGGGACGTGGCAAGATGGAGCGTAATGTGGCCTTTGCCATGGCCTCTATTGCCGGCACAGTAGCCAAACTGGCCTTCGACGCCTGCCTGTTCAATTCCCAAAACTTTGCCTTCGTCAAACTGCCCAACGAGTGCACCACGGGCTCTAGCATCATGCCTCATAAGAAGAACCCCGACGTCTTCGAACTGACCCGCGCCAAGTGCAACAAGATACAGGCCCTACCCCAACAGATCATGCTTATCATGAACAATCTGCCCTGCGGCTATTTCCGCGACCTGCAGATCATCAAGGAGGTTTTCCTCCCTGCCTTCCAGGAGTTGCGTGACTGTCTGCAGATGACGGCCTACATCATCAACAAGATAAAGGTCAACGAGCACATTCTCGACGACCCTCGTTACGACCTGATGTTCTCGGTCGAGGAGGTCAATCGACTGGCCACCGAGGGCATGCCCTTCCGCGATGCCTACAAAAAAGTGGGCCTCGACATCGAGGCAGGTCAGTTCCAGCCCCAGAAGGAGGTACACCACACCCACGAGGGCAGCATAGGCAACCTGTGCACCCAGCAGGTGAGCGACCTGATGCAAGAGGTGTGGGCAGGCTTCAACTTTGACCGCATGGAGCAGGCCGAGGCACAACTGCTGAAGAAATGAGACGATTAGTTGCAGGATTGATCTGCTGCCTCGCCATGCTGACCACTGGCTGCAGAGACGAGGTGGTGAGCAACAAGTATTGCAAACTGCCTGCTCGCTTTAGCTTCAATCCTGTCAACAGCATCTCGCAGCTCTACAGTTCGTGCGAGTCGCAAGGCGAGTGGTGCTCCATCGTCCTGAGCAACAAGAAACTATACTTTACCAAATACACCGGCAGCCAGGGCGTTGCCAACCTGACAGCGCTCAATGGTTACACGGGTTTCTATATGGGACTCAGCGGTTTCATCGTGGGCAAGCCCTTCACTCCCGAACTGGGTTCTGACTACTCTGTCGTCACCTGTTACGACCTTGCCTGCCCCAACTGCTACATCGAGCAGACCGTAACCCGACGACTGACCTTGCTCGAGGGAGGTTATGCCGTCTGCCAGAGTGGCAGCAACCCCTGTCACCGCAAGTACAATCTGGAAAACATAGGCACCGTCTGCGAGGGCAAGCCCGGCAAGAACCTCTATCGTTACCGGGTCTTCTACGGCGGAAATACACTATCTATCAACAACTAATCAAAACATCACAACCATTACATGAAGACACGCAGCATGCTTCTGGTCCTGATGGCGGTCATCACCTTGTCCGCACAGGCTCAAAAGGTGAGCACAACCTGGGAACTGAGCGACAAGAACAACCTGTCTGCCAGCACCATTTCCAGCGACGGACAAGGCCTCATCAGCACATCGTACCTCAATGGAACCAACATCTCGAAGACAGAGACCATGACCGCCTCCAATGCCGACGACGGTTACACGGCAGCCACCTACGACCCTGCCTTTACCATGTTCTACGTCGACACGCGCCAGACGGCCAAGACAGCCGGTCGATGCATCAGTTTTGGCGTCACCCCCGCCAGCGGACACACGCTGAAACCCACCAAACTGAGTTTCGATGCAGCCAAGTGCGGCACCGACGGAGGCAACATCGACGTGTATGTGAAACCCAGTGGCGGCACCGAGGTTCCTCTGGCCACCAACGTCTCGCCCCTGCGCAACAAGGTAGGTGCGGGCAACACCACCGGCTACAGCCACCACGAATACAACATCAATGACCAACTGGTCGATGGCAAGGCATTCATCGTCATCCTATACATATATAATATAAACGGCACCGACAGCTCCACGCCCAAGTCCATTGCCTTCCGCAATGTGACCATCGAGGGTATGGTAGACGAACCCCTCTTCACCGCCGAGCACTATGTCACCAGCCTAACCTGCAAGAGCGCTACGGGCGAGGACATCGACCTCACTTCCCTCGTCCAGGGTGTCAAGAACGGAGAGGGCACCACCTATAGCACCAAACTGCAAGGCGATCCCACCGACTTCCAGGTGACTGCAGCCGAGGGCTATACCGCCCAAGTGAACTATGCCAACAAGCAGGCTACCATCACTGTCCTGAAAGACGGCCAGAAGACCTACTCTTTCAGCATCCGTTTTGTCATCACCAACCGGCCCAACAAACCCGAGGCCAAGCCTCTCGGCCGTGGACTGATGTCCGTCAATCTGGCACAAAGCGGCGGCACAGGCAACCTCATCAGTTGGCGTATCCATGCCAACGACCTGGGTAACAGCAAGTACATCCTCTACCGAGGCACCAACCCAGACAACCTCAACACGCACGTCAACAGCGGAAAGTTCATCACCTCGAAGAGTAACTTCCGAGACCCCACCGGCACTGCCAATTACTACTACAAACTGGAGGTCTACGATGCCCAGGACCGTCTGCAGGAAACTGTCATCAGCGGCAAGACCTGGAGCAACCAAGCCCTGGTCGTTCCCACCAGCACCCCCATCGACAAGGTACATGGCGCCACCTACACTCCCAACGACGCCTCGTTCTGCGACATGGATGGCGATGGCGAGTACGAGATCATCCTGAAGTGGGCACCCAGCAACGAAAAGGACGCTGCCAGCAACGGCACCACCTCGAATCCCATCTTCGACTGCTACAAACTCGACGGAACGCAGTTGTGGCGTATCGATCTGGGACACAACTTCTTCAATAGCGCCCACACCATCCAGTTCATAGCATGGGACCTGGACGGCGACGGCTATGGCGAGTTTATGTGCAAGACCGCCCCAGGCACCATCGACGGCGAGGGCAACTATGTACTCTTGGGCAACGACGACCCCAACGAGAACCTGCTCAGCGGTCGTGGCAAGCAAGACCACGGCTCGGAATACATCACCGTGTTTGACGGAATGACAGGTGCAGAACTCAGCACCATCCCCTACCACACCGACTATCAGACCGGACAAAACTACTGGGGCGACAGCAACCAGAACCGCAGCGAGCGCTATCTCGCAGCACTGGCCTATCTGGACGGCCCCGATCACAATCCCAGCCCCATCTTTGCCCGCGGCTACTACAGCGGAGCCTTTGTGGGCGCTTACGACTTTGATGGCGTAGAGCTGAAGGAGCGCTGGGTGAGCCGCAACACCACCTCGGGCAAAGGCCTCTGGGGCGAGGGCGCTCACTGGGTTTCTGTGGGTGATGTCGACGGCGACCAGAAGCAGGAGATCATCTACGGCTCGGCCTGCCTCGACCACGACGGATCGCTGCTCTACCGCACAGGACTCGGTCACGGCGATGCCCTCCATCTGGGCGACTTCATGACCGACCGCGAGGGTATGGAGGTATTCATGGTACACGAGAAGAAGCCCTACGGCTGCGACCTGCGCGACGCCAAGACGGGTGAACTGCTGCTGCACTGGACAGCCGATGGCGACACGGGCCGCGGTCTGGCAGCACACTTCGACAGTTCCAACCGCAGCGCCCAGTTCATCTACAGCGCCTCAGGTGCCATGTTCAACTGTGCCGATGGCAGCCAGGTAGCCTCCACATGGGCTCTCGGCAGCAGCGGTGCCGGCATCAATGCCCGTGTCTACTGGGACGGCGACCTGTGTGACGAATTCTTCGACAAGAGCATCATCGCTCACTGGAATCCCAGCAGTAAGAGCTTCGACCGATACAAGTTCAATGGTGGTAACTACTTGTGGGGCAAACTCAACAACTCCACCAAGAACAATCCCTGCGTCTCGGGCGACCTCTTAGGCGACTGGCGCGAGGAAATCGTCACCTGGAACGATGCCGACAATTCGCTCTACATCTGCGCCACAGACAAGGAGAGCACCTACATGCTGCCCCATCTGATGGACGATCTCAACTACCGTTCTCAGGTTGTCAACCAAAACTGTGCCTACAATCAGCCTCCTCACCTGAGCTACGACCCCTACGTCCAGCTCACCATCCATCGCGAGATTCCCGAGTCGGGCTGGCTTCCCATCTATGTTCCCTACCCCGTATCCCTGGATAGCAACAATGCCACACTCCACTACGTCAGCGCCTTTGACACCGATGTCGACACGCTGAAGATCAAGCCCATCAAGGGTATTGTTCCCGCAGGCACGGCCTTCCTGGTGCATGGCACCCCTGGTGCTGTCGTCAGTCTGCGCCCTGCCGACGGCACTCCCGTCAGTGTCAGCACCAACAAGATGTCTGGCGACTGCGTACTCACGCCTCTGGAGTCCACCAGCACAGCCAGCTACTATCTCTGGGACACCCGCGACGGCATCGGCACAGGTTTCTTCCGTGTCGAGACTGCCACCTGTCCTGCTGGCGAGGGTTACCTCAAGGTCACCGCATCCTCGGCTCGTGACAAGGAATACTTCCTGATAGGCAACACCGCCGTGGGTGTTCATGACATCGATGCATCCCCCACTCACTCCCCCATCTACAGCATCGACGGCAAGCACATGACTGCCAAACCCGAGCGCGGTATCTACATCCAAAGCGGCAAGAAACAGCTCAAGTAACAGAAAAATAGCGCAAAACAAAAAATAATTAGGGATTCTCAATCTAGGATTCCTAATTATTTTGTACCTTTGCGCCCACAAAGGCTGCCCAGATGGTGGAATTGGTAGACACGAGGGACTTTAACAAGTTCTAGATATGAAGCGAACAAAAGCAGAATACGAAGAAGCCATAAGCAAGTCTTTCAGCATAGCCTCAGTTTGCAGGTACCTTGGATTGAAGCCAGCGGGCGGAAACTATCGTATCATTCACAAGGCCATTGAGGAATATGGTTTAGACACTTTACATTTCACAGGTCAAGGATGGAATGAAGGTTTGAAGTTTAATCCCAAGACTGTAACAAGTCTGGATGAAATCCTAATAAAAGATTCTTCCTTTCAAAGTTACAAACTCAAGAGAAGGCTTCTAAGAGAAGGTCTGAAAGAAAGACGATGCGAATGTTGCGGACTAGTAGAATGGATGGGCGAAACCATTCCGTTGGAGTTACATCACAAAAATGGTGATAACAGAGATCACCGGATTGAGAATCTCCAGATGCTTTGTCCAAACTGTCACGCGTTGACAGACACATATCGAGGACGAAACAAGAGTGCTCATCGGGAAACCGGTGATGTAGAATTGCCCTAACAAACAGAAACCTCGAGCATGGTGACATGTTCTTTGGCGATGGCTCACTAAATTCAACCGCGAGGTTGATAAATGGCGTAGAGACTATATAGGCAACACCTAAGTCTTATCAAGATATGGTGAAGAAATAGTCCAGACTACAACATCTCTCAGAGATGGCTTGTGTAAAAGCAAGAGTAGCAAGAAAATCCCTTGGCCATACCGGCCGTACGGGTTCGAGTCCCGTTCCGGGCACTTTTTAGGAATCGCAAGTGATTGATTATTCAGCCACTTGCGATTTTCTTTGTCCTCTATATGACCGATGGCCCGTCCACCCCGGGGGGGGGGTAGAAGAGAAGCTTCCCAAAATCAAACTTTTTTATTTTTCTTGTCTCTAATTTACAATGTTTTTGTAACTTTGTCACTACATTGTAAAACATTGCAACCATGAACAGCATCCTACGAGCTTTGTGTATTTCTATTTTGTCGATGGCATTCTGTGCATGCTACCACGATTCGGGTAAGGAGGTTCTGGCCCTGGCAGAAGAACAGATGGATAACGACCCTGACTCTGTCTATAAGATGTTGACAGCACAAGACACTCGTAAGATGGACAAACCCACGTTGATGCACAGGCAGCTTCTGCTTGCCCAGGCCCAAAACAAGGCGATGGTGGACTTCACCAGTGACAGCACCATGACAGAAGTAGTCCACTATTACGATCATCATGGCACCCCCAATCAGCGGATGCTGGCGCACTATCTACTGGGATGTGTCTATCGTGATCTGGGAGAGGTCCCTCGTGCTATTGACTGCTACCAAACCGCCATCGACTGTGCCGACACACTAAGCCTCACCATGGACGCAAAGACACTGAGCTGTATCTATTCACAGATGGCAGAGC
>JAZRYA010000043.1:0-7223 GCA_045600505.1 Bacteroidaceae bacterium
ATATCTTTTGAAATGCTTCCTTGAGAAAAACATCTTTTCCGCGGATTTCTTTTACGATTGCCCCACGATAGAAGCCGTCAGCGTTCCCGAGAACGCTAAAGTCAACGAGAACCTAATAGTCCTAAACAACACCATCCGATACTATCAATTTCAGTAATGAAAAGCATAGAGGACATTACCATGAAAAGAATTAACAATCTGAGATTGAAACCGGAAACAAATATCAGATAAACGGTCAAGTTAGTAAATAGAGTTAATAAACAGGCCGACTGGCGGCTCTCGGTCTGCGACAGATAGGGAGCCGCTTTTGTGAACTGACGCCAAACCGAACGCAATCACGCTCTCATGAATTGCTGAGGTGAGAACTTACGTAGTCAGTCGCGAGACGAAGCAAGTACGAAGCATGCAAAGCGCAAGGAAGAACAAGTACGACACCCACAAAACGTTTGAAGACCTGAAGACCTAAAATCAAACTTTTTTTTCATGGAGAAAATGCGAGAGGCTACCCCACTGGATGGGATAGCCTCTCGATGTATCGGGGTGGGGTGAATTACTTCACCTCCCAAATGTCGTTGGTCTCGAGCAGCTCGGCAAAGGTGTGGTAAGGCTTCTTGGCCTTTACCTCCTCGATCTGAGCCTCGACGGCATCGTTGTAGGTGGGAGCATCTACATCGCGAATGACTCCAAGGGCAATGGGGAAACCATCGCCATCACCCATCAGAGCAAGTTTGAGCTGCAGGGTGTTGTCCTGGCAGTGAGCATCGTGAACGAGGATGTCGTCGATGGTGATGCCGTCCTTGCCTATCTCTACCACGCGGAGGCCAAAGCCCTCCTGCATGATGCCGTACTCGTTGTTCTCACCGAACACCAGAGGCTGGCCATGACGTACATAGATGGCATTCTTGGCACGACCAGCCTTGTCGTAGACGCTGTCGTGAGTGCCATTGTTGAAGATGACACAGTTCTGCAGAATCTCGCAAACACTGGCGCCCTTGTGCTCATAGGCTGCCTTCAGCACGTCGATGGTGCCAGGAGCATCGGTGGCAACGGCACGAGCAAAAAAGTGACCTCGTGCACCGAAACAGAGCTCGGCAGGACGGAAGGGGTCCTCGACAGTGCCATAGGGGCTGGACTTGCTGACAAAACCGCGAGGACTGGTGGGGCTGTACTGTCCCTTGGTGAGACCATAGATGCGGTTGTTGAGCAGAATCATGTTGAGGTCGATGTTACGACGATTGGCATGGATGAAGTGGTTACCACCAATAGCGAGTCCATCGCCATCGCCACTGACCTGCCACACGGTCAGGCGGGGATTGGCTACCTTGCAACCGGTAGCAATAGCGGCAGCACGACCGTGAATGGTGTTCATGCCATAGGTGGCCATGTAGTGAGGCAGACGGCTGGAGCAACCGATACCGCTGATGACGGCAATGTCATTGGGTGCTACGCCTATCTCGGCCATGGCCTTGTGCAGAGAGGCCAGGAAGAAGTGGTCTCCACATCCGGGACACCATCTGGGCTGTCCCTTCTTGAAATCTGAAGCCCCCCACTGTTTCTCCCCCGAGGGGGAGATATTTGTATTATTTGTATTCATATAAGTGCGTTCTTTATTTGTTCTATCACATTTTCTATATCACACATAATCTCTTCGTTTGTAAATCGAAGTACTCTAAATCCCAGTTCGTTTAGTCTTTCCGACCTCTCCTTATCGCTTGTTACTTGAGTGGGCAACTGGTGGTAACCTCCGTCAACCTCGATAACCAGTGCCTTGTCAAGGCATACGAAATCAGCAATGTAGCAATCTATGATGTGTTGGCGCTTGAAACGGTATCCCATCCCATCTGCCCTCACATAATTCCACAAGATGCTTTCTGCTTCTGTAGGGTTGCTTCTGTTAGCATTTGCAAACTCCTTCAGCATTCCATACAGGATCGGATCTGCGGTCTGGTAGTCGTACTTCAATGTAACGTCAAGACTATTTCCCTCCCCTCGGGGAGGTCAGGAGGGGGCTGAATGCTGCTACTAATTCGCTTACCTTGAAGGGCTGACCTTTGACCTCGTTGTACTGAGCGGGACAGAAGCCATCGACCTTCATGCGCAGCCATCCGGCCAACTGACCCATGTTCTGCTCGGCCACAACCACGCGAGGATACTTGCGGAGCACCTCGGCAGCATTGGCAGGCAGGGGATTGATGTAACGGAAATGAGCCATAGCGACCTTCTTGCCAGCAGCACGCATCTCGTCCATGGCAGCACGCAGGTGACCATAGGTGCCGCCAAAACCAACAATCAGCAGTTCGGCATCATCCTTGTCACCCAGCACCTCCAGGTCGGGCACGGGGATGGCGTCTATCTTGGCCTGACGTTTACGGGTCATCAGGTCGTGGTTCTCGGGATTGGTGCTGATGGCACCGGTCTTGTCATCCTTCTCGAGTCCGCCCAAGATGTGCTCAAAGCCCTCGCGACCGGGAACAGCCCAGTAGCGTGTGCCGTTCTCGGCACGCATATAGGGAGTCCATGTGCCACGGAGCTCCTCGGGAACATAGGGAGGATTGATGGCGGGATACTCGGCCAGATTGGGCAACTTGAAGGCGCCACTGCCATTGGCCACATAGGCATCAGTGAGCAGCACCACGGGGGTCATGTGCTCCAGAGCTACCTTGGAAGCCTCGTAGGCAGCGTCGAAACAATCGGTGGGGCTGATGGCTGCCATCACGGGCATGGGGCTCTCGCCATTACGGCCAAAGAGGGCCTGCAGGAGGTCGGTCTGCTCGCTCTTGGTAGGCAGACCAGTAGCGGGACCACCACGCTGCACGTCGAGGACTACCAGAGGCAGCTCCATAATGACGGCGAGATTCATGGCCTCGCTCTTGAGGCAGATACCAGGACCCGAGGTGCTGGTGACTGCCAGTGCACCGGCAAAGGATGCACCTACCGAACTGGCACAACCGGCAATCTCATCCTCGCACTGCACGGTGGTGACGCCCAGGCTCTTGTGCTTGCTGAGCTCGTGGAGCACGTCGGTAGCGGGGGTGATGGGGTAAGAACCCAGATAGAGCTTCAAGCCTGCCTTTTCGGCTGCAGCGATGAAGCCGTATGCGGTAGCCTTGTTACCAGTGATGTCCATGTAACGGCCAGGCACCTTGTTCTTGGTCTCTATGCGATAGACGTTGGCTACGCTGCTGTGGGTGTTGTGTCCATAGTCGTAACCGGCCTGAATCACCTGGATGTTGGCCTCGGCCACACCGGGTTTCTTGGCAAACTTCTCACGCAGGAAGTTGAAAGCGATGTCGAGGTCGCGGTCGAACAACCAGCACACCAGACCGAGGGCAAACATGTTGCGGCACTTCATGATGCTCTTGACATCCATGCCGCTGTCCTTCAGGCAATCCTTGACCATCGTGGTCAAGGGACAAGCGATGACGCGATCGGGGTCGATGTTCATCTCGCCCAGATAGTCCTCGCTCTGGAACTGAGCCTTCTCCAGGTCCTTGGGACCAAAGGAATCGGTGTCGATGATGATGGCTGCACCGGGCTTGGCAAAGCGGTACTGGGTCTTGAGTGCTGCTGCATTCATGGCCACCAGCACGTCGCACTGGTCACCAGGGGTGAACACCTGGCCTGCACCGATGTGGACCTGGAAACCACTGACACCTGTGAGCGAACCTTGCGGGGCGCGGATGTCGGCAGGATAGTCGGGGAATGTGCTGATGCTGTTACCTACGGTAGCAGACACCGTGGAGAAGATGTTACCGGCCAACTGCATACCGTCGCCGGAGTCACCAGAGAAACGAACCACTACGGACTCTCTCTCTTTCACTTCTAGAGATTCTGACATGTCGTATTAAGAATTTAAATCTATTACCTTGTATTTGCTCGCGGGCAGTACCCCCGCCGGGAATCGAACCCGGATCAAAGGTTTAGGAAACCTCCGTTCTATCCATTTAACTACAGGGGCAACACATACCTAGTTCAAGGCACAAAGGTACACATTTTTTCTCAAAATGCTATCACTTTATCCTATTTAATTATCGCGCGCGCGAAATGAGGTCGATATTTGGGTACAAAATGAAAGAACCGAGGCCCCCTGGAAACCAGAGAGCCTCGGCCTTATGTTAGTTCAGAAGTGGAAACTTACTTGGTCTCCTCCTTCTCCTCCTTGATGTGCTTACCCATTACCTTGAAAGCAGTGGGAGCAGCCACGAACATAGAAGAAAGAGTTCCGAAGACAACACCCAGAATCATCGCAAATGCGAAGCTGCGGATGCTGGCACCACCCAGGATGAAGATTACCAACAGTACGATCAGAGTAGAAATTGAGGTATTGATGGTACGGTTCAGAGTGGTGTTCAGTGAGGTGTTGAACAACTCCTGACGATCACGCTTGGGATACAGACCGATGAACTCGCGGATACGGTCGAATACTACCACCTTATCGTTGATTGAGTAACCGATAGCGGTCAGGATAGCACCGATGAAGGTCTGGTCGATCTCGAGAGAGAAGGGCATCCAACCCCAGCACAGTGCGTATGCACCCAGAATGATGATGATATCAGAGAACAGAGCAACGATAGCACCTACAGAGAATGCCAGGTTGCGGAAACGTACGAAGATGTAGATGAAGATGGCAACGAATGCCAGCAGTACGCTGTAGATAGCGCCACGGGTGATATCCTCGGCGACAGAAGGACCAACCTTCTGGCTGCTGATGATAGAACCACCGTCACGTACGTCGCGGTTGATGAAGCCATCCAGATCCAGGTCGGCGGCCAGCAGACCACCCTTCTTCAGAGACTCGAACAGAGTTGCCTCGATCTCTGAGTCAACCTCGGTGCCATCCTCCTCGATACGATAGTTGGTGCTGATACGGATGGTCTTGCCATCGGTACCCAGAGCGATAGCGCTAGTATTGCTCTCGGGGAATGCCTCGGACAGGATAGCACGAACGGTCTCGGGCTGTACCTGCTCGTCGAATACGACTACGAAGTTACGACCACCGGTGAAGTCAATACTCTTGCTGAAGCCACGACCAAAGCAACCTGCGATAGCAATCAGAGCAAGAACACCAAATACGGCGAAGCTCTTCTTGTAGTTGCCCATGAAGTTGAATACAGTGTTCTCGAAACTCAACTTCTTACCCAGAGAGGTAGTGAAGGTGAGACCGAGCCACTTCTCCTTGCTCTGAACGGTGGTGTAAACCACACGAGTCAAGAACACTGCGGTGAAGAAGCTGACTACGATACCCCAGAACAGAGTGGTGGCGAAACCACGGATAGGTCCGGTACCGAAGTAGAACAGGATGATAGCAGTGATGATAGAGGTCAGGTTAGAGTCGAAGATAGCGCTGAATGCGTTGCTGTAACCAGCAGCCAGAGCCTCGCGAACCTTCTTACCAGCCTTCAGCTCCTCCTTGGTACGCTCGTAGATAAGCACATTGGCATCCACAGCCATACCCAGTGACAGTACCATACCGGCGATACCGCTCATGGTCAGTGCAGCCTGGAAGCTGGTCAGAATACCTACGGTGAAGAAGAGGTTGAGCAGCAGTGCACCGTTGGCAACCATACCGGGAATGAAACCGTACATCATGATCATGTACAGCATCAGGATGATGAATGCAGCGATACAGCTGTAGATACCCATGCGGATAGACTCGGCACCCAGAGAGGGACCTACGATCTCCTCACTTACGATGTGAGCAGGAGCGGGCATCTTACCAGACTTCAGTACGTTGGCAAGGTCCTTGGTCTGCTCGGCAGTGAAGTGACCGGTAATCTCTGAACGACCACCAGTGATCTCGTTGTTTACGTTGGGAGCGCTGTATACATTGCCATCCAGAACAATAGCGATGCACTTGTTGACATTGGCCTTGGTCAGAGAAGCCCAGCGACGAGCACCATCTACGTTCATTGCCATGCTTACGCAAGGACGACCGTTCTGGTCATAAGTGTCGCTAGCGTCGGTGATGACGTCACCCTCCAGAGGAGCACGACCATTGCGGTCGGTCACGCGGATAGCGTAGAGGTAGTAGAAGTCAGAACCAGCAGCCTCGTCGATACCAGTAGCAGCCCACTTGAGACGGAGGTCACCAGGCAGAGTAGCCTTGGCCTCGGGAGTCTCGAACATGGCGCTGATAGCCTCCAGGTTACGCTTGTGGGCGATACCTACAACACAACCCTGAGAGGGCTGTACCTGCAGACGAGCCAACAGGGGGTGCTCCTTGTAAGCCTTCTCCTCGTCCTGTGCGGTAGCGGGAGCAGCCTTCTCGGCAGCAGCACCGGCAACAGCAGCAGCCAGGTCGGCAGTGGTGTCAGCCTCGGCTACCTCCTCGGTCTCCTCGACAGCGGTGGTGTCGGCCTCTACCTTGGTGCCAGCAGCAGCGGCAGCCAGGCGAGTATCCAGGTCAACCAGAGACTGTACGATCTCCTGGCTCTCATAGGTCTCCCAGAACTCCAGGTTGGCACTTCCCTGCAACAGCTTACGTACACGCTCGGGCTCCTTTACACCAGGCATTTCTACCATGATGCGACCCTCCTGACCCTCGAGGGCCTGGATGTTGGGCTGAACGACACCGAAACGGTCGATACGTGTGCGGAGTACATTGTAAGAGTTGGCGATTGCGGCCTTGACCTCCTCGCGCAGCACCTTCTCAACCTCTGCATCGGTGCTCTTGGTGTTCACCTTGTCACGCAGCTGCTGGGTAGCAAACAACTCTGCTAGATTGCTGTTGGGAGCAATCTGCTTGTATTCCTTAATAAATAAGGTAATAAAATCTCCATGACCAGCGGAAGTGGCCTTCTGTGCCTGCTCGCAAGCCTTCGCGAAGTTCTGATTGTTGAGTTCCTTGTGGTCAGACAGAGCCTTGACAACGTCAGACACGCTCACCTCGAGGATCACGTTCATACCACCCTTCAGGTCGAGGCCGAGACCAATACCCAGTTCACGACACTCCTTCAGAGACCAGACACCGCAATATACCTTTGAATTCAGCACTGAATCCATGTAATGCTGGCCTGCCTCCTCGCCCTGAACTGCAGCAATCTTCTCAGCCTTATTCTCATGATAGCTTGTCACGAAGCCAAAGCTCATGTAGAAGAGGCAGATCAGAGTCAGCAGAACTGCGATGAATGTTACAAATCCTTTGTTTTGCATTGTTTTGAAATTATTATTGTTTTTGTTTTTTCCGTCAGTATGCGACACATTAGGGTGCAAAGATATGCATT
>JAZRYA010000044.1:0-2794 GCA_045600505.1 Bacteroidaceae bacterium
CCACGCTCCCACACTCTCATGCGGATGCTACCATCGGGACGCACCGTGGCAAACTCGATGTTGCAACGCTCGGGAAACATCTCGTTGAATTCCATCTTGGGTCCCTCGACGGGTAGGTCGATGCTCATAACATCATCGACAAAGATCACGAAATGAGGATTGCCCATGCACACGAATGTGCCAGTATATCCACCTATCTCGCCAGCCTGCATGCTTCCATCGGGAGTTGCCAATTGCACGGGATTACTCAACAAGGGACGTCCCATGTTGACAGTGGCACTGCCAACGGTTCCATCCTCTGAGACATGCAGATTGATTACCTTGATACCACTGAGGGTGTCAATGGCGACTGTGGTCTTGTTGGTCAGCTGATGATCGTAGACAAACTTACCCACACAACGAACGCCGTTGCCACACATCATGGCCTCGGAACCATCATTGTTGAAGATACGCATGGTAAAGTCGGCTTCAGGAACCAGGCTCTTACCAATGAGGATAAGACCGTCGCTGCCAATGCCAAAATGGAACTTGCTCCATGCTATACTGGCCTTGGCTGGGTCGGGTATCTCAAAATCAGGTGTATAGACATAGATATAGTCATTCCCTGCCCCATGCATCTTGGTAAAACGAACCTTTTTATTCATGCGATATTATCTTTTTGCCTTAATCTGAGCACAAAGATATGTCATTTTGTTATTATATACAAGCTTTTTGCTAACTTTTTTACAATTATTTTATGTTTTACTTTTCAAAATGTTGATAATCCTTGCTTCTAACCCAGTCTCCGCCCCATCTAAAGCCGTGTTTCCTGAACAATTTGTAACATAAGTCCTCACGATCAATCTTGTAAGGAATGTCGGTTCGACGGTCTCGATTGGTCGCCCACTTGGCAGCAGAGGCGGGTTCCACGTGTTGCTTACCTGCGCGCGCGTATATATAAGGATTATATAGCGAGTTTACATCCACGGCCATGCCTCGTCCGTGCTTCGAGACAGTACGAGTACCCGAGATATAACGGAAATTGAAGCACATCGTATTGTTGGCCTCCATTGCCCGCTGGTCATCGGCATCATAGTCGTCCATCAACTGCATGCGCTCTATGCGATAGTGAGCCTCGTACAATTCACGGAATATCTCCACCAGATCCTGAGCAATGGCCTTGTTACACACCATCTCCCCTACTTGGGCCTTGCCCTCACCATCCCAAAACGACAGGCGCAGATAGCGCAACTCCGATCGTGGAACCGTGCAATTCGACTTATACGTCTTGCCTTTCATACGTGCGAAGACGGAGTCTGGAATCAGTGTGGAAGTAAAAGTCTGGGCCGAAACGCTAGACGAAAGAACTAGCCCTGTCAAGAGCGCAAGACACCCCCTTTTCCATCGAGTTCCTGCAGCAGAAACGGGGGAAAGGATACGGAGTAAATGCTTCATAATCGGATGTCCCAAGCTGGTTGTTCTTCTTTTGACACACAAAAATAAGAAAAATGCTTGGGATAAACAAAAAAATGAGTAACTTTGACGTGCAAATCACATTCAAGACTACCTATGAAACACTTACACTGGCTGTGTGGTGCTCTATTTGCCACATTACCAAGTACACTCTCGGCACAGAATCCTGTCACCATCACAGAGATAAACACACTGGCCACACCCGCTTCGGGATCGGTGGTTAGCATCCACGATCCTTCTGTCGTTTTCCGCAATGGTACCTACACCATCTGGGGCTCGCACCTGGGTGTAGCCCAAAGCAAGGACTTGGTTTCCTGGACACCCATGAGCGCCAACAATAACACCTTTGTTCGGCTGGCTCATCAAGGCGACGCCACGGGCACAGCGTGCAACTTTTCCACCGCATTCAACACTCAGCAAGTCACCACCATACGTAACTACAAGGGCGAGATGGTGAACTTCCCCAACTTTGACGCAGAGGCCTATGCTGCTCGCTATGCAGCCGACAAGAACACATGGATCAATGGTGACATGTGGGCTCCCGACATCATCTACAACGAGCAGATGAAAAAATGGTGTATGTATCTCAGCATCAATGGCGACCACTGGTCTAGCATCATCATTCTGCTGACAGCCACCTCGCCCACAGGTCCATTTACTTATCAGGGCCCAGTCGTGATGGGCGGATTCGACGGTCAGTCGCGCAACGGAGTGGCTGCGCCCCAGATTGGCGAAACGGACTACACCATAGCCACGGGCGAGACTACCCTGCCTGCCCGATACAAGCGTAACGACAATGGCACCTATTGGCCCAACTGTATCGACCCCTGCGTCTTCTACGACGAGGAGGGCGAGTTGTGGATGACCTATGGTTCCTGGAGTGGAGGTATTTTCATCCTCAAGCTGGATAAGGAGACCGGTCTGCGAGACTACACTTACACCTACCAGAGCGATTATGCAACGAAAGGCGCATCTGGCATCAGCGACCCCTATTTCGGCAAGAAGATTGCAGGCGGTTACTATGTTAGTGGCGAGGGCTCCTATATTCAGCACATTGGCAAGTATTACTACCTGTTCATGAGCTATGGCGGTTTTGCCCCTGATGGCGGTTACGAAATGCGTATCTTCCGCAGCGAGAAACCCGATGGACCCTATGTCGACGCTAGCGGCACGGTAGCAACTTATGATCGTTATCTCCTCAATTATGGTCCCAATGCAAACACCAACATGGGTATGCTGCTCATGGGTTCCTATAACGACTGGGGAGGACTGCAAAACGTGGGTGAGCGCGCTCAGGGTCACAACTCGGCTTGCGTAGACAACAAGGGCCGTGCTTTCGTGG
>JAZRYA010000045.1:0-9821 GCA_045600505.1 Bacteroidaceae bacterium
GGTTCTGAGAAAGCGGTTAGATCAATTTCAGAAAACTCGTATTTTGCGTTATTTAGTGTTGACTTAAACAGTGTAAGTATGTTGCTTGCTATGTTTTCGGATTCCTCCTTTTGCGCGTGGATTGTTCTGAGGACAATATACAGATTGACATCAGCCTTATATGGTTGATTCAAAACAGGCTTTGATGCCCAGGTGATTTCTGCAGACATATCATGAGGCTGTCCCGAACGAGTGTATAAGTCTTTGTAGTACTGATACACTTCGGAAAGCATATTCGACATCTCCTCTGCACACCTGACAATAATCGCGGTTTGCTCGGAAGCATCCGTTCCTCCAAGAATCGTGACGTGTGGAATGGACTGTATCTTAAGTATCCGGGAGCATATATATTCACCGCTATTTATCTGACATACACTCATAGTGTAATACTGCGTGTGGCCTGTAGATACCCAAGCTAAGCCTTTTTCTGGTTTTATATTTGACTGACCACACAATAAAAAGGTGGGTATCCACTTCTGCTCGTCCGCGGTATAGGTCCTAGGAAAACCTTTGCTAGTGAACGAAGCAGAGCAATACCCACGCAAGTATGTAGCACATATCTCCGGTAAAAGTGTGCATGAGGATATAAAATACCCTCGCTACACACCCCGGGATATAGTTATGCCATACCCGTAAGCATTCACTTCTGACAATGTTCTTGACTAGCTTAATGAATTTCCTAGGTTCATACCGCCAAAAACAAAGCATCGATGACGCTTTTACATTATGTAGTGTCCTTCCCATATAGTCTAACCTCTGTCAGATGCCCGCCACCCTTAACATGAATTTATCATCCATTTTGGCTGGCACAGCGTGGGTATAGACGATACAAAGTTACATATTTTTCAAGAAAAAACGCAAAAATGCTATAAAATCTTCACTTGAACTGTCATTTTTTATTAAAATACGCAAAAATAGCCCTTGAAATTCATCAACATACGCGAGGAGAGCACCTCATCGAAAAAGATAATCGCAAAAGATGTTTACACTCTGATGAGCAACAAGAAGATGTCCTACCTCGTCTACGATGCAACGAATGACAAGGTTGCAGAAGTGGAAAGTGTGGTCAATGTAGACGAATCAAACCTCAATCACTCGTGGATGATGATTGAAATTGAAGGTCGCAATTACATCTACAACATCGGTGCTCGTAAATACCTGCAATCTACGGGATCAGGCTTTACCCTCACTTCTGTTGCCACTCCAATCGACACCAAAGATGGCGAGGATGGCATATTCCTCGGCAGCAATTCCGAAGAATGGAGCTTCGTCAAGAATGCCTATCTCCAGGCAGACGACTCTCTCACTCCCGTCATAGACGTCACTGTAGACGGCAAGCGAACAGTCGCTCCTGTCTATGACCTGTCTGGCCGTCGCCTGGGCAGCAGGCCCCAGAATGGAGTGTACATCCAGGGCGGAAAGAAGGTGATCAGTGACTAGCTGAACTGGAATCTTTTCTCCCTATATTATACGCGGCTCCCTGTCCATGAGGATGGGGAGCCGCTGTCATACAAAACGTTTGAAGACCTGAAGACCTAAAATCAAACTTTTTATTTTGCACCAGTACTAAAAAATACCTAAGCAGTAATTTTCTTGATGTTACATCCTCGACTTTGGCAAATAATGTGTATATTTGCAACAAATTGGTATACTAAAATACAGAAAACAATGCTGTAATAAACGAATAAACCGCTGATACATAATATAATACTATGAATACATTGAGCAAGATTTCCCTCGTGATGGCCTTGACGGCACACTTGGGTTGCAAGGCGCAGAACGAGTCGGTGGGCACACTGACTGGCGCACTCGACGACGCAGCGTGGGCCAGCGCAACCTGGCTCTCGGTAGTGGACGCTCCCGTGGTTAGGGGCACCGTCAACGATGGCACGCGCGCTGCCGATGGTGCCAACTGGTTTGTGAGCACGCTGCGCAACGACAAGAAGGTGGTGAAGGCCCTCTGGATGACCACCGGATTGGGCACTTATGACCTCTACGTCAACGGCCGACCCGTGGGACAAGAGGTGCTGAAGCCCGGTTTCACCCATCCCCTCAAGACCCGTCGCTCGTTTACCTACGACATCACTCGCGCCATCTCGCGCAAGGCTGGTGCCGAGAATACCCTCTCGGTGCAGGTGACCCCCGGATGGTGGGCCGACAAGATCATCACTCCGGCTGGCAACCAGGGCATGTGGGGCACCAAGTGCGCCTTTCGTGGCGTGGTGGAACTGACCTTTGCCGATGGCTCTGTCGAGCGCTATGGTACCAACACCCAGGACTGGAAGGCTGGCATAGCCGGACCTGTGAAACACGCTGCCATCTTCGACGGTGAAGACTATGATGCACGCGAGCAAGCTGGCCACGACACGCCCGCTCTGCTGAAGACTCCCGAGCAGAATCGTGAGTTCCAGGGCGAGATAGTTCCCAACAACGGAGCCGAGATCTACCAGCGACCTGATCTGGCACTCTCACCCACCGAGGTGTATGTGTGGAAGAGCATCGAGGGAGCAACCGACTCGGAGTACGGACGTGTGGTCATCGACCGCAAGTACAAGTCTGGCGAGACTATCCAGTTGCACCCTGGCGAGACCCTGGTGGTCGACTTCGGACAGAATGCATCGGCAGTGCCCTCGTTTGTCTTCCAAGCCCAGGCAGGCACCAAGCTCAACTGTCTGCCAGGCGAATTGCTGAACGATGGCAATGGCGCCAAGAGCCGTGGCATGGATGGCCCTGGCGGCAGTGTGCACCGACTGAATCTGCGTATCCCCCACACGGGAATGATACTCAACTACACCTTTGCCGAGGGCAATCGCCCTGTGGCCTTCACCCCTCGCAACACCTTCTTTGGCTACCGCTTTGTGTCCATCACAGCCGATGCCGATGTCACCATCCAGCGCATCCAGTCGGTGCCTGTGACCTCTATCGCTCGCGACATGGAGACGGGTGTCATCACCACCGGTCACGACCTGGTCAACCGACTCATTCAGAACACCATCTGGGGCCAGCGCTCCAACTATCTGTCGGTGCCCACCGACTGTCCTCAGCGCAACGAGCGACTGGGTTGGATGGCTGACACTCAAGTGTTTACCGAGACGGCAACCTACTTTGCCAATGTCGACCGATTCTTCCACAAGTGGCTGCGCGATGTGCGTGACACGCAGGATGGCGTGGGTGCCTATCCCGGTGTGTCGCCTCTGGCTCAGTATGGTGCTGGCGCTGGCAGTGACTACATGCGTCTGGGATGGGCCGATGCCGGTGTCATCTGTCCCTGGACCATCTGGAAGCAGTATGGCGACCGCAGCATCATCGACGAGAGTTGGGCCTCGATGGAGCGATTCATGGAGCGTGTCAACGAGACCAAGTATGACCACACGGCCAACATCAGCGAGAACGGCAATTATCAGTGGGCCGACTGGTTGAGCTACGAGGACCTAGAGAGCTGTGGCGGTCGTCAGTACCAGGATGGTGCTCTGCGTCCCGAGGCTCTGGAATACTGGAACTATCTGGGTGCCTCGTACTGGGCTATCGATGCCGAGATGATGCGCGACATGGCGCGTGCTACGGGTCGCAATGCTGCTAAGTACGAGCGTATGGTTCAGGAGGCCAAGGCCTATCTGCGTGAGCGCTTCCTCACCCCCGATGGCAAGTTCCGCAACGAGCTGCTCAATACCATGCAGACTCCTGCACTCTTCGCCCTCAGGAACCAGTTGGTCGATGGCAAGGCACGCCAGGAGATGTTGGTTCGCCTGCGTCAGAACTTCGTCGATCATGGCATGTGCCTGCAGACGGGTTTCCTGGGTACGTCTATCCTGATGAAGACCCTCACCGACAACGGCATGGTGGACGTGGCCTACGAGTTGCTCTTCCAGCGCAAGAATCCCAGTTGGCTCTATTCCATCGACAATGGTGCCACCACCATCTGGGAGCGTTGGAACAGCTACATGATCGAGCACGGCATGGGTCCCCAGGGCATGAACAGCTTCAATCACTATGCCTATGGTGCTGTGTGTCAGTGGATCTGGCAAACTGCTGCCGGCATAGCTGCCGACCCCCAGGATCCTGGTTTCCGCCACATCATCATGAGTCCTGTGCCCGATCGTCGTCTGGGTCATCTGGAGGCTGACTACCAGTCGGCTGCCGGTCGCATCAGGAGTGCCTGGAAGTACAAGGGCAACCAGTGGGTGTGGAAGTTCACCATCCCTGCTGGCTCCACCGCCACCGTCACGCTGCCTGGTCAGACCACTAGCCGCGAGTATCGTGCTGGCACCTACACCGTGAAAGTGGACAATCTGTAACGGCCATACATATACAAAATGTGCCGGGCTCTTGCGAGTTCGGCACTATATTTTGTCTGAATCAATCTCGGTGAATCTGCTGAATGTCTTTCCGTCGCGCGTGACCTTTTCAAAGAACATCTTTTCTGGACGTACCCAGTAGTTTTGCTCGCCATAGAGGGCTTGGTAGACAACCATACGTTCCTTTGTCTCAGAGTCAAATGCGGTACGGACGAACTTGTACTTGCCTCCTTTGAAGTGCTGGAAGTATCGTTCTTTTGGTCGTTTGCAGGTCATCAGCATCTTCTCGATGAGAGGCACATACCATGTCTTCACCTCGTCTGCCGTTGGAGTGTGACCGCCAGGAAAATCGAAGGCGTAGTCATAATGCTCCAAGAACAGAGGCTTGTAATGCGCCAATGTGTCTTGCTCGCCAAAGATGCCCCAAATCTTGTCTTTCCAGTAAGGATTGCTATAGTTGAACTGCTCTCGCTGAAGTTCCTCAAACTCCTTGATAAGCTCTTCGTCGATCACGAAATCCTGTTTACCATCCCTTCGTGGCGCCTTGTACTGGTGCTCGCCAATGCGAGATTTCAGAAACTCCGTCATCTCCAGATGTGGATTGCCAAGCAAAGCCGGAACACCCACGATGGGCGCTATGATCTGTGCCAGAAACGCTCCGTTGCTATTGCCCACCAGCAAGTCAATCTTCTCCTTATCACACAGTTGATGAATGTACTCCAGCGCCTCCTTCGGCCGCATCGGCAGGTCAGGAGTAAGCACACGCACCTTCCCGTCAAATGCCTCTCGCAAAGCATCTGCAGGCACGCAACTCCCACTTGCAAAGAACCCGTGTAAGAACAATATGGTGTTTCCTGTATCAGAAAGCATGTGAACATTCTCCATACATATCAATATTGATATTTTATGGCGCAAATTTACTGAATATATTTCAATATTGACCAGATAAGGTGCGAGAATTTCAAAAATCGAAGTAAATTTGCGATTATCATATTATTACACGTTCAAAGATGATGTAGTTTGAAATAATGATATTAACTTTGCAAGTAACATCATTTGTAATTCTGTGAACGCTAAGATAAATCGAGGTCTTCATGCCTCATATTGAGCAGGCAGAAACGCTTGAATTATAAGAACGAGATAACTAGTGATAATAAGAAGAATATGCAGTTCAAAAATAAAGTAGTGATAATAACTGGTGGTGCACAGGGCATAGGCAAGTGCATAGCAGAGGAGTTCCACAAGGAAGGAGCTCATGTTTGTATCATTGATAAGAAGACCCTTTCCCCAACCTTCCCCCTATATGGCGAGGGAGTTGATTACTTTCAAGGCGACTTGTCCATCAAGGAGGTAATCGAGGAGTTCTGCCGCTGGATTATCGAGAAATATGGCCATGTCGATTACATCATCAATAATGCATTGCCATTGATGAAGGGTATTGACGAATGCAGCTACGAAGAGTTTCAGTATGCACTTAGCGTGGGCGTTACAGCTCCATTCTTCCTCGTCAAATGTCTGAAGGACAACCTTGCAGAGGGTGCATCAATCGTAAACATATCCTCCTCTCGTGATCGAATGAGCATGCCTCAGACAGAGAGTTATACAGCAGCAAAGGGAGGAATAGCCGCCCTCACACATGCTCTTGCAGTAAGTCTAGCAGGAAAAGCTCGAGTCAACTCCATTTCTCCTGGATGGATAGATACCGACTACACCGCGTACAAGGGACCTGATGCCACCCAACAGCCAGTGGGACGCGTTGGCAATCCTCTCGACATTGCCAATATGGTACTCTTCCTCTGCTCTGACAAAGCTGGCTTCATCACAGGCGAAAACATCTGCGTAGATGGAGGCATGACAAAGCAAATGATCTATCATGCCGAACATGGCTGGACACTGGATGAGTAATTCCTCTGATGTTATTTACAAATCATATTACCACTAGGGTTTATTATGTTTTCATTTCCCGATGCAGAAATGCGCAGATATGTTGCTCTGATTCTCTTGTGACGTGGAAGATACAAATAGGGCCCTACCGGTTTGAGGTAGAGCCCTATTTTATTTAGTAGAACGGTGTGATTACTTCACCAGCAGCTTGGTGCTGACGTTGCCTACGGTTACGATGTAGGTGGCAGCAGGAAGCTTGACGGTGCCCTTGCTGGCAGTAGCTACCTGAGCACCACCGAGGGTGTAGATGCGAGCAGTCTGGCCCTTCAGGTCACCCAGGTTGATGCCACCGTCTACGGCAGCGATACCCATCTCGCTGGCGATGGTGTTGATGGCATCGGCAGTGCCCTTGATCAGCAGGAAGCGGTCCTCGAAGGTGCCTGCCTCGGTCTTGAAGTCATAGTAACCACGGCTCAGGTCGTGAATCTCACCAGTAGCGAGATCCTGCAGCAGCATGTTGCAATCCATGCGCTCTGCACCGATGGTGTAGGTACCAGCCTTCTGCACACTGTAGCCCAACTTCACAGTGCCGTCGCCATTGGGACGCTCGTTGATAGCGTAGCGTACCTGCTTGCTGTTGTCCATAGTGAAGATCTGAGGAGCCTCGGTGCTCATGAACTTGGCAGCATCGCAACTGGCCTCGTAGTCCATAGAAACGCCGTCATTGAATACTACGCGAGTCTTGTCCTTCTTAGTTCCATCGGTGAACTCCAGGTTAACCAGCATACGATCTGGGTTGACACCCGCAGCCTTGCGAGCACGAACCTTTGCTGCAACAGTCTCTTGTGCCTGGGTGTAGGTTTCTTGGTTCTCCGCATCAAATGTTACCTTTGTGTTTTCTTCGCTACTCTGAACGAAGAAGGCCTGGAAGGGATGCAGTGCATAGTCATCGTCTTC
Source organism: Bacteroidaceae bacterium (assembly GCA_045600505.1). GTDB lineage: Bacteria > Bacteroidota > Bacteroidia > Bacteroidales > Bacteroidaceae > Physcousia. Next base: position 7,176 of record JAZRYA010000045.1, read on the forward strand.
TGCGCGCAAAGCCTCATAGCTTTCCCCGTTCCAGATGGTAATGGGTGCGTCATAGTTCATGTCGTCGATGTCGTAGTAGCCCAAGAATGGTACACCGATATAGTTCCAACCGGCATCGTTGGCACTTTCAGAAGAATATGCTTCAAGATTCTGTGCGATAGTTCCACCATTGAAATTTGTCTCTGAATCTACACAGAGCGTGAGGACACAATCAGTGTTAGCTTGGAAGATGTAACCCACACCGGGTTCCAAAGTGGTTTCATCCTTTGGAAGATTGGTCCATCCAGTACCGGTGCTTGCACGCTGTTCTCCATTGTACTTGCGAATTACCCACTGGGCCTCGTTGCTGCAAGAGATTTTTGCCATATCTACACTGAAGGGGAAGGCAAACTGATACCACTTATTTCCTTCGATGTTGATTTCCACATGCACCTCTTCGGCTGTGATGTTACCGATGATAGATGCGCTCTTGTCATCACCATCGTACTTGATGGTTACGACATTCATCTCCTGGGTATCGGAACCTGTATTGATGAAACCTGCAGTCTCGTTCATTTCGCCGTTAGGACAATCACCGAGGATACCAGTCTCATCATCCATCTTGTAATCATGGTTTACATAGATGCCTTTGAATTCGTAGTCGTCATTCTCATCCTTGTCTATAATCTTGGCAAACTTACCCCACTGGGTGTGGTAGTAATATTCCTCGTGACTGGGCTTGGGAACACTAAGTAGTGCAGTTGCAGAGGCATCGAATGTGTTTTGAGAGATTGCGATAGGATGCAGGGTGTAAGTGTACACATGCTTGATGTTGTTACAATTGCGGAATGCATATTCACCGATTACCTTCAGCATAGGATCGATGGTCAGATTGACAATACCTGTTCCATTATCAAAGGCGCCTTCGCCGATTTCGTCAAGATTAGGAGGAAGCACTACGGTCTCCATACCTTCACAAGTGTTGTTTGCGAAAGCATATTTTCCAATTGATAACAGGGATTCGGGCAAAATAAGATTTGAAACGCCGCTATTGTAGAAGGCATAGTCGCTTATCGTATTGATGCCCTCGTTAATGGCAATATCGCCGATATTGTTACAGTTGGCAAATGCACGAGTGCCGATTGTCTTTAGGGATGCAGGCAGTGCAACACTCGACAATTCCTGACAACCATCGAATGCTCTGTCACCAATTATCTCCAGTCCATCTGGCAATTCTACAGACGTCAAATGGGTACAACCAGAAAATGCATCTCTGATTTCACGCACTGTTTTGGGTAGTTTTACAGTGGCTAGTTTGGGCAGATCAGAGAAGGCGTGTGAACCGAGGATACCCTCTTCCGTATGGCAACCATCCCAGTATTCTTTTGTTTCATTGACAATGGTTGCATTTGAAAGATCCAGATGGTGCAGATTTGTCATCTTGTTACGAATCATCAGGATATCGTAGCTGTTGATGGTACCTGTGATAGTCAGGTCCAGTACTCTGTCAATGATATTATTAGCACTTCCCTCACCGATTTTATGATCCAAATCTGAATAATTTGAGCTTGCGACAAGTTCGACATTAGCGATAGCAGTGCCTTTTGCTACGATTTGGTCTGCATATTGGGCCCAGGACGTTACGTAAGCATCGTAAGCTTCATCGGGAACAACCAATGATACGGTAGAAGAGAAGGGCGTGCCATTGATAATGGCAGGCGTCTCGCTTTCAAAATAGATTTCAGTAAGCGAAGAACAATTCTCGAAAGAATGGTCTCCAATGGTCTTGATGACGCTGGGTATATGCACCTTAGTAATGTTTTTGAATCCATAAAATGCATATTCTTGTATTTCTGTATTATTTAAAAGCTTAGATTGATGGATAGATATCTCTGATGCTGCCTTCCCATTGATATATAGTTCACCAGATTCCTGTCCTGAGAATATGTAATATTTTCCTATTATAGGATATGTAATATTATAATTATGGGCAGCAATCATGTCGACACCTAGGGAATCTACATTAATCCGTTTGAGTTTGGGACAATTTATGAAAGAAGTGATTAAATTATAGTACGAAGAATAATATAGAAAAGCATTGTTGCTCGCATATTCAAGACTTTCGCAGTTATTGAAGAGGACGCCAAAGAATCCATTAAAAATACCGTTGTACGAATTATTTTTCCCAGAGTGTATCAAACCAAAATCGGCGCTCTTCAGTTTGGAGCAATAACGAAATTCAGTCATATTGCTCCCAAGGGCATTTTCGACGGGAAATTTGATTGACTCAATCCACTGAGAACCCAAATTATTTTCCGTATATGGGCCAAAGCTCTTGAGGTGTGGGCAATTTGAGAAATCATAATGTGCTATAGGTGTTTCAGCAAAACAATTGTTTATGTTTTCCAACTTACTATCAGGGCCGATCTCCAATGTTCGGAGGTTTGTACATCCTACAAATGAACTATAAGCAATATCTACTACAGAACTTGGAATAAATATTGAACTCAAGCTAGAGCAAAATAGAGTTTTTGCTACATATTGATTATCAAATAAATGCACGCATAAAGGTAGAAAAGTGATGTTGTGTGTTTTGGAAGAATTTGAGGCGCTGTTACTTTTAACATTTTTAACCAAAATTAAGCAAGCGCGAATTCAACTCGCAAG
>JAZRYA010000046.1:0-5532 GCA_045600505.1 Bacteroidaceae bacterium
ATGTTCGTGGCATTGCCCGTCACGGTGGGGTCGTCGGGGTTGTTCTCGCCCGTGTCTTCGCCCGCGTCCTCGGTCGAGGCATCGGGGCAGACGGCACGGACTGGCAGGCCAAGGATGCGGAGGCTGTAGCCGTTGTATACATTGCTCGAATTGAACTGGAAAGCGTACGAGTACTCCAAGAAGGACGTGCTGAGCGACGATGAACAATAGTAACCGCAACCATCAGCATTGACGAGGTCTCCATTGTCGCGATAGCCCGCAGCAGGAAGGAAAATGGAGTTTCCGTTAGGGCCAGTTACCTCTCGACCATATACGCCATTCCTTGATACCCATTCCCATGTACATTTAGTTCGTAGTTCTTCCTGTTCTTCCTTGGTGGGCATACGCCAGTCACCACCCCAGTTCACGTGGGCCGCATCATCCTCGAGATCGAGGGTGGTCTTATTGCCATCGTTGTTGTACTTCTTGAAGTTACTGCCACTGCCGTTCACAGAGTCGAAATAGGTTCCCCATTTGTAAGTATCCTTAGGCTTTGTCTCGCCCCAGGCATAATATTCGCCATAATCCTCGGGACTTGAGGCACCGATGTTCATGTTTGCCCACTTGACTGATAATCCAAGGTCAACAGCCTCCAAGTCGTCAGGTGTTTTGGTTTCTGCCTTAACCCATGTAACGTTTTTAACCGAAGATACGGGATGGTCAACATGACTGCCATCATTCATTTCGACACGTACAACGAATTGTGCCTTCATGTTAACCGAGGCAACCATCAGCATCAATGCTGCTAATACAAACTTTTTCATTGCTTTGTTATCTTATGCTAAATCATGGATTACGGGCAGACGGCACGGACTGAAAAGCCGTAGTAGCGGTAGAAGCTGCTCCAGGCTACACTGCTCGAATCGAAGTAGAGGAAGTACGCGCCGCTCGAGTTAGACGCGTGGAGCGACGACGACCAGACGTAGTCGCGAGAGTCCGCAGCAGGAAAGAAAATGGAGTTGCCGTTCTTTTTCGAGGTAACCTTGTAACCCTTCACTCCATTCTGCGTGGTCCATGACCAGGTGCAATTAGCTGTATTACACAGCTCGTCCTGCTCGGCAAGGGTAGGCATGCGCCAGTCACCACCCCAGTTCACGTGGGCAGCATCGTCCTCGAGATCGAGTGTGGTCTTGCCGCCATTGTTGTAGTACTTCTTGAAATTAATGCTACTGCCATTCACGGAGTCGAAATAGGTGTCCCAGTTGTAGGTGGCCTTTGGCTCGGTCTCGCCCCATGCAAGATACCAGCCGTAGTCCTCGGGAGATGATGCACCGACATTCATGTTTGCCCACTTGACTGATAATCCAAGGTCGACAGCTTCAAGTCCTGCAGGTGTTTTTGTTTCCTCCTCAATCCAGCTAACACTTTTAACCGAAGATACGGGATAGTCTACATGACTACCATCATTCATCTCGAAACGCATCACTACTTGCGCATTCACGCTCATCGATGCTGTAATCAGCATTAATGCAGAGAATATGGTCTTCTTCATCGCTTTGTTATCTTGTAAGTTGTGGATCCGTTCTTGATGATGTAGATGCCTCGGGGCAGGTCGGTGGTGGAGAAGCCAGCTGTTCCGTCGCTCTGGCGAATGGTCTTGACCAGCATGCCACGAACGTCATAGACGCGGATGTCGTCGCTGGTGCCCGTGGTGCGCAGCTGCTCGATGCCGATGGTCACATCGTCCATGAAGGTGAACTTCAACAGATTGTCGAAGGGATAATCCACCTCCACCTTGGATGTTGAGAGATGGATGCCGGTGTTGGTGTGCGTCACCACCGGCTTTTCGCTGAAGGCGTAGCTCACCACGGCTCCGTCCTTCTGATGAATGTTCAGCGTGTTCTGGGCCAGGCACACTGCCGAGCCCCATAGCAGGCCGAAGATTGTGAATAAGATTTTGTTTGTCATATTGTGTATATTTAAAGATTTCTGATGTCAAAAGAAAATCATGTTCTTCGCCTATTTGCCTTTATTAGAAAACGTCAATCCATAGAAGCCCATTAGGACAAAAAAAAGCTACACTTCGAATCTACACAATAAAAAGCGTAGGCCTCCAGCTCTACTCGTCCGCTGTGTAGGTCCTAGGAAAACCTTGTTGGTGAACTCGTAGAGTGACTGCCTACGCCGGTATCTTGCACGTACCTCCGGAAAAGTGTGCTTTGAGGATATAGCATACCCTCACATGCACACCCCGGGATACAATGATTGCATACCCGTAGCATTCACTTCTGACATTGCCCTTGACCAACTGATGAATTTCCTAGGTTCACACAGCCAATAGACAAAGCATCGATGACGCTTTTACATTATGTAGTGTCCCGCCCATCCGCGCATCCTTTCAAATGGCACGGCGTAGGCATGACACCGCAAAGTTACATAATTTTTTAGAAAACTTTGTAGAAATAAATAAAAAACTACATCAAATGCTCGTTTTATGTACTCAGTCATCTTCATTGTTGTAGAAAAGAAGAAATTGGTTCTGCACCTAAATTGGTGAAGACCTCGTTGCTATATTTCAGTATAGAAAGGGTCTCGTGCCAGAAAATCTTGGGGTGTGACGCCCTGTGCAATAGGTTGCACCGCCCTGTGCAATAGGCTGCATCGCTCTGTGCAATAGGTCGCACCGGACCAAGCGTATTGTGGTGAGAATCGGGGTTCTTATCTACATTTTAATAATATAATTTTATTAGTTCGGGAATTATTCGTACTTTTGTTCGACTTTTCGAGGATAATGGAACTAAAAGAATTACTCTCCATTTATAAAAAACACCCGGGGATAAAGGCCTTGGGTGCTATGCTGCGTGACGAGAAGTTGCGCAGAATGTACATCGATGGGGCGCAGGCGTCGGCTACTAGCCTGGCTTTCTCGGCTCTTGCCGAGGTGGATGTACGTGCCTTGGCAATGCCCTATCTGTTTGTGCTGGACGATGCCGAGGAGGCAGGTTATTTCTACCACGACCTGACCCAGGTGCTGGGCGAACAGCAGGTGCTGTATTTCCCCAGTTCGTTTCGCCGCGCCATCAAGTATGGCCAGCGCGACTCGGCCAACGAGATCTTGCGCACAGAGGTGTTGAGCAGCATCTCGACGGGCAGCTTGCCCCTGTTTGTGGTGACCTATCCCGATGCGCTGGCCGAGATGGTGGTCTCGCGCAAGAAGCTGCAGGAGCGCACCCTCTCACTCTGCCAGGCCGAGCGTGTCGATCTGGTCTTTGTCGAACAGACGTTGGTGGAATTTGGATTCCATCGTGTGGACTATGTCTACGAGCCGGGCCAGTTTGCCGTGCGAGGCAGTATCCTGGATGTGTTCAGCTACTCGTGTGAGCACCCCTATCGCGTGGATTTCTTTGGCGACGAGGTAGACTCTATCCGCACCTTCGAGGTGCAGACCCAGTTGTCTCTCTCGCGCAAGGAGCAAATCTCGATAGTGCCCGAACTGGTGCAGGAGGAAACCTCGGCCGAGAGTATTCTCAACTTCCTGCCAGACAACACGATACTGGTGATGAAGGACATGCTCTATCTGTGCGAGACCATCGCCCAGACCTATGAGGAAGGCTTTGCTCGTCAGGCACTGGCCGAGGAGGCTGCCACCAGCGAGATGGAGGAGGCCGAGATGGTGAGCAAGCTGCGCCGAGAGTCCATCCTGGTCACTGGCGAGGCATTCCGCCGCAGGCTGTTGGACTTCCGCATCGTGGAATTTGGCCACCGCCCCACCACCACGCCCGAGGCCCAGGTGAGGATGGACATCACGCCACAGCCCGTGTTCCACAAGAACTTCGACCTCATCAACCAGAATTTCCTGGACTATATGTCCCAGGGCTATACCATATATATATTAGCCGACAGCAACAAGCAAAACGACCGCCTGAAGAGCATCTTCGAGGAACAGGGCCATGGTGTGGAGTTCCGCCCCGTGCACAAGACCCTGCATGCCGGTTTTGCCGACAACGCCCTGCGCGTCTGCCTGTTTACCGACCACCAGATCTTCTCGCGCTTCCACAAGTACAACCTGCGCAGCGACAAGGCCCGCAGTGGAAAGATAGCACTGACGCTCAAGGAGATACAGCAGTTTGAACTGGGCGATTTTGTCGTGCATGTCGACCATGGCGTGGGCCGATTTGGCGGACTTGTGCGCATGTCCAATGGCAGTCAGGTGCAGGAAAAGATAAAGATCATCTACCAAAACGACGATGTGGTCTTTGTCTCCATCCACTCCCTCCACAAAATCAGCAAGTACAAGGGCCGCGAGGGCGAACCGCCCCGTGTCAACAAGTTGGGCACTGGCGCTTGGGAACGCCTGAAGGAGCGCACCAAGACCAAGATCAAGGACATCGCCCGCGACCTCATCAAGCTCTATTCCACCCGTCAGAAGGAGCAAGGCTTCCGCTTCTCGCCCGACAGTTTCCTGCAGCACGAGCTGGAGGCATCGTTCCTCTACGAGGATACCCCCGACCAGCTGAAGGCCACCAACGACGTGAAGGCCGACATGGAGAAGGCCAAACCCATGGACCGACTGGTGTGTGGCGATGTGGGATTTGGCAAGACCGAGGTGGCCATACGTGCCGCCTTCAAGGCTGTGGCAGACAGCAAACAGGTGGCCGTGATGGTGCCTACCACCGTGCTCGCCTATCAGCACTACCACACCTTCTGCGACCGTCTGAAGGGGCTGCCTGCTCGCGTGGAATACCTCTCTCGTGCCCGCTCGGCACAGAAGACCCGCGAGATACTGACCGACCTGGCTGCAGGCAAGATAGACATCTTGGTAGGCACGCACAAGTTAATAGGCAAGACCGTGAAATTCAAGGACCTAGGTCTGCTCATCATCGACGAGGAACAGAAGTTTGGCGTCAGCACTAAGGAGAAGTTGCGCCAGATGAAGACCAATGTCGACACCCTCACCCTGACGGCTACTCCCATCCCCCGCACCCTGCAATTCAGCCTGATGGGAGCACGCGACCTGAGCGTCATCCAGACCCCTCCTCCCAACCGTTATCCCATACAGACCGAGCTGCACACCTTCAATGGCGAGGTGATAGCCGAGGCCATCCGTTTCGAGATGAGCCGCAATGGTCAGGTGTTCCTGGTCAACAACCGCATCAGCAACCTGCCCGAACTGGAGGCTCTGGTGCATAAATACGTGCCCGATGCCCGTGTGGTAGTGGGCCACGGACGCATGCCCAGCGAACAACTGGAAAAGGTGGTGCTCGACTTTGCCAATTACGACTACGACGTCCTCATTTCCACCACCATCATCGAGAGTGGAGTGGACATCCCCAATGCCAATACCATCATCATCAATTCGGCTCACAACTTCGGCCTCTCCGACCTCCATCAGATGCGTGGCCGCGTGGGAAGAAGCAACAAGAAGGCATTCTGTTACCTACTTGCGCCACCCCTCAGTGCGCTCACTCCCGAGGCACGTCGCCGACTGCAGGCCATCGAGAATTTCTCCGACCTCGGTTCGGGCATCCACATCGCCATGCAGGACCTCGACAT
>JAZRYA010000047.1:0-5879 GCA_045600505.1 Bacteroidaceae bacterium
GCTACTGCAGTGGCAGCTTGCATGTGTGGTCTCCGTGGTCGTGAGAGTGACATCGAGATGGATGGCGGTACATTGCACATCGAGTGGCGAGAGAGTGATGGTCGCATCTATATGACAGGCCCAGCAGCGACAGCCTTTGAGGGAGAAGTCGAATTGCCCGAGTAAATCTTAAAACAAACCAAAATGGCACAAGTAAACGAAAATTTCCTGAAGCTCCCCGTCAGTTATCTGTTTTCAGATATTGCACGCAAGGTAGCAGCATACAAGCAAGAGCATCCCGAGGCAGCGGTTATCCGTCTGGGTATTGGTGATGTCACACAGCCCCTGTGTCCCGCCGTCATCAGTGCTATGCACAAGGCCGTTGAAGAGATGGCATCGAAGGACACTTTCCGTGGCTATGGCCCCGAACATGGATATGATTTCCTGCAGCAGGCCATCATCCAGCACGACTTTGAATCTCGTGGCATTTCGCTCGATCCTCAGGAGGTCTTCGTCAACGATGGTGCCAAGAGTGACACCGGAAATATCGGTGACATCCTGGGGCTCAACAATAGCATCTGCATGACCGATCCCATCTATCCCGTCTATGTCGATAGCAACGCCATGTGTGGACGTGCCGGAGACTTGGTGGACGGCAAGTGGAGCAATATCGTGTACATGCCCTGCAATGCCGAGAATAACTTCACACCCGCATTGCCCACACAGCATGTGGATGTCATTTATCTTTGCTATCCCAACAATCCCACGGGTACAGTCATCACCAAGGGCGAGCTGAAGAAGTGGGTCGATTACGCCTTGGCAAATGACAGCATCATCATGTACGATGCTGCCTATGAAGCATACATCCAGGAAGAGGATATCCCTCACTCCATTTATGAGATTCCTGGTGCTAAGAAGTGTGCAATCGAGTTCCATAGCTATTCCAAGACGGCAGGTTTCACTGGCGTGCGCTGTGGCTACACCATCGTACCTTTGGAGTTGATGGCAACCACTTCCACTGGTGAGCGAGTGGCCTTGAATGCCTTGTGGAATCGTCGCCAGTGTACCAAGTTCAATGGTACCAGTTACATCCAGCATCGTGCTGCCGAGGCTATCTACAGCCCCGAAGGAAAGGAACAAGTGCGTGAGACCATACAGTACTATATGACCAATGCCAAAATCATGCGCGAGGCCTTGTCATCAGCTGGTTTACAAGTATTTGGCGGTGTCAATGCACCTTATATCTGGTTGAAGACTCCTGGCGGTATGTCGTCGTGGAAGTTCTTCGAGGAACTGTTGCATGGTCCCAACATCGTGGGCACTCCTGGTGTAGGATTCGGCCCCAGTGGTGAGGGATATTTCCGTCTGACTGCATTTGGTGAGCGCCAGGATTGCGAGCAGGCAATGGAGCGAATAACAAAATGGTTGAAATAGAAAAATAATAAACAACATAAATCTTAGGTATTATGTCAGCAACTCTTAGATTTCAAGTAGTGGGCGAGGCTTTCAAGAAAAAGCCCGTAGTGATTCCCAACAGAGAAGATCGTCCTAGTGAGTACTTTGCTAAGTATGTGTTTAATCGTCAAAAGATGTTCAAGTACCTGCCTGCCAAGGTGTACAAGAAGATGTGTGACGTGATAGACAATGGTGCAACCCTGGATCTGGCAACTGCAGATGCAGTAGCTGAAGGCATGAAGAAATGGGCCATGGAGCTGGGTGTAACACATTGCACTCACTGGTTCCAGCCTCTGACCGAGGGTACTGCCGAGAAGCACGACGGTTTTGTCGAGCACGACTGGAAGGGCGGTATGGTAGAGGAGTTTACCGGTAAGCAGCTCGTACAGCAGGAGCCCGATGCTAGCTCGTTCCCCAGTGGCGGTATCCGTTCTACTTTCGAGGCTCGTGGTTACAGCGCATGGGATCCTGCAAGCCCCGTGTTTGTGATTGGCGACACTCTGATGATTCCTACTGTGTTCATCTCATATACTGGTGAGGCTTTGGACTACAAGGCTCCCCTGAAGAAGGCTTTGAAGGCTGTGGACAAGGCTGCTACTGCAGTGGCACAGTATTTCTATCCTGATGTAACCAAGGTTGTCAGCAACCTGGGTTGGGAGCAGGAGTACTTCCTGGTAGACGAGGGCTTGTATGCAGCACGTCCCGACTTGCTGATGACTGGCCGCACCCTGATGGGTCACGACAGTGCTCGTAACCAGCAGATGGATGACCACTATTTCGGTTCTATCCCCATGCGTGTGGCTATGTTTATGAAGGATCTCGAGTGCCAGGCTCTGGAACTCGGTATCCCCTGCAAGACCCGTCACAACGAGGTGGCTCCCAACCAGTTCGAGTTGGCTCCCATCTTCGAGGAGACTAATCTGGCAGTAGACCACAACATGTTGATGATGGGCTTGATGAAGCGTGTTGCTCGCAAGCACGGTTTCCGTTGCCTGCTGCACGAGAAGCCTTTTGCTGGCATCAATGGTTCGGGTAAGCACAACAACTGGTCTCTGTCTACCAACACCGGAGTGCTGCTGCATGGTCCTGGCAAGACTCCCGTGGACAACTTGCGTTTCGTGACCTTCATCGTCGAGACCCTGATGGGCGTGTACAGACACAATGGTCTGCTCAAGGCTTCTATCATCAGCGCTACCAATGCTCATCGTCTGGGTGCCAACGAGGCACCTCCTGCAATTGTATCTTCATTCTTGGGTGCTCAGTTGGCCGACGTACTGAAGAAGCTTGAGGATAGCGATGACGACGATATCTTCAACTTGGCTGGTAAGCAGGCTCTGTCACTCGACATTCCTCAGATTCCCGAGTTGAGTCTGGATAACACTGACCGTAACCGTACTTCTCCCTTCGCCTTCACCGGTAACCGTTTCGAGTTCCGTGCTGTAGGTAGCCAGGCCAACTGTGCTGCTGCCATGATTGTGCTGAACACTGCTGTTGCCGAGGCTCTGTCGGACTTCAAGGTACGTGTTGACGCTTTGATCGAGGGTGGTATGGACAAGATGAAGGCTATCCTGAAGGTTGTTCGCGAGGATATCAAAACTTGCAAGCCCATCCACTTTGACGGTAACGGTTACAGCGAGGAGTGGAAGGTCGAGGCTGCAGCTCGTGGCTTGGATGTAGAGAGCAGTGCTCCCCTGATCATCGAGCAGTATCTGGCTCCTGCTACCAAGGAGATGTTCACCAAGATGAACGTCCTGACCGAGGCTGAGCTGGAGGCTCGTAACGAGATCAAGCTCGAGACCTATTACAAGAAGATCCAGATCGAGTCACGTATCTTCAGCGACATGTGTCTCAATCACATCATCCCCGTAGCTAGCCGCTACCAGAGTGCTCTGATTGACAATGTGTTCAAGGTAAAGGCTACTTTCCCCGAGGAGACTGCTAACAAGCTGAACAGCAACAATCTGAAGTTGATTGAGCAGATCAGTGAGCATAGCGCATTTATCACCGAGAACGTAGAGGTAATGCGTCAGGCTCGTAAGAGTGCCAATGCCCAGGAGACCGAGCGTGAGAAGGCTGTTGCTTATCACGACACTGTGGCTCCTCTGCTGGAGGCTATCCGCTATCATGTGGATAAGTTGGAGCTCATCGTCGACGACGAATTGTGGCCCTTGCCCAAGTATCGCGAGATGCTCTTCATCCGATAAATTAGATGATATAGTAAGACGCACCCCCGACCATTTGGCCGGGGGTGTTGTCGTTTATAGGCATTGGTCGTGGGGATTGACGTGTGAAAAAAGTTTTGAAAAAGTGCTTTCAGCTTTCAGCCACAAATCACTTGATGGGATTACTTATTTTTCAAATTCTAGGATGAAGGTTGCATGATAGCCTGCATCGGCTTTTTCAGCTAGCTCCAGCGACCCGCCCAGCATGGTCATGATTTGTCGGGACAGGGCAAGACCAATGCCAGTACCTGTGTTTTTGGTGGTGTAGAATGGGATGAAGATGTCCCTTCTGACCTCAGCAGGAATGGGCGCGCCGTCGTTGCTGATGCGCAGTGCTGTCTCGTGCCATCTGCATGCTATGTTCTTGGCATCAGCTTCGATAGCGTTCTTGACGATGTTGACGATGACCTGGCGCAGGAGTGATTCGTCAGCGTCAATGGTTGTATCTGTGGAAATATCTATTTCCCAGGTTATATCGGGATACAATACGATGATGCCTTCAAGAAAATCTTTCAGCCGCAGAGTTGATATTACAGGTTCCTGAAGCTGGGTGAGCTTGCGATAGCTATCCACAAAAGTCACCAGATTGCCAGCTGCATCATTGATGGCACGAACGCCCTTCTCCAGCGATGTGCCCACGACCTGGGGGTGTTCGAGGTACGCCTGGCTGATACTCTGGATTGGGGTGCTCACATTCATTATCTCATGGGTGAGCACGCGCGTAAGCTTTTGCCAGGATTCTACTTCCTTCTGTGCTACCAACTTGTTGATGTCTTGCCCCAGATCATTCAGAGCCTCCTGCAATGCCCTTTCTCCATAGAACAGTCCTTTGACTGGCAGATGAAACGTAAACTCATGGTTTCTCACCGCCTCGCGCATCAGACGGGCGCGCAACTTCAGCTTGTTCTGGTGGTAAAAAAATAGCCCCCCACCGACTCCCCCGAGGGGGAGAGCAATGTATAGCAAGATGTCAAGTATGCTCATAGTTTTTTATATGTATGCCAATGACTAATAAGTCCTCCCCTCGGGGAGTTAGAGGGAGCCTCTTAACTTTTTGTACAGTCTTTGACGAGAAATTTCAAGCAGTTCAGCAGCCTTGCTGATGTTGCCATGGCATTTGTCCACCACCTTGCGTACATGTTCTTCTTCCATCTTTTCCAAAGGTATGACCTCGGTATTGGCATCAATGGCATCCTTCAGTACACGGATCAGTTCGTGGTTATCCCATGGCTTGGTTACAAAGTCCGCAGCACCGCTTTTCAATCCTTTGACAGCCAGTTTCACGTCTGCGTATGCAGTCATCAATACGATGGGAATATCCGGGTGTCTGCGATGAATTGCCTGTACCCACAGCAAGCCCTCCTGGCCATTATTTACGCCAAGTGAAAAGTTCATGTCGAGCAAGATGATGTCAACCGCCTCCTGCTCCAATGTGGTCAGTATATTTTCTGGTTTGGTGAGGGTCAGTATGCGCTCAAACACGCCATCCAGACATATTTCCAATGTCGTGAATATGGACGTATTGTCATCCACAACAAGTATAGTTCTGTAGTTTGCCATAGTGCATGCAAAGGTAGTGGGATTAATTTATAATTCACAATTCATAATTCATAATTTAGAGGATTCTGTACAAAATTGTATTATTTTAATACAGAAAAGTGTATTGTTTTAATACAATCGTACTTTGGCGAGGTGAAAATCCATTGTTGTTTGCGAACTTGATTATAATTTTGCAGTACAAAAATACAGCAAATGACAAGATTCGCGTACATAGTATTATTTATGGCCTGCCTTACAGTAAAGGCACAAAAGCTATGGACAGTCGACCAGTGCATGCAATATGCCGTCGCGCACAACCACGATGTACGCCTGCAGAGGTTTGCGCTGGACGATTCCAAGGCAGAAAAGAACAGGGCAATTGGCGCTTTCTTGCCAGCGGCAGAAGGCAGCATCGGCGGACAGTACAACTTTGGACGTGCCATTGACCCAGAAACAAACACCTACACCAACGTCAGCACATTCTACAATTCACATGGATTGAGCGCTAGCATCCCCGTCTTCGATGGCCTGCAGCGCTACAACAACCTACGTGCGGCAAAAGCAAATGTGTTGATGGGTAAAAGCCAGTTGATGGCCCAGAAGGATGCCACGGCACAAAAGGTCCTGGAAACTTACACGCTCGCGCTATATTATAAAGGATGTATAGAATTTGCTACCCAGAAG
>JAZRYA010000048.1:0-6139 GCA_045600505.1 Bacteroidaceae bacterium
CTCTACGTTCTTGTTTCTTGCCATATGCTCGTCAATTATAGGTTGTGGCGACAAAAGTAATCAAAGTCCTACACTTACGTGCAGAAAGTAATCACTTTTCATTCCCTTTGACGAGCCGAAGGCCTCATGTACGTTTCATTAACTTTGCGGCAGAGATGTACCGCAGCGGTGGGTAATTGCATCTATTTTTCGAGAAAACGAAGAGCGTTTACGATATTATCCTTCATTGGAATCTGGACAATTCTTTTGGATTTGGGATGATAGCAAAGCGCTCACGTCAAGTGTTTATATTCCACTCGGTAGAGAGGTCTATATACTCTTCGGTGGGGGTCTTGCTTATTACTAAATCCAGGGCAGTCCAGAGCCACAATGAAGTGATGAGTAAAGTACCCACGCTTTTTTCATGTTTTATATTTTGCTCTAGGGTACTGAGTGTAATTATTTAAATTTAACAGTTATGGCTGAATGCCCAACATGTAAAAGTAGAGTTAACGAAGGTGCTAAAGTTTGTCCTAATTGCGGAGAATGGTTAGGAAAAGGTATGAAAGACCCAAGGGGACCAGGACATTCTGTAAGAGAGGCTGAAAATGAACAAGTTGCGACTGCTATTGCATATTTCATTGGCGCTGTGTTTATTGCCTTTATTGCGGGGTTGTTTGTTGCTATTGGCCTATCAATATTGGCAGTTTTGTTCTCTCCTGGAATAGTTTTTGCCAGTATGATCGCTAAGACAGCAGAATTTTCTGTTGCTGGATATATTTTCACATCGCTAGCGATAGGAGCGTTATTTATTTTAGTATTATATTTGTTAGAGCATGCTGGTAAAATAGACAAAAATGTTGGCTATTTGATTTATGTCGTAGTTGTCCTCTTGTCTTGTTGGATATGCTATCAGTCATTCAAGAACCAATCATATCCTGCAGTTGCAGGAGAAATATTGACTTTTATTAATGACGCAATTACTAAACTATATTCTTCGACAATCGGTATGTTTTTTGAATAATGCGGTAATATAGTAAAGTCAAGAGAACTCACTTATTCGATGTAGAACTCTAGCTGAAGTGATTTTCTATGAACAATTAACCCCGGTCATTTGGCCGGGGTTAATTGTTCCTTCGTTATAAAGAGGATAGTGTGACGTTAGTTCCTCGCCGTCAGCGTTCATTTCGAAACTTCAGTTATGTAATATGAATGAGGTTTTTCTGGTCCTACGGGTTAGGGACAGACGGCACGTATCGAACGACCGTTGATGCGGTTATCTTGATACCATTTTACGCCTCTCGAATCAAATTCGAGGTAGTACGCGTAACCCGAATAACCTGAGCTTGACGCATAGAGCAACGACGACCAATAGTTGCCTATCTCACCGCGGCTTAAGTAATTTAGACCGCCCCAATGGCCCGCAGCAGGAAGGAAAATGGATTTGCTGTTTCTCCTCGAGGTAACCTTGTAACCCCACACGTCATTCTGTGTGGTCCATGTCCAGGTGCAATTGTCTGTATTGCGGAGCTCGTCCAGTTCTGCAGGGGTTGGTATACGCCAGTCACCACCCCAGAACACGTGAGCAGCATCGTCCTCGGGATCGAGGGTGTACTTGCCGCCATTGGTGTTGTATTTCTTGAAGTAACCGACGTCACTGTCGTCCACATAGTCAAAATATGTGCTATAATCATAGTATCTCTTTTCCATGGTCTCGCCCCAGGCAAGAATCCAGCCATATCCCTCGGGCGTGTTGGCGCCTATGTTCATCGTTGCCCACAAGGTTCCACTTGGCAAACCGAGGTCAACATATGCATGCCCATTCGTATTCGGTTTCTTCTTATTTGGGCTTGTTCCTCCCTCGTCCTCGCTACATGAAGAAATTGACAATGTGGCGCCCATTATCAAAACGAGCATCATAATCATGCTCCAGAATTTGTTGGTTTTCATCTTTGTTAATTTAGTTTGTTCAGTTCCTATATTTTCGTGCCACAAAGATAGTAAATCTTTCTCAATATCGGATAAGCCCTGCAAGTTTTTTCGCCTTTGAGAAGTTGCAGACTCAGTATCAGGTGGTAGCAGCACCAAGCCTCTCCAAGGTGTTTATGTTTTGGTGGTTCTGCGAGTTGTTTAATGCGCTCAAATAGAAATATGCTGTGAATTATAGTAGTTTTATGAATAAATAGTTGCGTTGTGTACGTATTTTTACTATATTTGCATCCAAATAAAGAACAATATGAGTTATAAGAAGGTCAAGGACGTAGTAGATGAGCTCCTTTCTCATGGTTTCCATTTCGTACGACAAAAGGGTAGCCACATGGTCTATACCGACGTCAAACATGTTGCCATTGTGCCAGACCATGGCAATAAGGGAATAGAGAAAGGAACTTATTACAACATTCTGCGTCAGGCGGGAATCAAATAATCTGATTGGTATGAAAGACGTAAATGTAAAAGTAGAATTTGCAGGTAGTAACCTGAGTGCCTATATTGAGGGGGCTCCCATCGTAACGGTTGGTAAGAATCTAGCAGAGGTGGAGAAGAATGTCAGAGAGGCCGTGGCTGTATATCTGGAATCATGTGCAGAATTACAAATAGCTCCTGTGGAACTGCTGACAGGCGACATCAACCTCACCTACAAGATTGACGCCGCCACCTTTATAAACTATTATAGCAATATTTTCACTAAGGCGGCCCTCAGTCGCATTACTGGTATCAACGAGAGACAGCTATGGCACTATGCAGCTGGTGTACACAAACCTCGCCGCACCCAGTTGGAAAAGATACAGCGTGGCGTGCAAGCTCTGACCAAAGAACTTCAGGGAATCACTCTCTTGTAAGAGTGGTATCTTTATCCTTCTATTAGCCCCCCCAAAAAGGGTATATGTCTGACCCCGAGAGAGTACTGTTTTGACCCCGAAACAGTACTCTTTTTGGCTCATACACCCTAGTGTACGGAGCCTCATAAGTACTCTTTTTGGGTGTTTGGGACGATTCTTTCCCCGTGATTTTCCCCGTGAGAGGGATTCTCTTCCCCGTCATCCCCGTGAGGGGCGGGGAAGGGGGTGGGAAAACGAAAAAACGAGAAATATTGTTGTATATTTGCATTGTGGTTCTGCAGGCGTGCAGGCAGGTGAGGAGAATTTGAGCAAAAACTCTTCACTCTTCACTTTTTCGTTGTAAGGTGCTGAGTGATAGTGTGATACAATGGTGAAGAGTTGGCCTTGACTCTTCACCACTCTTCACCAGCCCTTCACTCTGATAGGAGAGCCACAATAAAATGGAGTTATTCACTAAAAATACAAATATATGACAAAAGAAAACAACAACATGGTGCCTGAGATGGCACAAAACCAGATGATGGTCTTCCAGGTGGAGGCCTACCTGGAGGAGAATTATGCGTTTCGACGCAATGAGTTGAGTGGCAAGACAGAGTGCCGACTGACTGGCAGTCAGGAATGGGTGGTGGTGACAGAGGAAGTGCTGAACTCTATCGTACGCCAAGCCAAGAAGGATGGCATAGGCGACGGGAAATCGCCTAAGCAGGACATCGAGGAGTATGTCAAGTCGGATGCTGTGGTGCGCTACAATCCTGTGCGCGAGTACCTGATGGGATTGCCTCAGTGGGATGGCCACAATCATGTAGCTGACCTGCTAAGTCGCATCCCTGGCATGACGAGCGAGAAGATGGGATGGTGTGCCGTGTGGCTACGCTCGATGGTGGCTCACTGGTTGCAGGAGGATTCCTTGCATGGCAATGAGACGGTGCCTGTGCTCATCGGAGAACAGGGGTGTGGCAAGAGCACGTTTGCCTATAATCTCTTGCCTGCGCACTTGCGTTCCTATTATTTAGATCATATCAACTTTGGCAACAAATTTGATAGTGATATGGCCTTGACTCACAATTTGTTGGTCAACATTGACGAGTTTGCCAATATGGGCGCATCGCAGCAGGGAAAGTTGAAGCAGACGTTGTCGAGGGCGAAGGTCAATGGCCGTCCCATCTTTGGCACCAGTCAGGATGATCGCTTACGCTATGCCTCGTTCATAGCCACGACCAATGTCTTGCATCCTCTGTGTGACCCTACCGGCAGTCGACGTTACCTGTGCCTCCGCATCCCTACAGGTCAGCACATCGACAACGACACTCCTCTGAATCATGACCAGCTCTTTGCCCAGTTGATGTATGAGTTGCATGTGCAGAAGTCGCCCTACTGGTTCAGTCGAGACGAGGTGGCACGAATCCAGCAAGCCAATGCTGCCTATCAGCAAACCGATGACTTGGAGACGATGCTGGCGGTATGTTTCCGTTTGCCTGCAGAGGAAGACGAGGGTGTGTGGATGAAGACGAGTGAAATCTGCCAGGATGTCTGCCAGCAGTATCCCTCGATGCAGGTGTCTGCAGGGCTGAAGATCAAGATTGGCCAGACGCTGAAGGCCCTGGGTTGCGAGGCACGTCACACCAATTCGGGACAGATGTATCGCTTGGAGCGAAACTCGGCATAAAAGTGAAGAGTGGGTGAAGGGTGGTGAAGAGTTAGGATCAACTCTTCACCCACGTATCTAACTATCATTCATTGTTTTACAACGAAAAAGTGAAGAGTGAAGAGTTGATGCGTGTATGGGGCGCTAGAGCGGGAGGAAAAGTTCCTCCATCTCCAGGCACTTGCGCAGAAGACCATCGCAGAGTGCATCGGCCCATTTCTTCTTGTTGTGCATGTCGCGGTAGTGGCGGAATGACGCGCTGTTCCAGACGGAATAGTCAAACTGGGTGAAATAGCCCGTGTACTCGCGCAGGGTGTCGCCAGTGAATCGCTTGTTAGGTCCGATGTCGCCAAACCAGTCGGGGTGCATCATCTGTTGAGCAAAGAACTCGAGGGTGGTGTCGGCCAACAGGTTGTGATGCTTCAGCACGCACCATAGCGAGAACCAGTGATACTTCTTGGTGATGGCAGTGGCCATGTTGGCGATGCAATCGCGCAGTCGCTGCATATCGACGGGGCGTCCCAGCACGGCCTGATGGAAGACCTGATTGTGGAGTGAGGTGATGATGTTCTCGGGGTGCTCGCGGATGTTGATTTCATGTTCTATCAGCAGCCATTTGGCCTCGGCAGACAACAGGCGGCGATAGTCCTCGTCATTGTGGCTGTCCATGCCTTGGAAATCTTGGGCTAGGGCAGTGAGGTTTCCGGCATGGTCAAGGAATGCAGACAGATATTGCGCAGGCACCTCCTTTCGCAGTTGGCGTCGTGCCTCGCGCAGTTGTTCTGTGGTGGGATCTTGCCCGTCGTTGTCATAGCGCAGTGTGGAGAAGAACAAGTGCATGTCGTCGTGTCCCTCGGGTGAATCGAGATAGCCTTGGATGGTCGACTCCAACAATCGTGCCGCCTCTTCGTTGTTCAGTTGCGTGCCACACAGTTCTTGTGTCTTGTGGAAATGTACGCTCAGATAGATGGTTCGGATGAATAGGATGAAGAGGTTCAACATTCGGTCCTCGGATGTCATGCCATGCATCTTGGTGTTTACGCCTCGCTCGTTCATCAGTTGCACCATCATCTCGGCTTCCTGGCTGATGTCCCGTAGTTGTTGGCCTGTATCAGGGTCGGCCATTTCAGCTAGTGTAGGTAGCGTGTTGGTAAATGCCGTGGGCACCTTGGGCCATTTCTTTCCCTCCAGAGCTCCTGTGGAATTGAGCCGGTCGCTAGCGTCCTTCATGAGGGGGAATGCAATGTCCAGGACCAGTCGGCCCATGCTGTTGCAGAATTGCATGTTCTGCATCTTGCGGCTGTGTATCAGGTCGTTGTTCTGCCGGGCCATGTCCTCGTCGGCCATCAGGCACAGACGTCCCGCCTTGGTCGACAGGGACAGGATGTCCAGTGTCATCTCCTGTGTGCCATAGTCCTGCCAGGCGTCGCCCATGACCTCCCACATGTGGATGAAGTTCCACATCTGTCGGTCGAATACCTCGTAGCTGAATTCGTTGTCCATCTGGGTGATTTTTCTTTTTTACAAAGATACGAAATATTTTCCTTCTTTTCAACAATGTGCCTCTAAAATCGTGCAAATAGCGGTTGGGTAGACCCTCACAGGCAGGGTGCCGCGGAGTCGGACTTGATATAGGTCAAGAATTTTGCGACCCTCGTGCACATAGGTGTGTGGG
>JAZRYA010000049.1:0-8425 GCA_045600505.1 Bacteroidaceae bacterium
CCTGTAATCTGGTGCAACACGCCCACATGGTCTATGCCGTCGATGCTGATGGTGGCAGGGAAGAAGAGTTTCTTGTGCGTGTCCCAGATGGCCGATAGGATGTGGTTGCCGTCGCTGGTCTTCAGTCGGGCTGCCACAGGACACTGGCGCTTGTGGATGGTGATGCGATTGTTCTCGTCGAAATATCCCAGCACATCATCGCCAGGGATGGGATGACAGCAATCGCCGATGATGTAATGACCGATGGTCTCTTCGTTGAGCAACAGGGGTTTCTTCCTATCTATTTGCCCCTGCACGGGCGCAAGGTCGATGGTTTGGGACTGTGCCTCCTGGTTTTTCTGGTTCTTTTGTCGCTTGAATATCTTGAGATAGCGGCTCCAACTGCGACCATCAGCACCCTTCTTCTCTCGCAAGACGGTTAGGTCGGCATCGCCTAGTATGATCTGCGACGAACCTATGGCGGCATACAACTGCTCGCGCTTGTCTATGCCATGCAAGACGCATAGTTTGTCCAGCGCCAGACTGTTGGGTTCCATGTCTGCCTTTTGGAAGAATTCCTGCACCAGGTCCTCTCCCATCTTCTGGTTTTCTCGGTCCTCGCGACGCAAGATGGCTTGTATCTTTCCTTTGGCCTTGGCTGTGGTGGCATATTCTAGCCACTCGCGATGCACTCGCTGCTTGCCCGAGGTCAGGATCTCTACCTGGTCGCCACTCTGCAACTTGTGACTCAGGGGAACTAGGTTGTGATTGACCTTGGCGCCTATGCAATGCGTGCCGACGAAGGTGTGGATGCTGAAGGCAAAGTCCAGCGCAGTACATCCGGCAGGCATGGTCTTGAACTCGCCCTTGGGGGTAACCACAAAGATCTCGTTGGCATAGAGATTGAGCTTGATTGCATCCAGGAAATCCATTGCATTGGGCTGGGGATCGTCCAGGATTTCCTTGATGGTACTGAGCCATTTCTCCAGTTCGTTCTCACTATCCTCGGTGGTCTTCGAACCTTCCTTGTACTTCCAGTGAGCGGCAAATCCGTGCTCTGCCATCTCGTCCATGCGTTTACTGCGTATCTGCAGTTCTATCCATCTACCGCCCTTGCTCATCAGCGTGGTCTGCAGGGCCTGGTAACCATTGGCCTTGGGGTGACTCAACCAGTCGCGGAAACGCTCGGGATGGGGCTTGTAGATGCTGCTGGCACAGGCATATATCTGGAAACACTCGGGGATTTCCTCCTCTTGTGTCTTGGCGTCGAAGACGATACGCACGGCCAGGATATCATAGATTTCCTCAAAGGAGACGTGCTTGTTCTGCATCTTGTTCCAGATGCTGAAGGGGGTCTTGATACGAGCCTTGATGTTGTACTGGATACCCATCTCGTCCAACTTGACGCGAATGGGAGCTGTAAACTCGTCAAACACCTCCTGCAGTCGGTCCTGCATACCGGTCAACTTGTCCTTGATCTGCTGGTATTCCTCGGGGTGTTCGTAACGGAAACTCAGGTCTTCCAGTTCTTCCTTGACCTTGTTGAGACCTAGTCGGTGAGCCAGCGGAGCATAGATGTACAGTGTCTCGCCGGCAATCTTGTATTGTTTGTTGGGCAACTGACTGCCCAGTGTGCGCATATTGTGCAGACGGTCCGATATCTTGATGAGAATCACGCGGATATCGTCGCTCATGGTGAGCAGCAATTTCTTGAAGCTCTCAGCCTGAGCCGAGGCCTGGTCTCCAAAGATTCCACCAGAGATCTTGGTGAGTCCGTCTACAATCTGAGCCACTTTGGGGCCAAAGATGTTCTGGATATCCTCGACCGTGTAGTCGGTGTCCTCGACCACATCGTGCAACAGCGCCGAACAGATGCTGGTGCTGCCCAATCCTATCTCCTCGCAGGCAATCTGGGCAACAGCGATGGGGTGCATGATATAGGGCTCGCCACTCAGTCGGCGCACTCCCTTGTGAGCCTGACGAGCAAAGTTGAAGGCCTTGGTGATGACATCGACCTTCTTGCGATGACGGCTCTGCAAATAGGTGTCCAGCAGGTGCTGAAACGCCTCATTCACCATCTTGTCATCCAGTTGTTCTCTTGTCAGTCGCTCGTCCATAGTGCTACGAATTCTAGGATTCTCTGCTTACTTCACTCTCAGTCGCTGTCCAGGACGGATGTTGGTGCCACGCACACCACTGAGACGCTGGATAGCACCCACGGTGGTTCCGTATCTGCGAGCGATAGAACCCAGCACCTCACCCTTCTTCACGGTGTGGTACTTGGCGCGTGACTTTGTGGTGCTCTTGGCAGGAGCCACCTCGGTCTCCACTACCTCGTTCTCCTTCTTGCTGAAGAGTTCCTCGGCACGATGGTTGTACACCGAATCACCAGCCTCGAGGAAGAGGTTGATTGCCTGGGAGGTCATGCGCAAAGTAGAGGGTCTGGCACTACCAGGAACCAGCGTGGTGCGGTACTGGGGATTCAGGGCCTTGAGCTCCTCGACACTGATGCCACACAACTCCTGTATCTGCTCGAAACGGATGTCGCGATTGACCATGATGGTGTCGGTACCAGCAGGCAAGGTGGTGTTTACGGGGCAGATATTGTGCTCGCAATAGTAATTCATAATGTAGTTGGCTGCAATGAAGGCAGGCACATATCCACGTGTTTCCTTGGGAAGATAGGGATAGATGGTCCAGTAGTCCTTGACGCCGCCAGCACGCTTGATGGCCTTGTTGACATTGTTGGGACCGCAGTTGTACGAGGCAATCACCAGTGTCCAATCGCCGAAGATGTCATACAGGTCCTTGAGGTAATGAGCTGCCGCATTCGAGGCCTTGATGGGGTCGCGACGCTCGTCGACCAGACTTGTCACTTCCAGACCATACTGCTTACCCGTTCCTATCATAAACTGCCAGAGGCCTACGGCTCCTACACGACTGGTGGCACCTGGATTCAGGGCACTCTCGATGATGGGCAGATACTTCAGTTCGAGGGGAATCTGATAGGCCTCGAGGGCTTCCTCAAAGATGGGATTGTAGAAGTTGCTGGCTCCCAACATCAGGGATACGGTGCGACGCAGACGACCGCTGTACTGGTCGATGAACTTACGCACGACCTCGTTGTAGGGCATGTCTATCACGTTGGGCAAGTGGCTCAGTCGGGTGATGTACTCTTCCTTCTCATAGACGGGATTCTCGCCACCTGCCTGACAGTTCTCGTCAAAGGTGAGGTAGTTGCGGGTGTTCCACTCGCGCAACAGACTGTCGGTCTCGGTGTTCATCATACCCTCGGGCAACACGATTTCCTCGTCGTTGCCTGCCAGGTCGTCATGGACGGTTATTTCACCCTGTGCCCAAGCCGCCGAACTCAGCATCATAGACAGGCACACAATAGTCAGTTTCTTGTATTTCATTGGTTTCATTCTTAGAAAGTTAATGCCAACTGCACCCCATAGGCCTTGTGGCTTGGACGGCAGTGAGCACTTGCTATATCATCCACACCGATGACTGCAGGTTCCCAGCGGAGGGACAAGTCCTCGCTGATGTCGAATGACGACAGCTCTGCATCGACATAAGCATCCACAATGCTGAGGGCATAGACGCCCACAAAGGCAAAGACGCTCAGGTCACGGTATTTGCGGAAATAATTCTTCTTGTTCTTGAAAATCTCTTTGAATCGGTCCTCTTTTCCCACGATGCTGTATCCTGGAGGCAGCATTCCCTGATAACTGCAGGTGTTGGGATCATCATCCATGATGTCGAGGTAAGCCTGGGAATAGTCGCGCAGCATCTGGTTGTTCCACGTAAGGGCATAGACGCAACCGAGATAACCTCCGTAGAAGATGGGGAGTTTCCAGAACTTGCGGTTGTAGATCTGGCCACCACCAGGGAATACCAGTGCCAACCACATGGAACGAATGGGGTCTGGCGAAAAACCCTTTTTGCTGCGCTGTGGAAGCATCTTCTTGACGAGACTGTCCTGTCCTGCAGTTTCCAATTTGGGACGTGCAGAGGCGTTGTCTGCCAGAGGGGCTTGCAACATCTCTGCAGCACGCAGATTCTGCACCTTCACGCTGTCCACCACCACAGTGTCTGCAACCACCATTTCGTCCGACATATTAAACGCAGAAATCCCGCCACACCATAGGATGAGATGTAGCAGGATAACCATTCTGTTGTATGTCAGACGATTAGTTCTCAACGCGACTTTACTTGGTCTAGCAGTTCAATAATACGTTCCAGTTCGCTCTCGCTGCTGAATGGGATGCTGATCTTTCCCTTGCCTTTGTCCGAGCAAGTCAGTTCCACCTTGGCCTGGAAATAGTCCGAGAGGGTCTTCTTCAGGATGTCAAATTCGGGAGACAGCTTGCTGCCCTTGGACTTCAGTCGCTTTCCGGTAGAGGTCTTCACCGTCTCGCCATGCGTGATGCTCTTGACGATTTCCTCCACTCGACGCACGCTGAGCTTCTGTTCCTTGAACTCGGCAAACACCTGCATTTGCATCTTGGGATCGTCCAGTGCCAACAGGGCACGGGCATGTCCCATGTCTATCTCGCGATTCTTCAGTGCCATCTGGATGGCAGCAGGCAACTTCAGCAGACGCAGATAGTTGGTGATGGTGGCACGGTTCTTGCCCACACGCTCCGACAGTCTCTCCTGGGTGAGGTCATATTCCTCGATGAGGTGCTGGTAAGCAAGGGCAATCTCCAGCGAGTTGAGGTCCTCGCGCTGGATGTTCTCGATCAGCGCCATCTCCATCATATTCTCATCATCCACGGTGCGCACATAGGCAGGGATAGTGCCCATGCCTGCCAACTGGCTAGCACGCCAACGGCGCTCACCGGCAATGATCACATAAGTGCCATCGGCCATGTCACGCACGGTGATGGGCTGGATGATGCCTATCTCGCGGATGCTGTCGGACAACTCCTGCAGGGCTTGCTCGTCAAAGTCGCGACGAGGCTGGTTGGGGTTGGCCTTGATCGAGTTGATTGCAATCTCACAGATGGAAGACGAACCCTGGGTGCGAACCTCCTCGGTGCTGATCAGAGCATCGAGTCCACGACCCAATGCGGGAAATTTCTTATGTACTGCCATATTTATTTCTCGTTTTTGTCAATAATCTCCTTGGCCAGAGCCAGGTGGTTCTTTACACCGATGGCGTCTGCATCGTACAAGATGGCAGGCAGACCATGGCTGGGAGCCTCGCTCAACTTGACGTTACGCTGAATCACGGTCTTGAACACCAGTTCCTGGAAGTGGCGTTTCACCTCGTCGTAGATCTGGTTGGCCAGACGCAGACGACTGTCGTACATGGTGAGCAGGAAGCCCTCGATCTCCAGTGCAGGGTTCAACTTGGACTTGATGATCT
The DNA here is from genome assembly GCA_045600505.1 of Bacteroidaceae bacterium. GTDB lineage: Bacteria > Bacteroidota > Bacteroidia > Bacteroidales > Bacteroidaceae > Physcousia. Next base: position 5,354 of record JAZRYA010000049.1, read on the forward strand.
TGATGGTGTTCAGCAGCTTGCTGATTCCCTCCAGTGCAAAGTACTCGCACTGCACGGGGATGATTATGCTATCGGCTGCGGTCAGTGCATTGACGGTGATAAGACCCAGCGAGGGGCTACAGTCTATCAGGATGTAGTCATACTCCTTACGCATGGGCTCCAGCATCTTGGCAACGATTTTCTCGCGATCCTTCTTGTCAAGCATCTCCACCTCGGCACCCACAAGGTCTATGTTCGAGGGGACAATATCCAGCCCATCGATATCACTCGTGTAGATTGCCTCGCGGATGTCCTCTCCATCCATGATGCAGTTGTAGAAAGAGCACTCGACACTGGCCAACTCCACACCGAGACCGCTAGAGGCGTTGGCCTGAGGGTCGGCATCTACCAGTAGCACCTTCTTTTCCAAGGTTGCCAATGACGCTGCCAGATTCATAGAAGTGGTGGTTTTTCCCACACCTCCCTTTTGGTTTGCTAAAGCAATAATTTTACCCATTCCTTGTTGGTTACAATTTTACTATTGCAAAGATACGTAGATTCCTTCCAAAGTTCCAATTTTCTGCCCGTTTATCGGGAAATATGTTGATAACTTGTTGAAAATGTTGATAACTCGTACATGCACACGCATAAAAACGCGAGAACAAAGGTAAACATTTTCTGGCAAATAGATTGGTAATTAAACCTTTTTTCATATTTTTGCAGCACATTTTAAGTGTTTATCACATGAATAGCACCGAGGAAAAGCCATTAATACTGATTACCAACGACGACGGATACCAGGCTCAGGGCATCCAAGAACTGGCCACGCTGATGGCCACTCTGGGCGAAGTGTATGTTGTCGCACCAGACTCTGCACGTTCGGGTGCAGCATGTAGCATCACCTCCACATCGCCTGTTTCGTTGAAGGATCTGGGCGTGAGCGAGGGCGTCCACTGGTATGCCTGCAGCGGCAGTCCCGTGGATTGTGTCAAACTGGCCTACGAGGAGGTTTGTCCTCGCTGTCCCAGTTTGGTGGTAAGCGGCATCAATCATGGCGACAATGCCAGTGTCAGCCTCCACTACAGCGGCACGATGGGTGCTGTCATCGAGGGCTGTGCCAAGGGCATTTCCAGCATCGGATACAGTTTGCGCACCTGGTCTCACCATTGCGACTTTGCGCCCTACCGACAGGAAATCCTGAAAATAGCAGCCCACGTGCTGCAGCACCCCCAGCGCAACAACATCTGCCTCAACGTCAATTTCCCCGAGGTTCCCCAACTAGCAGGCACCAGGGTGTGCCGACTGGCCCAGGGCACCTGGAGTTCGGAATGGGCTGATGCAAACAATCCCCGTGGCGTGAAATCTTATTGGCTGACAGGACATTTCACCAATCTCGAACCCGAGGCCGAGGACACCGACTATTGGGCTCTGGACCACGGATATGCAACGATTACTCCCATCGAGCTGGACATGACTGCCTATGCCGTCATGGATAGTCTGAAATCACTGGAATCATGAAGTATTACCTGATCGTAGGCGAAGCCAGTGGCGACCTGCACGCCTCGCACCTGATGCGAGAGTTGCAGCAGCAAGACCCAGAGGCCACGTTCCGCTTCTTTGGCGGCGACCTGATGCAGCAAGTGGGCGGCACACTGGTGCGACACTATCGCGACCTGGCCTTCATGGGCTTTATCCCTGTGCTGAAGCACTTGCCCACCATCTTGCAGGGAATCAAGCAATGCCGCGAGGACGTCCTGGCATGGAATCCCGATGTGCTGATACTAGTGGACTATCCCGGCTTCAATCTGAAACTGGCAAAGTACATCAAGGAACATTCCAACATTCCCATTTTTTATTACATTTCGCCCAAGATATGGGCATGGAAGGAGTACCGAATCAAGTCCATACGCAAGTACATCGACCGACTCTATTCTATCCTGCCCTTCGAGGTGGACTTCTTCGAGGGCAAGCATCACTACCCCATCGACTATGTGGGCAACCCCACGATGGACGAGGTGGCCGATTACCTGAGCCGAAATGCGTACAACCCAGAGAAATTCCGCGAGGAAAACCAACTGGACGAGCGCCCCATCATCGCCTTGCTGGCTGGCAGCAGAAAGCAGGAAATACAGGACAACTTGTCCCGAATGGCCGAGGCTGCACGACCGCTCGCCCAGGACTACCAACTGGTGCTGGCTGGTGCTCCAGGCATCGACCCCGAGTTTTACCAGCAATGTGCCACCGACCTGCCTCTGCGCGTGCTGCATGGGCTCACCTACCCTCTGTTGCAACACAGCACAGCAGCGCTCGTGACCAGCGGAACGGCCACGCTAGAGACCGCTCTCTTCCGTGTGCCACAGGTGGTGTGCTACTACATGAAAGCCGGTCGACTGGCCTCTTGGGGCAGAAAACTGATATTAAAAATTCCTTACATTTCCCTGGTCAACCTGGTGGCAGACGAAGGCGTCGTTACCGAACTGGTTGCCGAACAGATGACGGCAGAGAATTGCCGCCAGGAGTTACTGAAAATCCTACCCGGACAACCCGAGCGCGAAGAGATGCTGCAAGGCTACGAGCGCATGGCCACGCGGCTAGGAACACCCGGTGCTCCCCGACACGCAGCCCAGTTGATGCTCCAGCGCCTGCGAGAGCAACAAGGATAAAAAACAATACCGCCGAGGAACAGTCCCCGGCGGTATTTATTTGATGTCTCCTATCGATTACAGGATGGTGCAACCCTCGCAGGGCTTCAACTGCTTGAAGAAGTCGTTGCCCTTGTCGTCTACCAGGATGAACGCCGGGAAGTCCTCCACCTCGATTTTCCAGATGGCTTCCATGCCCAGTTCGGGATATTCCAGGCATTCCACCTTCTTGATGTTGTTCTGGGCCAGGATGGCGGCCGGACCGCCGATGCTGCCGAGATAGAAGCCGCCGTGCTTCTTGCAGGCTTCGGTCACCTGTTCGCTGCGGTTGCCCTTGGCGATCATGATCATGCTGCCGCCGGCAGCCTGGAACAAGTCGACGTACGGGTCCATGCGGCCGGCCGTGGTGGGGCCGAACGGACCGGAAGGCATGCCTGCGGGCGTTTTGGCG
>JAZRYA010000050.1:0-40357 GCA_045600505.1 Bacteroidaceae bacterium
GGAGAATCTGATCAAGAACCCCGGCTTTGAGGGTGAGTATGACCACAAGCAGGATGTGATTGCTCGCATCGAGGGTTGGGACGTATATCCCTGGGATCAGTATAACAGTTACCAGGAGATCAACAGCAGCGAGCGCAGCAACGAGGTGGACCAGAACAACCACCACATGAGTCTGCACCGCTATATGTGGAACGACGGCTGGGCTGCTGGTGAGGTAAGCCAGATTGTCGATGTAGCTCCCAACGAGACCTACAGCTTCAGTGCTTTAGCCAAGGGTGGTATGTACAGCGGCAGTCCTCTTGGAACCATCCGCATCTATGACCTGCAGAACAGCGACAACACCCAGACCATCAAGGTCAACGGCGACAGTTGGCAGACCTATGCCACCGACTTCGAGACCAAGGCCAACACCGAGCAAGTGCGTGTCAGCTTCGTGCTCGAGCGTGCCAAGTGGGGTGCTAGTGTGAGTGGATTTGCCGTAGACGATGTGAAGTTGACCGGTATCAGCCGCGAGATCAAGCAGCAAATCGGTTTCAAGAACAGCGGAGCCGACATCCAGTACTTCAGTTTCGATAATACCGGTGCATATGCACCTCTGATGGCCACCATGAAACCCTCTGTCGATGCTTTGACATTGAACGGTTACAAGACCAGCGAGACCTTCACCGTCGATCTGCAGAATCTGGTAGGTGACGTCAAGGTAAGCACCACTGCTGGTTTTGAGGTTTCACCCGCCGTCATAAAGGCTGGCACCAAGAAAGCTACTATCCGTGTCACCAACCAGACCTATAGAAGAAAGAACTCGGGTAAGGTAATCTTGCGTAGCGGCGACAAGCGTGCAACCGTAGCTTTGACTAGTTATGGCAGCGACTTGGAGCCTAAGGATCTGTCGACTAATCCCGTCTATGCCGGTGGTAGTGACGAGAAGAAGATTCTCGATGGTTTCCAGCCTGGAGAGAACGGTTACACCATCGAATTCTGTGCCAAGGTGGATGACAACAGTAAGTCTGTAGAACCCTTTGCCGTTTCTAACGAAGGTGTTGGTTTCAAGGGCTATGTTCGCAGCACCAGCCTCGGTCTGTACAATGGTTACAACAGTTTCGTTAGCGAGGAGGGCATGAGCAATCCTAGCAATGGCGGAACCTTCTACAACACCGACGGCCAGTACCACACCTATCGTTACGCCGTTACTCCCGATGAGCGCGTGATCGTCTATCGTGATGGAATCACCATCGACAGTATGCGTGTAGCCGATCTGGCAAGTCAGCCCGAGTGGTGTGTAGCCAATGGCTCGGTCAAGAAAAACCTGATCAAGAATCCCGGTTTCGAGGGTGAGTATGACCACAAGCAGAGCGTGATTGCTCGCATTGAGGGTTGGGATGTATATCCTTGGGATCAGTACAATAGCTACCAGGAAATCAACAGCAGCGAGCGCAGCAATGAGGTGGACCAGAATAACCACCACATGAGTCTGCACCGCTATATGTGGGAAGACGGTTGGGCAGCCGGAGAGGTAAGTCAGATTGTCGATGTAGCTCCCAACGAATTCTACCACTTCAGCGCCCTGGCTAAGGGTGGTATGTACAGCGGCAGTCCTCTCGGAACCATCCGCATCTATGACTTGCAGAACAGCGACAACACCCAGACCATCAAGGTAAGTGGTGACAGTTGGACCAACTACACCACCGAGTTTGAGACCAAGGTCAACACCGAACAAATCCGCGTCAGCTTCGTGCTCGAGCGTGCTAAGTGGGGTGCTAGTGTGAGCAGTTTTGCCGTAGACGACGTCAGTCTGCGTGGTGTGAGTCGTAAGATCAAGCAGCAGGTAGGCTTCAACAACAACGGAGCCGACATCAAGTATTTCACCTTCGACAACACCGGTGCTTATGCTCCCAGTTTTCCTACCTTGCAGAACATCGACATCTACACCGCCATCGAGTCTGCCGAGGCCGAGAGTCAACTGCACATCGGAGCTCGCACCGAGGGAAACACCTTGACCCTCCAGGGCGTTGCTTCCAATAGCCGAGTGCTGGTCTACGGTATGGACGGGCGTGGAGTAGCCCAGAAGAACAAGTACAGCAACGGTGAGGAAATCGGCCTTCCCGGCAAAGGAGCCTACATTATCGTGGTGACCAACGGCAAGGATCGCAAGTCTATCAAGATTGTCAATAAATGAGAAAAATCATTCTGATAATGAGTTTGGCTGTGGGCCTTTGTGCCCACGGTCAAAGCTCTTTCAAACCCGGTCAGACCTGGAACGACACCAGCGGTTCGGCTATCAATGCTCACGGTGGTTGCGTGCAGTATCTCGATGGCACCTACTATTGGTTTGGCGAGACCCGTTCTGGCAGTGTCTGCAACGGTGTCAGCTGTTATTCCAGCACCGACCTGTACAAGTGGAAGAAACTATCCAATGCCATGACCCCATCAGGCACCAAGACCGATGCTAATGTGGATGTGGCCCAAGGACGTACCATCGAGCGTCCCAAGGTTGTCTACAACGCCAAGACCGGCAAGTGGGTGATGTGGTTCCACTGGGAGAATGGATCCAACTACAACGAGGCCAAGGTGGCAGTGCTGACCAGTGACAAGATCACCGGTCCCTATACCCTGACCGAGGATGGTGTGTTCCGGCCCAACAACCGTGACTCGCGTGACCAGACTCTCTTCCTTGCATCCGACGGACAAGCCTATCATGTGAGCAGCACCAACACCAATTACCAGACTCACTTCATCCGTCTCTCCGAGGATTTCACAAAGCCTACCAGCGAGGAAAGCATCCAGTTGCTAGGTGCCCGCTACGAGGCTGCGTCGATGTTCCAGTATGGCGATAGTTACTGGTGTCTGTTCTCGGGTTGTGATGGTTGGAATGCCAATCGTGGCCGCTATGCGTGGTATGTGGGTAAGGACCCCATCCAAGACTGGCAGTCGGGTCGTGACTTCTATGCCAACAACTCGTGGGGAGTTGATTTCTGTGTAGATGCCAACAACACCAAGTGCTACCAGAGTCAGCCTGCTTATGTGTTCCCTGTACAAGGTCGTGACAAGTGCTTCATCTACATGGGCGACCGTTGGACTAGCAGCAATGTGGGCAGTAGCAAGTATGTGTGGTGCCCCTTGAGCATCCGCAGCGGTTATCCCGCAGTGCGTTGGTATGATAGTTGGGACCTCTCGGTATTCGACAAACTCTATCAAAAGAAGCGTTTGGCTCGTCTGGAGGATGGTGCCGAGTTCTACTTCCTCGAGAAGTATTCCGACCGCATCATCTCTCGTCCAGGTAGCAGTTGGTTGCTCAAGGACGATGATGCCAGCAACGCCCTCTTTCGTCTGCACACCACCGACAATCCCGATGTGTTCCGCATAGAGCACGTAGCCACGGACAAGTTTATGCAGTGTGCCTTTGGTGCCAATCGATTGGCAACCAGCAGCGACGAAGACAACCAGAAGTGGGTATTCATCTTAGAGGAAGACGGCTATTATCAGGTGCGCAACTTGGCCGAGGAATATGTCCTCTCTGTCTCGGGCAATGCTACACAGGATGGCACCACCATCTATCTCAATGCCCCCAATGCTGACATTCACCAGAGCTTTGCTGTGTACTACGACTCCGAGGCTCATCCTGAGTATGAAGAAGCTGACATGTACTCGTTGGCCTATCGTGAGCATAATGCAGCCGAGATGACAGCTCAGGCCGATCGTCTTGGTCAACTGCTTGCAGTGAAGTCTCCGGAGGTAGGGGATGAACTATCTATCAGCAACCTGATGGGAATCCGCTTCGACAAGGTCTCTCGACCGGGTCTCTATGTAGTGAATGGTAAGAAACGCTGGATGAGATGAAATGAGAAAGTGGGCCGAATGGCTGGTGAGTCCAGCACTGTATGTGCTTGCGGGCATGATTCTGCTCTATGGCATGTTGGGTGACTTTGGTGAGGAGTCAGCGTCCATGACGCCCTTCTACACCAACAATCTCTTCGTGTCGCAGATGCAGCAGCGTCCCTGGGGTATGCTGGTGTGGCTGAGCGGTGGACTGATGTCCTGCTACGCCTTGCCTTGGCTTGGTGCTGTGTTGACCCTGGCTATTGGCCTTCTGTTGGCATGTGCCATTCAGGGTGCTTTGCGACTCCCCCGTTCTCTGTCTCCACTCTGTTACGTTCCTTCTTGCCTCCTCCTCATTCCCTATGTGAGCGAGGGCTATGGCCTCTATATCCACAAGTCGCATGGCGATGAGTTCCTCTGGCTCATTGTGCTTGCGATGCTGTTTGTCTTGCTCTGGCTGCTGCGTGGACTGATGGACAGGTTTGTTCACATTCCTCGTCTTGCAACAGAACGAGTGTGGATGTTTGTCCTCTCTTTGCTCCTGTTGGTGGGCAGTGGTGCCTATGTGTGGTCTCGCGCTTGCATGGACCGCAATTTCCATGTTATATTGCAGATGAAACATGCAGCCCAACAATCTGACTGGCAAGGCATCTTCAATCTCTCCACCCGGCAATCCCAGCAAGGCGGATACACACCCACTCGTGCTCAGGTGTTGCTGGTACGTCTAGCCCTGCATCGACTAGGTCTCTCTGGCGAATCCACCTACTCTTATCCTGATGGTGATGCTCCCCTCCTAGCCGAAGTTCCCCATCAGTACCAGCGTCTCATACTGGGGCAGTTGTTGTACTACCAGTATGGCCGTCTTCGTTTTGCCTATCGTTGGGCTATGGAAGACATGATAGAATATGGTATGCGTCCTGCGTATCTGGATATGATGGCACGCGTCAGCGCGATGCAAGGCGAGTGGAACCTGGTGCGCAAATATGCCCAGCAACTCAACCATTCACCCTGGTACCACGATGCAGCACAGCGTTATATGGCTATGGCCGATGATCCAAACCTCGTCGAGCAGGACACCGAGATGGCAGCGATTGCGCCTCTGGTGGACCAACAGGACATCCTGGATGGTGATGGAGGTCTCATCGAGAGTTATCTTCTGCAGTCCTTTAGTAATATGCGTGGTGGAACACCCCAACAAGAGCAGGTGGCGCTGGATTGTGCGCTGGTGCAGAAGGACATTGCCAACTTCTGGCCTCACTTTGCCAATCTCGCGATGAGTTGGCAGAAACAGGGCGTTCGCATCCCCCGACATTATCAGGAAGCCGCGCTCTTGTTCTCGGCCTTGCAAGGTCAGGTAAGCCTCGAAGGTCTGAACCTCGACCCGACTATCTGCCAGCGTTTTGATGAGTTGACCCGTCTGTCCAACGAAAACAGCCAGATGGGCGACGAGTACAATGCCCAGGCCCTGCGTGGTAACTTTGGCGACACCTATTGGTACTATTTCTTCTTTATTCGTGGAATCAAGACTCAGTAAGCAGATGAACAAGATATTCTACATATTAGCTATAGCCCTTGTGGCACTCTCATCGTGCAGCGTCAGTGCACCCGAAGAGACAATCCTGCTGAATGAGTCGGCACAGGTGTTGCCCGACAATGGCGGAGCCACCTTACCTCCCAATATTGCACCGCTCAACTTCGAGGTACTGAACCCTGCCGATGATTATGTGGTCACCATCCAGGCAGGGGAGGAGAGCGTCACCCTGCAAGGCCCCACCATCGACATTCCCGTGGCAGACTGGCAACATCTGTTGCAACTGGCCCAGGGCGACACGCTGCATACTATTATATATATAAGGAAAGAGGACCGATGGTATCAGTTCCCCACCATCGATAATCCAGTGGCACAGGACGAGGTGGACCCCTACATCAGTTATCGCATCATCCAACCCGGTTACATCGAGTACGAAGACATTACCATTCGTCAGCGCAATGTCACCAACTGGGACGAGCAGATTATCTACGACAACAGCGAGTTTGGCACAGCCAATGACAACCAAGGTCAGTGCGTCAACTGCCACAACTATCAGAACTACAACGCTCAAGGCTGCATGCAACTTCACCTGCGTGAGCATCTGGGTGGCACTCTCATCACACAAGGTAACCAAGTGACTAAGGTTAATCTGAAGACTGACAGCACCTTGTCGGCAGGCACCTACCCCGCTTGGCACCCCACCTTGCCTCTCATTGCCTATTCGGCCAATTCCACCGGTCAGGCCTTCCACACCAGCGACCCTCAGAAGGTCGAGGTCATTGACTACGGAAGCGACCTGGTGCTCTATGACATTCCTGCCAATAAGCTCTACAGCATCGAGACTTTTGGCGAGGCTCATACCCTCACCCAGACGGGACGCACTCCCGATGTCTACGAGACCTTCCCCAGTTGGAGTCCCGATGGCAAAACACTCTACTACTGTGCAGCACAGCACATCCAGCGCACCGACAATATCGACGCCGAGTTGCATCAGGCCTACGACTCGTTGCACTACGACATCTACTGTCGTCCCTTCGACCTGCAGCAGCACACCTTTGGCCCGCAGTCACCTGTTGTACAGCCTTCGATGGAAGGACGTAGCGCAGCCCTTCCTCGTATCTCGCCTGATGGTCGTTATTTGTTGTATTCCGAGGCCGACTATGGTCAGTTTCACATCTGGCATCGCAGTGCCGACCTCGTGCTCATCGACTTGCAGACCGAAACCCGCATCGACCTCTCGACAGTGAATTCTGAGGACACCGAGAGTTACCATTCCTGGTCCAGCAATGGTCGATGGATACTCTTCTCGTCACGTCGAATCGACGGCAGTTACACTCGTCTTTACATGGCCTATTTCGACCGCCAAGGCCGTGTACATCGTCCCCTGCTGTTGCCTCAGCGCGATCCTCGTTACTACGAGCAACTATTCCGTTCTTACAATGTTCCCGAGTGGATGGTCGACCCTATGGTTGCCTCACATCAGGACTTGAAACAAGCCGCCAAGGGACCTGCTCGTCAGGCCCAGTATGCGGGTAATGCTGTGATAGAATAATAGAATGAAGACAAGATACTATCTACTCCTCCTGCTCTTGATTTTGGGGCTGCAGTCGTGGGCGCAGTATGTGCGCATCACCAATCTGCCTGCGCTCTACATCGAGACCTTCGACGGATATGGCATCACCAGTAAGACGGTGTACAAGTATGCTCGCTTCACCTTTGTCTACCCCGGCGACTCCATCGTGCAGTACGACTCGGTGCAGGTGCGTGGCCGTGGCAATTCCACTTGGAACATGCGCAAGAAACCCTACCGCTTCAAGTTTGCCCAGAAGGAGAAACTCCTCGGCCAAGGCTATGCCAAGGCCAAGAAATGGACGCTGATGGCCAATGCCGGTGACAAGACACTGATTCGCAATGCCATCACCTCGGCTATGGGCGAGTTCCTCGGACTCAAGTTCAATCCCGCCTATCGTTTTGTTGACCTCACCATCAATGGCACCTATCAGGGCAACTACCAGATTAGTGACCAGGTGGAGGTGCGCCCTCATCGTGTCAATGTGACCGAGCAAGACCTTCCCCTGACCGACACCAGCGACATTACGGGTGGTTACCTGCTCGAGGTAGATGGTTTCCAGGACGGCAACTGCTTCACCTCTTCCCATTCGTTACCCATCCGTATTCATTATCCCGACGAGAAGGACATTGCTTCGCCCCAGAACTCCTATATTCGTAAGTACATCAATTCGTTCGAGTCCTTGCTCTTCGGTTCGCAATACACTGACCCCGAGCGAGGTTATCGCCCTCTTGTCGATTCCGTTTCGCTGGCCAACTGGTACATTGCCACCGAGGTCAGCGCCAACATCGACGGCTTCTATTCCACCTATTTCTACAAGGATCAGCAGGATCCCCGCCTCTATTTCGGCCCCCTGTGGGACTATGACATTGCCTATGGCAACGATAGTCGCAAGGGCGACACCAGCAAGAAGCTGATGGTAGACACCGGCTATGGCCAGACCAAAACCTGGATGAAGCAGATGTGGACCGACCCCTGGTTCTCGCGTCTCATCAATCGCCGTTACCAGGAGGCACTGGATGCAGGACTCACCGAACACATGTTGGCCACCATCGATAGCCTCACCACACTGTTGGCTCGTTCCCAGCAGCGCAACTACGAGAAGTGGGGCATCAACACCCGCATGTATAACGAGCGAGTGCTTTACAGCAGTTACGACCAGTATGTCAGTGACTTGCGTACCTTCATTACCACGCACAATGCCTATCTGGCCACCACTTTTGCCGGCAAGCAGCCCGCAGAACCTACCCCTGCCTTCGAGGCACAGCACTTCTGGTATCGCATTACCAATGCCAACAATGGCAAGGCCATAGACCTTGTGAACCAGAGCAGCAATAGTGGCACCGAGGTGTGCATCTGGAACAACGATCCTGATCGCGAGAGCGAACAATGGAGCATCATCCCCGTGGATGGTTATTTCCACCTGGTCAACCGCCAGAGCGGCATGGCGCTGACCGACCCCACTCAGGGCGACGCCACTGCCACCACCAATGTGGGCACCCATCTGGCAGTCAGCACACCCAATCCTGCTGACACACGCCAGCAATGGTCTCTAGTACCACAGGGTACCGAGGGGTACTATAATCTCATCAATCGCCGCACCGACCACACTGCCAATCTCTCCAGTGGCAGTTCGACTAATGGCACTCCCATCCTCAGCTACACCACCAACGATCGCAACGCCACCAGCATGAATCGTCTCTGGTACCTCATCCCCGATGAGGAAATAGTCGAGACCGAGGATGCTATGGCTGCCGTGGAGCCCGAGGAATATGCCCTGGGTTATGACGCCCAGGCCGGCATCCTGCATTTTGGAAGCGAGACACCAGACCGACTCACCTTCCCTGTGCGTGTGTACAATATCTCGGGCCGTCTAGTGGGCCAGTTCCGTGCTGATGAGACCTTCAGCACCCACGCTCTCCCTCGTGGCACCTATGTGGTCAGTTGGCAGGTGTCGGGTCATACACGTTCTACCAAATTCATGAAATAATAATAAGTACAAATAATAAATGTAATGCGTATGAAAACAAATCTTTTCCGAAGTTGTCTTCTCGTGCTGCTAGCTCTGGTAGGTCTGAGCACAGCATCGGCGCAGACCTATGAACTCCATGCTGGGGATAAGGTCAGCAGTGAGGAAGGCGTCTTTATTGTGAAGGGGTCCAACCTCATCACCAATCCCACCTTCGATGATGGATTCGCTGGTTGGATGGGTGCTGATGGCAATGAACTCAGCGACAATAATTTCGAGGTACCCACCTCGGGAGGTGCCGATGGAGGCGCTTACCTCAAGGCTCTCAGCGGAGCCGGCAGCAGCAGTGCCAAGTCCATTCGCACGGGTTGGCCCATCACTCCTGGCAAGCGCTATGTGCTCAGTTTCTGGGCCTATCGTCCCTCGGTCGATGGCAATGCCCAGTATAGTCAGATCCATTTGGGTTCTACTGATACCGACACCAACCACGAGATTGGTCGTGTCCAGTACACAGGCGGTGCCTGGAGCCAGACCCAACTGATCTTCGAGTCGGGCGACTACAGTTATGTCATTGCCAAGTTCAGTTGGCTGACCAGTAATGCCGGTTTCGACTGCTTCAACCTCTGGGAGGTAGAAGCCAGCGACGAACTGGTGCTCACCAACCTTGAGACCGAAATCGCCAAGGCCGAGGAGTTGCTCAGCAGCACCGAGGAGGGAGATGGCCGTGGCCAGTACACCACAGCCGTGCGTCAAGCCCTGGAGAGTGCCATTGCCGATGCTCGCGGCGTCCTCACTGGAGCTACCTCGCAGACCCAGATTAACGAAGCCACAGCCGCTTTGAAGTCAGCCGAGAAGACCTATTCCAATAGCGTCAATCCTCCCTTCGTCCCCGGCAAGCAGTACAATATTGTACATTCTTCGGGCTACTACCTCACCACCAATGGTGATGGCGGCACGGTCAAGATCACCGAGTCCGACGTCAACGACAAGAACCAGATATTCACCTTCACTCTGGCTCCCGAAGGTTCTGCCGCCAGTGGCTACAACCTGCAGGATGCCAATGGTGTCTATGTCTATCGCAGTGGTTCGTGGGACACCAAGGCCAGTTCCAGCCAGGACATCACCGTGGCCAATGCCATCTTCCAGATAGTAGATCAGGGCAGCTATATCCAGCTCAAGAACCTGGGTAGTGGTTCGGTGTTGGGTACCGACAACAACAGCAACAATTCTACTGTATATTCCAACAAGAACGGTACGGATGGCAAGTACCGCTGGACCTTGGTTGAGTATGTTCCTGCCGACCAGCGTGACGCCGAGTACAACTACAACGAACTTCTCGGTAAGGCCCAGAAGCAGTATGCTGATGTCAACGCGGGCAACGTGGGCAATGGTCTCTTCCAGGTTAGCAAGACCGCCTATGAGGCCTTTGGTGTCGCTATCGAGGAGTCGCAGACCATGACCGATTTTGTGGCCGCTCTCGACTATCTGCAGGCTGCCATGGACGCCTTTGCCGCCAGCAAGGTCAATCAGCCCAACCCCGACGCTGACTACATTATCACCCAGTCCAGCGGCAATCCCATTGGTTACGACGAGTCGCAGAGTCTGGTGGTGTTGGGCGAGAAGACCGAGCCCTTCCGCATCATCGCCGGCACAGGTGGTGTCTTCTATCTGCGTCACGTCCCCACCGGCAAGTATGTGGCCAAGAGTGCCAACAGCAACTGGGACACCACTTGGGAGGACACCGAGGGTAGCGCCACTGCCCAGTGGATTATCAGCCCCTACGACGCCACCTACTACACCATCCAGAACAACAGTGGCAAGGGCTACCTCGGCAGCGACAACACCTCTGCCGGCTCACCCCTGTATTGCGATAAGGCAGCCAGTGCAGCCAACTCGCACTGGACCATCGTCGAGAACAGCGTCTCTGGCATTGTCGATGCCACCCTGCAGAGTGCCCGTGACCTGTTGTCCGAGACCGAGGTTGGTACCGAGTACTGGCAGGTTCCCCAGTCTGCTGCTGATGCACTGCAGGCTGCTATCGAGAAGGCCGAGGCCGACAAGGCCACTGCCACCGTCGAGACTGCTGGCGACATCGTGGCCGCCCTCCAGGAGGCTATGGCCGCCTTTAAGTCGTCGTTCAATCCCCTTTCAGCCTTCGATACCGACCTCACCTATTATATTGTTCACTCGGGAGGCAATGTCCTCACCGCCACCACTAGCGGCAATGCCACCATCACCACGCTGGGCGCAGAGAACAAACCCACCGAGGCACAGCGCATGACCCTGGAGAGCACCGATGGAGGCCGCACCTACTTGATCAAGAGCGTAGCCAACGAGACCTACCTCTCTGTCAGCGGAGACTACAACACCCAGTGGCTCAGCACCCCCGATGCCACCAGCACCTTCCAGATTGTGCAGCTCTCGGGCAAGTACCTGGGTCTCAAGAATGTCAGCAAGGGCACCTATTTCGGTACCGACGCCACTGCTTCGGGTCAGCTCGTCTACAGCGACAAGTCTGCCACCCAGAATTCATACTGGCTCATCCAAACCTATCAAGACCTCGACCGTACCCTCTTCCAGGCTGCCCTCGAGAAGGCACAGCAGTATGCTGACAGCATGAAGGAGGGATACCAGATAGGAGAGTACTTTGCCGACGTGATTGCCGAGTATGCCCAGGTGATTGCCGATGCTCAGGCCCAGGCCAAGAAGGCCGCTTCACAAGAGGTGCTCGATCAGATGGCTGCCGACCTCGAGGCCACTATCGCCACCTATAAGTCGCGTGCCAATACCACCAACCGCGCAAGCGAGTACCTTGCCATCCAGATTGCTGCCGCCAAGACCGAGGTCGAGGCTGCTGTCATCGGCGTGGACAAGGGTCAGTACACCCAGGCTGTAGTGGATGCCTACAACCAGGCCATCCAGTCGGCTGAAAAAGCTAGCAATGCCGAGACCGCTATCCAGGCACTTGCCCAGGCTCGTGAGGCCTTCCTCGCCGGTGCCAATCAGGTAGACCGTGCTGCCCTCACCGCTGCCATTGCCGCTGCCGAGAAGACCGCTGCCACCCTGGTGGCTGGCGATTGCAACGGTCAGTACAGTCAGGAGGCTATCGATGCCTACAACCAAGCCGTCGCCGATGCCAAGGCCGTCTATGGTGATATCACCAAGACCCAGGCCGAGGTGGATGCTGCTACCAGTGATTTGAAGTCAGCTGCCACCGACCTGGCCGATGCCAAGGTGGTTGTCGACTACAGCGCCCTCAAGGATGACGTCACCTCTACTCAGAAGTTGATTGACCAGTGCGCCAAACTCGTTGGCGAGGGTCCCGGCACCTATCCTCAGGACGCTTACGATGCGCTGAAGTCCGCTCTGGCCACCGCCAAAGCCGTGCTCGACAACAAGTCCGTTAGTCAGAAGACTGTCGACGAGGCTTCTGAGGCCTTGCAGCAGGCCATTGCCGAGTTCGAGGACACCTGGCGCGACATCGACAAGACCGAACTGTCAGCTCTGCTCGATGCCCTGCGTGCCCTGCTTGCTCGCACCGACGTCACCCTGAGCAGCGAGGACCAGGATATCCTGGCCTACGACATCGAGATGGGTGAGACTGCCATGAAGAGTGGCGAGCAGGCTGTCATCGACCGTGCTGTCAAGATCATGACTCGCGACTATGCTTACCTCAGCGACGTGGTGACTGCCATCGATCGCATCCTCTCGGGTGACCTCACCGATGCCTTCATCTACGACCTTCAGGGCCGTCGACAGTCACGTCTCCAGTCCGGTGTCAACATTCTCCGCATCGCTGGCAAGACCTACAAGATCTTCCGTTAATCCGGACATCATATACATACAACAAGGGCTCCCCAATCGGGAGCCCTTGTTGTATTCTGTATAGAATTACTCAATCGTGAAGTTCACGCTGATGTTGACGGCCTTGGAGCCACGACGGTATTGCATGGTGATGGTGTGGCGATGACCAGAACGGCAGTTGCTGGGATGACAACCGTAGTTCCATGTCCAGAGGTTGTCACTCTCGATAAACACGTGGCCTGCAGCCCACTGGGCGGTGTTGCCGTCACTGGAGAACCAGGCTCCGTAGGTGCCGGCTGCGGTGTTGCTGCCCTCGCTACCATCGGCATTGAGGGGAACTAGTGAGGTGGGAGTTCCACCTAGCAGTTGGGTGACCTGGGACTGGTCGATGCGTATGTCGCCCCATTGGTCATATCCGATGGATGCGTAGCAGGTGGTGCTCTGGTTTAGCGTCTTGACCACGGTGTGGTCGCCCACCACATCGTCGTTGCCGGGAGGGTAGTTGGCGATTACTTCATTGAGGTAGCGCAGACGGTTTTGCAACCACTGACGCATGTAGTGTATCTCGCTGTTGGCATACTTGCCAGAGATGGGCCATCGGGTGAGCTCTCGGTCATAGGGCCCGTGCCGTAGTTCAGCAACATACTTTTCCACCTGTTGCCAGGGAGCGAGGTAGAGCGAATCTTTGAAGTCGGCCCACTGCTGCTGGTAGCGGGTGACAAACTGACTGTTTGCGAAAAGGTCGGTCCAGAGACCACTCACACGATAGTTGGCGCCCACATTATTGACAGGATCTGTGCCATAGATGAGTTCGCGGTAATTGGCAAAGAAGTCGTGCCCGGTGCGCATGTTGCTCCAGTCGAAATCGAAGCCAGCGTCCCAGTCCCACACGGGCCCCCAGGTGTATTTGCCATCGGCATCGCGATAGAGATAGATGCTGCGTGGAGCGTCGATCTCCACATTGTAGAGGTACTCGTGCAGTTGCATCAGGCCGATGAACGAGTGCATGTCCATCAAACTGTCGGCCAGGGTGTAGTCGTGTCGCTTGATGGCGTCCTCGAGCATAGCAAAATCAGACTTGATTTGCTGGAGTTGCTCGGCCGAGGGGTCCTCTGGATATTTCACGGCCATGGGGAGCCGATAGACCGAGGTCCAGAAATTGTCGCCATCCGAGGGACTGAGTGAGGGACCGTCATCTGCATCGAGGGTGAGGAGTACGCCTCGCTCTCGGTCTATGTTCAGTCGGTTGTCATCCACCTCGATTTTCTCCGTCATCTGGTAGAGTCCAATGTATTCTCCATTGAGGAAGACCTCGAGGTAGCGGGTGTGCAAGGTGTGGGGCATGCCCATGTAACGTGCTGTCTCAAAGGCCAGTGTGTTCATGATGTCCGTCACGTCGCGGTAGTTGGCCAGCAGGTTCCAGTCCTTGGCTTTGCCCAGCCCCAGCAGTTTCGACTTGCTGTCGAGCTTGAACTTGTAGGGCTTCTTGTCGTACCACGACCAGCTGGAGTTGCCTCGGCCACGGATGCGTCCCGTCCCGCTGTAGTTGGAGTATTCGCCACGTCCGTCGATGGTGATGTGGCAGGGTATCCATTCCTCGCGTGTGGTGACGGGAGTCTGTGCCACCGTGCTGATGTGCATGGCAAAGGTGCGGTAGGGGTTGTGCCCTTTCTCTTCATCGAGGAGTCCCTCGGCCACGTCCAGACTGTCCACGTCGGTTGTCTGCCAAGGAACGATGATCTCGGTGCCTTCCTTGGTGGTGAAGTGTGCCCTCCATGTATCATCCTTCATGTCGAAGAATGTGGTCCCATCGACCCGTATGGGCGATACCCACTCTGCCCCCTGACTGGTGTGGTGAACACGCAGCCAATGGTCTCGTTCCTCGGGAATCGAGTCACCGCCTTCTGGTAGCGACATACTCATTCCCAGCAGTGCGATCAGTAAAGTCAGCATCCCTCAACCACTAACCACTAACCTTCTAACCTTCAATTTTCAACCTATACGGCAGTTGATTGTCGGTTTCCTCTTTGTCGTCCCAGGGGCACTGGTAGTACTTGTCAGGGCAGCCCTGCACGACGAGCCACGCCTTGCGGCAGTTAGCAGGGATGGTGAAGGAAGCTGTGGCATCAGTGCCCACCTGAGCCAGAGTCATGTCGCTGTAGATGCGCTCGCCATTCCAGGTCAGCGCAACAAAACCCATAGCCAGGGCCTCGTGGCCAGCAATGGCTGTCTTGTTGTAGGTTGTGGCAGAGCCCACGGTTTTACCGTCGCCATCAACCATAGTTCCAGGGTCACCGCTAGCCAGATCGCTGCCGCTAGGTAGGGCACGCAGGGTCACGCTTACCTCCTTGCCGGCCGTGGTGGTGCCGAGGGGGATGACGTTGAAACCAGTGGGTTGGGGGCATTGCTTGTAGGCAATCTGTTTCCATCCGTCGCCAGCGTCGTAGAACTTTGTGTTGTAGTTGTTGAAAGCAGAGCCCACAGTCGAACGGATGGCATTGTAGTCAAAGGTCACCGTCTTCTGGGCATATTCGAAGTACTGGCGACGCAGTTCCTCGTAGTCGTTGTTGCACATCAGACGCATATAGGCCTGGGAGGCATCCTCGGGATAGGCACTTTCGTTCCAGATGCGGCCCAGAGCGGTGATGCCATTCTTCTCGGTCCAGTAGTATTGCAGCCAGTAGCTGGCATAGCGCATCCACTCGTGCTCGAAGTGACGATGACAATTGTCGAGCCATACCTGGAAGTGGTAACTGCCAATGGCCTCATTGGGATAGTCCTGATGAGCCTGCCACTGGGCACACTGCTCCCAGAATCCACAACCGCCATTGCTGTTGGGATAACCATAGCGGAAGCCCGAGCGCATATCGTTCTTCTTGCCCTTGAGCAGATTGTCGCAATAGGTCTGGTACTGGAACGAGTGACCGATCTCATGAGCGATGGTGCTGCCAACGGGTTGACAGGTGCTGGGACTCACCCAGAGAGTGCCTATCTTGTTGTCCGAACCCGAACCTGTGGCTAGCCAGTCGGTCATGTCGATGAGGTAGATCAGGATCTTGTACTTGTCCAACTGCGACTTGCCGTCACCTGTCACACACATCTTCAGGGTTTCCACGTTGGTCTTGTAGAATTTCTCGGCCTTGTTCAGCAGGTCGTTGATGTCCACGGTCAGTCTGCTCACGCTGCCAGTGACACGACCTGTGGAACTGATATCCCCAAAGGTCTTGTCCCAGAACACCACAAAGTGGTCGCTTTCCTTGCTGTGCTTGAAGCACCAGCGATTGGTGTCCACTGTGTAGTCATTGTTGTAGTTGGCATCGCTGGTGGTAGGTTTCCACAGGATGAGTCCTGGGTCGCCGATGACCAGACTGCTCTTGCCATCTGTCACACCCGTGAGACGATAGTCGGCATAGCCCTGCTCAAATGAGGTGCTGTATCTGCGCAGCACGGGGGTAGGATTGGTGCCGCGAGCACGAAACTCGACAGAATCAAACTGAGAGATGTCCATGAGGAAACGATTCTCCTTGAATCGGTCATCGTATTTCACCCAGAGCGAATCCTGGGCTGTAGCCTGCAGTGCAAAACCCGTCAGCACCAGGCCCATCAGTGTACGCAGCATCTTCATCGTTTGATGTATTTCTTATTACCTATTATATATATGCCACGGTGCATCTGTCGCACGTCCACCACGCGGCCACTCAGGTCGTGAGCCACCTGGTTCTCCTCGGGCAGGGTGGGGGAGTCGATGGCATCGTAGGTCTCGGTGCGCACGTCGAAGCGGATTTCGCGGATGCGCTTCTTCAGCACCGACACGTTGTTGAGGGTCAGCGTCTCGTTTTCCATATCATAGACGGGGCCTTTCCAACCCTCGTCCTCACTCAGGGGCACGCTCAATGCACCACCCACGGTGCGTGTCACAGTCATGTACAGCACCTTGCGCTCCTCCTGTGCCTGTGCCAGCATGGGAAGCAGCAAAAATAAGAGTAAAAGGCGTTTCATGTGTTAATTCTTGGTCTTATTAATCGCAAATATACACTTATTCCGTTTTTGTTCAAAATATTCTACCTTTTTTTAGGTTCTTTCTTTCGAAAAAGGCGGAAAACGGGGCATTTCGGACCAAAAAAAGGATTTAAAACGTCAAAAACTACCATTTTCTTTGGTATAGTGTGAGAGAAACGTTACATTTGCGATAAATAATTAAAAATTACTACTAACTTTAAACATTAACACATGAGAAACTTTACTTCTGTTTTCCGTGTCTTGTGCGTAGCCGTGTTGGCCCTGATGGGTGTCCACGTGTCGGCACAGGAGAGTGTTACCCTGGCTGGTGCAGCCGTTCCCGTGGTAGGGCAGCAGACAATTTCTGTCCCCACAGCCGCAGCTACTGGCTATGCAGGTGACATTTATTCATTTGATGTTGATGCCGTTTGCGAGGCTCTCAGCATCGAGTCTATTACCGAGGCTCAGCCCTTCATGCTCAATGTAACTACTGGCGAAGCTGTCGAGAACACCAGCGATGGTTGGCGCGACGCCAATGGCGACCTGGCCACCTGGGGTTCAGGCGAGGGCATGGTTTGTGTCAAGATCAACGAGCCCGAGAAGGGTATCATCGACTACATCGGTGCTATCGACAACACTCACGCTGCCGGCACCAACTACACTGCCAAGTGGGTGTTCATCGCTGGCGAGAAGGCCTACATTGTCAACATCGACCTCTATTTTGTAGCCGATCCTACTGTCATCATGATTGGTGAGGAAGCTGTCAATGTAGTGGCTACCCAGACGATTCCTGTCGAGGTTATTGAGAAGACTGCCTATAGCGGCGACCAGGCCCAGTTTGATGTGGCTGCTGTTTGTGAGGCTCTGGGTATCGGGTCTATCACCGAGGCTGCTCAGTACATCGTAGATCCCTTCACTCTGGCTGCTAGTACCAATAATACTGACGGTTGGCGCAATGCTATCGGTGCTCCTGCAGGTTGGGGCTCATCGGCCTACATGGTTTGTGTCAAGATCAATGAGCCCGAGTCAGGCATTATCGACTACATCGGCACCATCGCTGACAATTATGTCGAGAACATGGCATACAATGCCTACTGGGCATTTGTGGCAGGTGGCAAGGCTGCTATCGTCAAGACCGCTATTTCGTTTGTCGTAGATCCCAGCAGTCTGATTCAGGTTCCCGAGACCGTAACCAGCCTCGCTGCTATCAATGTAGTAGGTGGCACCGAGTGCAGCAGCGAGCGCTACAGCACCAATGGTTACGAGACCAGCCCTGTTTCTGTTTCTGCAGCCGACATGGCCGAGAAGCTGGGTGTCAGCAAGAGTGATCTGGCCCAGGTATTCACCTCTCAGGTCTATGTCACTGGTGTCGACTCTATCAGTTGTGTGGGCGACTATCTGCAGCCCCTCACCGTCACCGACGGTTGGCTGATCCAGGGCGTGCTCAATTTCGATGGCGCAGCAGGTGACCCCCTCGACGAACTTGTAGCTGCTCCCTATGGTGGCAACAGCATCTACTTCATCCACGACATGGCTTACGATGCCGAGTCTGACAGCGTTACCTTCGTGGTAGGTCAGTATCCTGGCACCCTTCACACCGGCGATGCCTACTACACTCGTCTCCACATCATGTGGGGCGACAAGGCTTATGTCATCAAGTACACCATGAATATCGTCGATCCTCCATACAATGGTTTCGAGGACATGACCGAGGTGGCTGTCATCGATCTGCACAAGGAGATGTATCCCGCTACAGACTTTACGCCCATCAGCGTGGCTCTCGACGTCGAGGCTGCTGCCGAGGCACTGGGTTGCGACGTGGCTTCTCTTAGCCTCAAGGCTCTCGCTGCCAATGGTGGCTTCTCGTCTCAGACCACGGCCAACAATGGTGGTTGGTGGTTCAGCAAGGCTGGTTACGTCTGCGGTTGGGGCGCTGGTGCTGATGGTTCATACTTCTTCATCGAGCCCGCCCAGAGTGGCGACTACTCTGTGCTCAACATGGGTCAGTATCCTGGCGACTACCAGGTAGGTGACTCTGCTGTTACCGACCTCTTCCTGGTAAGCGGCACCAAGTATGTGCGCGTACACGTATGTATTGATATTGTAGAGAAGGTTGAGTCTGACGATTGGACTCGCTGGGAAAGCGTGGCTAACCGCAGCTTCGTCATCCAGCAGGCTGCCAATGACGGTTATGCATGGTCCGAGAAGGTGGTAAGCCTCACTTCCGAGGAGCTCGGCAAACTCATAGGTACCGATTCTCCCACTCTCTATGCTCTGCTCGATCCTGCAACTCTCGGCGATGGCGCTATGCCCTACACCGATGAGTACACCATGGGCGAGAAGCCTGGTTTCTGGCTCGATGCTAATGGTTATAAGACCAACTGGAACCAGAATTCACCCTGGGGTATCACCTGTCAGGCAGGTACCACCGGCGTTACCGATGGCATTGGCTTCAAGACCATCCAGATGCCCGGTGAGGGTGTAGTGGGCAACAACTGGACGGGTAAGTTCTTCCTGCTCAATCCCGAGACAGAGAAGATGATCACCATCAACCTCACTTGCAAGATTGTCGAGTCTATCGCCGATCAGGAGATCGTGGGCGAGGCTACTATCGTAGTTCCCGTTACCGTTGCTGGTGCCGATGTTGACTTCGACCTCACTCCCGTAGCCGAGGCTCTCGGCCTCTCTGTAGACGACCTGATGAATGGCAACTATCTGCATGGTGCTTCTGGCGCAGCAGTTCCTCCCTCAACTGGTCTCACCTTCAACCTCCAGGGCGATGTATCTGAGGACGATGGTGCATTTGGTCTCGTATTCGACAACAGCGATGCTATGTACGTCTACAGCAACCTCACCTCTGAGATGGAGGAGGGCTGGAAGATCTCTACCGACATCTACTTCGAGAACGAGGGCAAGATCTACGTAGTTCACATCACCTTCATGGATAAGGCTGGTTACGATGGCATCGACGCTATCCACACCGCTCAGCAGTCTGCTATCTACGACCTCCTCGGTCGCCGCATCCAGAAGGCTCAGCGTGGCATCTACATCCAGAATGGTCACAAGGTAATCAAGTAACAATTTCGTTATCAAACAATAAGGAAAGGGACCAGCATTGGCCCCTTTCCTTTTCTCTAATCCCTAATCCCTAACCCCTAATCCCGAGCCGAAAAATGCTTGCCATTCTTCTCGCCTTCTGCGCCACCTTGTGTAGCGCCACTCCCAAGTGGACCCCTGTCGACATACAATCCACCGTCACCCATGTCCAACCCATGACAGGCCTCGTCCTCTGGCCCCATCTCGCCCAAGCACGTCCCGAGTACACTCCAGCCATCCAGCTCGAGTTCTCCTATTGTCTGCCCTGCAAAGTGGTCACGGGATGCAGCGAGGATGGCACGGTGCAGTACGACTGGTCGTGGTTTGACCGCATCCTCGACGATGTAGCCAGCCGTGGTCATCAACTCATTGCACGTTTCCGGTACGAGTATCCCAGCAGCCGCGATGTCGATGGTGTCACACGCGGAGCCACGGCCGTCCCTCAGTTCATCAAGGACCGCCCCGACTACCACGAGACCTTCAACGACACGCCAGGTGATGGCCCCACATTCTATGCCGACTGGAGCAATCAAGCCTTGCAGCAGTTCACCCTGCAGTTCTACACCGATTTTGCAGCGCGTTATGCCCACGATCCTCGCCTCGCTTTCCTCGAGGTAGGCTTTGGCCATTGGTCCGAGTATCACATCTTTGGTACCGACCTTCGTCTGGGACACAACTTTGCCAGCAAGGAATTCCAGCGTCAGTTCTTCCTGCATCTCTCACGCGTGATGGGCGACCTCCCCTGGGGACCCAGCATCGATGCCGGCGAGGTGCGCTACAGTCCTGTGGTCGAGGATCCCGAACTGATGGCCCTTCGCTTTGGCCTCTTCGACGACTCCTTTATGCACCAGGGGCACGAGATTGCTTCTGGTTCAGGATACAACGAGAGCCTCTGGCGCTTGATTGATAAGAATGAACGTTGGAAAACGGGTTTCTGTGGTGGCGAGATCAGTTACTACAAGGCATCCGACCAGCGCCAGTTCCTCAATCCCGAGGGTATGTACGGTCACACGTGGGAGGAGCAGTCTGCCAAGTACCATCTCACCTTCATGATAGCCAACGATGCCCCATCGGGTCCTCATGGCACACCTGCCCGTTTCTCTCAGGCCAGCATGGCAGTGGGTTATCATTTCCGTGTCCTCCAGTGCCACACCTCTCGTCATGCCACTCGTCTCCTGATCACCAACACCGGCACGGCCCCTCTCTATCGTGATGCTTATTTCGCCATTGGCAACAAGCAATCCGCCACCACTCTCCGTGCCCTCCTCCCCGGCGAGACACGCGAGATTCTCATTCCCGCTCCTCTCCGTCACGACAAGTCAGGCCTAGCCCTCCAGCCTCCCACCATCGTCAGTCCCCACATCCTCCCTACGCAGGAGATACAGTACGACGGAACGCGATAATACAATAATCCCCCACAAGCTCAGCGGCCTGTGGGGGAGATTTTATCGTTACTCTCTAATCGCTAATCCCAGACATTACCACTCTTCGTCCCAGATGTTGTGAAGGACGTCATTGTCAGATTTAACGTCAGGATCACCTTCATTATTCCCCGGATCTACAGGAATGAAGATATAGTCCTCACTTATGGTTAGGATAGAATTTTCCAAATGCATGTCGGCCCAATGGCACTCTGGTGTAGAATATGTCTTTTTCATCGTGCCAAGATTTTCTTTCCTTTTTGAATGTATATGTGAGGAAGAGTGGTTCCCTTGGCTCTTCGCCCTGTCAAGTCCCATGTTGCGGTCTCGTCGGCAAGAGTGCTGAGATTCACCAGTCCTGTTTCATCGCGGTCCCAGATTTCTATTTTGACGTTGCTATCAGCATCCACCAGCAGTTGGCTATCGCGATCGGTGATTGTCATGTACCAGCGGAAGGGTGAGAGCATGGCCTCATCATTTGCAGCATTCTTCAGAGTTCCTCCACTCATAAAGAAGTAGTTCTTGGTTCGAAGTCCATCTATCTTATGGTATGTACCTGTGAAGTCATAGGTATATGCCATAGACCAACAGGTGATGGTGTTCTCTTCTGCTTTTGATAGTGTGACGTTCTCTGCCTTAATGGTTACAGTTTTGGGTGTCTCTCCCTTGTAGCGAATCAGATAGGGATGATTGGGCTTCAGTGTTCCACTCTTAATTCTGCTAATCTCCAGCTCCATCTTGTCCAGTACTCCGTCGCCATTCTCATCCTTTTGATGCATGGTGTTTATTTTGGCGAGGTCAAACTCGTCGCTGAGTTCCTCTCTGCTGATAGGGAAGGGAACGTAGAGGGCCTGCCAGTTGTTGCTATTAAAGGTACGAGAGTAATTGAGTTCGTCCACCTCTTCTTCCTTATTGTGCTCCCAGTCTTCACCTTCGGTCAGGTCCACTTTGATCTTCTCCCAGGAAAGCATGGGGTAGAGTGGACCTTGCTTCCAGATGCCAGGACCAGAACCTCCTTCACCATTAAGTCCGTTTTCTAGCAGATTTAGAACAGTTCCGTTTGCAAATTCTTCTGCGGTACGACTATAGTTTGCATCATCATGAAGCACATATACATTAGCGTAGCCAGGGGCATATGGAACGGGAACTCTGTCAAGAATCATACCGTAGTCATGACAGTCCTCCACATCACCAGAGCCGTAGGATTGTAATCCTCCAGCTCTTCCTGAGCGAGAAAGAGCTATATCACCTGTGTTATAACAATTTCGGATTTTGCCAGCTCGGCTTGTTATACCTGCTGCACCAGGGAAGGATCCGTATCCTGTTATGTTTCCGTGATTTGAACATTCGCTTATCCATCCTCCATAGTATATCCCTGCAATTCCACCAGTGTTGTCTCCTGCATTAATATTTCCGAAATTAGCACAGCGATAGATGTTGATAGATGTACTATTACTTGTTTGTCCATATGCAATAATCCCTCCAGTTTGTGTGTTGGCATTGCTGCTAATATTTCCGTGATTTTCACAATATTGTATTGTAGAATTACCTTTTGCAGAGCCGACAATACCTCCTGTCGTGCTATAATCGGTAGTAAAATCAGCATAGTTGGTACAATGATCAATTACACCATCTATCATCGTGCCAACAATCGTTCCAACATCGCTTCCTGTGAAATCGAATTTAGTAACGGAAAATGATGTAACAGAACAATTAGAAATAGAGCCATTTTCTAGATATCCTATGATACCTCCGTTTCCTTGATATCCTCCAATAGAAATTGCGCTCATCGTTAGATCTTTTACTGTGCCTCCCATCACGCATCCAAATAGACCTACAAGACCACTACCATCGCTGTTGTAATGAACGTACAAATTGCTGATAGTGTGGCCGTCTCCATAAAAGGTTCCTTTCCAGCCGGAGGTGCCCTTTCTGTATATTGCCCCTTTCTTCACTCCACAATCTCCAATAGGTATCCAGTTCCCCAGGGTCTCACTGCAAACACTGCTTAGGTCAATGTCATTCATCAGCTTGGCACACAGTCCTGCTTTGTCAGTTGTGCTGTTAACTTCGTCTGCAAACCACTTTAGGTCATTAGCAGTGGCTATTTGGTAAGGGTCTGCTTCACTTCCAGCTCCAGCTGGTGTTTGTGCGTAAGTAGTTAGGACAGACATTACCATCCCTAGCAGCAAGAGGTATAATCTTATCTTATTTCCATATATTCCAATCATCTTCATGGTCTTCGTCAATTTCATTCCAGATCTGTTCTTCCTTCACGTCAGGGCTACCGCTTCCGCTCACAATGATCAGGTCAGCCATTCCCTGGGTGCATTCTATGTATGTTATATCCGTTGTTGGACAGATATATTGTTTCTGTTTCATCTCACTATCACTTTTCGTCCGTTATGCAAGTAGATGCCAGGGCGAGGCTTTCCTGTGTGGTGTACTCCACACAGGTCTATCCATGTGTCATTCGTGTTGTTGGCATCTGGCGATGCAATGGATGTCTCGTCCCACACACCATTGACGAAGATTTTGATCTCGGCAGGCATATCACCGAGATGCAGTATCTGGTCATCGAGGTCTGACATGGTCATGTACCAACGATAGCAAGAAAGCTTGTCCGTGTCATTGGCTCCAGAGCGAAGCCCACCACCACTCATAAAGTATGCTCCACGTTTCATTAGTTCAGACAGCTCGGCATAATTGCCAGTGAAGGTGTATTTGCGATTCATGCTAGCACAGTCTATTTGTGTATCTTCTGCGGGGAACAAGTCTGCGTCCTTCACGGTAATGGTCTGGTTGCCAGTATTTCCTGTGTACCTTATCAGGTAGGGATGGTTGGGCTTCAGCGTTCCCGATTTCAGAACATCCACCTCCATTGCCAGTTTGTCGTCCAGCACACCATCTCCATCATCATCATACTGGTGCATGTTGTTCAATGCTGCAATCTTGTACTCTGTCCCCAATTCTTCCACTTTCATGCTGAATGGCACATACAGAGCTTGCCAGTTGTCATTCTTAAATTCGCGCACGTAATGGATTTCATCGTAGTGCTCCACCTTATTTCGCTCGTATTTCGCGTCACGCTTGTCAGAGGTGTCCCAGAGGGTGATGGATCTCAATGTTTGCTCGGTTTTCTTGAAGAGAGCGATACCTTGTTGCCCACTTACATAGCAAGAGAATATTTCACTTTGAGTGTTGTACCGGAAGTTTTTGTTGGTAGTAACATCTGTTTCAAAGATTACGGATGCCTCATTACCAGAAATAGAGATTGTTGCCCATATGTCATCATCGTAATTACTTGTGATGCCGATGGAATTCTTACCAGCTTTGTCTGCATACAAGTATCCTTGATAAGGTTCATCGTAGAAGCACCATCTTTGATTATTATTCTCATAGTTGTAAACGACATTGATGATTGCTATATGATTGTCGTCTTTTGTTGAGGTTCCACTGGCAATCCTATCGGAACGGACAATGATACTATTTACGGTGTTATTTGTATTATCAAAGGCATCAACTGGTACAGATTCTCTGTTATTTCCCCCAGAGATTCCTAGTGCTCTTGTTCCACCTCGATTAGTAATAACGTAATCACCACCATCCATTAATTGTCTCACGTCTGTTACTCTCTCAAATACGTATAGTTTTACCGAGTTGTCGATAATAGTTAGAGAATAAGATGCAGTTGCTCCTTCGTATGTTTCATTTCCTGCAAACATTGCGGTAATGATAGTTGTTCCCTCTGCTTTTAGGGTTATCCCACCAGTATTTTCGTTAACCGTTGCTACGTTTTCATTACTGCTAGAATATGTGACGTTGGCATCAGTGGGAAGCCTTGTCAATTCCGGTTCTTGAAAGTCTGCATTGATGTCAACAGTGTACTCACTCCTCGGGAATAATAATGTTGCGTTCTTTTTGTTGATAATTAATGAGTATGATGCTGTTGCAGAATGATAGTCGCTTGTTTCTGAAACCGATGCAGTTATAATGGCTGTTCCAGCTGCCAAAATTGTCACGTTTCCCTCGTTGTCAACGGTGGCAACATCATTGTTACTACTAGAGTAGGAGACTTCTCCGTCTGAATTGTTTGTTAGTTCAGGTTGTGTGAATGGTTCACCCAAGGTGGTTTCTACACTCTTGGGATTATAGCTAAAGGAGGGGAATCTAATAGAGGTGTTTACGTAGGTGCAATAGTCAGAATAACTTATAGTTCCGGCTATTACATTTATTGTTTTCAAACGAATCTGGTTGCTGCTTGTTGCGTAGCCTTTAATTTCTCTAATGTTGTTTTGCGTGGTGATAATTTGAGTTGTCCCGTCTGTTGTGAGATTTCCATTGGAAACACTTCCTATGACATAGTTCGTACCAGAGACTTCTGCTGTAATAGTGTTTAGGTCATAGCTGGCAGATGTAATAGAGAAATAATTGCTTTGCCCTTTTGTTACAGTAAATGTCTTTGGCGTTCCAGATGTGTATAATTGTCCGGCAGAAAGCTTTAGAGTGACGCCATCTTGTGTCCAAGATAAATTTTGATTTGTTTCAGCCTTAGATGCATCAAAAATAGTTTCTATTCCATCGAAATTCTTGCGAGCAAATACTGCATAAAATGTTACGTCGCTTTTGCCCATGGTGGCAGATGTCGTATACGTGGGAGCTGTATTTCTCGTACCCTCAAAGTCCTCGGCAACCCACCCCATGAATTCGTACCCGTCTGGTATGTTGAAAGCAGGGCGACCAAAATTAATTGTTCCTCCTTCGGCACAAGAAGTGGCAGTTTGTACTTTGTTAACACTCCAAATGACATTGTGCGCATCTTTTGGGGTAAATATCGCATTTACAGTCACGTTTGATGCAGGCATTGTGAAGGAACATGTATTTCCTATGCCAGGAATGGTTTGTATGGCGTTTCCATCTATGTCAACTACAGTCCAACTTGTGAAATTGTAATTAGTGTTAGCAGCGGCTGAAAGCTGAATAGTTGTGCCTGCACTTGCTTTCCTGGGATTACTTGACGCTATACCTCCAGAAGTAGATGTTACAGTTATAGTATACATTTCTTCTGTTTCTATTTTTTTGTAAAGTTGTAGTGCATGACCAGTTGCGGTAGAATAGCATGCGAAACCATATCCAGAGTTATACCGTAATGTCGCATTTACACCTTTTGTCGTGTTCAGGCGATTCGTGAAGTTATATGTGCCATTTCCACTTACAGCCCATAAGGATTTGTCCAAAGTACCATCAGATTCTAATGTTGCCTTGCTAGCAGAACCTGTTCCTGCTGCATATTTGTTAATAGCTGCATTATAGATTTTCCAGTCTGGATTTGTTTCTTGAGAAGTGTGCTGGGATATATGCCAAACAATGCTTTCGTCAGGATTCGTAATTTTTTTATCTTGTGATATGGTTACGCTTGCAAAGCTAAGGCGGTCGGAGCTAATAGCATTCTTCATGACGATCCCATTATCGACAATGACATAGTCTCCTTCTGTCAATTCTCCAGAGAATAGGGCATATTCACTCAAAATGTCCTCTTCTGGTGTTTCTTGAATATCTTCTGTTGTAATGATGATTTGTGAAATGTATGCTCTCTTTTCAGTCGTTTTTATGTTTATGGTAGAGAAAGACGTGGGGCTTTCAAATGTATGTATATACTCTGTTCCTGGTACGATTGAGGACGATAAAGTTTTTGTGTCTGCTTGTAATTCGAGTCTTGTATTATTATCTTCGTTATATTTGCCCGATACAAGGGTAATGCTTTTAATGTTTCTCTGACATATATCTGCAAGTTTAAATTCTACTGTTCCATTTGCAGAGGAAGAGCCAAGTTTGATTCCTCCTATACAAGCATAGTACGCTTTGCTACAATTTGATGTAAATCCTGACACATATTCTTTTCCACTTGATATAACGTTGTCAGGATTGGCATTGGCGGCAATGGTGGTATTACCATCTGAGCTACTGGTCTTAAAGGTAATGGCATACGTTTCCCCCCAAACATTCCCAACACCAACTAGGAGGAAGGACAGGGTGAGGAGCAAGCTTTGCAAGATATGTTTCATGTATGTAGTATTTCTTTTATTTCTCTGTTGAGGGCCTTTTCTCTTTAAATAAAGAGAAGATTTGGCCACAAAAACGTACAAAGGTAACATTTTATCTTGAGAATCGTGCATAGAAGTTTCAAAATGTAGCGTTAGGCTAAGATTTTTCTGCAATCCGGTTCCTCTTGTCTGGTTTTCGCTATGAGGCAAAAGAAACGCAGATTCTGCGTCAACTTAGGTGAAAAGAATTTTGCCGTTTACTCTTCACTCTTCACCAATGTGTTGTAAAGTGCTATGTTGCAACTTATTAAGTAGGTGAAGAGTTTATCGTAACTCTTCACCAGCCTTCACTGCCTTTCACCTTTTCACGCATCTAAAAACGTAGAGGTGAAGGATGGGTGAAGGGTGGTGAAAGGTGAAAAGCAACTCTTCACCTTGTAAACTATTAGTATTCAGTTATCTAAGTGCCAAAAGTGAAGAGTGAAGAGTAAACAGCAAAATTCGTTGGATCTGCAAATAGAATCGTCACAGAATCGAAAAGTTTCGGGGAATTTGCCTCCTTCCCGCTTTTCTTACATCATGCCTGCCCAAAAGAGTATATGTCTGACCCCAAAACCTTAGTCGTCTTGCCTCGAAAGGCCGAGGTTTTGGCCTCGTACACCTAGGTGTACAGCCCGGAAAGACTACTCTTTTTCCACCTCAATCATCCATAAATAGCAGCGCCCCCAACCATCATGGTCAGGGGCGCTGTATCATTGACAGAGACGAAGGAATTATTCCTCCTCGCTCCAGATGTTCCAGTCCTTGTCGGCGTTTACATCACCTTCGATGCCATTGTGCTCGCCATTGTCTACTTCCAGGCTGGTGCAGATGATGCAGGAGATAGCAGTTTCGGTGATCTCGGTATTGGGTGCAATATAAATCTTCTTCATTGTTTTCTTCATTAAATGTTCCACATGCAGGCGATTACTTCACCACCTTCTTACCGTTCACGATGTACAGACCCTTCTGGACCTTGCTCATGCGCTGGCCAGCTAGGTTGTAGATGACATTGTTGTTACCAGCAGCGCTCATGCTCTGGATGCCATCAACGAGACCGTTGGTGCCGAGGATAAGGCCTTTGACCTCGCTTGCCTTCACCTCGGGAACTTTGGTCATGTCTACATAGGCACGGTTTGCACCAATCTTACAATCGGTTCCGCACTTCACGAGTTTGTTTCCGCTGATCAAGTACTTGTCTTGTTCTACGTTGCAACCATCGAGCGAACCAACTAGACCGTTGTTGCTCTCTGCAGTAGCTGCTTCTACATCGCCAGTGTATGCAGCAACGACGTTGCCAGTAGCGATGAAGATGTAGGGATATCCTGCAATCAGTCCATTGGTCTCTTCCTCCAGTGTTAGATAAGCGACGTCATCGCCATCCATCACCTTGCCTTCGATCGAGTAGAACTTAGCTCCACCCAGGTCCTCTGCCTCGATGGTACGGTCCAGACAGATAGTACCAATCTTCTCAGTTTCATCCTCACCCAGAGTGATCTCGCGTACATAACCATCAGCGAAGGTCATAGCCTTTGCTGCAGGGTAGGTGGTGCCAGCGTTGTAAGAGGCCATACGGGGAGCCTGGGGGTTATACGCGAATGCACGAGAATTTTCCTTGGCATAAAATATACCATCCTCAGTATATAATGTTGTTTCCTCCTCGTTTAGTACAACTGCGGTTGAACTGCTTGAAAGGCTCAGGTATACGCCATTGGGATTGGTTACAGTTGCCTCTGTTCCATTTATTGTAACATACCATGTCAAGGTTTCTGCAGTGGTTTTGTCGATATTGATGACTTTATTGTTTACAGCATTGACTTCGGTTGTAACAAAGTATTTGTTAGAACCCTCGATGGTGTTATTGGCAGCATAGAACTTTCCTTCCTTTTCTGCAACAAGGGTTACAGTATTAACGTCAGCAGGAATTTCGCGGATGGTAATAGTAGCAGTAGCCGTTGCAGACTTATATTCGCTAGTTGCAGCGATGGTAGCAGTAACGGTGTATGTACCAGCAGTCTCACAGACGATGTCGCCAGTATTCTCGTCAATCAGGAATGCATCTGCATCACCCTCTGTCAGAGCATAGGTGATAGCGCCCTCAGAACCTGCAGCGGAGGTTGCTATGACGGCCATGTCCTCGGAACCAATGGTAAATGTATAGCTGGTCTTGCTGAATGATAATTCAGGATCAGCCAACTCAACAGTGTCAGAAATCTTAATTGAGCCCAGGGCTACGTTACCATTATCCTTTTCCTTCAATACGAACTTAACGTATCGTGAGGCCGCCAGAAGCTCGTATTCCATTGAGACTGCTGTTTTTGACAATGTTGTATAACTTGCAACAATGCTATATTCGGCGCCATCTGCCGACTCCAGCACGTCGAAAGTTCCAGCCCAATCTCCGCTTGCGGGATTGCCCTTGATAGAGTATTCCAATATTTTGGCGGAACTAGCATAGTTGATTACAAGATTGTCACCAGTTCCATCGAACTTCAACTTGGGAGAACTTCCGTAATCTGTTCCCAGTCCATTTTGGTTCATTCCCTGTGTTGAAGCGACATCAGCCCTGCCTCCATCAAATACAAATGGAAGTTCTGCAGCCACAGCGGGTGCAGTAACGGTCAGAGTGTATTTCTTCTCGGCTGCAAAGTATTTCTCGGTTTCAGAGGCAGAAACGGTAATGGTGGTGGTGCCTGCCTTGATGGGAGTAACGGTAACAGTAGTGCCATTCAGAACCACGGTGGCTACAGCCTCGTCAGAAGACTTAACGCTCAGTTCGCCATCACCATCGTAGGATACGGTGTAGGTGTCAGCGTCATCACCTACGGTCATGTAACTCTTGTAGGTGCCAATGGTGAAGTTGGCAGGTTGTTGTGTAGAAGTAGTCTTACGACTGATCAGGACATTGTTCTTGTCCATCTCATAGGTGGTGTTATATTTTTTTATGATACCCTTGACAACCACCTCATCACCAACTACGAGGTCTGTCTTCGCTGTGAATTTGGCACCGTTCAGTCCAAGACCTCCATAGATCTCAAATGCATTATCGTCCAACCAGTAGGTGATAGAACCATATGTCGCGTTGTAGCTATCCACCTGACTGATGGTGCCCTTTACATAAACCTCGGTGGTTGCAAGCTGTGCACTATTGGCGTCAATCAGAGCGATCGCCTCTGTTGTGCTATAAGCGGTCTCTGGAGTGTTGGCAATAGATTCCTCGGTGTTTCCAGATCCTTCTTTATATGTTACAGTAAATTGAGTAATTCGAACTTGGCCATTTGTCGCACTTTCAGTGTTCCCAACTATTAATCTCTTCTCAGTTCCAGTAACGCTGATTTCTGTCCCGCTCTTAACCGTTGTAGAACCATCTATAAGAGTTCCAGAATTGGAAATGTTGTATGTTAACTTAACCGATACAAGTTCATATCCATCGGCTGCCTTTATAATAACGTCACCACTCTTATTCTGATAAAGTCTCCAATCGTAGGTCGTAGTTCCCCAAATTGAGCCGCAGTTTGCTTCACCTGTTGTAGAAATTGTTATGACATCGTCTAAGGCAAAGTTTGTTGCGAGAGTGTTGATTGTTGTACCAGAAGAAATGGTCCAATCATTTTCTGTAACTAGATCATTGGTGGTTTTTGTTACGATCACTTCCTCTCCCCAGGCATTCCCGGCACCGAGTACGAGCATGCACAGGAGGAGTGCAAAATTAAATAGTTTTTTAATCATAGTTATTTTGTTTTTTATCTATTTCTTTGAACTTCTGGGCATATTTATGCCCCAAATCTTCCCGTGATGGACGATTTGAGGCACAAAGTTAGTAAAAATGAGGGACTATTCCAAACTCGTTTTACGAAATATGGACTCTGTAACGCGATTTTAACACCTTCTTCCCTTAATACAGGTCCCAAAGGGAAATATTCTCCTGGTTCTCTTCTTTAGTGTAGGACTCATCGCTGGAGTTGAACGCGTTTCCCAATTTGCTGCCAGTGGTGACACCTCCCGACAGGTTGAGAATGCTATTCTGCATGGTTATGTTATATTCGATGCAGTGTGGCTCGATATATGCCTTTTTCATGGTGATTTTTATTTTGCGATGAATTTCTTGCCGTTCTTGATCACGATGCCTCGTACGTTCGTTCGGACTCCAGAAAGGTTGAATGTTGCGGCATCCATCCGTTTGTTCTCTAGTATGCTGATGCCAGTTTCAATGTCTGCCCAGAGGCCCTCAGTCTTGGCGGCTGATGAATTTGGGATAGCTAGATAGGCTTTGTTGGCTGTAAGATTGAATGCTGCCCCATTTTCTGCACCCCACCAGAAACCTATGTCTGTACCATTGTGCATGGTCAGACGATAAAAAGTGCAATTAGGATCCTTTGCAGCCATTTGATCGTCGGTTATGCCTTCACCGCTAGGACGGAGGCAATTGGCTGTTCCTAGTACGGATTGGCCTTGAGAACTGGTAACGGCCATGCTGTAAATACCATCAGTGCTGCTGGCCACCATGACTCCTGTGTTGGCAGGAACGACGTCGCCGGTCTTGTAGCACGACACTTGTATCTGGTCTCCATTGACACCAACCTCTGCCACGGTCAAATTTTCGGGAACGACAAAAGGCTTACTAGAAGAGAATGTACTGAAAACCATGTTGTTCTCATCGTGACAAGCTGAGTTCAGTGTCACGTCAGTAAACTCCTCCACAAGTTTGAAAACCCTGATGGCATGGGGGTAGGTCATGTCGGTCGGTAAGTAGGCCTTATATGTCTTTACTTGAAAGCCGTACGCTAGGTATCTATTGTCGTTTGTCACATTTTGTATAAGGACGGTATTGTCAGTTTGAAAATTGAAACTCCACAATGCTGTTCCTGGTTCTTTCTTGAATGAGAGATTTGAAGAGGTTGATGAAGAGGACCCTTTCTTGTTCTCTAGGTATGGCAAATCCGGCTTAGAAGTGCTTTTCATGTAAAACTTATTATCAGATCCTTCCAATGTCCATACATAGTTCTCTTTCCCAGTTAGTCCTGTTGTGTTATATGAAGACGTGCTTTTGAGTTTGTCTGTATCCAAGTTTGATGTCATCACCCTTTCTTCCTGCTCAAAAACATACAGTCCACCTGCTTCCACAGAGGTTACTTGCTCCAATCGATAAGTTCCTTCTCCTCTCACGCCACCAATACCTAATACTGCGGTGACCAATACCAGTAATATTCTTTTTATCATATATTTGTGTTGTTTTTATCCTTTAATCCATTCCTTCAGTACATGCCATAGGAATTCCGTGTTGCCTATCAGGTAGCGGCGCCACATGCGGCGAGGCTCCTTCAACAGGCGGTAGCACCACTCCAGGGAATGATCTTGCCACCATTGGGGTGCACGCTGGTAGGTGCCAGCATAGAAGTCGAACACAGCTCCGATGGTGCCACAATGACAGTGGATGTCCAGTTCGCGCCAGTGCTGATAGGCCCACTTCTCCTGCTTGGGCGCCGTCATGCCTATCCAGAGTAGATCTGGGTTCGCTGTATTGATGGCCTCCACGATGGCTCGGTTGTCCTCGTCGCTGAACACTGGTTTGTAGGGTGGGGAATAGGTCACTACCTCCAATTCAGGGTACTCCCGCGCTGCTCTCTCGCGGATGAGGCCCAATACCCGCTCCGAAGAACCCATGAAGAAAACCAATTTTCGATTAGCGGTGAGCGATGAGCGATTAGCGATTGACGAGTCGTCATTTCCCTTTAACTTCCCCATTTCAAAGGAGAAGAGATCCCATCCTGCAATTCTTTCCTCGGGTGCATGCTCTGCTCCTAACCAGCGCATAGCCTTCACGATGCTCGCTCCATCGGGGATCAGTGCATCGCCCTGCAGCAATGCTTTCTGGAACTCCGCATCCTTCAGCGCATTGTTGTAGCTGAAAGCATTTATCGTGTTTATCAGCAGTTTACCTTCGGGGAGTGCTGCCAGTTCGGTTTTGTTTCGTATCAGTTTTAGATTGCGTAATCTCATCATCAGAGTCAAGCGTTATCGTCCTTGGAATACATATTTGTAGTTTTGTTCCACCACAGCTCGAAGCAGGGCATCACCACCAACTGTACTGCTGCCGATGTAGTCTGCAAGAATATAGCCGGTAGGGCCGGTCAAACCATCGATGTATGTGGCGATGGCGGGGTTGGTGGACTTTGCAAATGTCTTGGGACTGCCAGCACTGCTGCAGTAATTGTAATAGAAGTGTTTGTGGTC
This sequence comes from Bacteroidaceae bacterium, assembly GCA_045600505.1. Classification (GTDB taxonomy): domain Bacteria; phylum Bacteroidota; class Bacteroidia; order Bacteroidales; family Bacteroidaceae; genus Physcousia. The sequence continues at coordinate 33,524 of JAZRYA010000050.1, forward strand.
GGTGTTGCCAGATGACATGTCGAGCATGCTCTTGACGTGGCCTTGCTTGGTTGCACCACTGGCACTGTAGATGTCTTGGACGTTGGCATTGCAAAGACCGACGATGCAGCTGTAGTCGGTAACTGCTTTGTCATCAGGCCAGTTGCTGATCTGTGTGGTGTAGGGAACCGATGTGCCAGTACGGTTGACGTAACAGATTTTGCCTCGGAAATCATCCAGTGTGTAATACGAGTGATCCAGAACCTTCATGTATGCCTTGTGCTCTTCTTGCACGGCATTGACTACGGCCCACATTTCGGCAGAACGGTCACTCCATCCTATGTTGATGGTGGGCTTGTTGTTCTCCTTGACCATAATGATAGAGAGGGCTTCTGATGGATGGGCCTTGAGAAAGTCAACAAGGGTTGCGATAGCATCCTTATAAAGTACGCCAGTGCTGATTTGTCCGTGCCAGATGTAGAGATTATCTGCTGTGATGGTTGAGTTATAGAAGTATCCAGGACGAATATCAAATTGTCTGACTCCAGCGTCGAGTAATTGCTGCAGAGTCAATTCTTGACATTCTGCTGAAACTCCGAATGCAGCACCCTTCGTGCAAGCATCATGCGCACCAGGCGTGCTGACCATACTGAAGTATGTGGTGCCTGGGATGGTGGTCATCCAAAGATTCTCGGCAACGGTCTGAGTAAATGTCAGGTTGTTCTCCTGACAGGAGATGATGTCAGAAAAATCCTGACTATAGAATTTGCCGTCGGTAGTTCGAACGGTTACGGTGATGCCTCCTGTAAGATTGCCAGGAAGCAGTTGGGCCGTGTACACTCCATCATTTCCGTCAGTGACACAGATCACGTCGCTAGTGCTGTTGCTAGCATAGGTCAATTCTGTTCCTGATGTGCTACAACTGTTCCTGCGACTGAGGTAACGGAATCCTCCTGCAATGGGGGAATGGTCTTTGCTGTAGATGCTTACACTGGCAATATTGCTCATGGGCACATTGACTGCAATCTGTGTGAGTCGATTCTGCATGTCGTAGTTTGAAACGGGGTCGGCAGTCTCCTCGTCCAGCACCTCGTCGTATATGAGTGCGTTGCTGCCGTCTTGCAGTGCATGCAATACACCCTTCACCATCACGTGTTGTGGAGTTACAGTCTTTCCCAGAATAATGTTGACCAATTCTGTTACATCTGCGATGTCGATGGTTCCTTGCTGGTTGATGTTGCCAGTTTTGTACTTGTCAGTGCTCTTTCCCAGAATGATGTTGACTAGTTCGGTCACGTCGGCAATGTCCGTCACACCACTCATGTTCACGTCACCCAATTTAGGCCGTCCCAGATAGGTGAGGCTCTTGATTTGCATTACGAGCCAGTTGGGACCTGGCTTGTCCTCGTTGAGCGAGAGGCTCAGCACACCGTTGCTCACATCCACGCACTCAAAAACGTAAGAGTCAAAGACATCAAAGGCTTCTCGGTTGTAGGCAGGGATGCCTATACTTTGGTCCCCCACATGCAGGCTGACGTACTCTGTGCTACCGTCAGTGATGACATTGCTCGTGTTGTCACGACCGCTGGTGCTGCTGGCCATGGCATACATCTCCACACGATACTTGCCATCTGGAAGATTCACGTTCTGACTCATGCGCACGCCTAGGGGTAGGGATGCGGCCCACTGAAACACCTCCGAGCCTGTTACTCCATCTGCGGAATAGTTACCACTGCCACCCCAGCCACTGGTGTTCACAGCGGTGGTGGCGTCTTCGGCCTTCAGCAGTCTTATGTGGTCCACAAACACTTTTGCGTTGTCACCCGAACCACCGCTGATGGCACCCAGACCCAAACTAATCTTTCCGGTGGAAATTTCTGACACAGTGAAGTTTACCTGTTCCGTGGTCCACTGGCCAGACACAAAGTTATTAGTGGTGCCATAGTGCCCGACTCCATTGGCATCGATGTATCCCATCAGGTTTGTGGCCTGAGTCTTAGCGTTCGTATTATAATAGGTATATTCCAGGGCATATACTCCTGCAGGCAGAGTTATCTCCTGAGTGTATTGTACGGTGCATCCCCATCCGATGGACATACCCAGTGCCCCACCATCAGTGCCTCCAGCAGGGTTCTTGTCAGGGTGTGCCTCATTCACATTTTTCCCTGATGCATATCCGATAGCGCCACTGTAGAACCAGGTGTCCCCCGTGCTCTTGCCCTGCCATGCTTCCACAGCAGCCACGGTATTGTTCTGGATGTCCACATCGCTCCATCCTGCCGAGAAATCGGCATTGTGGATATATTTACTGGTAACGTCGGTCTGTGCCATTGTGGGCAGGCACATCAGTGTGCTCCAGACCGCTAGCATCACAAGAAACTTGTTTTTCATGCTGTTATTGATTATTTCTCTCGCAAAGGTAGGAAAAATTTATGATATTATGTACTGACAACAAAGAAAAAGCCCCACTCACAGGGGAGCGGGGCTAGTATGTTGGATTTGCAGATCCTACTGCTGAGCCTCTACAGGACCCAGGTAGAAGAGCTGGAAGTTGTCGAAGCAAGTCCATGCGGTGTTGTTCTTACCGGTGTCGCTGGTCTTCTTTATACCAACCTTCAGGGTCCCATTGTTCACCTCCACGGTTACAGCATTCTGGTAGAATCCTGTGTTGAAGTAGAGGGCAGCCTCGGCCATGCTGTTGGGATAGTAATAGTTGCCATCCTTGGTGGATCCACCAAAGTTTTGGTCGGTGATCTTGGGAGCATTGGGGTTGACGGTGTTGTTGTACATCAGCTGCACCATGGTGCTCTGCTCATCCTTGCCCACGCCATAGAGGTAGATGCTGGCAGTGGTGGTGCTGTTGTTGCTGATGCGCTGGAAGGCCTGGTTGGTAATTATGTATTTACCATTGGGCAGTCCGTTGATGGTCTGGCTGATATCCCAGGTTTGACCATGGTTGCAATTTCCGATGTGTGTTTTAGGACACTCACTGACATACACTTCAGCCACGAAATTGCTGTATGTTACGCCGTTTTGACCGTCCTGGTAATTGCTGGTCATACGAGTGGCAGTGGTGGGCCATCCTTCCCAAGATGCATTGCCATCGCCATCATTGCGGTCAAAGTTAGCACCAGGCAACAGGTGAGTGCAGTTGAAGGGATGTCCCTCAGTAGCATTTGCCATCTCGACCTCCATCTGGGTCTTGGTCACCAGCTCCCACTGCTGCCAAGTGTCAGCAGCATTGTAGTTAGCGCAGGTGACATAGCGGGTGTTGGGGCCATAAGGGAATGTGGTTACATCGTTGCCTGTCAGGGCCTTGGTGGTTCCGTTGTCGTCGTAGGTGAATGAGTAGTATGCACCATTCTGCACCAGAGTCCATTTGGCTGCAGTCTGGTCCATATAGGGATCGCCCTGTGTCAGTCCGCCAATGGGACTTTCCAGAGTGTACTTGCCATTGACCAGAGTCATCTCCATTTCAGCACCGTATTCACCCTGCACTGCGTGTGTGCCCCACATACCACCAGCCTTCAGATACTTGCCGGTCTCGCGGTTACGCAGGTAGTATTTGCCGCTCAGGTCGTTCTCGTCCTTTTCCACCTCCTCTTCCACATCGTCGATGGCAGGATCGTAATCGTGGTAGCTGAACTCTACGACAACAGGCCAGTGGTCACTGAGGGGCTCGCCGTCCTCGTTGATGAAGCTCAGGTCAGAGTGGTAGTTCTCAGCTACGAGGCGAATGTTACTCTCGGTGTTGTTGATAAAGAACACTTTGTCCACAACCTCTCCCTTGAGGAATCCCAGCATGCCTTCTCGGTTGTCCAGATCACCCTTGTCCTCAGTCATTAGAGAACTTGCACCCAGTTTGGGATACTTTCCGCCTCGGCAGAATTCAATCCAGGGATCTTTGATGGTAAAGCGAGCATCGCTGTTGATAGCATCGATGAAGTTTCTCTTCAGAGCTTCTCGGGTATAACGACAGTTGGTGTCACCCATCACAATGATGGGACGGCCATTGTGAGTGGCCAGGATATATTGTACCATCTGCTTCATCTGACTCTCTTTGGCAGCGATGTCCTTGGCGCCAGCGTCTGCATCCATGTGGGTGTAATAGAGGTCTATCTCGGTGCCATCGTTCAATTTCACCACCTGGTATCTGAAGCCCTTGGTAATCAGACCGTCAGATCCCTCATTAGTGTATCCATTGTGATCGTTCCACGCAACACGCGTCTCTGTTTTCATTAGGGTCTCGTGGTCTACGGTGTTCACTCTGTGGAACAGGCAAAGTCCGTCAGTGGTGAATAGAGGTTTCTGGCTGACAAAGTTAAGCAGATTGGCGTTTCCTACAGAGATTTCTCCTGCGTGGGTGGTGGCATTGTAGGCGTATACACCATCACCATCGACGCCATCGTTCCATGCAATGTTCCAGATAGTGCTATGATAATTGAAGTTCTCGCTGGTGGTGATGATATCCCAGCCAGTGGTCTTCAGCATCTGACCGATTTCTCTTGCACCAGCTTCCTCCTTAGCGTCGGGGTTGAGGTTGATGTTGATTCCCATCAAGCTTATTGATTTGGGCATGCCATCCACGTTGAGTGTTGCCACAGTAAAGCGCTTTTTAGCGTTGTGCTCGGTATACTCCGCGGGAGTTTTCAGTTCCCAGATGGCCATATCGGCATTGAAGTACTCGTCTATGTTGTCCACGGTACATGCAATTCCCTTGATGTTAAACATCAGCGCCTTGCTATGGTCGTCAGCTTTCAGGATGTTGTATCCGTCGGTACAGGGAACGATATCCCACTCGCCATCCAAGGTCACGTCGGGCTGACCGTTAGCGCCCTTGATGGTGATGACGCTACCATTCACGGTAGTCACGATGTGGCACACGCGAGCATCGTTGTTGTTCAGGGTGGGGTAGCCGTTGGTACCCACAGCACTCATGTACTTGGCCTGGTACAGGTTCATCAGGTACAGGTCCTGCTCATGCTTGCCCAGGATGATGTCCACCAGAGCAGTCACGTCACTTACATCGGGATTCTTGGCACCATTCAGGTCCACGTCAGTACTTCCGGGCACGTTGGTGGTCTTGCCCAGAATCACATCTACCAGAGTGGTCACGTCGCTCACGTCCACTCTGCCGTCGCCGTTCACATCACCGCGCTTGTATGTTGCTGCCACGCAGAACACACCTGCCAGAAACAGTGCTGCAAGGGTTAGAATTGATTTTTTCATGTATTTAATGTTTGAAATTTACGTAAATCGGCTGCAAAGGTACAAAAAATATTTTATATTTTGTATCATCCTTCTCTAGAACTATTGCAGAATCAACCATTTCCAACATGGAACCACCTCGATAACGCCAAATTCATCTTCGATGTTTCTTTCTTCATCATAGGTGATGATGATTCTTCGTTTGCACGAGAGGGTTTTGGGCAACTTCTGCAATGCTTCCACCTCTCGGGTTTCTGTGGTTCCTGAGCTCTCAATGGAATAGGAGACCTGTATGGCTAGTTCGTCTTCAGGAACATAGAAATCCACCTCTACATTCTGGTTATAGAAGAATATGCGCTCATTGTCCTTGTCATTTCCGTATTTGCGGAAGAGAGAAAGTGCAACGATATTTTCCAGTAAAGTTGTTGTAGGGTCAACCAGGAGTAGGCTCAGCAAACCATTGTCAATGAAGTAGTACTTGCTGTTTGTTTCGCGCTCAGCAAATGCAGCACTGATGTTGTGCAGTCTGAGCAAGAGCCATGCATCCTCGCAGTATTCGATGTAGCTGCTAGTGGTAGGTATGCTGATCTTTCCACCCACGCTTGATAAAATTTTGGTGATTCTGGAGTAGGACAACGGTTGCTTCACGCTCTCTGCCATCTTCTTTATCATCAACCGTAAGAGGCTGGGATTGCTTATCCTATTCCTTGCGCAGATATCTCCCAGGTAAATTTTCTGATACACAGAACTCAGGTAGCTTCGTTTTACGGGAATCTGTACGCTTTCTGGTAATCCACCCCAGTTCAGATATTCTGCGTATTCACGCATGAACAATGACTTGCCAGTGGTACTCATCAGAGTCTTTTCATCATGGGGGGTGTCCCGGGAGATCAGGAACTCCTTGAAACTGAACGGATATACTTCTACAGGGATGTAACGTCCGCCAAGTGTCGTCATTATCTCCTTGGAGAGCATCTTAGCGTTCGAGCCTGTGATCCAAACTGACCGTTTGCTGTCAGCCATTCGACGAGCAAACTTCTCCCATCCATCGATGTTATGAATTTCATCGAGGAACAGCATAGGGTTGTCCTTGCCAGTCATTTCTATGTGACATTCCAGAATGGTATTGAAATCTTCATCGGTAAAGCCTACCAGTCGTTCATCCTCAAAGCTCAGATATAGCATATCGTCCCAGCTGTGTCCATCACGAAGCAATTGCTGCATCTTTTCGTAGAGGACGAAAGACTTGCCAGCCCTGCGTACTCCAACGAAGACATAGCAGTTAAATCCCTCTGTATAAATGTCTCTATGGACAATCTTGTAGCTTTCGATTTCCCGACGATTGTCTAGAAGAATTTGCTTGAGTAGAGCCTTGTTTACCATAATTATTAAAATGCCATTTTATATTTCGCTGCAAAAGTATAAAATTCTATTTTAATAACCAAGCTTTTTTGGCACGATTATTAGTTTGTCCTTTCATTATCAATCCCCCTCGTCATGCAGAGCGTAGTGCAACGAAACCGAAGCTTCTCCCACGAATCCTGTCACCAGCCCCCCCCAAAAAAAATATGCAGCAGGAATTCCGTCGTGCGGCCTACCTTATTTTATTATATATAGTTTGGTTACCATTCTTCGTCCCCGAGGTTT
>JAZRYA010000051.1:0-7872 GCA_045600505.1 Bacteroidaceae bacterium
TGGTGAGGTCGAGCTGAGCTACACCCGTCGTAGTGGTGTCACCAGCGACCACCTGACCAAGGCTGAGATCATTGGTGTCAATGGCGAGGAGACCACCTCTATCGCTATCCTCGACATGCCTTACGCCAGCAACACCGAGACCATGACTCCTCACTTCGTGCTGGAGGAGAGTTACGAGGCTATCCGCATCCTGGAGTTGAACACCAATTCTAACCGTGGTTACTGGCACGCCAGTGAGCTTCAGCTCTATCCCGTAAGCATCGATCCCGAGTGCCTGAACGTACTGGATGCTGAGGCTGCTGCCGCTATCGAGGCTGCTATCGAGGCTGCCAAGGAGGTTGCCGAGGCTCCCACTCAGGGTGACATCGATGCTCTGAAGGCTGCTCTCGAGGCTTACCTCAAGGCTATGGAGACTGTTGGTGTCAACAGCATCGACCTGGCCAACGCTAACGCTGTTATCTACAACATCGCAGGTCAGCGCGTAAGCAAGGCTCAGAAGGGTGTTTATGTAATCAATGGTAAGAAAGTCCTGGTTAAGTAATTAGAAGTGGTTAAGTAATCACACTTTCTTCTAAATAAAATGGACCCGGAGCATTCGTGCTTCGGGTCTTTTTTTATATCTTTGCAACAAAAAAGGTCCATTCACTATGAAACACCTCCTGACACTAGCCACCATGCTGGCAGCAACTCTGGCCATGCAGGCCCAGTCGCTTGTCTTCCACAAGCCCTATCTCCAAAACCCCACACCCGATGCCATCACCGTGATGTACCAGACCACCGAGCCCTGTCACCACTGGATAGAATATGGCACCGACACTACCCAACTGCAGACGGTGCGAGCTCTCATCGGCGGACAAGAGGTGTGCCACGACCGCACTGCCAAGATCCGACTCGAGGGACTGCAATCCACCACTCGCTATTACTATCGCATCTGCACTCAGAAGTTCTTGCGCAACGACACCTACCACAAGGAATATGGACCCACAGAGCGCACCCCCTTCTACAGTTTCCAGTTGCCTGATGCCAAGGGCACCGACTTCCGCATGCTCGTTTTCAACGACATACACATCAACTACAGCCGCGACAATGTAACTCTCATCCAGAAGATTGCTCCCCAAGGGCCCTACGACCTCATCATCTTCAATGGCGACTGCCTGACCGAGCCCCAGAGCTTCGACGATGCGCTCTATCTCATCCACACCCTGGGCGACGCCTTCGACCTAAGTAACACCCCTGCCCTATTCGTGCGCGGCAACCACGAGATACGCGGTGCCTACTCGGCCGGACTGCCTGCCCTGCTGGACAACCCTGGCGGACAGATGTATGGCGCGATGATGTGGGGCGACACCCATTTCCTGATTCTCGACTGCGGCGAGGACAAACCCGATGACCATAAGGAATACTTTGGCCTGAACGACTTTACCCGCTTCCGCGCCGAGGAGACCGCATTCCTGGCCCAGGAACTCCGCAGCCCCCGTTTCCGCAAGGCACGCGCCCACGTCATGATCAATCACATCCCCGTCTGGGGCAATGGCGACAAATACCATCCCTGCAGCGACACTTGGATCCCCATGCTGAAGCGTGCTCCTCTGGATGTCAATCTGACAGCCCACAACCACGAGTTCCGCGTGTTGCAACCCGGCGAGCAGGACAATCCCTGTCCCGTCGTCATCGGCGGCAGCCCCAAGAACCCCACGCCCATGGTGCTCGAGAAGAAGGGCAAGACCCTGACCCTCCAGGTCTACAACGCCCAGGGAAAGATACAACAGGAATTGAAATTGAAATAAATGAAGAAGACCCTACTGCCCGTGCTGCTGCTCCTGACGAGCATGCTGCTGCAAGCCCAGACCCTCTACGTCAACACCGGAGCTAGCTACCGCCAGTTCTCGCTAGACCAGGTGGGCGACATCCGCTGGACCAACGACCAGTTGACCCTCGCCGACACCACGCTCGCGGTGACCAGCATCGACAGCCTCACCTTCCAAGGCCGCAACCCCCAGTACGAGTTTCTCCCCGCAGAGAGCATCGAGTCCGTCAGCAGCACAGGCCGCATCACCACCCGCGTGCCTGCCCTTCAGGATGCCCAGGCCAATGCCCAGCAAGGCCCCATGCGCATCGCCCGCTGGACCCAGCAACCCGACGGCAGCTACCTCTTCCAGCAACACCCCATCGTGACCACCGTCCAGGTGGACATCTCGGCTCTGAAGTCCCTGGGCACCATCGACCGACTGGTACTGACGAGTACAGCCGGCGAGGACATCTCCCAGCCCCTCACCTACAATCCCCTGCAAGAGATAGACTGGCTGAGCAAGCCCCAGGCAACAGGCACACTGACGGCCAAGTCGGGCTCTAGCAAGTACGCCGCCAACCTGAAGAGCGACGTCGTGGTCGTGAGCAACATCCCTGCCGACGCCAGCCAAGTGACAGCCTACATCCTGCCCGTCCGCCTCACCCAGGGACTGACCCTGACAGCCATTCTGGCCAGCGGCGAGATGGTCACCTGCAGCGACAGCCAGACCCAGCAAGAGACCGCCACACCCACCGGCAGCACCGCCGTCACCCTGCAGACATCCATCACCCCCGACCGAGCCACACGCCGCAACAACTGGATGGCAGCCATCCCCGGCAACACCAAGTACAACCTGCTCAGCATCCCCGGCACACACGACGCAGCCACCTCCAGCGTGTCGTCGGTCTACAACGACATGGCCCGCACCCAGACGCTCAGCATCGAGCAGCAACTGCAAGCCGGCGTGCGCGCCTTTGACCTGCGACCCCGATTCAATGCGTCCCGCGAGAGCGACATCCAGCTGGACAACCTCGAGATCTACCACGGCATCGTGGGCACAGGCGTCAAGTGGAAGGACGCCATGGACCTGCTCGTGCGCTTCGTCCAGGACAACCCCACCGAGGCCGTCCTGGTCAAGATGCAGAAGGAGGACGCCAGCGGCAGCAACGACTACAGCGCCACCTGGCGCACCAGCATACGCACCTGGCTGCAGGACAACAAGTCTCACCTAGTGCAGAAAATCACCCCCACCATGACGCTGTCCGACGTGCGCGGCAAGGTCCTCGTCATCAGCAACAATCCCTATGGCGCCGAGGGCTCCAACTATGCCACCGTCTATGGCGGCCTGGTCAACTGGCAGGACAACTGCACCTTCGATTCCCAGATCAACTACACCAACAATGCCAAGATTGTAGACCTCACGGCCGAGGACTCGTACAACGCCAGCAACGACGACAAGATCGCCCGTGCCCGTGCCAATCTCGCCAAGGCCTCCAGTGACACCAGCACCCGCTGGTACATGACCTTCCTCAATGTAGCCTGGAAGCTCTTTGGTGCCTCCATCTCCAGCCACGCCAAGGCCGTCAATGCCCCCATCTCCCAGTCCATCACGGCCCAGGACTATGCTGGCCGTCTCGGCATCATCATGATGGACTATGCGGGTGACTCCACTCACTCGGGCACCACTCTCCTCCAGGGCATCATCCAGCAAAACTACCGCTACGTCTACGAGGGGCGATAATATCCTTCCACTAGAAAATTGAAAGGGCCCATAGAAGACACATCAAAATAAAAAAAGTTTGATTTTAGGTCTTCAGGTCTTCAAACGTTTTGTGGGTAGATAAAATCAATTGTGTAGGAAAACACTAATATATCTAGCCCTGCTTCTTTTTCTTGATCTTGCCCAGTCGCCAACTGGCAGTGATCTGCGGGCAGATGAATCTTGGGTAATCACCTTGTTTGTTTCTTCCCCAAAACATATGCATATTGGCATACACGACAACACCTTGATTGCCTACAGGGACGTCCAACCCGACTCCAAAATAGGGGCCAAAGCCCAGTGCCTCACTCCACACCTCACCAATATTTTTCTCTCTTATGACGGGCTCTCTATTGTCTATCTGTCGCACTATGTTGAGACCGCCATGCAGTATGGGACGGACGGCTTGACTCTCGTTTCCCCATCGATAGGCGGGACCCAGCATTAGCTGTAATCCGCCAGCATGCTTGTCTCCCAGTAAAGGCATTCCATCCAACTCCAGTTGTATCAGCATTCCGCGTGCTCGCTTCTTCATGAGTAAGTCCATGGCCACACCTGCGACCAACCAGTTTGCTTGGCGATAGTAACCATTGTCGGATATGTCTGTGCGGTATCCGCCTATCAGTCGTATCTCCTTGCCGCAGCGGTCCTTGCGATGGTCATACTCAAACTCCATGCACTCCATGTCACCCTCTGTGCACATGTCCCGGTGGTAATCGTGTGCCAGTGCCACCATCCGACTCTGGTTCATCCCGCCATACCGCAAGTCCTTCATGGCCGATGGCGACTGCAGAATCACGCTGCTCAACTGGTTGGTTTTGGCCCTCAGCTCCGACGCGACTTGGGGCAGTTTGCCGTCCTCGGCATACAGTGCTGTCTCTCCTTGCTCATTCTCCAGATAGTAGTATTTCTTGCCATCCTGTTCCACCAAGAGCAGATTGAGCATGCCCTTCACCAGGTACTCGACAAACAGAGTCTTCTTTTCCCCCTCGATATCCAGGCTACGCGTGACATAGAACTTGCCATTCTCTGTCAGTCTGTATCCTTCTATCTCTCCTGGCAGATAGGTCTTGAACGCAGGTTTGCCGTCTTGCCGAAACGAGCACTGACGCTGGTTGGTCGTGTTGGTTCTCAGGTCCACTTGCCCCCACAGGGTATCTCCCGTCTGGGTAATCACGAAACCTGGTCTTGGATTCTGCTGTGCCAGCAACTTGGTGGCTGCCAGCAGCGTAATTGCAATTGCAAATAATGTCTGTTTCATGTTCTTTCTTTTTCGCAAAGTTTCGAAAACTGTTGCATACGTGTATGGTTTTTGAGTTATTTCTTCTTTACAGGTCTGATGAAAAAACCATAGGATCTGGGCGCTTCTCTGCTCTCCAATCTTTTGAATCTCTCGGAGTAAATAAATGCAACAGCCTTCTCTGAATCAGATACCTTTGTATAAAGGGATGAGGTCCAACATGCCTTTACAGGTATTGTTATAGTATTCGAATTCTTGCCTATAATCACTATTTCTTGGTTTTGCGCGTCATAGGACAATGTGCAAAAACTCGCCAATTCCTTCACCTGTTCCTCCGTGGGAATGTTTCCGCCATAAAGAGTGCTTGCTATGTCGTCCGACGGTTCTAGGGTTGTTTTGCCATCCTTGAAGCATGTTGTCACAAAGTTATTCGAATATTCCGTCGTACTCACATTATACTTAGTTATAGCAATAGATTCACCACTGTCATCACAGAAACTGGAATCTGCAAACTTGTAGTTATCCCATTCATATTTCTGCTTGACGGACTTTTCACCCCAAGCATACCTTGCCCCTTCCTTGTTGATATTTGTTGCACCAATGTTACATGAACCCCATAACGTTCCGGACGGTAAACCTAGATCAACAAAGCGCATGGTTAATGGTATGGCCTCGGTGGAGTCGAATTCTGTCCTGACAATCTTGCCAATAGAATCTTTATCACTTGATATTACACAATCCGTTTCACCTCGTGTTGCAACTTTGTTACAGGATATAGCAAATAATACATAGATAGTGATATATAGAATAGAGAAAATTTTTCTTACCATGATTTCATATATTTTGAACTACTAAAAGAAATATATGTATTGTCTCTTGAAAAATAGACATTAAAAGTACTTCTCGCAGAGAGGGTCCATGCTGGTGAAGGCGCCATCGGCTGGATTCTGCCATCTGGCAAGAAAGTCATAGAGGTTCAGCCCGTGCATGACCTCCAGCTCCTTGCCCCCGTACTTGTACGGCTGGACAGAGGCGCCGATGCTGGCGGTGGCGTCGCAGAACGGAGCGCCAGCCTCCACAAACAGGGGCTGCTTCTTACTCACACAGATACCCTTCACGTCGCTTATCCATCTTCGCATCATTTTGTTTCTTTCTTCATCACACAGGGACTCAACTCGCCGTTGGGTTGTCTGCTTCTAATTGTGCCATTAGAAATTATCCAGTGTTCATCATTGCAAGATCTGTTGGGATCATACAAGACCTCCACCTCCAATGCATTTGAATTTTTTATTCGATAAAAATCCGAGCAATAGCCATCGAATTGCTCGATGAAAAAGCCAAAATACTTTTTCTTTAACATTATATCCCCTGGTTCTGTGACCGTTAGGGTATCCTTGTCTGAAACAAAATTTATACCATAACAATACAGCCATAATCCATTAGATGTATCTATAAAGCGAAATCTTCGCTTTTGGGAACGTCGTCCTATTCTGGGAAGTTCATAGACCATCGTTTTTTTTCTTTGATAGAATGTGTTGAGTACCAATGTTGTGTCATCTATAACTTCCCATTTCCCATTCAATGTACATGGGGCCCCAACCATTCTTGAATGTTCATATGAAAAAGTACCATCCGATTCTAATCTAATGGTTTCAATCACACGACGTACCGGTAACTCTGTCTGGAAAGAGTAGTCTCCGACATATGAATCATTCTGTGATTGCATGTATGTACAACATGCCTGTAAAACCATGAAAAGCAGGCAAATTCTTAGAATTCTCATTTTTTATAGTAATTGGTATTCTTGACTATAGAAGGTATCTTATGCTTGTTTAATGACCTTTTCTCAGAAGGAAGTTTGGCATAATCGGTATTTGGAATATTCCGAACTCGGCTTTCATCGTATTTGTTTTTTTGTGGATCTAAAAAGAAGTCCACTCCGCTTGTTACTACGCTTTGACGATTATATGCCATTATTTCGTCACTGATGTCACATAAATATCCCATCTCCTTCCCTGATGAACTAAAAGAAATCTCGCCCTTTTCATACTGAATGCCATGTACTAATTCATGAGACACCAATCCATAATTATGTCCATCTTCCTTATTGAAGGACATTACTATCTGACCATTGTTTGTGTCATACTCTGTAAATGCTTCACCTTTCTTAATTTCAAGATAGTCGAGACGATATGTTTGTTCTGACTTCTCCAGCTTATCTTTCTCTCTTAGAATTTTATTGTAAACAGAGACTACATTCTTTAAGGCCCTTTCCATAGATAAATCATGTGGCGTATTATTCAATTCATCAGATAGAGCTGTAATTTGTTGTTGAATATAGCAATAGAAGGCTTTTGCGATACCCTGAGGATCATCTATTTTCCTCCCATCCGGATCCACATACCTCACGGGATTTCCAGCACAGTAGGCATAGGGGCTGATGTGGTAGTACTTCTCGCAGAGCGGGTCCATGCTGGTGAAGCAGCCCAGCGCAGCATCATATTGTCTAGCATTGTAGTCATACAGGTCCAGGCCATGCATGCGATCCAGTTCCTTGCCGTTGTACTTGCGTGTCTGCACATCCATGCTGTTTGTCACGTCATTGAGCAGACCGCCATAGGGAAAATAGTTGTACTGCTGCAGCACGCTCCCGTCGTCGCCCACCACAGTGCGCAGACTGCCCAGATCGTCCGTTGCCAGGTAATGGTATGCGATGTCGCCAGCGACACTCCCAGAACTGCCGCCCCCCCTGTCAATGGTCAGGTACCCATTCTCGAAATAGTATTTTGAGAGGCCCGAGGACGAGACCTCGAAGCCGCCGACATACAGCGTCGTGTCAGCGGACAGAATCTGCGATGCCGTGAGGTTCCTCCACTGGGACCAGGCGACGGTGATGCCGCTCACTGCCGTCTTGTGTATCTTGCGAAGCTTGGTACCGTCTGCCGCATACAGGTACTCGGTCGAGCTTCCGTCTCTGAACTGGACTCTCTGCGGCATCCCGTTCTTGTAGTAGGATATGAATGCCACGTTCTTGTTCCTGTCGTAGAGCAGGGCACCGTTCCCGTCGTACATGTACTCTGTGCT
>JAZRYA010000052.1:0-5838 GCA_045600505.1 Bacteroidaceae bacterium
ACTAATTGCCCGATGTCTTTCCTCGGCGTGGGCTACGCTTTGAGCTGATGGCTTGCATTTGTTACATCATGTCGTCATATTCAGGTGGTTATGGCGGCGGGGTTCCACCTCTTCCCATTCCGAACAGAGAAGTTAAGCCCGCTTGCGCCGATGGTACTGCACACCCGTGGGAGAGTAGGTAGCCGCCGTTTTTCAGTAGAGAGCCTCCGCATCACATGATGCGGGGGCTTTTTGTTTTTATGTGAAGTGCAGGTGGGACGGATTTGAAGTACTAATGCGAGTTATGCATTGGCAATTCGTCCCTCAGAATTAGTTATAATTTCTTCTTCCTTGCTCATTTCCCCCATGACTTTGATGTACTTGTCTGATAGAAAACCAGCCATGTTTATCTCATGAGGGAATAATGGGCCTTTGATTGCTAGTTGACGACGTAAGTGTAATCGTATTGCCTCTTCTTCTGATGGAGTCGGGGTTTGGTCACAACAGATATCGCATTTACCGCAATCTTTTGTTCTCTTTTCTCCAAAGTAATTGAGGAGAAAACGGCTGTGACAAAGGCTCTTGTTTTCAGCATACTCTATCATTGTGCTGATGCGCTTGCTATATTCTTTCTTTCGATCTGCATAGATTTCTGGCATAAGCATGATTTCCTTTTTCTCCACTCTGCGGCAGGTAAAGAAGATATAGTTAGTGCGTTTGCGAGGGATATATTCTAGAATTCGTCGTTTGCTTAGTCCTATAAGGATGTGATAGATTTCATCTGCGGGTATTCCTGTCTTGGCAGAAAGTAAGTATTCGTCGATGTATACAAAGTCCACGAATACACCAGAGTATGTGCGTAGTATAGTTTGTACTAATGCCTCTTGTTGAGGACTACCCTCTCGGAGTTTATAGAGTTCATCACGTTGTAGGGTAAACATCAGTCGGCTGGTTATTTCATCGTCTTCTGAGTAATCGATGTAGCCGGCCTTGTCCAGTAATAGCATAGCGCTGTGGGCTATGACAGGGAAGTGCTTGAAGTTGTAACAAAACTCTTGCAGATTGAATTCTCGAGTCACACCAGTGCCATCTCCAATAGCCATCTGTAAGTAGCAACACATGTCTTCATAGATCTGTTTCACCTTCTCCGGGTCGGGGTAGGTTTCATCGATTCGCTTTATGAGTTTGCGCTTGTCTGCCGAGTTGTACAGCATGATAGCTTGTGCTTCCTCGCCATCTCGACCTGCACGACCTGCTTCTTGGAAGTAAGCTTCTGGTGAGTCTGGTAGTTCGACATGAATGACCAGACGGACATCAGGTTTGTCGATACCCATACCAAAGGCATTGGTTGCCACCATTACTCGTGTCTCTCCTGTTTGCCATTGTGCTTGACGCTCATCTTTCTTTACTTGAGGAAGACCTGCGTGATAGAAAGTAGAAGATATACCTTCGGCTTCTAGTGCATCTGAGATGTCCTGAGTCTGCTTACGGCTTCTAGTGTAGATAATGGCAGAGCCCTCGTAGGTCCGGAGGATGTTGAGAAGTTCCCGCCATTTGTCCTCGATATTCCTTACTATATATGCAAGATTCTTGCGTTCAAAACTCATTCGGAAGACTTGTCCTCCGGATTTAAACTTCAGTTGAGTTTGGATGTCATCTACGACCTTGGGGGTGGCAGAAGCGGTGAGAGCAAGTACGGGAGCAAAGGGTATCCATTTCCTTATCTTGGCAATTTCACGATAGCTTGGGCGGAAATCGTAGCCCCACTGGGAGATACAATGAGCTTCGTCTACAGTTATGAAGCTCACATGCATGTGCTGCAGTTTGATTTGGAAGGTCTCGTTGGACAGACGTTCGGGAGAAACGTACAAAAACTTGTAATCCCCCAGGATGCAATTGTCCAAGGCCGTGAGTATCTCTTGCCTACTCATCCCCGAGTATATTGCAGTTGCTTTGATGCCTTTGCTGCGTAGATGTTGTACCTGGTCCTTCATCAAGGCAATCAAAGGAGTAACCACAATGCATGTGCCAGCTTGGGCAAGGGCAGGAACCTGGAAGGTTATGCTCTTTCCACCACCCGTGGGCATGAGTCCCAGAGTGTCCTTTCCGCTTCCTATACTCTCGATGATTTCACGCTGGATACCGCGGAAATCATCATATCCCCAGTTGTCTCGGAGGATTTCCCTGTATCTGTCGGTTCCAGCCATTGGTTATTCTTTTTCGGTGGGGCGGATATCCTCGATTTGCAGTTGGACCTCGCCTCGCTTATGAGTGTTTTCTTCGATTGTATATACGATATCAAACGAGCGCTTCGTCTTGATGTATCGAGCTTGACTACTTTGTCCAAAGGCGATACCATTCATGACGTTGTTACTCTTGTTATCTACCAATTCCAACTTGATATGCTCCTGTTCGCGGCCAACAACTTTGCTTGTACCATAGTCATAGACTTGCTTGGTGCAGAAGATGGGCTTTGGGTTGTCAGGGCCAAAGGGTGCAAAACGCTTCAGGTCGAGGAAGAACTTGTGGTTGATATCCCGGAAGTCCAGGACAGCCTCGACGTTGAGTTGTGCTAAAGTTTGCTCAGGGTCGATATGCTTTTCAACAAATTCCTCGAAACGACGCTTAAACTCGGGGACGTTCTCCACCTTCATAGAGAGGCCAGCAGCATAGGTGTGACCACCGAAATTCTCCAGCAGATCGCGACAACTCTCGATAGCCTTGTAGACATCGAAACCGGCAACGCTGCGGGCAGAACCCGTTGCCATGTCGTCAGATCGGGTGAGAACGACCGAAGGACGGTAGTAGATTTCCGTAAGACGAGATGCAACAATGCCGATGACACCCTTGTGCCATTCCTCGTTGTAGATAACGATGGACTTCACCTCGCGCTGATGATCGATGGTCTCCACGATATGGTTAGCCTCCTCGGTCATAGCCTTGTCGAGGTCCTTGCGTTGTTCGTTGTATTGGTTGATCAGGTTGGCCTGACGATGAGCAGTCTTGTAATCCTTCTCTACCAGCAAGGTTACCGAATCCTTTCCGTTCTGCATACGGCCAGAAGCATTGATGCGAGGACCGATCTTGAAGATGATATCCGCCATTGTGATCTCCTTGTCAGTAAGACCGCAGATGTCTATGATAGCCTTGAGTCCGACGCTGGGATTGGCATTGATCTGACGTAATCCGTGATAGGCCAGGATGCGGTTCTCGCCCATGATAGGCACGATGTCCGACGCGATGCTGACGGCGCACAAGTCGAGCAGAGGAATGAGCTGCGAGAACTCGATGCCGTTGCTCTGAGCAAAAGCTTGCATGAACTTGAAGCCTACTCCACAACCCGACAAATCCTGATAGGGATAGGTGGCATCGACGCGCTTTGCGTTCAGAATGGCTACTGCGGGAGGCAGGATATCGTCGGGCACATGGTGGTCGCAGATGATGAAATCTATGCCCTTGCTCTTGGCATAGGCGATAGCATCAACGGCCTTGATGCCACAATCCAGCACGATGACCAGCTTGACACCAGTCTCGTAGGCGTAGTCGACCCCCTGGGTAGACACTCCGTATCCCTCCTCATAGCGATCGGGGATATAGTAGTCGATGTTGGAGTAGAATTGTTGGATGAATTTGTAGACCAAGGCAACGGCAGTGCAACCATCTACATCGTAGTCGCCATAGACCAGGATACGTTCCTTTCGACCCATGGCAGCATTGAGTCGAGCCACAGCTTTGGTCATGTCACGGAACAGGAAGGGGTCGAGCAACTCGCTCAACTGAGGACGGAAGAAGCGCTTAGCTTCGGCCATGCTCGTCACCCCACGGTCCAATAGGAGCTTGCCAAGAACGGGGCTCAAACCCAGTCCTTTGGCCAATTCCGTAGCAGAATCCATGCGTTCTGCAGAGGGTGCTTCGTAGTTCCATTTATAATTCATCGTGTAAAGATACGAAAAAAAACGCAATTCCCCACCATGTTGAGCAGGAAATTGCGTTTTTTTAATATTGCGGGGTTGGGTCTTAGAGACCCAGCTTCTTGCGGATGTCCTTAGGAATAGCGTTTTTGTTGATAACGATATTCATGGTCTTGTAAGCAACGTAGGGCTTAGACACGTACCAGAAACCCTTGTATGGTCCATAGTCACCCCAGCTGTTCTTCATCATGAAGTACTCCTTGCCGGTCTGGTCCTTGGCGATACCGTAGATCTGCATACCGTGGTCGTCGGTAGTGGTCCAGTTGTCGTAACCCTCCTGACGCAGCTCCTGAGTGATAACCTTCTCGCCTGCGCCATCAGCCTCGGTGATCTTGGCACCAGCCTTCTCACCAGTCCAGCGGCTCTGGTCGCTACCTACGCCTGCAGAAGCCTTGGTGTCGGGCACAGTGGCCACGCAACGGTTCTTGCCAGTGCGGCGAGAGAAACCATCCTCGCTGACGTCAGCACCCCAAGCAAAGGTCCAGCCGTTCTTGACAGCCTCTTCCATCACGCGCATAAACTCGTCGAGGGGGAGGTTGTAGCTGCTAGCCCAGCGCCAGTTGTCCTGGATCTCCAGGATGAAGGTCTCGTAGAAGGGGTGATGAGTGTAGCTGGTCAGGCTGACATAGTCGTTGGGATCCAGAGTCAGATAGTCCTTGACGAAGCTCTGGGGAGTGTACTTCTTGCCCTGGTACTCAAACTCGGTGGGGCACTCGCCAAAGTAGTCGTTGATCATGCCCTGTACGCTCTTCTTCCACACGGGGTTGATCTTCTTGGCATCGCTAGTGGCAATAGCCTTGATGTAAGCCTCCATGGGAGGGAAGAAGTTGCCGAAATTGTACAGAGAATCACCATAGGCGGTGATGGGGTAGGGCATGAGACCCTCGGGGATGAGACCGTAGTTCTTCATGCAGAAGATAGCATCGTAGAACGAGCCACCCTGGCTGAAGCTAGCGTCGCCATGAGTGCGGACGTTGCGGTCAGCGCGGTCCACATAGGTCTTGCTTACGAGGAAGCTCTCGCACAGGTCGATGTCCTTCATCTCGGGGTGCTTCTTCAGCACCTCACTCTCGAGGAATGCCAGTGAAGAATAGCTCCAGCAGGTGCCCGAACTGTTCTGGTTCTTGATGCTGGTCACGCGGTTCTGGACGATGGGGGTGAAGACCAGACTGTCGCTGGCCTTAGGCTCCTGAGCCATGCTGGGCAGTGCGCAGATAGCGGCAACTGCCATCAAAAAAAACTTTTTCATAGGATTTATAATTGTTTGTTATCTTGCAATGAATGCCTCCACGTCGTCGATGTGGTAGGGGATGAGCTTCTCGCCGATGAATCTGCAGCCGTCCTTGGTGATCAGGATGTCGTCCTCCAGACGGATGCCGCCAAAGTCCTTGAAGGTCTCGAGCATATCGAAATTGAGGAACTCTGCGCAGTGTCCGCTCTTGCGCCAGTCGTCGATGAGCGCGGGGATGAAGTAGATGCCGGGTTCGTCGGTCATTACCCAGCCCTCTTGCAGGCGACGTCCACAGCGCAGGCAGTTGGTGCCAAACTGGTCGAGGTTGGGACGCACCTCGTCGTCGAACCCGACGTAGATCTGACCCAGGCCTTCCATATCATGCACGTCCATGCCCATCATGTGACCCAGTCCGTGGGGCATGAACATGGCATGAGCACCGGCTGCTACGGCCTCGTCGGTGTCGCCCTTCATCAGGCCCAGTTCCTTCAGTCGCTCGGTCATCAGACGAGCCACACCAAAGTGCACGTCCCACCACTTGACGCCAGGGGCTGCGAGCTGCAGAGCATAGTCGTGACACTCCTCGACGATGCTGTAGATGTCGCGCTGGCGCTGGGTGAACTTGCCGCTGATGGGGGTAGTGCGGGTATTGTCAGA
>JAZRYA010000053.1:0-4066 GCA_045600505.1 Bacteroidaceae bacterium
TCAACCCAACAAAATGGCAGAAAACCCTATTTTTCCCGCTTTTTTAGGGTCACCAGCAGGGGGTAGTGGTCCGAAACATCGGTAGTTTCGTCTACTTTTGCACTCACACTAGTCCAATCATCGGAATAGAAGAAATGGTCAATTCTGACCCAAAAGAAGGTTTGGTTGTAGGTTACTCCTATACCGTTGCCGCTATGCCGAAAGGCACTTTCCAGGTGCCGATCGACTTGCTGATAGGAGTAGGATATGGGGGTGTCGTTGAAGTCTCCACACAAGATTATGCTTTGCCCCTGGAGCTGGCTGAGGTACTGGGTGAGAACATCGACTTGAGGACCACGACGCCTTGCACCCACGGCAAGTTTTGAGAGTATCATCCTGCTGCCTTGCTCCACGGCATTTCTCTCACGGGATTTCACGAAACCCTGGTATTCGTCCTTCTCCTCGGGGGAGAAACGATTACTCTCCAGATGCACCAAGATGACATTGACGGTGTCCTCGCCCATCAGGATGCGGTAGTTGATGGCACCATTGTTGGTCTCACTCTCCATCGCTATGGTTTCGCTGTCGAGGATGGGATACCGGGAATACAACTCGCGCACAGGACAATCACTGGAGTGGTAGTAGTCGTTCTGATTGGCCCATTGGTTGAGTTCTTCCTTGCGAGGAGCACCGGCCTCGTTCTCCACCAGGCAGATGAGATCGGCGTTGCTATCCATCAAATAGTGCGTCACATCGACCCACCCCGAATCGCCATGGCAACCAAAGCCATTGGTGTTCCAGGAAACGACCCTGAGGGTGCTATCATTCTGTACATCTTTCGCAGAAAAGGTGACAGGGAAATAGTCGAGGATAAAGCTGGAGCAAAGCAACATTCCCAAGACGGGGATTATCACTAGCTTCTTCTTGAATATCAACCAGAAAGGCACAAAGGCGACATTGGCCAAAAGCAAGAAAGGAAAGAGTATGCCCACCACCGAAACACGGGGGTGAAGAGCAGGGTCGACCCAGGTGGTCATGCAACAGGCATAGAGCAACAGCAGCGAGGCGATATTACCCCCTGCGAAGACACCCGTAAGCATATGTTTTACCTGATTGACAGGAGACTTTTTCATCGTCCTACTATTTGCCGCTTGCATCAAACAGGCGCTTCTTCTCCTCCTCGGTCAGACAGCCGTAACCGTGTCGTTTCACCTTCTCCAAGATGCGGTCTATTTCGGCCTCATTGGCACGCTTTTTGGCATTGTATTCCATGTCCTCGCCATGCTTGAGAGGTTCGCCTCGAGTGACTTTCATGCGAGGTTTGCTCTTGCTGGAGAAATACTTCCTAATAGACTGGAATACATCGTTTTGTCTGTTCCTTCCACGGCCATTGTTGCGCCAGTACAAGATGAGCATCAAACCAAACAGCATACCGCCGATATGAGCCATGTGAGCCACGCCATCGCGACTGCCAGACATGCCCAGCAACAACTCGAGCAGAGCGTAACCAAAGATCAGGTATTTAGCCCTGATGGGGAAGGGGAAAGGAATGACAAACATGCGCTCGTTGGGGAATGTCATGCCAAAAGCCAACAGAATGCCATAGACAGAACCCGAAGCACCCACTGTGCGGAAAACATCCATGCTGACTGCTCGGCCATCCATTACCAGGAACTTGCCATGGACAACATCTCCTCCGACGCCCAAAGCCTCGGTGACTACCTCGTAACCGCCAAATTCGATGTACTGAACAATCTCCTGAATCAAGCCTGCACCCAATCCGCAGACCATGTAATACAACAGGAAACGGCTGGGACCAAACACCTGTTCGATGATGCGACCAAACATCCACAAGGCAAACATATTGAACAGAATATGAGTCAGGCTGCCATGCATGAACATGTAGGTGAAGAACTGGTAGGGATGGAAGTTGGGTGCCATGAAATAATGCAGGCCAAATAGATTCTCCAGATCCACCCCACGCATACCCAAAACATAGGTGGCTGCAAACATCAGAAAGTTGATGATAAGCAGATTTTTTGTGACTGTAGGTATATTGTTGAACATGTTTCTATACGATTTCGTTATCTATTGCGGTGCAAAAGTACGCAAAATTGCAGATAAAGCACGTCCGTTTAACCTTTTTTTTGTACCTTTGTGCCCGTAATTTTTATTTATAAGGTACACGCATATGGAAATTTCAACCAAAATAACCCAGGCCGTGATGGCCGGAATCAAGGAACTCTATGGTCAGGAAGTGCCCGAGGAGATGGTGCAACTGCAGGAGACCCGTCCCGAATTTGAGGGAAATCTGACCCTCGTCGTCTTCCCCTTCCTGAAGATGAGTCGTAAGAAACCCGAGGATACTGCTCAGGAGATTGGTGAGTATCTGACTGCCAACATGCCCGACGTGATTGCCAAGTGCAATGTGGTAAAGGGTTTCCTCAACATGGTCATCGCTCCCGCTCAGTGGATCATGCTGCTGCAGGAGATCGAGAGCCAGGAGAAGTTTGGCTTCACTCCCGTCACCGAGGAGAGTCCTCTGGTGATGATTGAATACTCGAGCCCCAACACCAACAAACCCCTGCATCTGGGTCACGTCCGCAACAACCTGCTGGGTTGGGCACTGGCCAATGTGATGGAGGCCAATGGTAACAAGGTCGTCAAGACCAACATCGTCAACGACCGTGGTATCCACATCTGCAAGAGCATGCTCGCCTGGCTGAAGTATGGCAATGGCGAGACCCCCGAGACCAGCGGCAAGAAGGGCGACCACCTGATTGGTGACTACTATGTGGCCTTTGACAAGCACTACCGCGAGGAGGTGAAAGAGCTGATGGCTCAGGGCATGGACGAGGAAACTGCCAAGGCCGAGGCACCCCTGATCAAGGAGGCTCACGAGATGCTGGTGAAGTGGGAGCAGAACGATCCCGAGGTACGCGCCCTGTGGCAGAAGATGAACAACTGGGTGTATGCCGGTTTCGACGAGACTTACAAGGCACTCGGCGTCGGTTTCGACAAAATCTACTACGAGAGCAACACCTATCTCGAGGGTAAGGAGAAGGTGGAAGAGGGTCTGAAGAAGGGCTTCTTCTATCGTCGCGACGACAACTCGGTATGGGCCGACCTGACCAAGGAAGGTCTGGACGAGAAGTTGCTGCTCCGTTCGGATGGCACTTCGGTCTACATGACCCAGGATATCGGCACAGCCAAACTGCGTTTCCAGGACTTCCCCATCGACAAGATGATCTATGTGGTTGGAAATGAGCAGAACTACCACTTCCAGGTGCTGAGCATCCTGCTCGACAAACTGGGCTTCAAGTGGGGTAAGGACCTCGTGCACTTCAGCTACGGTATGGTGGAACTGCCCAACGGCAAGATGAAGAGCCGCGAGGGAACTGTAGTGGATGCCGACGACCTGATTGCAACCATGGTGGCTGATGCTCGCCAGATGAGCGCCGACAAGGTGAACAAGCTGGAGGACATCACCGAGGCCGAGGCACAGGAGATTGCCCGCATCGTGGGAATGGGTGCTCTGAAGTACTTCATCCTCAAGGTGGATGCTCGCAAGAATATGCTCTTCAACCCCGAGGAGTCTATCGATTTCAACGGCAACACAGGTCCCTTCATCCAGTACACCTATGCTCGTATCCGCAGCATTCTGCGTAAGGCTGCCGCCCAGGGCATCGAGATTCCCGAGCAGCTGCCTACCCACACCGAGCTCAGCGACAAGGAGATCAGCCTGATTCAGCATCTGAACGACTTCACTGCCACCATCCGTCAGGCTGGCAACGACTATAACCCCAGCTGCATCGCCAACTACTGCTACGAGTTGGTCAAGGAGTACAACCAGTTCTACCACGACTACACCATCCTCGGCGAACAGGATGAGCAGAAAAAGCAACTCAGGCTGGCACTCTCTATGCAGGTGAGCAACATCATCCGCACCGGCATGGGCCTGCTCGGCATCGAGGTTCCTGAACGCATGTAAGCTCCGACACACTATGGCCAAACCAAAACCAAAATTCTACGTCGTGTGGAGCGGCACCAAGCCCGGCATCTACCTCACTTGGGAGGAATGCAAGGA
>JAZRYA010000054.1:0-62826 GCA_045600505.1 Bacteroidaceae bacterium
GGTAAGGACATCACCAAGGAGGGTATCAACGCTGCTATGAAGGCTGCTCAGACCGAGTCATTCGGTTACACCGAGGATGAGATCGTTTCTAGCGATATCATCGGTATGAAGTTCGGTTCTCTCTTCGACGCTACCCAGACCATGGTTAGCAAGATCGACGAGGACACCTATCAGGTACAGGTTGTTTCTTGGTACGACAACGAGAACAGCTACACCTCTCAGATGGTTCGCACCATCAAGTACTTCTCTGAGAACTGCTAATCTTAGCATTATCAAGATAAGTCGGCAGCTAGGGATTTCCCTGGCTGCCTTTTTTTTGTCCATAATCGACGTTCATGATAAAAATTATGAATTATGAATTATGAATTATGAATTAAATCAACTAACTTTGCAGCATGAACTATGACCTGATAACCATCCTGGGACCTACCGCCAGCGGCAAGACGCCTCTGGCAGCACATCTGGCACACCAAATCGGTGGCGAGATCATCAGTGCCGACAGCCGTATGGTCTATCGTGGCATGACCATCGGCACAGGCAAGGACCTGGACGATTATGTCATCGATGGCCACCAGATTCCCTACCATGTCATCGACATACAGGATGCGGGATACAGGTTCAATGTCTATGAATTCCAGTGCGCTTTCCAGAATGCCTATATGGACATCACGGCTCGTCATCAGGTGCCCATCATGTGTGGTGGCACGGGGCTCTATATCGAGTCGGTCCTCAAGTCCTATGAGCTGGGCAGTGTCCGCTTTCCCGATCGCAACAGCCTGACCATCGGTGTGCGCATCGACCGTGACCTGCGTCGCGAGAAGATCACCCGCCGACTGAAGGCTCGTCTGGAGGAGGGCATGATCGACGAGGTGCGTGGTCTGCTGGAGCACGTGAGCGCCGAGCGACTGATACGCTATGGACTGGAATACAAGTATGTGACGCTGTATTGCATAGGCCAACTGACTTATGAGGAAATGTTTACGCAGCTGGAAATCGCCATCCACCAGTTTGCCAAACGGCAGATGACCTGGTTCCGTGGCATGGAGGAGCGTCGTGGCATACCCATTCACTGGATAGACGCCACCCTGCCCATAGAGGAGAAGGTGGCACAAATCGTGGAACTATATAATAAATAAGGTATATGGATCGCTGGGGTATCATCTACAGCCCAAAATCGGGTGTCGTCAGGACACATCGCCGCTGGGAACGCATCCGCCGTTATCTCAACGAGCGTGGTGTGGAATATGACTTTGTGCAGAGCGAGGGCAGTGGCAGCGAGGAACGACTGGCTGCCATGCTGGCCAAGAACGGATACACGACCATCATCATCGTGGGTGGCGATGGGGCACTGAATCGTGCTGTCAATGGTGTGCTGAGCGTGGATCCCGAGCTGCGCAAGACTGTCACTTTTGGTCTCATCCCCAATGGTCGTGGCAACGATTATGCCAAGTTCTGGGGACTGGATGAGGATGAGCCCGAACAGAGTGTCGATTGTCTCATCCAGCGCCGTGTGCGTCAGGTGGACCTAGGTCTGCTGCGTGTGGGAGTAGGAGAGGACGGAAAAGCTGCCAGCGAGCGCTATTTCCTGAATT
The DNA here is from genome assembly GCA_045600505.1 of Bacteroidaceae bacterium. GTDB lineage: Bacteria > Bacteroidota > Bacteroidia > Bacteroidales > Bacteroidaceae > Physcousia. Next base: position 1,593 of record JAZRYA010000054.1, read on the forward strand.
GCGTCAATGTAGGTCTGGTGGCCAAGGTGATGAGCCTCAAGCACAAGACCTATCGTTTCTGGGGCCTCTCTAGCCTGAGCTATCTGAGCAGTATGTTGCTGTTGTTCTTCCAGGTCTTCCGTCGTCTGGATAGCGATATGTCGCTGAATATCAATCACGAGCACATCCAGCGCAAACTCCTGACTGCCTGTGTGGGCAACTGCCACGGCTATGGCCAGACTCCCAATGCTGTGCCCTACAATGGCATGCTGGATGTCACCATGGTGTCTCATCCCCCTATCTCACAGATATTCCACGGTATGGGTTTGCTCTTCACGGGTCGTTTCCTCAATCACCGCAATGTGGTGCCTTACCGCACTCGTAGCCGTGTCGTTTTTCACGACATTGGCCAGCAACCTATCAGTGCCGACGGCCAGGTGCTGGACGATGCTACGGCTCCCCTCGAGGTGTCGGTGCGACAAGAGTGGATACAATTTATCATCCCATCATGATAGCTGAATAGAAATAGAAAGGGGTCTCCATTTTGAAGACCCCTTTTGTGCTAGTGTGTGAGCTGTTTTATCCTAGTTTCGAGATGGTTGCCAGTTCCTCTGGTGCCATCAGCTTTATCTTTCTTCCATCGATGGCTACTAGCTTTTCCTGGGCAAATGCACTCAGCAAGCGGATGGCGTTGGCGGTAGTCATATTAGACAGATTGGCAATGTCCTCACGACTCAGGTAGATGCTCAGTGTGCAACCGTCTTCTTCCAGTCCGTAGGTGTCGCGCAGGAAGAGCAATGTGTCTGCCAGTCGGGCACGTATGTGCTTCTGCGTCAGGTTGACAGCACGCTCATCGGCCTGTCCCAGGGCAGCAGCCAGTTTGACGAAGAAATACCATGACAAATTGGCGTTGGCTTTCATGATGGGAATCAGTATTTCCAGGGGCACGCTGGCAACAATGGAGGGCTCCATCACAGCAGCCGAAGTCACGAAATCCTGGCTCGATACATAGGCTCGGTATCCAAAGTATTCGATGGGCTTGAGCAAGCGCATGGTCTGGTTGCGTCGGCCCACTCCCTCACGGAACAGCTTGGCCTTTCCTGTCAGCAAGATAAACATACGGTCAGGTCGGTCTCCCTCGTGGTAGAGCACCTCGTTGCGCTTGCAGCTCAGGATAGTCATGTTGCTCTTGACTGTTTCCAGTTCTTCGGGGGTGAGAAGTTTGTAGAATTCGGCCAGTTTAGCGTCCACGTCTATGGTCTTTTTTTCTCTCTTCACCATATTAGATACCTCGGTTTTTATGTTGTACGGCACAAAAATAAACATTTTTTCAATAAAGTCCAAGCGGAGCATAAAAAAATATTGAAATATTTGGAAAAAAGTGTTCGTTTTGTTTCCTACTTTCATCAATAATTACTAACTTTGAAAACCTCTAATAAATAAAGAGGTGTAACCTTAAGAGAAACATGTAAACATTAATAAATCGACTATGAGTTATTTACGCTTCGACAAGACTCTGATGACGAATCTGGAAGACTCTCTGCCTAAGGAGATTCTTCGCAGCAATCGTTCTGGAGCCTACTCTTGCACCACCTTGGTGGACTGCAACACGAGAAAATACCATGGCCTGTTGGTGGTGCCCGTGCCCGAGCTCGACGACGAGAATCACGTCCTGCTGAGTTCGCTCGATGCCACCGTCATCCAGCACGGAGCAGAGTTCAATCTGGGACTGCACAAGTACCATGATGACAACTTCGCACCCCGTGGCCACAAGTACATTCGCGAGTTCGACAGCCTCAAGGTGCCTACCACTCTCTATCGTGTGGGTGGTGTTCTGCTCAAGAAAGAGCAGGTGTTCCAACACTTTGAGAACCGTCTGATCATCCGCTACACACTGGTGGATGCACACAGTGAGACAACCCTTCGTCTGCGCCCCTTCTTGGCTTTCCGCAGCGTGCGTGAGTTCACTCACGAGAATGGTGCTGCTAGTCGCGAGTACCATCTGGTGGAGAACGGTATCAGCACTTGCATGTATGCTGGATATCCCACGCTCTATATGCAGTGCAACAAGGCCAACGAGTTTGTATACCAGCCCGACTGGTATCGTGGCATAGAGTATCCCAAGGAGCAGGAGCGTGGCTATGCAGGCAACGAGGATCTGTATGTTCCCGGTTACTTCGAGTTCAACATCAAGAAGGGCGAGAGCGTAGTATTCAGCGCAGGTCTTTCCGAGGCTGATACCTCTAAGTTGGCAGAACTTGCCGAGTTTGAGGTCAACGTGCGTACTCCTCGTGACAACTTCTACAACAATCTTGTCAACAGCGCTCACCAGTTTCTGGTGCATCGCGACAACGAGGACTACATCTTGGCAGGTTATCCCTGGTTCAAGTGCCGTGCTCGTGATATGTTCATTGCTCTGCCAGGTCTGACACTGACCAATGGCGAGCAGGACAAGTTTGAGAGCGTGATGAAGACTGCCGAGACTGGTATCCGCAATTTCATGGCAGGTAAGCCTCTCGGTGTTCATATCTATGAGATAGAGGATCCCGATGTGCTGCTGTGGGCTGTATGGTGTATTCAGCAGTATGGCAAGACCGTGGGCATCGACAAGGCTATTGCCAAGTATGGCAAGCTGGTCGAGGATATCATGGAGTGGATCCGCAAGGGCAATCATCCCGGCATGCAGCTTCATGACAATGGTTTGCTCTATGCAACCAGTGGTCAGGACAAGGCTGTCACTTGGATGAACTCTTCGGCCAATGGTCGTCCTATCGTTCCCCGTTCGGGCTATATCGTAGAGGTCAACGCTCTGTGGTACAATGACTTGATGTTCTGCACCGAGATCTGTCGTACTATGAAGGACGAGACCGTGGGTATGGTTCTCGAGTCTCAGGCTGGTGTGACCAAGCAGGGCTTCCTCGACACCTTCCTCAATGCTCATGGCTATCTGCTGGATTATGTGGATGGTAACATGATGAGCTGGGATGTTCGTCCCAACATGATCTTCCCTGTTGCCTTTGACTACAGTCCTCTGGATGCCAAGCAGAAGAAGTCGGTGCTGGATTTCTGCACCAAGGAGTTGCTTACTCCCAAGGGTCTGCGCTCGTTGAGTCCCAAGAGCGGTGGTTACAACCCCATGTATGTAGGTCCTCAGCAGCAGCGTGACTATGCTTACCATCAGGGTACTGCGTGGCCTTGGCTGGCAGGATTCTATATGGAAGCGTGCCTGCGCGTGCACGGACGTAGCCGTGTAAGTTATGTAGAGCGCTTGCTGGTGGGTTACGAGGAGGAGCTCTTCTACCACTGCATCGGCACTATTCCCGAGTTGTTTGACGGCAATCCCCCCTTCCATGGTCGTGGCGCCATCTCATTCGCAATGAATGTGGCAGAGATCATGCGCGTAGTGAAGTTGCTGGATAAGTATAACGAATACTAAAAAGGAGGACCAAAGCATGAAAGTTTTAATGTTCGGATGGGAGTTTCCTCCTAAGATTTATGGCGGACTCGCTGTTGCTTCTTACGGCATTACCAAGGGTTTGAGCTTGCAGGGTGATGTGGAGACCACATTCTGTCTGCCCAAGCCTACCGGAGAGGAAGAGAAATTCCTGAATATCATCAACATGAGTCAGGTGCCCGTAGCCTGGCGTGATGTGAATTACGACAATATCAAGGATCGTTTTGTAGGTCATACAGCTGAAGACTATTATCGTTTCCGCGACCACATCTATGCAGATTTCAATTATCTGCAGGGATTGGATGACCTGGGTTGTCTTGGTTTTGCTGGTGGATATCCCAGCAATCTGCACGAGGAGATCAACAATTTCAGCATCATCGCTGGTGTGCTGGCTCGCTCGGAGCAGTTTGACATCATCCATGCTCACGACTGGTTGACCTATCCCGCTGGTGTACATGCCAAGATGGTTAGTGGCAAGCCCCTCTGCATCCATGTGCATGCAACTGACTTTGACCGCTCTCGTGGTAAGGTGAATCCCACTGTCTACAGCATCGAGAAGAATGGTATGGACCATGCTGACTGTATCATGTGTGTGTCTGAGTTGACTCGCCAGACGGTTATCAACCAGTACCATCAGGATCCTCGCAAGTGTGTGGCTATGCACAATGCAGTATATCCCCTGAGCGAGGAGTACAAGGCAATCGTTCCTAACAAGAACCCCAAGGAGAAGGTGGTGACTTATCTGGGTCGTATCACCATGCAGAAGGGTCCCGAGTACTTCCTCGAGGCTGCCAAGCGTGTGCTGGATCGTACTCACAATATCCGCTTCTGCTTTGCTGGTTCAGGTGATATGATGAATGCAATGATTGATCTGGCTGCTTCTTATGGCATTGCCGATCGTTGTCACTTCCCTGGATTCCAACGTGGAAAGCAAGTGTATGAGTGCTACAAGAACTCCGATGTGTTTGTGATGCCCTCTGTGTCCGAGCCCTTTGGTATTGCTCCCTTGGAGGCTATGCAGTGTGGTTGTCCCTCTATCATCAGTAAGCAGTCTGGTTGTGGAGAGATCCTGGACAATGTCATCAAGGTGGACTACTGGGATATCGATGCTATGGCAGATGCCATGTACTCGCTGTGTACCAACGAAGCCATGCATGATTTCATGGCCGAGGAGGGAATCAAGGAGGTGGACCGCATCACCTGGGAAAAGGTGGGTCTCCGCATCCGCGAGTGCTACAATCAGCTGATGGGTCGTGGTTGGTTCAACAACGATGAGTACCTCAGCGCAGTAAAAAATATTAAGTAATCACAGATAATAGATAAAACAATGAAAACCATTTGTTTATATTTCGAGATACATCAGCCTGTACATCTCAAGCGTTATCGTTTCTTTGAGATCGGTAAGGATCATTACTACTATGATGATTATGAGAACGAGCGCTCTATCACCGAGACTGTACAGAAGAGTTATATGCCCGCCTTGTCCACTATGTTGGAAATGACCAAGATGTATGGTCAGTACTTCAAGGTTGCTTTTTCTATCTCTGGTGTTGCCATGGAGCAGCTGGAGATCTATGCTCCCGAGGTGATTGAAATCCTGCAGCAGTTGGCAGAGACTGGTTGCGTAGAGTTCCTCTCGGAGCCCTATAGCCACGGTCTGTCTTCTCTGGGTAGCGAGGAAGTGTTTGTCGAGGAGACCAAGCGTCAGGCAAAGAAGATCAAGGAAGTGTTTGGCCAGACTCCTAAGGTTCTGCGCAACAGTTCTATGACCTACAGCGACGAGATTGGTAACTTGGCTGGCGAGATGGGCTTCAAGGGTATCTTGACCGAGGGTGCAAAGCACGTACTGGGATGGAAGAGCCCCCACTATGTATACGATTGCGCTATGAACCCCAATGTCAAGGTGCTGATGCGTGACCACAAGTTGAGTGATGATATCTCTCTGCGTTTTGGTGATACAGGTTGGAACGAGTATCCTCTGTTCGCTGACAAGTATGTAGACTGGATTGCTCAGACTCCCAAGGAAGAGCAGGTTATCAACATCTTCATGGAGCTCTGCGCACTGGGAATCTTCCAGCCTCTGAGCACCAATATCCTGGATTTCCTCAAGGCTCTGCCTGCAGTTGCTAAGGAGCGTGGCATCGAGTTCGCTACTCCTAGCGAGATCATTGCCAAGAGCAAGAGCGTAGGTCCCATCGAGGTTCCTTATCCCATCTCATGGAACGACGAGGAGCGTGATACTAGCTGCTGGTTGGGTAACGGCATGCAGCGCGAGGCCTTCAACAAGTTGTATCAGGAGGCTGGTCGTATCTTGGCTTGCAAGGACCGTCGTATCAAGCAGGATTGGGATCGCATCCAGGCTAGCAACAACTTCCGCTTCATGACCACCAAGGCTGACAGCGTGGGTATGTATCGTGCTATCTATGATAGCCCCTATGATGCATTCACCAACTATATGAACATCCTGGGTGACTTCATCAAGAGAGTACAGGATCTGTTCCCCTTGTCAGTAGAGAATGATGAGCTGAACGCTCTCTACACCACTATCCACAACCAGGGTGAGGAGATTGCTGTTAAGGATAATGAGATCAGCCGTCTGCGTGCTCGTCTGGAGAAGTACGAGCCCGTTGTTGCTCCCCAGGAAGAGAAGAAGGCTCCTGTAGCTAAGAAGGCTCCCGCTAAGAAAGCTGCCCCCAAGGCTGCTCCTGTTAAGAAGGCTGAGCCCGCAAAGGCAGAGGTGAAGGTGGAGAAGAAGGTAGAGGCTCCCAAGCCTGCTGCTGAGAAGAAGGCTCCCGCCAAGAAGGCCGCTCCTGCCAAGAAAGCTGAGCCCAAGGCTGCTCCTAAGGCTGAGGCAAAGCCTGCAACAAAGAAGGCTCCTGCTAAGAAGGCAGCTCCTGCAAAGAAACCTGCTGCAAAGAAGTAATCTTTATTGCACATAACATCTGGAACCCCGTGGGCATTGCTCTCGGGGTTCTTCTTTTTTATATGATTGGATAAAAATATAGCGTGACACTTCTGCCACGCTATACATATAATGTGAATCTTGTATTACTCTTGGTTCTTGAACTTGCTGTACACAACCTGCATCTGCAAGGCAGTCTTTCCGCCTACCAGACGTATACTGTTGAGTCCTAGGTCATGGTTGACAGAACTTTGCTTCTTGACCGTGTTTCCTGAGTTGTCGGTAGTGGTTACATAAGAACACTTCACGGGAATCAGACAAACCTTGTTCCAGTCAGGATTCTCACTGACCCATTTGGCTTCTTCAGCCTTGAATTCCTCTTCGGTGTATTCTTCGCCCAATCTAGCCTTTACAGCATTGATCTTCTCGTTCTTGGCATAAGCCAGCAGACGGCAGATGTTGGTGAAGCTGTAGGTGTTGTATGTGGGGTCGAAGATGGCAGTGTAACTGGTTCTGCTGTTTGTCACCTCGTGGTTCTTGAAGAAAGTGTGCATATCTCCCTTGCGTACCATCAGGATTTCCTGAGGCGTGTCGAGGTGGAACTTTCCAGGCTCTTTGTTGTAGCGTGTCAGTGTGATAGTTGCCAGATTGACACTGTCGGCTGCGTGTTCTCCGCTGAAGATCTCATCGATGGGCAAAGTCATCTCGGTGCAGATACCTGCGGGAGTCTTGAGATAAGTAGCCTCGGATAGGTCTATCAGCTTGCTCATGTCGCTGTTGTCAAAGTGGGTGCTCTGGATCACCTCGGGGGTGGCAGCAAATCGTGACATACCAGTGAAGATGCTGTCACTCTCGGTGTCTGCATAGTGGAAGTACACATTGAAAGTACCAGCATAGACAGACATCATGGTACCATCGCCATTGCTGATGGTGAAGTAGAAACCAGGGCAGACATTGCGGATGAAGTTGTAACTGTCCTGGAAGTTCTTGGGATTATCAAAGTATTTCTGGATGATCTTTGTACCAATCTCGTTGTCCAGTCGGATAGCAACATTGTGGCTATGGAAACTGCTGCCCAACTCGCTTTCACTCAGGTTGTAGTCCATGGGAGTGAACACGCGCTCTGCAAGAGGAGTGTTCTTGTCTGCCAGAAACTGAGTCATGTCAGTGTTGGTGTAGTAAGTACTATCCTCGTTCAGCAGGTTCTTCTCACTCAGGGCATAGACGCGTAGCTTCATAGGGTTGTTGCCCTCGCCATAGTAGTCATCGAAGTAGATACGCAGTTCGCATGAGTCGCATTGAACCTTGCCACGTTCCAAAGCTACAGTGTCGCCCTTCTCGTCAATCTTCATAGCAACCATCTGGCTGAGGGCAGGGTATTTGTAGCCCTCGAAGCAGTAGTATTGTGCTGCATAACTGGCACTGATGGTTGTTCCTGTCTCGGGGTCAATGATGTTGCCCAGATAACTATAGGAACTATTGGCCTCTACACTGTCCATCTGAAGTGAGCGTGTGGTGACGTTGTACAATGAGATGGAATTGCTGATGCCGTCTGTGTCCGAGACTATACCCATAGATCCTGTGTTGTCGTCACAGGAGATGATGCATAATGCAATCAGGGAAGCGATTACCAGATGGAGTCGATAAATATATCGCATACCGATTTAGTCTTCTTCAGTGTTCTTGTCTACTTGTGCCTTATCCCAAACCTGGTCATAGAATTCAACGTACTTTTCTACGTCTCCTTCAGCGTTCTCCATCAGCAGTTTTCCGCTCTTGCGTGCATACTCAACCACCTCGGGAGAGGGGTTGCTAGCAGCAATATCCACGCCATCAGAGAACTTGATAGCCAGCATGGTCAGTTGGTCGGGAGTCAAACTCTTGCCCCATTCTTCAAATACAGAGCCATCGATGTCACGGAAGGCGATGATGCTGTCCAGATTGTCACCTGTGGACAAAGTACGTGGTTCATCGGTAACAGTGAATACCACCTGGCAGTTGCGGAATGAGGGCTCTTCGTTGTATGCCTTCTTTATATATAGAGGTACAAGAGAAGACATCCAGCCCTGGCAGTGAATTACCTCAGGGATCCAGCGAAGTTTCTTCACAGTCTCCAGTACACCACGTGCATAGAAGGCAGCACGCTCTATATTGTCCTTGTATTCTACGCCCTTGGCATCACATACATCCAGACGCTTGCCAAAGAAATCTTCGTTGTCGATGAAGTACACTTGCATGCGTGTGCCAGCAACAGAGGCAACCTTGATGATCAGGGAGTGGTCCACGTCATCTACCACCAGGTTCATGCCAGAAAGGCGGATCACCTCATGCAATTGGTTGCGACGCTCATTGATGTTACCCCACTTGGGCATGAATGCACGGATTTCACGATTCTTGTCCAGTGTACCGAGGGGAAGCTCACGTCCCAATTTTGTCAATGCAGAATCAGGTACGTAAGGATTAATCTCCTGGGTGACAAATAGTATCTTGTTCGCCATTTTTACTGCGTTTAATATTCCTTATAAGGTGCAAAGTTAGTGAAAAAAGTTGGAATATCCTCACAAAAGCCAGTTCAACCACCCAGTTTTACAAATTTTAGAGAATTATTTGTGGGTTTTCTTCTCTATTTGGCTAATTTTATGTTATTTTGCAAGGTTTTTTAGCAACGTAAGATAAAAACAAAGGAAATAAGGATGAAATTAGTTCATACGATAATCGACTTGCAGGGCCTGCTTGCCGAGGCTCGAAAGGCCGGTAAAACGATAGGACTTGTACCCACTATGGGTGCCCTTCATGCGGGTCATGCCTCTCTGGTAGAGCGCAGTGTAGGGGAGAATGATGTGACGGTGGTCAGCATCTTCCTCAATCCCACCCAATTCAATGATAAGACAGATCTCGAGAAATACCCTCGCACATTGGAGGCCGATTGTGCTCTGTTGGAGCAAGTGGGTGCAACCATTGCATTTGCCCCCTCGGTAGACGAGATTTATCCAGAGCCTGACACTCGCCAGTTCTCTTATCCTCCCACTGATAGCGTGATGGAGGGTGCTATGCGTCCAGGGCATTTCAATGGAGTCTGTCAGATTGTGAGCAAACTGTTTGCCATGACCGAGCCTGACAGGGCATACTTTGGCGAAAAGGATTTCCAGCAGATTGCAGTCATCCGCCGTATGGTCGAGGATCTGAAGTTCAAGCTGGAGATTGTTCCTTGCCCTGTTATCCGTGAGGAGAGTGGTCTGGCCAGAAGCAGTCGCAACACTCTGCTCACCGATGAGGAGCGTGCTATTGCTGCCAACATCTACAAGACCATGGCACAGAGCAAGGCCCTGGTGTCAGGTCACAGTGTGCAAGCTGTGCACGACTATGTGGTTTCCACCATCAATGCCGTCCCTGGTCTGGAAGTGCAGTATTTCAGCATTGTAGATGGAAAGACACTTGCTGACGTGACATCTTGGAATGAGAGCGATGATATCGTAGGCTGCATTACTGTCTATTGCGGCAGTCAGCCCATTCGTCTTATTGACCATATCCGTTATAAATAAGGAAAGCCATGATGATAGAGGTATTGAAGTCAAAGCTTCATTGTGTAACAGTAACTGAGGCCAATCTCAATTACATGGGCAGTATCACCATCGACGAGGATCTCATGGATGCAGTCAACATGATTGCAGGTGAGAAAGTGCAGATTGTCGACAACAACAATGGTGAGCGATTTGAAACATATATTATCAAGGGCGAGCGTGGCAGTGGTTGCATTTGTCTCAATGGTGCAGCAGCTCGCAAGGTGCAGGTAGGTGACACTGTCATTGTTATGTCCTATGCCCTCATGGATTTCGAAGAGGCAAAGACCTTTACCCCCAAGGTCGTCTTTCCAGAGAATAATAGAGTCTGATATTTCAGGTTAGGAATATAAAAGAATGGGGACTTGCTATGTAGGCAGGTCCCCATTCTCTTTTTTTGTCTATTTTACAGTTCCTTGAGGTAGATGTCTCGGAAGTAGACCTTGGAACCGTGGGCTTGCATCTCTATCTGCTCACGAGGGAAGATGGGGAGTGAACGGTCCCAGTAGTTTTCCATCACGATGTTGTCCACTACGGTCACTCCATTGAGCTTGACAGTGACACGATCCCCTTGCATGCGGATGAGGAAGGTGTTCCATTCACCCAGTTTGTTGTCCTCGACACTGGTGGGCTTGCTCAGGTTCTTCTGGTTGTTGTAGAGACCACCAGAACCGACTTCTGCTCCCACATTTGTTCGGCGGATGTCCCATATCTGCACCTGGGGGGTACCGCGCAGATATACTCCTGCATCGGGTTCCTTGCCATTGGGGTCGAGACGCCAGTCTACTGTCATCTCAAAGTCGCCATATTGTCCCACTGTGCAGATGTTGTCGTAACCATGACCGACATAGGCCAGGAGTCCATCCTCTACCTGCCAGTCCTGGCGCATCACTTCATCGGCTTTCTTTTGTGCCTCCTGCAGTTGGGCGGCACTCATCTTCTGGCGTGCGATGGGGTTTTCCACCAGACCCTTCCATCCCTCGAGGTCCTTTCCATTGAAGAGGCAGACATAGCCTTTCTCTTCTATGTCTACTTCCTCCAGCCACTTACGGGCTGCTTTCTTGGTGTTCTTGCCAAGCAGGGGCAGGGCTTGGGCTACGAGAGAACGGGTGTTGACGCCATTGTACTCGGGATGTTGCAGTGCTATTGTAGCTACGGCCTCAGCAGCCACCTGGTTGACGTTCTTGTCTTGCAGGAAACTGCCAGCATACATCATGGCCTGGAAGGTTCCGGTCTGCCCGATGAGGTAGAGGGCTGATTTCTGCTCTTGGGCACTCTGTGCCTGTTCCACCACATGACGTAGATAGATCAACTGATTCTCGGGCGTGAGAGTCTGAGCACTCAGTTGGGTAGCAATAAAAGCAACACTGACCAGCAATATCTTGCCGGCCAGTGTCATGTGTTGTATTATTCTTCGCATAATTCTGTGAGAATGCCGCAAGTGCTCTTGGGATGCAGGAATGCGATGTGCAGACCATCTGCACCACCACGGGGAGCCTTGTCAATCAGACGAATGCCCTTCTCGTCACACATGGCCAGAGCCTCGCTCACGCCATCCTCTACCTTGAAGGCAACGTGGTGGATACCCTTGCCACCATTGTCCAGATACTTCTGAACGGTGCTCTCGGGGCAAGTGGGCTCGAGGAGCTCCAACTTCACCTCACCAACCTTCAGGAAAGCGGTCTTTACCTTCTGGTCCTCAACTACCTCGGTCTTGTAAACCTCCAGACCCAAAACGTCCTGGAAATAGGGCAGTACAGCGTCGATGCTCTGTACGGCAATGCCCAGATGCTCAATCTTTGAAATCTTCATTTTGTATATGTTTATAAGGTTCTATGCTGCAAAGTTACTAATTATTTGTGGATTCGCCAAGGCATTTTGTCAAAACTCTATGAGTACTCGACCATTAATTTGACGTCCTGTGAGATAGTTGGGCACTGCATACTGCTGACCTGTGACGTCTGTGACCCAATAATATCCGCTGACGTTGTTGAATCCAAAGATGTTGAAGCAGTCCAGTCCCAGCCAGATGTTCTTGACGGCATTGTGCTTGAGGTGCTTGTCCTCATTGTTCAGGGCTCGGTAGTTCATGCCGATATCCACACGCTTGTAGGCTGGTGCACGGAATCGCTGACGTTCCAGACCTGTGTGTGGTGGACCAAATGGCAGACCATTGGCAAAGGATGCCTTGAGGCTCATCTTCCATCGGGTGGTTCCTGGGAAGTAGTCCGAGAAGAAGAAGTTGAGATTGTACCTCTGGTCTGTGGGTTGGGGGATGCTCTTTCCGTTGAGATTCATCTGTGCCTTCATCAGACCAAAACTGATCCAGGAGTCGGTTCCGGGTACAAATTCTCCATAGACCTTGAAGTCGGCTCCCACTACATATCCCGTGGCTATGTTCTCGCCATAGTACACCACCTTGACGTTGTCCACGTTATAGGGGTTGATGTTGCTCTGGGCCTTGTAGTAGAATTCGGAGGTGAACTTGAAGGGACGGTCTGCAATACGGAACTTGTACTCCATGCCACCTACCAACTGGAATGAGCGCTGGCTCTTGATTCCCTTGTTCAGAGTGACGGTGGTGGTGCCATGGGTGGTAGTGGTGTCACGTATTTCCTTGTAGAAGGGGCGCTGGTAGTAGAGACCTGTAGCCAGTCGGAATGTGAAATTGTCATTTCCTGCAGGTACATAGCCAACGTTGACGCGTGGGCTGACAAGCCATTCGCTGTTCCAGCTCCAGTAGGAGAGACGTGCGCCATAGTTGACACTGAGGATTCCCAGTTTGGACTCTTTGCGCCAGGTGTCTTGCACATACATCTCCATGTGATTGCTCTTGATGTCGTTGATGCTCTTCAGATTGTAGATGAGCTTCAGGTCCTGCCCGGTATGGGGAATGCTGTATCCGCTGGAGTCTCGGCTTTCCCATTCGCGGCTATTCTCCCGGATGTTTTCTCCACGCCAGGACAATCCAGCCAGCAGGGTATGATTCCCTCGGCGCACATCATAGTTGAGTTTCAGCGTCTTGGTGTTGCTGTTCAACAGATTACGAGCATGTTCCATATAGGTGCCCACACCCAGTTGCACATCACCATTGGTCTCATTCAGCCAATACTGGCCCTGTATGTCATAGGTCTCTCGCTCTCGAGTGTTGAAAGCACTGAATGCCAGACTGATGTTGCTGCGAGAGTTGATCTTACGAGTCAGTTTTGCAGTGCCAAACAGAGTGCGGAAGAGGTCTTCCTCCTTGCCATCGAAATAGACCTTGAAGCTCTTCACATCATTCATGGTGCCGAAGCTGGTCTCTCGGATGTCAGGGGTAAACCGGAAGTTGTTGTTGGAGATGTATCCGATGACATCGAAGGTCCAGTTCTTGGTAGGTGACCAACTGAGATAGGCCTGATAGTCGAGGAAGGTGGGTGAATATTCACCCTTGGTCTCCAGACTGCCCAGCATGTACTGGTTGGTCTTGTATCGCAGTCCGTTGCTGAACGAGAATTTCTTCTTGCCATATCCGGCATAGACATTGGCACCCAGCAGAGAGCCCTGGATAGAGCCTTCCCATCCCTGAGGCTTGCGGTAGGTGATGTCCAGCACCGAACTCATCTTGTCTCCATATTTTGCCTCGAAACCACCTGCAGAGAAGTTGACATTGTCCACCATGTCACTGTTGATGACAGACAGACCCTCCTGCTGACCACTGCTGATGAGCAGGGGACGGTAGATTTCTACTCCATTGATGTAGACGCAATTCTCATCAAATGATCCGCCACGCACATTGTATTGGCTAGAGAGTTCATTGTGTGTGCTGACACCTGCCTGTGTAGCCACCAGTTCTTCCACTGCATTACCAGTGGTCGATGGCATGCGCTTCAGGTCCTTGGTGTTCAGTGTCTGCGTCTGTCCCATCTGCCTGCGCATCTCTGTGACTGTGACCTCACTCAACTCTAGGTCTCTGGTGGTCATCACAATGTTGAGGGCAAGATCACCGCTGGGGTTGCGCAGAACACGTTTGCGATTGGCATAACCTGGCGCCTGATAGTGGATGACCACGCTATCTGCCGAGTGAAACTCCAGTCGATATTGACCTTGCAGATTGGCAGTCGTCAGAGCCGCCTGACCCTCGACACGTACAGCCACAAAAGGCACAGGGTCCTGATTCTCATCCACAACCGTACCATGCAGCTTCACCTTCACGCCAGTGGCAGAGGCTGTGTCTTGGGGGACAGTCTCTTGGGCATGAGCCACGCCTGTGCAGAGACAAAGCAATGCGCAGACGAGAATCGTTGTGATGTGTCGGTGAAGTTGCATACCTATATAATAACGCTCAGATGCAGGATTTATTGCCTATATGGGTTTATTGTTTGGGGTAAACACTGAATCGGCCGCTGCCGCTGGCACCAGAGTACAGAGTAGCCACGTTGCTCTCGATACTGCCAAAGCAACCCTCACCAGTGTATCCACCTGTGATACCAACAATCTCGCCATCTGCTGCATTCTTGTATGAGGCAGAGAACTTGACAGTGGCATAGGCACTTTTGCCATTGGCGATAAATACATCCTTGGGGATGCGGAACTTGACCACGGGATCCTTGTATTGAGTACCATCGCTGGGGACGGTCTGCTTGACAGCAATCACAGTGTCGTGTGTGAATCCCTCGTTGTCTATTGTGGTCATGCTCAGTCCCCAGTTGTAGGTGGTGCTATACAGCAGACTACCCTTTCTGTCTACACAGGCAGTGATGGTGATGCTGTCGCCGGCACAGGGCTTAGAGGGGGCTACGGTGAATCCCTTGAACACGGGGGGATAACTAGTCTTCTTATCCTCGCAAGAGGTGATGAGCAGCACACCGAGTACTGCAACCATGATGAATGCAAACTTTTTCATAATTATTTGGTAAATTCTTTTAGTTCTGTGTATAGTCGTTGTACAGGCAGACCCATGACATTGAAGTAAGAACCCTCGATGCGTTCTACACCGATGTATCCTATCCATTCCTGTACGCCATAGGCGCCAGCTTTGTCCATGGGCTTGTAATGTTCGACATAGTATTGTATCTCTTCCTCGCTCAGATGGGCAAAGCTCACTTGGCTGACACTGGCAAAGGAGTGCATCTTCTCTGCTGTAAGCAGAGTAACACCGGTGATGACCTGATGGGTCTTGCCACTGAGGTCTCGCAGCATCTGGCAGGCTTCGGCAGCATTGGCAGGTTTGCCCAGGACTTTGCCTTCCAGATAGACGATGGTGTCGGCAGTGATGGTCAGTTCATCTGCCGCCATTGTAGCTCGATAGGCCTCGGCCTTCTTGCGAGAAATGACCTGGGGAATCTCCTCGCCAGAGAGCCCATCGGGGTAAGTCTCGTCTATATCAGGCAGCAGACGGACCTCATAATCTAGCCCTAGTCCGGTCAGCAGTTCACGTCTGCGAGGACTGCCAGAGGCCAAAATGTATTTGTAGTTTACCATCCGAATGCTTTTTTGTCGGCCATCCATTTTCCTTGGGCGCGCAATACTTGCTCCACCACGTCTCGCCCACAGCCATAGCCACCATCCAAGTGACTGACATAGATGCTGATAGACTTGATCTCGGGGGCTGCATCAGCGGGGCAACAGGGACAACCTGCGCGCTTCATCACCTCATAGTCAGGGATGTCATCACCCATATAGAGCACCTCCTCGTCGGTCAGGCCATACTTCTGCAGAAACTCATCATAGGTCTTTATCTTGATGGCTGCTCCCAGATGTACATCAGGGATGCCCAGACCCTCGTAGCGCTTGCGTACAGCCTCAACCTTGCCACCAGTGATGATAGCAATGTGGAGCCCCATCTTGACGGCGAGTTGCAGTGCATATCCATCCTTGATGTTGACAGTGCGACAGGGAGTTCCGTCAGGGCTCATCGTGATGGTCTCGGCACTCAGCACCCCGTCTACATCAAAGACTATTGCACGGATTTTGGTTAGGTCGTAATTGATCATATTATTTCTTGGTATGTGACTCGTGTATGCTGTCACTCATCTCCTCATAGATGTGCTGGATTGTGGGATTGTCTCGCAAGAGGTAAATTTGGCGGGCGATGACATTCTCATCCCATCTCACAGCAGGACCGGTCTGTGCCTCATTGGGTGTCAGGGTATGCACCTTGCGCGCAGTCTCATCTATAAGGGGCAGCATTACCTGGAAAGGTATGTCGTGCTGTGCCAGAATCTGGGCAGACAGGTCATAGCAATGATTGACAAAGTTGCAGGCAAAGACTGCTGACAGGTGCAGATATCGGCGCTGTTCGCTGGGCAGTGTGTAGAGTCTGTCACTGATGCTTCCTGCCAACTCGCGTAGCAATCCCATGTCCTCTGGCTCGGCAGTTTCCAGGAAACAGGGTATCTCACGGAAATTGACCAGCCGTGTCTTGCTGAATGTCTGCATGGGGTAGAGCACACCACGATGCTTTTGGGGCAGTGTGTCGATGGATATGCTGCCTGCCGTATGCAGCACCAGGGATGTGGGTGGCACCAGCAGTTGGTCGGCCAACTCTTGCAGCACGCTGTCCTTGACACTCAGGATGTAGACATCACTTTCGGCATTCACTTGGGCCATGTCTGTGGTCCAGGAAGCCTCCAGCAGCCGGCCCAGTCGCGAGGCAGATTCCTCTGTTCGACTGTAGACCTGCTGTATCTGGTGCCCTGCCTGATGGAGTGCTGCACCTAGATTGGTTGCCAGATTACCTGCACCTATGAGCGTGATTTTCATATTGTTGGTCACACGATGTTACAGGATGTGAACTTTCTCCCAGAGCAGTTTCTCCTCGTTCTGAGGTTTGCGCTCCATGGCCTTGTGGCCAATGGCAACGATGCTCAGGATGCGCATCTCGGCAGGAATATTGAACAGGGCACGAATGTTGTCCTCGGCCGAATTGCCTTCCTCATCGTAGCGCTCTCGCACCTGCACCCAGCAAGCACCCAGACCCAGGTCCTCGGCTTGCAGCAACATCATGGTGCTGGCTACCGATGCATCCTCTATCCAGACGTCACTCACCTCGGGATTGGCCATGACCACGACGGCCAGAGGTGCTCCGGCTACCAGCTCTGCTCCACGGTCTTTGCAGTGGCTCAGTGCTTCCAGCTGCTGAGGATCCTCCACCACCATGAACTCATAGCTGTGGGTGCCCTTGCTGCTGGGGGCCATGAGGGCTGAACGAAGGATGAGATGCACCTCGTCGCCAGTCAACTTTTCCTCGGTGAACTTGCGAATGCTGCGTCTCACCGTTATCAGTTCTTGGAACTTCATTTCACGATAAACTTTTGTCCGTTAGTAACATACATGCCGCTGGGCAGGGTGCTCATAGCCTTGCTCATGCGGATGTTGCGCTGTACCAGAGCACCATTGGGCAGGTAGACATTGACGCGAGCATCCTGGTCGATGAGCTGCTGGATGCTGGTCTGGTCCTCCAGAGAAGTTACGTGCTTGATTACAGGAACCTCTGCTGCGTCAGTAGCAAAGCTGCAACGAGTGGGGTAGAAGTTCTTCTCGCCACCAGTGCGGATGAGGATAGCCTGCAACAGGTCGGTGTCCTGCAGAGCGGGGATGCCCATCAGATGCTCGTCAGTGGTCTTGTTCCACTCGCCAGACATGGTTACACCACCCATTGTTACAGGGATAGGAGCCTGCAGGAGACTGCTCAGATTGCTGGTGCGGAAGTAAGCACTCTTGGTAGTGGGCACATAGATGAGGTAGGGCTTACCTGCCTGGATGCCCTCGGAAGTGCAGTCCAGGAAATAGAGCTCACCATTTTCTACACGAGCCATGCGCTCCAACTGCACGTCATCACCTGCTGCTGCCTTCACCTCTTCGGCGGTCATGTCAAAGGGTAGACAGATGCTGTTGTATCCAGCAAACAGGTAGCGCGAGATGGCAACAGTGCTAGTCTGGGGAGTAATCTTCTCGACAGCGAGGGTGTTGCCCATGGTGTACAACTTCAACTCCTTGGTTGTCTGTGCCTGTGCGGGAGTGATTGCGGCCAGAGCCAGAGCTGCGATGGCCAGAATGTGTGTCTTCTTCATAATCATATTAGGATTAAGTTAAACGATTTTACTTCTTGATATCTTTGACTGCTGCCTCCCAGTCGGTGTTGAGACTGAAGCAGAGCAGGGTGGCGGCAAAGGCCTGTGTGTCCTCGTTTTCCTGCATTTTGGGATACATGGGGTGCTGGTGCGAGGCTTGCCAATAGTGCTTGATGCAGCCCTTCATGGCGGCTTGATTGCCCGACAGACTGGTAATCTCGGCAATGTATTTGGTCAGAAAAGTGTTCAGGGCCAGCGCTTTGCGGTCCATGAAACTCAGGCTATAGCCCTTGCCGTTGGTTTCCTTGACGCCCTGGTTGACCAGAAAGCCCAGAGCGGCCAACTTATATTGACTCAGCAGTATGGTTGCATCATCGGCATTGGGGTCCTCGATGGCCAGTTCTGCTGCATTTTTCACTTGGTAGAACACATCGCCGGGCTCGCTCTTCTGGGCCCAGGCCGTGGTCAGTGTGGTTGCCATCAGTATGGCTGTCAGTACTTTTTTCATAATCAGATAGGTTTATTTGTTACGTTTCAGGAATAGTGAGTGGTCGATGCATGGGGGCAACTCCTCCTGATAGTGGCTCACCATCACCATCGTCTTGTGAGGTCGACAGCAGAAGACTTCGATGACCTCGCGCACTCGCTGACGGTTTTTCAGGTCGAGGCCATGGAGGGGTTCGTCTAGGATGAGCAACTCGGGGTCCTTGACAAAGGCACGAGCCAACAGACACAAGCGCTGTTCGCCACTGGAGAGCTGCAGGAATGTGCGGTCGGCCAGGTCACGAATGCCAAACACTTGCATCCATCGCAGGCAGATGTCGCGCTGCTCGGGACGAGGACGGCAATAGAGACCCACAGAATCATGCAGTCCGCTGGCCACAATGTCTATGGCAGGCAGGTCCTTCAGGTAGGCTCGATGCATCTCGGGGCTTACATATCCGATGTGCTTTTTGATTTCCCAGATGCTCTCGCCTGTGCCACGGCGATGGCCGAAAAGCTCGATGTCGCAAGCATAACTCTGGGGGTTGTCGGCACACACCAGGCTGAGCAGAGTGCTCTTGCCTGCACCGTTCTCGCCACTCAGAGCCCATCGCTCGCCCTCGCAGACCGTCCAGTCGAGGTCACGCAGGATGGTGCGCTGGCCATAGCGGATGGACACATTGTTGAAACGAAGTATCTCGCCGCCCTGTTGGGGGTAGAAGGGCATGGTCGAGAGGTCCTTGCTGGGCAACTGCTCTATCCAATCCTTTTCCTCGATGGGCAGGGCAGGAGAGGGCAGCTCGCTCTGTGCCTCGATGTACTGGCTGCGGGGCATCATCTCCCTTGCGATGAGGCCCTCGACGGGCAACACGTGGGTGATGAAAGTGGGTATGTCGTCGGTCTTGCTCAGCACCAGTATGACCAGCAGGCCAGTGTGCTCGATGAGTTGAGCCAACAGGTCGCGCAGTTGGTCGCGAGTCTGGGCATCTAGGCCGATGAAGGGGTTATCCATGATGAGGACACGAGGACCGCTCAGTAGGGTGCGGGTCAACTGGAACTTGCGTAGCTCGCCACTTGACAGGGTGATGATGTACTTGTCCAGCAGCTCCTCCAGGTGGAACATCGCATAGAGTTGCTCTCGCAGGGCGATGCGGTACTGGCGAGCCTCCTCGCGCTGCTGTTCGTCCAAGCCTCGGCCCACGTTTTCTGCGGCCTGGAAAGCCTGTTCCAACAAGGCTCCTGCCGTGGGTGTGCTCTCGTCGATGTCGTGTTGGTTCCAGCGTTGCTGGTAGTAATAGCTGCCATCGCTGTCGCCATAGGAATCGCGGAAAGTGATGTATTTCACGTTCTCGCTCACCATCTTCAGGGGCGAGGGCGAGAAATCGTATTTCACGGCATTCATCAGCAGGGGGTAACGCTCGGTCAGTATGTCCACCAGACGGGACTTTCCCGAGGCATTGTCGCCCACGATGGCCACTTGCTGGCCCTGGCAGATGGTCAGATTGACGGGCTCTGTCATGCGCTTGGCGGGGTGGCGGGTGACGCCGTTGTCTATTCTTATTATCTCTTGCATGCGTGTCTTGTTTTGTGTTATGCCAGTCCTTTTTTCTTGGCAAAGTCTTTCCAACTCTTGAAATGCACGTCGTTCTTTGGCCGGCTCATCTGCAGATAGTGGCAATAGGCGGCAGCCAGGGCGTCGGTAGCATCCATGGCTGTCTTCATCTGCTCGTCGCTCAGGTGCAGGATGCGCTGGAGCATGCCGGCCACCTGTTCCTTGCTGGCGGTGCCCACTCCGGTCAGTGCCATCTTTATCTTCATGGGGGCATACTCGGTGATGGGCACTTGTCGCTCGATGGCAGCAGCGATGGCCACTCCCTGGGCGCGTCCCAACTTGAGCATACTCTGCACGTTCTTGCCAAAGAATGGTGCCTCGATGGCCATCTCGTCGGGCAGGTACGAGGCGATGATGCCACTCACTCGCTCGTGGATCTTTCCCAATTTGAGGTAACCGTCGGCCATCTTGCGCAGGTCGATTACTCCCAGAGCCACAGCCTCGGTCTTGGTGCCCTGAACTCTCAGGACTCCATAACCCATCAGATTGGTTCCTGGGTCGATGCCTAGGATTATCTTTTCGGGCTTTTCTGCAGGTGTGGCGGTCGTTGTTCTCATCCTTCGCTGATTACTTCCATGATGGTGCTGAATCCCACGATGCGCTCGTCAAAAGTGTGCTGCAGTTCCTCGGCCAACTTAGCGCCGGTGGCGGTGTACCAGCGGTGCAGAGTGGCAGTGTCCTCCACCTCGAACTGGACCGACATGCACTCGGTCTCCTGGTCGTGGTGCGAGAGGATGCGCAGCAGTTTGGGATTGGCCAGCAGACCGCTCTCGGTAGCTTGGGGCATCAGGCACTGGTGGGCCCAGATGACAAAGCTGCGGGCGTCGGCCTCGGGCATGGTGTATGTGGTGTTGTATATCAACATGGGTATGTCTGCTTTTTATTAACTTTATACAAAGTTAGCGATTTGTGCTGACATGACCAAATCTGGGACTTGCTATTTTGCGCAATTTAAGATTCTTTCAGAGAGACGTTCTTGTTCTTTTCTGCAATACAGATCACGATATGTAAAAGTATTTGACAACTTTCAGCCCACGAGAATTGTTTCTTTTGCGGCGATGAGCTGATGATTGCAAATGGCGTAATTCTGGGCTGCAATGTAACTGGTTGATAATCAGTATAGGCTCTATTCCTGCCCTTCGAGAGAGTATATGTCTTGCCCCGAGAGAGTATATGTCTTGCCCCGTACGACCGAGGTTTTTGGCCATCATGTCCTACCTTTTTGCCTCGTACACCCTAGTGGACGGCCCGATACGCCCTAGGAAGTCTTTTCTGAGGGCCTATTTCGACGTGCAGAAGACGTATTTTTGTGATTTCCTTCTCCTAGATGGTTGGTTGAGTGTGTGTTCTATTTGTCGTGATTATTACAATTATTTCATCCTCTGTCGGCCCTCTGGCTTCCTTGAAAAGTGTAGGAAATGAAATTTAACAATTCGGTATATTATTGCAAAGATTGTGAAAAGTTTGGCCATAAGTTTGGGTACTTCGATATATTTTCGTAGTTTTGCACTGCAATAATTAAATAGGTAAACTATGAAGAAACTGATATTTTCAATTGCCCTGATGGGTGTTATGGGTCTGACTACCGTAGCTCAGAACCGTGTTTTGCGCACTCAGCCCGTGGCTACAATGACTGCCGACAGAAACGGTCAGGCAGAGATCAAGTTCGACACTCTGCGCATCAATATGGGAACCTTTAGCGAGGAAAACTGCGAGCAGCGTTGCTCATTTGTATTCACCAATGTCGGTGACGCCCCCCTCATTATCAATCAGGCTTTTGCTAGCTGTGGTTGCACCGTTCCCACCTACACCAAGACTCCCATCAAGCCCGGTGAAAAGGGTTCTGTCGATGTGACTTATAACGGTAAGGGCAAGTTCCCCGGCCATTTCCAGAAGACCATCACGGTGCGCACCAATGCCATCAACGAGATTGTTCGTCTGGTGATCGAGGGCACTATGACTGAGAAATAATCAATACTGAAATAACATGAAGAAACACCTCATCCTGGTGATAGTATTGCTGTTGCCAGTGGCGCTGATGGCCAAGACCAAGAAGGAAGTCAATCCTCTGGGCGATGGTGCATCGGATCGTGCCTATTGGGCACAGTTGGCCTACACCATGTCAGCTCCTGTGCTGGAGAACATGGCCAACGGAACATTGCAGAAAAACATGAAACTGGAGTTGTCTCCCACCTGGGACAACCGCGACAAGAAAGTAGCTTACATGGAGTGCTTTGGCCGTCTGATGGCCGGCATCTCTCCTTGGCTTGGTCTGCCTGATGACGATACAGAAGAGGGCAAGCAGCGCAAGCAGTTGCGCGAGTGGGCCATCCAGGCCTATGCCAATGCAGTAGACCCCAATAGTCCCGACTATCTGGGTTGGAAATCTGGTGGTCAGACTCTGGTGGATGCTGCCTATGTTGTCGAGTCTTTGCATCGCTGTCCTGCCATCTGGAATGCTCTGTCCAAGGAGACTCAGCAGCGCTACATCAAGGAATTGCAGGGCTTGCGTCGTTATGACCCCTGTTACACCAACTGGTTGCTGTTCTGCGCTATGGAGGAGTGCTTCATCATGAAGGCTGGTGGCGAGCCAGACATGTACCGCGTGCATCGCGCGATGGAGAAGATCGAGGAATGGTACGTGGGTGATGGCTGGTACAGCGACGGCCCTTCGTTTGCCTTTGATTACTACAATAGTTATGTGATCCAGCCCATGTATCTCGAGTGTCTGGAGATGATTCGCGAGAAGCGTGGTGACGACAACTGGACGGTGCGCACCTATGTTCCCACCGAGGATAAGAATCGTGGTGCCAACTATCGTTACAACGAGGCTCTGAAGCGCATGCAGAAGTATGGCGTCATCCTGGAGCGTTTCATCAGCCCCGAGGGTACTTTCCCTGTGGTTGGCCGCTCTATTCCTTATCGTATGGCTGTGATGCAGCCTCTGGCTATGCTCGCTTGGCAGAAGAAGTTGCCCGCTGAGTTGCACAATGGCCAGGTGCGTGCAGGATTGACTGCTGTGATGCATCGTATGTTTGACGGCAAGGGTCAGACTAACTTTACCGAGGATGGTTATCTGACCATCGGTTTTGTGGGTTCTCATCCCAATGTAGCTGACTGGTACACCAACAATGGCAGCCTCTACATGACCTCGCTGTCGTTCATGCCTCTGGGTCTGCCTGCCGACGATCCCTTCTGGACAGATGCTCCTGAGAAGTGGACCAGCAAGAAGGCTTGGGAGGGCGATGACTTCCCCAAGGACCACAAGTGGAAGATCAACAAGCAGATTCTCTACTGGGAGTAATCTGCTGATAGATAGAAACAAAAGCTGCCACATCTCTCATCCGAGGTGTGGCAGTCTTTTTATCTGTTCTGCTTCAACTTGTGCTGGGCAAGTCTTTTCTTCTTTTCCTTATAGGATTTCTTTTCCATGAAGCACAATCCCAAGTAACCCTTGAGCGTAAAGAAGGTGTGGTGTGTCACCATGTTCTGGTGTCGGTAGTTGAAGTTGTACGCCACCAGGGTCAGTCCACCGAAATAGTGTCCATTGTTCCACACCAGGGCGGCACGGGTAGTCAGGTTGTAATTGATGTTGCCTCGTTCTAGGAACATGCGATAGAATTGATTTCGCATGTCGCTTCCTGACATTTCGTCAGTGGTATCATAGACCTTCCATATTTCGCTGTTGGTACGCTTGTATCCTAGGGCAGGCTGCAAGTCGATGTTGAGCAGCCAATGTTTGGCAAACACCCAGTTGTAGGAATATCCTGCACTCAGGCTAGCGTCCCAGTACCGCATGCTGCGCACATACTGTCCACTGCGGTTGTACACCATGTCCAATTGGTGCATCAGGGTGTCTTTGCTGAAATTGATGTCGTGCTTTGTGACGCTGAAGCCAAACTTCCATGTGCCCACACTGCGTATCTGTTCCTTCATGCTGTTGGCGTAGGCAGAGCCCAGTGAGAACTTGTGTCGATTGACTACATAATAAGCGTTCAATCCTGTAACGGCGACCTGTATGCCATTGTCGCCATTGCCCAGGAACTCGTTCTGGTTCAGATTGTTGAACCCGTTCATCTTGCTCAGCGTGTAGTCCTGTCCAGTGCGGCGATAAAAGGCGTCAAAACCAAACATGGTACTGTATACCGAGAAGTTAAATTCGGTCTTGCGGTACTTGTGACCATTACCTAGAGAACCTGCGTCGAAGTCATAGCCCAATCCCAACCAGTGCCAACCGATGTTAGGACCAAACTTAATTCCTCGGTGTGAGTCGAAGCGTACTCGCTGGTTTGTATTGTGGTTGGCTAGTGAGAGCCACTCGCCAGAGTATGTCGATTTCATGTGGAATTGCCAGTGGTACTTGGGCCGTTCGATGTAGTTCGTGTCAATGTCGTCAAAGGCCTTGATGACGCGTTTGATGATTCCGCCGTACTGGTGTATCTTCTCGCGGCGATTGATGGTGGTATCTCGGAAGACCTCCTTTACCGTCGTGTTCTCGTGTGGCACAACCACAGAGTCGGTCTGCTCCACGGCTCGACAGAACTGTGGAACAAATAGTATGAGAAAAGACAGTAGAAGGTTACGCATGCTCTAGAATTTGTCCAGGATACGGTCCATCACCCAGTTGACGGTGGTTGCTGATACGCAGTCGCAGGTGCACACAGACTTGTGCTGCAGGTGCTCGACTACCTGTTGGATGAGCGGCATCTGCACGTGTGGGGGATTGGGGATGACCAGTTCGTGTCGTCCTGTGCTATCATGCAGGGCAATAGGTTCGTAGGTGAAGACGGAGAAACATATCTGTCCCTTGTCGCCGATGAGCTCTATGCGGTCGGTACGAGCACTGTCATCAGCCACGAAACACCACGATCCACTGCCAGGCAGTCCGTCGGGGAACTGGAAACATGCACTTACGCTATCCTCCGTCTGGTAGAGTCCACCGCGATTGGTGCTGAATCCCTTGACTCGCAGGATAGGGCCAAATATCTCTTGTAACAAATCAATCTGATGAGGAGCAAGGTCGTAGAAGTATCCACCTCCAGCAATGTCTCGCTGCACGCGCCATGGCAAGTTGCCCGAATTGTAATCAAGGTCACGAGGTGGTACGGCAAATCGTATCTGCACATTGATTACCTTGCCTATCTTGCCCTCGTTCACTAGTTCTTTCACCTTTTGGAAATAGGGCAGGTAGCGGCGGTAATAAGCCACAAAGCAGGGCACTCCCGTCTGTGCCGAAATACGATTGATGCGCTGGCAGTCGGCATAACTGGCAGCTAGAGGTTTCTCCACATACACGGGTTTGCCGGCTCGCATGGCCATGATGGCATAGGTGGCGTGAGAAGAGGGTGGGGTGGCAATGTACACCGCGTTGACCTCAGGGTCGTCTATGAGGCGCTGTGCATCGGTGTACCAGTGGGGGATATGGTGACGCTCGGCATAGGATTTTGCCTTGTCTGCATTACGGCTCATCACTGCCCATACCATGCTGCCAGGGATTTTGTTGAAGGCAGGACCGCTCTTCTTCTCTGTCACCTCGCCGCATCCTATGAAACCCCACTTGATTTGCTTTTCGCTTGCCATCGGTGTAATAAAATTTGTTACTTTCTGCAAAGATAAGATTTATTTTTGTAATTTTGCCGTTGATTTGAACGAAATAAGAGGATGGAAAACGAAAATACGATAGAAGTTATCAAAAACCGTAGTTATGTTGCATGCCTGAGTCAGGGAATGGCTCATCCTGTCATGCACTTTCGCGTCATCAGCAAGGCGCTTTGGCCCACTTTGCTGGGAGGTGTGTTGCTGGCTATTGTGGCGGCTTTCCTGCCAGGATTTGCTCTGCGCGTGCTGGCTCTGCGTGTAATTGACTTGATAATGTGTGTGCTGCTTTTCCTGCAGTTGAATGTCATGATACGCCGACTGGTGGAACTGGGTTATATTCCCGAGATGAAACCTCGAGCTTTGTGGACTTTGATTCCTCAGACACGCGTGTTGTTTCGTCCTCGTTGGCGCTACACCTTGCGTATGATAGGCGTTGCGCTGATGGCTTGGTTTGTGGCCTCTCTTGTGTCGCTCTGTGTCAGCCTGCCATTTTGCGCTACCATGTTGTTTGAGGCACTTGATGAGGTGCATGTTCAGGTTGACTTAGACCCCTCTGCCTTGCCTGCAGGCTTTGTTTACATCCGTGCTGCTGCTTACGCGCTGTCTATCTTGGGCTCGTTCTTGGGCTGGCTATTGTTTAGTTTCCCCGTCGCCTTCTGCCATGGTTCTATCCTAGCCGAGGAGCAAGAGCGAAATGCTGCCAAGTTGACGGAATAATGACTTGATACTAATCGAGATATAACAGACAATCCCATGCCTCGGGTTTCCGGAGCATGGGATTATTGTATGGCGCTATACGAAGAGACTAGTTGAAGAAATTCCAGCTGACGCCGAAGTGGAAGGCTCGAGGATCCATGGCATAGTGAGGTGCCCAGAACATGTGCCCGTGGCCGGCATTGACATGGTTCATGGCTACATAGATGCGGCAATGCTTCAGATGCATGTTGGCATATACGTTGACAACAGGGTAGTTGCCCGTCTGGATGCGAGTGAAGTTGGCATCCTGCACAACAAACTGATTGATGGCAGGTGCATAATCAGGAGCGTAATACTTGGTCCAGTAACGCACATCGCCACCTACCTCGACATTCAATACTTTGGCAAAACAGAACTTGAGGTACATGTTGCTGTAGACATTGACAGTGGGTAGGGGAAGGGCAGTCTGGTTGCTGCTCTTCTGGTAAGTCACTTCGTTGTCCCAGCAGAAAGGTCCAGCCTTGATGTCCTGTTTCAGACTGACGCTGAATATCTGGATGTTCTTGCCATACTGCATGACAGCCACATCTTGCTTGAAGTCGGCAGGAATGATGCTGGTAGAGTCCTTGCCTATCAGAGTCTTCTGCATGGCAAAGTAGGTGTAGTTCTTGACATTCTCCAATCCTACCGTGATGGCTGTCTTGGTGCGTTTGTTGCGCAGAGTACCCTCGACACGTGTGCGGAATTCCTTCTTCAGATCGTTGTTGTCCCACCAACTAAACTGGCTGTGATAGTGTCGATAAAAGAAACCAGGAGTAGTTCGCTCTACCAGTCCGTGGGCTTCAAACGAGAGCGTGTCTTTCTTTCCTATACCGAAGTTGAGGTCCAGGTTGCCGTCTACGTTGAATTGTCCGAAGTCTGTCTTTCCCAGCACGACGGCCTCGCCATGTATATTGTAGTGCAACAGATCGCCTTGGGCACGAGCCAGTTCTCCTCCCACGCTGACGCTGTTCTCTACATATCTCTTTACGCCCATGCTATCGGGATTGGCGCGTGGTTCCTCCAACATGACAGGCAGTTGGAAAGTCCGCATTTCGTGGGTTGCAAATGCAGTAAGTCCCATGGCTGCCCACTTCTGGAATCCCTCACGCAGGGCTAGGCCTACGGTGTTTCGTAAGGACAGAGCCTTGCTGATGTCTCGCGCGCTGCTGGGACTACCGTAGAAATTGTTGGTGAAGTAGTTGCCAGGATTACTCTTGGTGTAGAATGTGTGTTGTAGATTCTTGACTTGGAAGGTGTGGATGATGCTGCTCACAGGCACAAACTCCTGAGGCGTGATGAGACTTGCCTGCCACTTGTTTCGCAGAGAGTCGAGCACGACAAGGCGTTGTACCGAATCGGTTTGCAACACCTGTCGGATGCTATCCTTGAGTTGGGCTAGCAATTCACGTTCCGATGGCATCTTGGGCTTCAGGGAATCAGGAACCTCTATGTCCCGCTCAAAACCCATGTTGAAGCGATGTGTCAGATAATAGACCTGATTGTCGTTGCGGTTCCAGGTGTCGGTAAGATTGGTAGGAATATCGCGAGAACCATATTTCTGAGGGAAACTCATGGGATTCAGGATATATTCATCATTCTCTATACCACCGTTTTCACCCATCTTGCTATGGTTGGCGTTCACCCAAGCATGCATCTCGTATCGGTCGCCGCGGTAGTAACCAAAGAGGGTGCCGCCAAACTGGCTATTGGCCTGCTGGTTGTAGTAACCACGTCCATAGAGGTAATCCAGTTTGAAACCGATGCCAGCTACCTTGCTGATGTTGCTGGCAAAGTAAGCGCGAACACGTTCTTGACCATTCACACGATTACCCACCTTGTGGTAGGCTAGGTTGGTGATAGGACTCAGCGTATTGCTAAAACGGAAGTCCTGGAGACCACCCAGAAAATAACTGTATGGATTGAGGAAAATGAACTGACGGTCGGCGTTGCGGTGCATGTAGATTCGGCTCAGACGAGGAGAACCTGCATTGCCCAGAATGTTGTACTCACCATTCATACCATCTGTCAAATGCCAGTTTTGGAAGCGATGGTGCACCGTGTCGTTATTCTCGGCTGGAATCACTGTTCCCAGACGCTCATCGAGCACCCACTGGAACACGCCTATGGGAACCTCCTTGGTGCTGCCTGCCTTTGTAGTGTCGCGACCCCAGGACATGTGGTTAGAGCCAGCATCGATGCGGCCCTGATCCTCGTTGTAGTTCTGGTAATTACCGCCATTGTTGCGTGCATTGGGGTTTGTACGCATAGACACCTGTGCCGCTGCCGTCATTCCGACCAGCAACAGCACAGTAGACAGTATCAGCCTTGTTGCCTTCATAGATTATTCTGCACCACGTTCTGCATCAGAACATGTACCGGAGGAAGAACTCCACCACCTTGAGCACCATGGCAGCACCTACTATGCTCAAGGCCATACCACGCGACTCGGGCATGATAAAGTAGAGTGCCACGCCGATGGCAGCAAGTATCAAGAACGTCACATTCAGCACTTTGCGTGCCTTTTCGGTGTTCATCTTGCCGCGTCGCTTGTTGCGTATGCGTTCCAGCTCCTGTTGCTGCAGAGCCAATTCTTCGTTGATATCCATATTTGTCGATATATCGCAGGGAGGGGATGATTAGTCCTCGACGATGTGACGGCGAGACTTCTGCTGCTGCACAGCCTTCTCCTGGTGTGCTTCGAACAAGTCCATAGCGTCCTCGAAGATCTCGTTCATGCGGTCCACGGTCTTACGACGGAACTTGCCACTCTTGGGATACAACTTAGTGCCAGCCTTGTTGACAGCCTCCTTGTCGCTGATCCATGACTCGGCAGTGTATTCCTCACCGATAGCACCTGTCAGAGCATCTGTTCCATAGTTGTAGACAATGCGGTTGATGCTGATGGTGATGTGCTCCTTCTGGATAAACATCTGCATCTGGTAACGCATGCGGGTACGGTCGAGGTTGAGAGCCTTCTTCTTGAAGACCATCCACTCACACAGACGGGCTGTGATGGTGTCGCGGCTGTCATGCATCATGCGAGCATAGTTGCCAGGAGCGGGGATGCTCTCGTCTACCATCTTGCTCACCCAGGGCTGGATGATGTCGTGTATCTCCTGAGCACTGCGGCCAGGGATAGAGAAACCCTTGGTGAAAACGATATTTCCATTGACCTCGGGCACTGCACCCAGGAGGTATTTGCTGTCGTCCTTGCTGCCAGCAGAAACCATCAGAGGCAGCATCAAAAGTAATGCGAATAATGCTTTTTTCATTGATTCAGTTTTTAATTTAACTGCAAACTTACGTAAAACTTTCCATAACTCCACAGAAAATCCGGAAAATGTTGTCTTATTCGTAGCGGATAGCCTCGATTGGGTCCATGCGAGCTGCCTTTCGTGCAGGCACGTAACCAAAGAAGATACCGATGAAGGCACATACACCGAAGCTCAGGAGTACACTCCACAAGGGCACGGTGGCAGGCAAACCTACCATCTGAGCAAGGGCACTCACCCCATATCCTAGCCCCACACCTAGTAGGGCTCCGGTGAGTGAAATCATGATACTCTCGATGAGGAACTGGCTCATGATGTCGATGCCTCGAGCACCCACACTCATGCGCAGACCGATTTCCTTGGTTCGCTCGGTTACACTCACCAGCATGATGTTCATGATACCGATACCAGCAACCAGCAGAGAGAATGCAGCTGCCACGACCAGAATGATGGTGATGGTGTCCATGGTGCTGGACATAGTCTCCATCATCTCGGCTTGCGAACGGATGGTGAAGTCCTCGTCGGCCTCGTCCTTGATCTTGTGGCTACGACGCAGAATAGCACTCATCTCGTCGATGGCAGCGTCGCTCAGTTCCTCGGACAGGGCACTTACCACGATGCTCGAGAAATAGGTTTGTGCAGCGATACGCTTCATCACCGTGGTATAGGGAGCTATCATCACATTGTCCTGGTCCATGCCCCACGAGTTGTAACCCTTGCTCTTCAGCACGCCGACAATGCGGAAAGGAATGCTCTTGAATCGAATGGTCTTACCCACGCAGTCAAAGTCCTTGCTGCCAAAGAGTTCCTCGACGATGGTCGTTCCTACCACGCACACCTTGGCACTCTTCTTGACGTCTTCCTCGGTAAAGCACATGCCCTCTTGTACCTCCCACAACTTGATGTCCAGGTACTCGGGGCTCTCGCCATACATGGTCGACATGGTGTTCTTGGAACCAAAGATTACTTGTCCGCTGGCACTCACCTCGGGACTGACGTGAGTGATGAGTGTTGCCTCGCGCTGGATAGCCTCCAGGTCCTCTGCCTTCAGTGTCTGCATGGCACTGGGATCCAGACGGACACCACCTCGCATATCGCCACCAGGACGTATGGTCAGCAGATTGGTACCCATCTTGCTCAGGTCGGCACGCACACTCTGCTTCGAGCCTTGTCCGATAGCCATCATGATGATGACAGCGGCGACACCGATGATGATACCCAGCATGCTCAGGAACGAGCGAAACTTGTTGCTCAGGATAGCCGTGATGGCCACCTTCAGTAGATTCAGTATACTCATGGCTTAGTCGTCTTGTGGTTTGGGCAGAGCTGCCAATGCCTCGGCTGCACTCTGGATGTTGTCGTTCTCCACATCCTCGCGGATTTGTCCATCGCGCAGCATGATGTTGCGGCTGCTGTATTGGGCAATCTCGGGGTTGTGCGTTACAAAGATGATGGTGCGACCCTGGCGATGCAGTTCCTGGAACAGGCACAGAATCTCGAAACTGGTACGCGTGTCCAGATTACCTGTTGCCTCGTCGGCGAGCACCACAGCAGGGTTGTTGACCAACGCACGAGCAATGGCTACACGCTGCATCTGTCCACCCGACATCTGGTTGCTCTTGTGCTCTAGGCGGTCTCCCAAGCCGACGGCTTGCAGGGCCTCGATGGCAGCCTGACGACGTTGCTTGGCGCTACAGTTCTTGTTGTACATCAGAGGCAGTTCCACGTTCTCCACCGCTGTGGTCTTGGCCAGCAGATTGTAGTTCTGGAAGATGAATCCAATCTTGCGGTTACGCAATACGGCACGCTCGCTGCGACGCATCTTGCGCACAGGCACACCGTCCAGGATGTACTCGCCACTGGTGGGGGTGTCCAGACAGCCCAACTGATTCAGTAGGGTGCTCTTGCCCGATCCCGAGGTACCCATGATGGTTACAAATTCGCCCTCATGGATCTTGAACGAGACGCCTCTCAAGGCCTTTACCACCTCGCTGCCCACATGAAACTCGCGCTTCACATTCTGCAGTTCGATGACTACCTTTCCTTTCTTCTCACTCATGATGATTTACTTTTTGGGACCGCCCTTGCCCTGCTTGTCCTTTCTGTCTTTCCACTTGGGCATGAAGGGATTCTGGGTCTCTTGTTGCTTCATTTCGGGCATTACCATCTGCACGTCGGTCAGTACCTCGGTGCCTGCCTGTGCGCCCTTGGTGATCTGGGTCAGCATACCGTTGGTGGTGCCAGTCTCTACGGCAATGGCACGGAATACCTTGCCCTCGCGTACCCACAGCTTGGCGGGACTTTCTACGTCTTGGATGGTCTCACCCTCGGCCAGCATCATCTCGTTGGGAGTGAAGTGCAGCGCCTTGGTGCTGACAGCCAGCACCTCGCCAGTATCCAGGGTGTGGATGGTGACGTTGGCAGTCAGTCCGGGCTTCAGCTTCAGGTCCTCGTTGGGAGCGCCGATGACAACCTCATAGGTCACTACGTTACTCTCGGTAGTGGGCTGCTGACGCACCTGGGTAACGCTACCCTCAAACGTATCGTTGGGGAAGGCGTCTACGGTGAAGGTCACGCGCTGTCCCTCGCGTACGTCGCCTATGTCAGCCTCGTCCACATTGGCAATTACGCGCATGTTGGTGAGGTCTTGGGCAATGGTGAACAGGGTGGGGGTGTTGAAGCTAGATGCAACGGTCTGTCCCTCTTCCACTTCCTTGCTCAGCACGATGCCGTCGATGGGGCTGGTGATGGTGGCGTATCCCAGATTGGTGCGAGCACGCTTGACGTTCTGGGTCTGCTGGGTCACCGTCTGCTGGGTCTTGACGTACGACAGCTTGGCCTGGTCATAGTCGTTGGCGCTGATGAGGCCCTTGTCATACAGGTTCTTGTATCGCTCGTAGTTGGCCTTCTGGTAAGCCAAGTCGCTCTGTACGCTGCGCAGATTTGCCTCAGCGCTGCTCAGTTCGGCCATCAGATTGGTACGGTCCAGTTCGGCAATCACTTGACCTGCCTTCACCACGCTGTTGTAGTCGACATACAGTTTGCTCACGATACCGCTCACCTGGGTACCCACTTCCACCTTGGTTACAGGCTCGATGGTTCCGGTAGCGGTGACGCTGGTAGTGATGTTGGTTCTCTCCACGGTGGCGGTGTTGTAGGTAAATTCAGCCTTCTTCTTGCATCCTGTCATTGCCAGGGCTGCCAGGCAGATTGCCGCCAGTTTGATGTTTTTCATATTATTTGTGTTTTGTTTACAGATTGATGTCTTCGCCGCTGTAGAACTTCAGCAGCTGCATGTTGAGTAGGGTGGTGTATTTCGACTGCAATTCCGACTGCAAGGCCTGCACCAGTTGGTCGTGACCTTGACGCAGTTCGACGATGTTCTTCAGTCCGTTCTTGAACTGCTCGTTCAGCAGTTCGTAGCTCACCTCTTGACTCTGTACGCGTGTGCGAGCCGACTTAAACTGCTGCTGGTTGCTATTGGCCTGCAGCCAGTAGTTCTCGATGGTGCTCGACAGCGTGTTCTTCTGGTCTTGCAGATTCAGCGCACTGTTCAACTTCTGCAGCTTGGCCTTCTCCACGTTGCCTTTGGAACGACGGTTGTCCAGGATAGGTACGCTCACGGTCACTCCAGCACTCATGTTGAGGTTGGTCTTCATCTGGTCACCCCAACTGTTGCGTCCGCTGCTCATGTGGTTAGAGCCCAGACTAGCACTGGCCGACAGGTTGGGATAGTGGCCTCGGCGTGCGATGTCGACGCTCAGGTCTGCAGCCTGCATGCTCAGTTCTGCGCTCTTGATTTCGGGACGATTCTCCAGAGCCTGCTCCAGCACACTCTGGCTCGAGGGGATGGGTGCCAGCACCTGCTCGTCGCTAGGCGTGATGCTAGCCACGTCAAAGGGCGTGCTCATGTCCAGCTCCAGGAGAGCCTTCAGCTGGCGCTTGTAGTTCAGCACCTGGGTCTCGCTGCTCACGATGTCATACTCGGCAGCTCTCCATTGTGCCTCCAGCTGAGCCACGTCGGCCTTGCTCATCTGGCCTTGGCGCTGCATTTCCTGTCCGCGCTCGTACTGTGCCTTGGCAGTCTCGCACAGCTGCTCGTTGACGCGCTTAGCCTCGGTGCTGTACAGAATCTGGACGTAGAGCTGGGTGATCTGCTCCTGTATGGTCAGCTCGCTCTGCTCGGTGGCCAGTGCCGAGATTTCATTCTGCAGCTTCTGTGCCTCGATGTTCTTCTGTGTCACGCCGCCATCCCAGATGTTGACGCGAGCGTTCAGTCCATAGGTGCCTTGGTAAGTCACGTTGTGACTGGTCTTCACCACCTGGTCGCCCTGCACCACGCTCACGCTCTCGGCAAAGGGACGATAGCCCACATTCTGGCTGCTGGCAAAACTCAGGCTAGGGAACAATTGTCCGCGATCGGCCCACAGTGCCACGTCGCCCTCTTGCTGGCTCACTCTGTTCTTCTGAATCTGTATGTTGTTCTTCAGCGCATAATCCAGACAGTCGGCCAGTGTCCACGTCTCGGCGTGCAAGCCTGCAGCCAGCGCCAACAAGAACAGCATTACAGTTTTTCTCTTTTTCATGTTGTGTCTTATGATGTTAGTTTCGTTGTAAGTCCTAATTTCACCCTACAAAGGTAAGAAAAAACCCTTGTCACGAGAAATTTTCTTTGTCGCTTTTTCCGGGATATGGCCCCAAATTAACTTTATTTTGCGTACCTTTGCCGAAGAAATGCAAAAAATGAATACTATGTTCTCAGGAATTGTAGAATCTATGGCTCGAGTTGTAGCTATCGAGCACGAGTTGGATAATGTGCATCTTACCCTCACTTGCCCCTTTGTCGGTGAGCTGAAGATAGACCAGAGTGTGGCCCACAATGGCGTCTGCCTGACCGTGGTGCGCATCCAGGACGACACCTATACCGTCACCGCCATGCGCGAGACGGTGGAGCGCAGCAATCTCGGTCTGCTGCAGGTGGGCGACGAGGTGAATGTAGAGCGCAGCATGCAGATGAATGGCCGTCTGGATGGGCACATCGTGCAGGGACATGTCGACACCACGGCTCGTTGCATCAGCGTGGAGGATGCCGAGGGCAGCCACGTCTACACTTTCCAGTACGACTTTGACCGCGAGATGGCTCTGCGTGGCTACATGACCGTGGACAAGGGCAGTGTCACCGTCAATGGCGTCAGCCTCACCGTGTGCCGTCCCACCGACGACACCTTTCAGGTGTGCATCATTCCTTACACCTACGACAACACCAATTTCCACACCTTCCGTCCTGGCTCCGTAGTCAACCTGGAGTTTGACATCATCGGCAAGTACATGGCCCGCATGATGCAGTGGAAGTAGGTGCAGAGCCCCAAAACTAACTGAAACGCTGAAACGCTGAAACGCCGATGCTCCCTGGTGTCCGGTAGTGCCCTTGCATCTACTTCCCGAAATTCCAGCGCAATCCCACTTGCAGATTTAGATTGACAGGATGGGCCGAGAAGATGGTCGAGATGTCACCGTGTGTGGGCAGATAGTATGACATGCCAGGTTCGGCATAGATGCCCAGACCACCCACGATGTCGTATTCCACACCAGCACCAGCCGTGAGAGACCACTGGAGAGGGATGTCTTCCAACTCATGCGTCTCGCTGGACATGAGCTTGTTCTGTGCAACGGTGTGCACGGTTACCTGTCCGTCTACGCCCACTTCCATCATGCCTCCTGCCGTGGCGTAGAGGCGTATGTGGCGCTTGTGCAGAAAATTGTAATTAACTCCCAGAGGGATGCCTAGATAGTTGATGCGCTGGTCGTTGTCGTAGAACGAATGTTCAGAGCCCGACTGCAGTGTGCTGCGCAATCGGGTGTAACAGAGTCCCGCATTGACGCTCCATCGCTGATTGATGTCATAGCCCACACTCACGCCCACTCGGACGGGTTGGCGGTGGTGAGCATCGGTCACGGGTTCGTCTCCTGCATGCAGGTTGGCATACTCCACATGATCCATCTCGCTCCACAGCCCTGGAAGCATAGCAGGTTGCTCGTGGTTGGGCATTCCCGTCTCCGACAGAGCCAAGTACCCAGCCATGCCGTGGTCCGAATCTGTTGCCATCTGCGAGGTGTAGAGTTTGACAGAGCAGTTCCTCTCCTTATTATTATGTAGGAAGGGCTGGCTCTTGATGGCCTTGTTTTGGGGTGTTTTGATGTCTGTCTGGCCGTATGCTTGCTTTTGATTTTCTGCCTTGTTGCTGACTCTTGTTGTCGAGTCGGGAAGGACCACCTCTGCCAGGTCTTGTGCCAGAATCGTTGCGTCTGTTGAGGGTTCTTGCTTGGCAATCTGTACCTTGTTCCGAAGCCGGATAACCCCGGGATGAGGCGTGCCAACTGCTGTATCTTGCTGCGCGATGGGCGATGAGATGCTGGGTGCTGCGATGGGTGTTACCAGGGTCGAATCTGCCCCCTGTGCCACGGGCATATCGGTTTCCTGATGCATGAGCCACAGTGTGCCTACCCCTGCCAGCAACAGCGCAGCACAGGCTGCCACAGCCCAGCGTCGCCATGGCACGATAGCAGGCTTGCGGTCATTCAGCCCTTGCTCTATGCCCTCCCACAGTCCATCGGGAATCTCCGTGCTCTGGAAATCCTCCAGCTGTTCTCTCAGTTTATCTGGCCAGTCGTTGTTCATCTCATTCCTTTTAATATCTTTCTCAGTTGTGCTTTTGCTCTCAGGTATTGCGAGGCGCTGGTGTTTTCTCCGATACCCAGTAGCTGGGCAATCTCGCGGTGCGACTTTTGTTCCATCACATACAGGTTGAGTACCGTGCGATAGCCTGGCGGAAGTTGCCTGATGGCCTGGTGCAACTGCTCGACTCTCAGCAGATTGATGTCCAGTGGCTCGTCCTCTACCTCGGGCAATTCCCCCATGTCCACGAAGTCCAATTTGCGTTTCTCGCGCAGCAGACTCACACAGCGGTTTACCGCTATTCGTCTCATCCAGGCACTCAGTGCTCCGTCATGTTGCTCGCGCAGCTGGTCGATGTGTTGCCACACTTGGATGTAGGTCTCCTGCACCACATCCTTGACGTCCTCGGGGTTGGTGAGATAGCGCTGACAGATGGCCACCATACGGCCTACCGACAGGTCATACAGCGTGTGCATGGCCTGCCGGTCACCCTGGCGTATTTGTTCTATCAGACGCTTCTCCTCCATCAGTTAGTGCGCTCTGCTGTCGGTCAGTCTGTTGTAGAGAATGTGTGTGGGATAGTCTATGGGCTTGAAGTCTTGCACTCTGGTGCCGTCCACCGTCATCCAGACGGCTCTCAGGGTAAACTCATAGCGCCAATACTTGCGTGCTCCGCTCATCTTGTACACTATTCCAGGTGCGTCTTCCATCTGCACGGCGACGTGGCGTATCTGGTCGTTTGCTTTCACGTCAAACTCCATCAGGTGCTTCTTTACCTGTATCGTGAATGTCACGTCGTCTTGCCATCGGTCCTCGTAGTCCTCGTGAGTGTAGGGTATGGTTTCTCGTATCACGGGCACTTGTGTCTCGCTATAGACCTTGGCACCAGGCAGATACTGCAGCAGCGAGTCCTCGGGAAAACTGGGTATCTCGAACAGACTGCTGGTGGCATTGACGTTTGTTGTCCATTCGCCCACCCAACCTAGGCACAGAGCTCTGTCGTCCTTGTCGATAGGCCTGAAGTCCGCTCCGTCGCCCCAGTATTGCTCTGAATAGTAGAAATCGTCCTGCTCCAGGCAGCTAGTCATCAGCATGAGGGTTGTCAACAGAAGAAGTAATTGTTTCATATCGATTCTATTTGATGGGGTAAGTGAATTGGAAGAATCCTCCCTGGTGCGACACTCCGTCCACGCGCCATTTGGCGTGAGTGAGGCCTGCCTTCTTCAGTGTGAAGGTGATGTGGCTGTGTGTGCCGTCGGGCCAGTTCAGCGTGATGGGTTCCTCGTTCCACTGGCGTGCAGCATCCCAGTCGCCTATGTGCAGGCGCCATCGGCCTTGATGCTCATCCAGATAGGGCACGTAGTCGGTGGGCATAAAGTAACGCGTCATGGGCAGTGCCACTGTGTCTATGGGCAGGGTCTGTCCTTTGTAGGTGACGGTCATGCCCTGATCCTTCAGGTTGCCTTCTGCGTGGGGGTCTAGCAGGTCCTGACCCTTGTCGTTATGCACCTCTATGAGCGCGCTTACGGGTATATAATCATAGATAATGTCCCCATTATTGTTGCATCCCGAAAATGCGGCAACTAGGGCTAATAGCCCCCAAATTTCCTTTTTCATATGGTTTCGTTTTTAATGTTCTATTATTAGGACGCAAATATACGAAAAATCTTGCACGTGGGAAGGCCATTTTTCTGCTGAAACGCACTTCGAGGCTTTTTCGTCGCGCGCCGAGTGTGACGTATGTTGCTGATATATCATCAGTTAGAAATATTCTCCGGAAGTGTGATAGGCAGAAAGCGTTTCAGCGTTTCAGCGTTTCAGTTAATTTTGTGGCGAGCACACTTTTTTGGAAATTTTGCCTTTTAGGTAAAAATTCCTTACACTCCTATTTCTTATTATATTAATATATAATAATATATATAAATAATAATAGTAATATAAATATTACATTACGATTATCGAGAGCATGGTGCAGAGCTTCAAAACGAACTGAAACGCTGAAACGCTGAAACACCATGCTCCCTCTGATGCCAGCAGTGCCCGTGTGCGAGAGTACATGTCTGGGTAAGAAAGAGTACATGTCTGGGACAAAAAGAGTAGGTGTGTCCCCCCTCGCGAGAGTACTTGTGCGAGGCCATAAGAGTACTCTTTTGAGGCAGGATATGTACTCTTTTTTAGTTAGTTAGAGGAAATTTCTCTCCCTCGGGCTCCTCTATGCCCTGCTCGTGATAGGTCAGGTCGAAAACGTCGAGATAGGTGGTTGTCACGTCGGCAGGCACCTCCTTCTGTACAAAGCGGATGCACTTCTGGTGATTGTTCTCGCTGACACGGAGTATCTCTGATGTGTAGGGTGCCTGGTGAGCGTGGAAGTCGGCTGTGGCGCTGGCCAGCGTGTTCTGGTCGCACGCCACCTGCAACGCTGCGGGGAACAGCAACTTAGCCACACCCAGTTTGCCCTCTAACATCTGGCGATGAGACACCAGTGGGTACAAGTCCAGGCCCAACATTCTCAGCAGTTCGGGCATCACTGCATCGCGGTCGGGGTAGGCGCCGCCATACGCCAGTGTTACGTCTTGGTACAGCACCTCGTCGCTCATTTGCTGCCAGGCCTCCTGGTCGCTGCCACGGTCTACGTATTGCTGCTTCTTGGTTATGCCCACCAGTGCTTTCTGGTCGGCGACATTGCCATAATTATAATAGGTGGTGATCTTCTCCACAGCCCAGGGCATGGGCGAGTAGCGAGGAGCTGCCAACTGGTATACGACGCTGTAGTCCAGCAGGTTACCCTTGTAGTAGTATTGGGCCGACAGATCGCCTGGCTTTTGGTAGTAATGCAGATTGTCCACCACGCGCACGATACGGCCCGATTCCAGGTCTGTGGGGTTTGCTGCGTCCTTTTCATAGGTACGCGCCCACAGGTCGGCGCAGGGGTAGTTGGCAGGATCCATGTTGGTGTCGAGCTCCCAGGTCGAGAAATCTCCCACGGACCAGTTCTTCCTGACGCCTTTCACGTGCCTCTCGCCGGTCAGTTCGTTGTTGGTGTCATAGTACCGGTAGTTGCAGTTTTCCAGCACATTGGCGCCGTATCCCATCTGGTATTCGCCGTGAGTGATGCTGTTCAGTTGGGCTGCCGTTTCCTCGAGGTTGTTGATGGGAGGCATCACCTTTTCGTCACAAGCTGTTGCCAGCAGGAAAGTCAGGGCCATGAGTCCCCAATGTATCTTCTTCATAATCGCTTGTTTCTATTTAAGACGCAAAATTACGAAAAATCTTGCATATATACGTGAAAATTTTGCTAAATGTGTGTCTTGTGTAAGACGTGGGGCGCGTGTGCGTGTCTCTAACAAGGATGATAATTGATCGCAGGAATGTGGCGAGTAACTATTTCTTGCGGAACAGGTTACGCCAGCGGGTAAAGTCTTTCTTGAGCAGAATACCGATGCCCTGGGTGGTGAGCGATGATTTGGTGAAGTATCGGTCATTGGTCTCGCTGTAGGCCTTCAGGGCCACGGTTCCACTGGGTGTGAGCAAGTACTGCACGTCGAAGTCGCCAATGAAGTTGCTGGTAGCCACGGGGTTGTCGCGATAGCCAAAGTTTCCATTGATGAGCAATCGGTTGTTGAGCAATCGGCCCGAGAGCAAGCCCTCGACGTCCATGTCGCTCCATCCTGTCTGTCCGGTGGAGAGATTGGCGCCAAAGTTCCAGTTGCTAGAGCCTACCATGTTGTTGAGAACATGGTTGATTTGTCCGCTGAGGGTGCTGCTGAGCAACGAGTTCATGGCGGTGGCAGACTGCTGGGTGTCCATCGTCGAGTTGGGGTTGTAGAATCGACCGATACCCAGCAGGTAGATGACTTGCATGTTTCGTTCCTCGTCGGTGCTGATGAGCGAGCGCACCATCTGCTTCTCGTCGTCATTGACGTTGGGCAGGTCAAAGTCGAAGGCGATGCGTGGCGCCTTGGCTTGGCCGGTGATGTTCATGAGGCAGTTGACGCGTGTGTTGCTGTTGCTAAACGAGGCCTTGGCTGAGATGTCGTTGAGCGAGACGCTAGGCACTACGTAGATGGCCTGCACGTTGATGTCTGCGTCCATGGGATTGCCGCCAAAGACGATGGTTCCGCCCTGTTGTATCTGGAAATCCTTGCGCACAACCTCCTGCAGCGAGAGCTTATAGGTGCCATGGTCGAGATGGTAGGTTCCGTAGAGCTGGAAAGCGCCTTTGTTGTAGTAGTGGGCGAGTATGCGGCCTCGTCCGTAAGCAGTGATGTAGTCGCCAGCCTTGGGGTCCATCAGCAGTCGCATCTGAGCCTGTGGGTCGATGTCTAGGTCAAAGTTGATGCGGATGTCCATCTCGTTGTCGTGCAGCGAAGTACGATTGACCGTCAGGGTGGTCGTGTCGCGTGGAGCAGAGCGGTCGACATAGGTCATAAAGGGCGACGAGGTGATGCTCTCGGGCGTGGTGACATTGTAGGTGAGGGTGGTGCCGGTAGTGGGAGCTCCCTCGATGTCGATGGTGAGTTGTTTGGGACCGCCTTGCAGGTGTACCTTGCCGTCGGCCCACACGGTGCCGTAGAAGGGCATGTCGCCAAAGTCGCGGAAATCATAGCCCAGGATGTTGTCGCCCTGGAGCTCTATATCATAGGTCATGCGCGAGAAGTTCTCGTGGTGGAGATGACCGCTTACGAGAGCACTATGCAGGGTGCTGCCAGGATGGCCTTGGGGGTCGTAGATGCGAGCAGAATCGAAGTAGATGTTGTCTGGACGCAGACGCACAGAATCGTTCTCCAGGTGGTAGCGCACGCCGATCATGGGTATTCCCACGCTGGCCTCGTCGACATTGATGTCTCCCTCGACATTGAGGCTCTTGAAGGGACCGTAGAGTCGAGCCCAACCAGAGGCACGGCCCTCGAGACGGTCAAAGATGGCAGCGGTAAACTTGTTGAGGAAGTAGATGTTGATGCGCTGCGCTTGGATGTTAAGGTCCAGTCCGTTGGTGGCTCCCTTGATGGGGCAGATGGTGCCCTGTACCAGACCGCGGCTATTGTGTTCTGGGTCTTGGATGGCTGCCTCGATGGAGATGGTCTTTTCCACGCGACCCCAATTGAGCGTGGCGTCTACGTCGCCAAACTTACCACCGTTGAGTCCGAAGTCGTCTATGTGGAGACGTGCGTCGGCATAGGGCTGCGAGAAGAGTGTGCGGGCATAGGCGTGACCGGTTGCCTCGCCCATGAATTCTACTGCGCGTAGATTAATAAGGTTGAAGATGTAGTCGAGGCGGATGTGCTGGAGATGAGCGTGCAAGGTGTCTTGTTCGCTTTTGCTGGCTCGTCCGTCGACAGCCAGTGAACGGTCCAAACTGCTGACGGCAAAACTGTCTACACGCAGCACGTTGCCCTGGTAGGTGAGGGAGCCGGGATGCATGTGCCAGGTGGTGTCGCTGATGAGGAAGTCCGAGGGCTGGAAGTCGCATTGCACAGCCTGACGTCCCTCTAGGTCTTTCCAGAAGCGCGATGTCAAATGTATGTCGCCACGATACTGGGGCTGAGGTAAGCGGTTGTCCCAACGTAGGGTGGTGAATAGGCGCTGGTTGCGTGTCTCGGTCTCGATTTGGAAGTCCACGGGACGTCCCTTCATCATGCGTTGGAGCATCAGGGTTCCCAGCAATCGCTTGGGATTACTCTCTACGCGAAGGTCGATGTTGCGCAGGTCTTCTTTCTGGTATTTTAGTCCCTCGGTGCTGGCAGTCAGCGACACCATCTGGGTGGCTGCGTCGATGCTGCCGGCCACTTGCAAGGGGCTTGCCAACTGGAGGTGGATACCCATCAGACTGTCCAGTAGGGCGGGGTTGTAGACGTTGAGTACCAGGCTGCAGTGGTCGTTGCTGGTGGGAGTTGTCTGGTCTGTTGGTTCTTGCATCAGGGCTCCTTGTATGGCCTCCTGGAACTGGGCAACTAGGGTCTTGGGATTGAACTGTCCGTCGATGCGTCCCTCGACAACTGGACTGGTGATAACTAGGTGACGCTCATCGTCTTGTGGGTACGAGGCGATGTGCAAGTCGCCAGGGCGGTAGATGTTGTCCTCGTGGGTCATCTGGAAGCCATCTATACGGGCAAAACCACCCATATTCTCTAGCGTAGCTCCTGCCATGTCGACACGCAAAGCACCCGAGAAGCTGGTGTCGGTAAATCGCTTGGTGAGGTTGAGGTCGTAGGGCTCGACGTGGGCGACGTTGCCTGTGAGGTCGACCATAGGATGTTCCAGGTCGATGGTTCCATGAGCGTCGAGAGCTAGATGGAGGTCCTCGATGCTGATGCGACCGCTGTAGCGCTTACCCGCACACAGACCATTTACTATAATGTTGCGGTAAATGTAGTTGCGTAGTTCCAACTGACCGATTTGGCCTTCCACTTGCAATGCCGGACGTCCGTCGTTGCCACGCACATCTCCTTGGGCATGCATCTGCAGACTAACTAGGCCAACGGGTGATTTACCCGTGTCAAAGAGCTGGTCTACATGAAACTCCTTGGTCTCAGCAGAGAGGTTGATGTTGCCCTTGGGAGTGCCCTTTCCACTGACGTGCAAGGTGCCAGGTAGAGCAGATACTTCCAGGTCACCAGACACTTGTTCGTTGTGCCAAGCCAGTGTTCCTTGTGTCTGGATATTTCCAAGTCTGGTGAGTAGGGCGTTTTCCTTGGGTTCCTTGCCTAGTACCTGTTGTACGGCAGACAGGGTTTTGCTGGTGACGGATAGCTCGTGTATAGTTGCCTCTGCGCCAATGTCTTGTTTTCCTTTTGTTAAATTAGAAATAGAAGCACTCAAATGGGTGTCCAACACCTCGGGGTCAACCTGCACTTTTAGGTCGCTAATACGGAGGTTATCGCCTTGTCCTTGTCCTGCTAACTGTAAGGTTATTTCTGGCAATGCTTCCAGGTGTATTTTCCCCAGAGAAAGGTAGGGGAGAATGTCCCGAGGTAGGATGGCAGCTTGCATTTCGCCTTGCCATTTCATGCTCTCTAGCCACCCCTGAGGAAGCTTCTTGAGAGGCAACGCTGACCATGAGGTTGTGAGCTGAGGAATGACTAGCGAGGAATTGGGTAGCTCTAGGCGAAGATGCTCGAGCGTGGCACCCTGGTCGTTGCCGGTAAGCAAGAAGGCCATGTCGCGGATAGAAGCACCGCTTTGTTCTGTCAAGGAAAGACGACGCACATCCAGATTGATGCTATCGGGACGCAGAGCATCCAGTTGGGCGGTTACGGTCAGGTCGTCGATAGCCAGGTGTGCGGGACAGAGCCTATTGGGTGTCTTTGGCTTCCATGTCTGGTCCCAGGTTATATGACCACGGCGAATGAGCACCTGTCCAATGCGCAAGTCCAGCGGGTGTTTGGGTTTGTTGCTCTTCTTCTTGCTTTTGAAGGCATCGATGAAGAACTGGAAGTTGGTGGCTGAATCGGGATGCTCTTGCAGCAAGTGGGCATGGAATCCAAAGAGCTGAGCGTGGTCGATGCGAATGCGATGCTGGGGAATTTCCAGGAATCGGACTCGGGCACTCATGCGAGTCACCTGCAGCAAGGGACGTTGTTTTTGGTCGTCGATGTGCACGTCGTCTAGGATAAGTCGACCGTTCCAAGCCACTTGCACGCGACCCACTTCCACTTCACTCTGCACCACGTCGCTCAGCACGTTGCCAACGACCGATGCCACCCACCGCTGGACTGCGGGGATATTGAGTAACAACGTGAGTGCTAGATAGGTTCCAACGAGCACACCGATGCACCAGCGGAGTATGATTTTCAGTTTCCTGATGTCGCTTTCTTTTGTGGCGGGAGTCTGGTGTGGACTACCCCAATTAAATTTCAGTTACAAAAGTACGAATTTA
Organism: Bacteroidaceae bacterium; assembly: GCA_045600505.1. Taxonomy (GTDB): domain Bacteria; phylum Bacteroidota; class Bacteroidia; order Bacteroidales; family Bacteroidaceae; genus Physcousia. The sequence continues at coordinate 45,797 of JAZRYA010000054.1, forward strand.
TTTTAAAAAACCTTTCCCTTTTTCCTTTATTTTTGTTAACTTTGTGCCGTATTTTACACGAGAATATTTAATTTTTATTTTTAATTCCAGTATATGGCAAAAGTAATCAAATTGCGTAAAGGCCTCGACATCAATCTGAAGGGCAAGGCTGCTGCGGAGATTACGACCGTGGATTGTCCCGGCGAGTATGCACTCGTTCCCGATGATTTCACTGGTCTGAAACCCAAGGTAGTTGTCAAGGAAGGTGATGCCGTCAAGGTCGGGGATGCTCTGTTTGTGGACAAGTTGCATCCTGAAGTGAAGTTTGTTTCGCCCGTCAGTGGTACTGTCTCTCTGGTAGAGCGCGGTGATCGCCGTAAGCTCCTCAGCGTGCGCGTCAAGTGCGACGGAAAGCAGGAGACTCGCGAGTTTGATGTCAATGGTGACGTCAAGGCTCTGCTGCTCGAGAGTGGTCTGTTCGGTTTCTTCCGCAGCCGTCCCTATGACGTGGTAGCAAACCCCGAAGATGCCCCCAAGGCTATCTTCGTGAGTGCTTTCAATTCTATGCCCTTGGCTGCTGACTTCGAGGTTGTTCTCAAGGGTCAGGAGAAGGAGTTCCAGGCAGGTATCTCGGCTTTGGCCAAGATTGCCAAGGTTCACCTGGGTGTATCTGCAAAGCAGACCTCTGAGGCTCTGACCGGTGCTAAGGATTGTGAGGTAACTATCTTTGACGGTCCTGCTCCCGCAGGTAACGTAGGTGTGCAGATCAATCACGTTAGCCCCATCAACAAGGGTGAGGTAGTGTGGACCATGGGCGCTGAGGAAGTAATCTTCATCGGTCGTCTGATGACCACTGGTAAGGTAGATCTCACTCGTACCATCGCTCTGGCTGGTAGCGAGGTGAAGGCTCCCAAGTACTACAAGGTATTGGTGGGTCAGCAGCTCTCTACATTGCTCGCTGGTACCATCGAGGCAGAGGGTGCTCGCATCATCAACGGTAATGTGATGACTGGCATCAAGACTACTGCTGATGGCTATCTGGCAGCTCATGCCACTGAGATCAACGTCATCCCCGAGGGTGATCATGCTGACGAGATGTTGGGCTGGATCATGCCCCGCTTCAACACTTTCTCTACCCATCGTAGCTACTTCAGCTGGCTGTTGGGCAAGAAGAAGGAGTACGTCATCGATGCTCGTGTCAAGGGCGGTGAGCGCCACATGATCATGAGTGGTGAGTATGACAACGTGTTCCCCATGGACATCTATGCTGGCTACCTGATCAAGGCTATCATCACTGGCGACATCGACCGTCAGGAGGCTCTGGGTATCTACGAGGTTGCTCCCGAGGACTTCGCTATCGCCGAGTTTGTAGACAGCTCTAAGCTGGAACTGCAGCGCATCGTGCGCGAGGGTCTAGACATCCTGCGTAAGGAGAACGCATGATCAATATCATAATTAAGAATTCATAATTCATAATTACAGATGAATCCAATTAAAAAATTATTCGACAACATACATCCCTATGTCGAGGAGGGAGGCAAGTTCCATGCCTTCCGTTCGCTGGTGGACGGTTTCGAGACTTTTGCTTTCGTGCCCAACACCACCTCTCGCGTGGGTAGTGTGAACATCCACGATGCCATCGACAGCAAGCGCATCATGAGCTTTGTAGTGATTGCTCTGTTGCCCGCTCTGCTCTTTGGTATGTACAATGTGGGTTATCAGAATGCTCTGGCTGCTGGTGGTGATCTCACCGACCACGTCGGAATGTTCATCTATGGTCTGCTGGCAGTTCTGCCCAAGATCATCGTCAGCTACGTAGTCGGTCTGGGTATCGAGTTCGTAGTTGCACAGTGGAAGAACGAGGAGATCCAGGAGGGATTCCTGGTATCTGGTATCATCATCCCCATGATCGTGCCTGTGACCTTGCCTCTCTGGATGCTGGCTATCGCCGTTGCATTCAGCGTAATCCTGGCCAAGGAGATCTTTGGTGGTACTGGTATGAACATTTTCAACCCCGCTCTCATCACGCGCGCGTTCCTCTTTTTCTCTTATCCCTCGGCTATGACCGGTGACAACTCTGTCTGGGTAAGTGGTGACACTATCTTTGGCATGGGCCATCAGGTGGCAGCTGACGCTATGTCTGGTGCTACTCCTCTGGGTCAGGCTGCTCAGCAGGGCTTTGCTGGTTTCGACTGTGCCCTGGTGAAGGATGCCGTGATTGGTCTTATCCCCGGTTCTATCGGTGAGACCAGCGTGATTGCCATTGCCCTGGGTGGCCTGTTGCTGCTGTGGACTGGCGTTGCTAGCTGGAAGACCATGCTGAGCGTGTTCGTTGGTGGTGCTGCCACCGGTTATCTGATGCAGGCTTTGGGTCTGACCGCAGTGCAGTGGTACGAGCACCTGGTATTGGGTGGCTTTGCTTTCGGTGCTGTGTTCATGGCTACTGACCCTGTTACCAGCTGCCGCACCGAGTGTGGTAAGTATGTCTATGGTCTGCTCATCGGTTTCATTGCCGTACTGGTGCGCGTGCTCAACCCCGGTTATCCCGAAGGTATGATGCTCGCTATCCTGTTGCTGAATCTGTTCTCTTCTCTCATTGACTACTGCTTTGTACAGAAGAACATCAGCATGCGTGCTAAACGTGCAACTAAATAATAGGAGGAAAGTCGTATGAAATTGAATACAAATAGCAATGCGTATACCGTGGGTTACGCTGCAGTGATGGTAATCATCGTTGCATTCTTGCTGGCTTTCGTTTCCAGCGCACTGAAAGAAACTCAGGATGCCAATGTAGAGAATGACACCAAGGGTCAGATCCTGACCGCTCTGGGTTATGACAAGGCAACCATCAACGTGCCCGAGGTGTTTGCACAGAACGTGCAGGACAAGGTGCTCGAGAATGGTGAGTTGCAGGACTATGCTGGCAAGTTCAATACTGCTTATGGTGCTCTCATCAAGGCTGGCACCCTGCACATCTTCGAGGCTACTGCTGCTGATGGCAGCAAGGCTTATGTGCTTCCCGTCGTAGGACGTGGTCTGTGGGGTGGCCTGTGGGGCTACATCGCAGTAGACGAGACCAAGACTCAGGTTCTCGGTACTTATTTCTATCACGAGAGTGAGACCGCAGGTCTGGGTGCTCGCATCGGCGAGCGTGAGTTCCAGGAGAAGTTCATCGGCAAGCCTCTGGCTGAGGGTGGTGACGTGCTGACTGTTGTCAAGGACGGTGCTGCCAAGAAGGCTACTGAGGTTGATGGTGTAACTGGTGCAACCCTGACCAGTAAGGGTGTTGCTGCTATGGTCGAGGAGGCTATCTCTAGCATCTATGCCGAGTTCTTGGACGGTGCTGCTGTGCCTGCTCCCTGTGCCGAAATGGCAGAAGGCCAGTGCTGTGGCAAGTGCGCTGAGATGGCTGAGGGTGAGTGCTGTGGCAAGTGTGCCGAAGGCGAGTGCTCTCATGAGGAGTGCACCGGTGAGTGCCCCGCTGAGAAGAAGTGCTGTGGCAAGTGCCAGAAGAATGTTGAACAATAATTAAGAGGAGGAAAGAATATGAGTAAATTGTTTTCTGACGAGAATAAGGCCGCATTCTCAAGTCCGCTTAACCTGAACAACCCCGTTGCCGTACAGGTACTGGGTATTTGTTCAGCATTGGCTGTTACCAGCCAGCTGAAGCCCGCAATCGTGATGGGCTTGAGTGTGACTGTCATCACGGCATTCTCTAATGTGATTATCTCTCTGCTGCGTAAGACTATTCCCAACCGTATCCGTATCATCGTGCAGTTGGTAGTCGTTGCTGCTCTGGTAACTATTGTTAGCCAGTTGCTCAAGGCTTACGTTTATGACGTGAGCGTACAGCTGAGTGTATATGTAGGTTTGATCATCACCAACTGTATCCTGATGGGTCGTCTCGAGGCTTTCGCTATGCAGAACAGCCCCTGGCCCTCGTTCCTGGATGGTATCGGAAACGGTCTGGGTTATGCATGGGTATTGGTAGTCGTAGGTTTTGTGCGTGAGCTCTTTGGCTTCGGCACTCTGTTCGGCTTCCAGGTAGTTCCCCAGTGCATGTACGAGGCTGGTTATATGAACAACGGTATGATGGTTATGCCTGCCATGTCACTGATTATCGTAGGTTGTGTAATCTGGGCTCATCGCTCAATTAATAAGGAGGAGAAGTAATATGGAACATATGATTAGCCTTTTTGTCCGCAGCATCTTTGTGGACAATATGATTTTCGCCTTCTTCCTGGGTATGTGCTCTTATCTGGCTGTATCCAAGAATGTGAAGACTGCACTGGGACTGGGTGTTGCCGTAACTTTCGTGTTGCTGGTGACTGTCCCTGTGGATTATGCGTTGCAGACCTATGTGCTCGGTCCTGATGCTCTGGTGGCAGGTGTTGACCTGACCTTCCTGGCATTCATCCTGTTTATTGCCGTCATTGCCGGTATCGTACAGTTGGTCGAGATGATTGTCGAGCGTTTCAGCCCCTCACTCTATGCGTCTCTGGGTATCTTCTTGCCCCTGATTGCTGTAAACTGCGCCATCATGGGTGCATCTCTGTTTATGCAGCAGCGTGTGACCATGGAGCCCACCAATGCTCAGTACATCGGTGGATTTGGCGACGCTATCGCTTATGCACTGGGTAGCGGTATCGGTTGGTTGCTGGCTATTGTTGGTCTGGCTGCTATCCGTGAGAAGATGGCCTACACCGATGTTCCCAAGCCCCTCCAGGGTCTGGGTATCACCTTCATCACTGTAGGTCTGATGGCTCTCGCTTTCATGTGCTTCTCTGGTCTTAACATTTAATACAGGAGGAATAGACAATGGATATGAATTTGATTTTAGCGAGCATTGGCGTATTCCTGGTAATCATCCTCGTGCTGGTTGCCATCCTGCTCGTGGCTAAGGCTTACTTGTCACCCAGTGGCAATGTAAACGTGACTATTAATGGCAAGGACACCATCAGCGTGCCTCAGGGTGGTTCTCTTCTGAGCACCCTCAGTCAGGAGGGTATCTTCCTTCCCAGTGCTTGTGGTGGTAAGGGTTCTTGCGGACAGTGCAAACTGCAGGTGCCTGCAGGTGGTGGTGATATTCTCGACAGTGAGAAGGGTCACTTCACTCGCAAGCAGATCAAGGAGAACTGGCGTCTGGGTTGCCAGTGCAAGGTCAAGGGTGATCTCGACATCAAGGTTGACGACTCAGTAATGGGCGTTAAGGAGTGGGAGTGCACCGTGATCGGTAACCGCAACGTGGCTACCTTCATCAAGGAGTACAAGGTTGCTTTGCCTCCTGGCGAGCACATGGATTTCGAGCCCGGTTCTTATGCACAGATTAAGATTCCCGCATTTGAGAATCTGTCTTACGAGAGCTTTGATAAGGAGCTCATCGGCGAGACTTACCTGCCTGCATGGGAGAAGTTTGGTCTCTTCCCCTTGAAGTGTACCAATCCTGCTCCCACCATCCGTGCATACTCTATGGCTAACTATCCCGACGAGGGCGATATCATCACTCTGAATGTACGTATCGCTACTCCTCCCTTCAAGCCCAAAGATCAGGGTCCTGGCTTCATGGATGTCAATCCCGGTATTGCCAGCTCTTACATCTTCAGCCTGAAGCCCGGTGACAAGGTTATCATGAGTGGTCCTTACGGAGAGTTCCGTCCCGAGTACGGCACTGGCCGTGAGATGATTTGGGTCGGTGGTGGTGCCGGTATGGCTCCTCTGCGTGCACAGATCATGCACATGCTCAAGGGCAATGGCATCAAGGACGAGGATCGCAACCGCCCCATGCACTACTTCTATGGTGCACGTGCTCTGGAGGAGATCCCCTTCTTGGACGACTTCCTGCAGTTGGAGAAGGACTTCCCCAACTTCCACTTCCACTTGGCTCTGGACCGTCCCGATCCCAAGGCAGATGCAGCAGGAATCAAGTATACTGCTGGCTTCGTAGCTCCCGTGATGGGCGACACCTATCTCAAGCAGCACGAGGCTCCCGAGGATTGCGAGTACTACCTCTGCGGTCCTCCAATGATGGCCAAGACCGTGCTCGATCTGTTGCATAGCCTCGGTGTCGAGGATGACATGATCCGCTTCGATAACTTCGGAGGATAATTCTTCTGATTGTTTGATATTTCGGAGGGCTTCCCATTTGGGGAGCCCTTCTTGTATATATAGAAAAGGGCTATCGCCGTGGTTGACGATAGCCCGATGAAGTTGTGGGGATTCTTGATGTTACTTGGTCAGAATCTTGTGTCCGCCTTTGATGTAGACGGTGTGTGGCTGAGTGCTGGTCATGCGCTTGCCATCCATGCTGTAAGTGCTTTTTTCACCTGTCTCAGCATTGGTTTGTGTGATGGCGTCGATAGTACCATCCATAAGGCCGCGTACCAGGTCTATTTGGCTCTGCAGTTGTTCCACTGCTTCCTTGTTCACCTGGTCGATAGGTGTTTCCTTGATTTGGTCACGCATTGTCACCATGTCGTCCACTGCCTTGGCCAGTCCTTTCACGGTGTCATACTTGGAATCTTTGGCATTGCCATATACCTGGAATCGTGCCAAACTGAAGAAGATGTTGCCATTGCCGTTAGGACGATTGTTGACGGTGCTCATGACAATGAAGCGCAAGTGTGAGTATGCTCCACCCAAGTCTATCAAGGGCGAGGTGTAGAAGGCAGGGTAGGTGGTGTGGAGTGCCTGAGGAATCATGTCGTATAGTTCGGTCACAAACTGCCAAGAATCCTCGTCCTCGGGCGTGTTAGTGGCCATGATAACATAATCATCGGGGGTGTCATAGGTGCTGCTCCAACTGCTTCCAATCATGCTGAAGGTGACTTCGGACTGCTGTTCGCCCAGGTCAACCTGCAGATAGTTGTATTCATCGGCTGGCAATGCACCGTTTCCCCAAATCGAGTGAAAGATGACTTTGTCATAAGCAGTGCCCTTGTTCAGCAGATTTGATACGGGGAATCCCGACATTACCGAGTTGGCATATAGCTGCGAACCCTTGGTCAGCAATGCTCTGCTGCCACATCCTAAGGCCTCGCTATAGGCATCATCTGCCGACTGCAGAGTCTGCAATACCACGACCTGTTCTGCTAGTTGTTGCGCCTTTGCCTCGTCTGTCAGTGGAACGAGGTACCAGGTTCCTAGTTCAGGCTCAGAGGGTGTCTGTGCGGCCACATAACCTTGCTTCATTGCACCGTCCTTGGCAGTTTCCATTGCTACGGGACTCTTGCCCATGTTGATGCTAAACAGAGCGTCGCCTTCAGCACTAATAGCCAGGGATGCACCCTCTTGGGTCATACCGATTCGTTTGCTTTTGTTGTCTGCCTGACCGATATATTCACCAGTACCTACATCTTTCAGTTTCCAGTTTTCTCCGTCAGCTTCCAAGTTGAAGAGCTGTGTCACATCTTCGGGATCATAGGTGGTCCACTGCAAGTCGTCGGTGCTGGTCGCTTTCAAAGCCTTCTTTTCGCCTTGCTTTTCCTCAAATCCCTGGTATCCACTCTGTATCCAGTAGTAACCTGTCTGCAGGGGCACCAGCGCTGCTTTCAGAGCTTCGTAAGCCGCATTCAGTTCGGCCAACAGAGCTGCTGCCTCCTCGCTGGTAGGATTCATGTGCGACATCAGGGTTGCCTTGCTCAATACTTGGCGGAAAGCATCCACCTGTTCCTGTGCATAATAACCAGGTTGCGTGCCAGCCTGTATCTTAGCATTCTGCTCGGTCAACTGGTTGACCAACATCTCCAGTTGTTTTACAGCATCGACCACGGCTGCGGGTTGGTATACCTGGAATCGGGCCAGACTGACGTAGAAGTTACCATTTCCATTGCTGCGATGGTTGACGGTCTCCTTGACAACAAATCGTATGTCGGTGTAACCTGCTCCCAAGTCGATACGGGGCGAGGTGTACATGGCAGGATGCACGTTGTGCAGCTCTGCAGGAATCATGTCAGGTAGTTCTGCAATCTGGGTCCACGAACTCTCGTCCTTAGGCGTGTTGGTGGCTAAGATTACCATGTGGTCAGGCGTGTCGTAGGTGCTGCTCCAGTTCGAACCGACCATGCTGAAGCAGATGCTGCTATGTTCCTCGTTGAGGTGAGCCTGCAGATAGTTGTCCACACTAGCAGGTAGGGTGTTGGCTGTCCACGAGGTGTGCCAGATGATGGAATTGTAGTCTGTGCTGGGGTTGATCAGATTGCCAGGACCAAAGTACACACCAGCATTCTTCTCCTCAGAATTGGCTGTGATTTGGCTCTTGTCAGTCAGCAGTCCCTCGGTCTTGTTGTAGCAATAGGTGCCCTCGGTGTTCAGATCCGATATGTACACCACATTGGGATCTTGCTCCTGGCCGGGGTCTTCACTCTTATTCAGTGTTTCTATTTGTGCTATTCCTTCGCTCAATGCTGTGCGTTGTTCCTCGGTCAGTGCTCCAGACTCCAGTGCCTGAGCACAAACCTCGCACTGTGCTTCCAGAGCATCACAAGCAGCCTTCAGCCCCTCAATCTTGGCATACGGACTGTTTTCATTATCCATGTCGACGGCATAGAGCTGCAGTTCGCTCAGATTCCATGTCAGTGCGCCTCCCTCGCTGATGTTCAGCGATGCCGTGTTGTGCACACAGATGCGCAAGTATTGGTATTCCTTCTTCGCCAGTAAGACGGGAGATGCATAGAAGCCTTGAGCTGCATCCATGTTGTGCAAGCCCGTTACGCGCTCCCATGCCTGACCGTCGGCAGAACCATAGATAGTGACATCGTTGGGCATCCAGTTAGCTCCGCTTGCTCTCTTCTGCAGGGTCATCACCATCTGCTGGGTCGACTTTCCTTTCAGGTCTACTTGCAACCAGGGGGCCTTGTCGGGAGTTGTGCTTTGTTCGTCGATTTCAAAGTAGGTGTTGGGGTTCATGTCTGTCAGATTATCGAGCAGACTAGCCTCGGTGCCCGTACCATTGGTGGTGAGTTGACCGGCAGCTATCAGTTTGTTCTCTGGCTTCAAACTGTTCTTGTCCACGCGCAGACATCCTGCCACAGCCTCCTGGGCCTTGTCCAGAAGCAGCTCGTCGCTGGTGTGCAGGGGCGCAATATCGTCCAGATGTGCCACGATGCTCTTGCTCCAGAACTCAGCCAACTTGGTGCCTCCGGTGGTGTTGGGGTGCAAGTAGAATACGCCACTGTTGCCGTTTTCTGCTACGAAATACTGTTTTTGGTTTTCGAAGAAGCTGTAGACGGTGGAATCGCCAGGCCACACCTGAGGTCTCTCCGACTTCTGGAACAGGTCGCACAAGCGGGTAATCATGGGCATATAGGTCTGCAGTCTGTCTAGTCCTGCCTGCAGATACACTGCGCCATTGTGGGTGTTGGGACTGTACCAAGTAGGGTAGTTCACGATGATGTGTGCCTCGGGGTGACGGGTCAACAGGTCTTCCACTATCGTCTTCATGTTCTGATAGTAAGTCTCTGCCGGTGTCTTCCATCCCTCATGTGTGTCGTTGGTACCCAGCATGATACTGAAGAACAGCACGCCGGGGTGTGCCTTCTGCAGGTCAGTGGCAGCCTTGTCGGCATTGCTGTAGAGTCCAGTGCCAGGCATCCAGTCGGGGGTAGCGCTACCACTCAGTCCGCAGTTGCGGTAGTACACGTCACGACTAGTTGCTTCCTTGACCATCTTTGCAGTCTTCACAGGAGGTGCTTGTGTCGACGGATCGCTCAAGTTGGCACCATAGGTGATGCTGTTGCCAATGAAGACAAGATTGATGGGTTCTGTGTCGTTGGCTTGCAGGCAGATGCACGCCCAAACCAATAAGATAAAGGATAGGAATCGTTTCATGGCCTAAAAGATTTAAGTTAATGTTTCCATGTTTTCTGTCGCAAATATACATATAATATATATAAGGTGTATCCGCAAGCATGCTTTTTTTCTGGCACAGGGCCAGATATGCTCACTAGGACTCGCTATTCTTCAGTATTATTTCTTATCTTTGCAAAAATTTTCATAGGTATGGTAGCAGAAATAGGTAAATGGATTAGCGATCTGGATGCAGTGATATGGGGTTGGCCCATGATGATACTTCTCTTGGGAACCCATCTGTTGCTGACTATCCGTCTTCGATTTCCCCAGCGACACATTATCAAGGCCATTCGCTTGTCAGTAGCCAAGGACGATGATGCCCAGGGCGATGTCTCTCAGTTTGGTGCGCTTGCGACCTCGTTGGCAGCAACCATTGGCACAGGAAACATCGTAGGTGTGGCCACTGCTGTGGCTATGGGCGGACCTGGTGCCGTGTTCTGGTGCTGGATTACCGGTGTGTTTGGTATTGCCACCAAGTATGCCGAGGGCCTGCTGGCCGTGAAATACCGTGTGCAGACCAAGGACGGCAAGATGCTGGGTGGCCCCATGTATGCGCTCGAGCGTGGTTTGGGCATGAAATGGTTGGGCATCTTGTTCTGCGTCTTCACTGCCATAGCCGCTTTCGGCATAGGAAATACTGTGCAGAGCAACGCCATCAGCATGCTTTGCTACGAGACCTATGGCGTACCATATTCACTGACGGGACTCTTCGTGGCAGGTTTCACAGCCATGGTTATCCTGTTTGGTGTCAAGGGTATAGCCCGTGTCTGCACCACCTTTGTTCCTCTGATGGCCTTTATGTATGTGCTCGGTTGCATCTACATCCTCAATGTCAATCATGCCTACGTCTGGCCTGCCATCAAACTCATCTTCTCTTCGGCCCTTGATCCTGCTGCTGCAGGCGGCGGCCTGGCCGGTAGCGGCATCATGATTGCAGCCCGATATGGTGTGGCTCGCGGCTTGTTCAGCAACGAGAGCGGTATGGGCTCTGCCCCCATTGTGGCTGCTGCAGCCAAGACCAAGGACCCTGTGCGTCAGGCTCTCGTCAGCAGCACTGGCACGTTTTGGGACACGGTTGTCATCTGTGCTATCACTGGTCTGGTGCTGGTGACCAGCATCATCATCTATCCCGACATCGACTTTGCCGACGGAGGCGCTCTCACCAAATTGGCTTTCAGTAAGATACCCGTCTTGGGCGCCCCCTTGCTCACTTTCGGCATCATCACTTTTGCCTTCAGCACCATTCTGGGTTGGAGCTACTATGGCGAGCGTGCTATGGAGTATCTGAGTGGCAAGCGACTCATCATTCCTTACCGCATACTTTATATCCTGGCCGTGTATGTGGGCTCTGTCACCTCACTGGGTATTGTGTGGGACCTGGCCGACCTGATGAATGCCTTTATGACGGTGCCCAACCTCATCTCTCTCATCCTGCTCAATGGGGTTGTTGTCTATGAAACTCACCAGTATTTCTCGAACAAAAACGATCAACAATGAAAATAGGAATCCTTACGGCCATGACTGTCGAGTTTGAGCAGTTGGCCAAATTGCTCTCTTCTCCTCGTGTCGAGGAGGAATCCGGCTGCCAGTTTACTTTGGGTCAGTTGGAACATCACGAGGTCATCCTCATGCAATGCGGTATTGGCAAGGTCAATGCTGCTATGGGCAGCACCATCCTCATTCGTCGCTATCAGCCCGATTGTGTCATCTCCACCGGCGTTGCAGGCGGTATCGATAGTTGTCTGGATGTGATGGATGTGGTGGTGAGCCGCCAGACGGTCTACCACGACATGTACTGTGGGCCCGTGTGCGAACTGGGTCAGGTTCAGGGCCTTCCTGCACGTTTCGATTGTGCAGAGAATCTTGTCGAGGCAGCCACCTCGCTGCACTCTGCCACTCGCATACACGTAGGCCTCATCTGCACCGGCGATCAGTTCATCACCTCGCGCGAGGAGCTCGACAAGATCAAGGGTAATTTCCCCGAGGGCCTGGCAGTCGACATGGAGAGCTGTGCCATCGCCCAGGTGTGCTATCTGCAGCACGTGCCTTTCGTCTCGTTCCGCATCATCAGCGACACCCCAGGTGCCGACCAACATCTGCAGCAGTACGAGAATTTCTGGGGCGACATGGCAGACAAGTCCTTCCGCGTCACCCGCGATTTCCTGACGGCAATCAAATAAAGAACAGGGCTACACCAGCCACGGCTATCACGGCACCTAGCACCTCCATTGGGGTGATGCGGGTGCCGAATATCCATTTGCTGGGCCATAGGATGAAGATGGGGGTCAGCGACATGATGGTCTGAGCCACGCCAGCAGGTGCCATCTGCGCTGCCATCAGCGAAAGGCTGACACCGATAAACGGACCAAAGGTGACAGCGCCCAGTCCTGCTCCCACGCCCTTCAGGTCACTCAAGCACGTCACCAGATGGCGTGCTTTTCCTGTCAGGAAGGCACTCAGACTGAAACATACCAGTCCTGCACAGGCTCTCATCATGGTGGCGGCAAACGGAATCATGATCCATGCTCCGTGGTCCATAGCTGGCGTAAGTTCTTGATAGTGAGTCATACCCACCTTGCTCAGCACCAGGCCTACGCCTTGTCCGGCTCCTGCACCGATGCCCAGCAATACGCCTCGCACGGGCAACTTCAGGTTCATCTTCTTGCTGCCTCCTTCGGGTTTCGATAGCACCGACATACCGATTCCGGTGATACAGATGCACATGCCCAGCAGGGCGTTCCAACTGAGTCGCTCGCCCAACAATACCCAGGCAGCCAGTGCAGCAAAGGGCGAGGCGAGTGTCATGAATAGTTGGCCGAAACGGCTGCCTATCAGCAAGTAACTGTTGAAGAGACAGTAATCGCCCAGCACATATCCTACGAATCCCGAGGCTAGGAGCCAGTCCCACACGGTAGAGTCGGTGTACGAGGGGTAGGGGGTGCCAGTTGCCACCCACAGGGTGATGCTCAGCAGCACGAGGCTGAGGGCCATGCGCCAAACATTGAGCTCAAGAGCGCCAATTCGTTTGCTGGCTATTTCTGCAAACAATGCGGTGGCTGTCCAACTCACTGCCACCACCAGTGCAATAGATTCTCCAAGGAACATATCGTCGTGTCTTTTTCGTTTTCCAGGTGCAAAATTAGCAAGAAATTACAGGTCTTACAAATTTTCCTTAGGAAAACTTGTATTCCTCCCCGATGTTCACTTCTGGCAGGCTGATTTGCCGTGTCATTTTACTTCGCAATTTTGGCCCATTCTCCTTGCGTCGAAAACCATGATAGGGCAGTTCTGCATCGTATGACGCAATCTTGATGAAAAATTGTAATTGCTTGATGATTAAATAGATATAATCTTTCAGTTTCGTAAAATGCCTCTCGCCCCTCCGAGAGAGTATATGTCTTGCCCCGAAAGAGTACTCTCTCGGCCTCATACGTCCTACCTTTTTGCCTCGTACACCCTATCGTACGGGGTCACACACCCTAGCTTTTGCCCTCGTTTCTTCTAACTCTTGGCTAGAAAGGGGCTGTCTTGCCGTCTCGCAGGCTCTATTTTGTCTGTTCGCCAACCTATTTCGCGTATATTTTCCAACAAGATTTTGTAAAGAAAAAGTACGTGGTGTTTGGTTTTTCCCGCCATTTTTCCTTATCTTTGTAACTCACAAACCAGAGAAATCTATAGAATCGCATGAACATATTCCAACTGCTCCGCAAGATAGCCCCCTACGTCCGTCCCTATCGTTGGTTGGTCGTTACCACCCTCATTCTCACCCTCATCGGCTCACTCATTGCCCAGGTCAATGCAGTTGTGCTCGATCGCACTGTCGATGCCATCAATGCGCTTGTCCAGCCCGAGGGCTTTGCTTGGAGCCATGCGGCCCGCATTCTCACGATTATCAGTATAGTATTGATAGGCAAGGAGATACTTGCCGCTGGCATCACCTATGCTCAGCAGTATTTCGGCGAGCGCATGCGCATCTTTGTTTCCAAGGACTTGGCACAGGCCGTGGTCGACCGCATCCTCAGTTATCGCATGGCCTTCTTCTCTCAGGGAGGTAACGAGACGGGAAAATTGCAGACACGCATCGACCAGGGCGTGGGCAGTCTCTCGTCCACGGTGCAGAACTTTTTCATCGACCTCTTGCCCCTGTTCACCAGCGCATTCCTCGCCCTCATCCTCATGTTCATGGCCAATGTGTGGGTCGGCCTCACCGCCCTGTTCATCGTGCCTATCTACATCTGGATAACCGTTCGCCAGGCCCGTCGACTCAAGGGGTGGCGCCAGAACATGCGAGGCTATCGTGAGATGAAGAGCCACGGCGTGATGAGCATCATCGAGAGCATCAATGTCATCAAATCCTTCAACCGCGAGCACATCGAGAGCGAGAAGCAATGGGACCTTCAGACCAAGTTCACCGACAATCAGATGCTGGTGCGCCAGACGTCGTTCTACTTCGATGGACTCAAGAGTTTTGTTCGTCAGATAGGCACCGTGCTCATTATCATCCTCACAGCCTATCTGGTGCTCACCGGTTACCCCGGCATGACTATCGGTAAGATCATGTACCATGTCATGCTTTTTGCCAATGTCACAGCCCCCATCACCCAGTTGCAGCGCATCTTCGACCAGCTCAACGATGCCCTCATCTATGCCGAGGGATTCTTTGACATCTTGGAGGCCGATGGCGAGATAGAATCATCTGGAAGTTATCGTCCTGACCATGTCGATGGCAAGCTGGAAATCCATGGTGTTGACTTCACATATCCCAATGGTACTAAGGCACTTCACGACATCAACATGACCATCGAGAGCAATCGCATCACGGCCTTTGTTGGTTTGTCGGGAGCAGGTAAGTCCACGATTGTCAATTTGTTGGACAAATTCTATGAGCCCGATTGCGGTTCCATCACCCTCGATGGCGTCGATTTGCGAGAGTACGACACCCAGTTCCTGCGCGACAATATCGGCCTCGTGTTGCAGAAGAATCACATCTTCGACGGCACCATCCGCGAGAATATCGCCTATGGCAAGCCCTCGGCCACGATGGAAGAAATCGAGGATGCAGCACGCAAAGCCTACATCTATGACCAGGTGATGCGTCTGCCCGATGGTTTTGACACCAAGGCAACGGCCCTCTCCGGTGGTCAGCAGCAGCGCATCGCCATTGCTCGCATGTTCCTCAAGAATCCGCCCATCATCTTCCTCGACGAGCCCACTGCCTCGCTCGATGCTATTGCCACCGAGCAGATCAAGGCCAGCATCGATGCTATCAAGCAGAATCGCACCGTCATCATCATCTCGCACTCCATCTCCCAGATTATCGATGCCGATGTCATCTATGCCCTGCGCGACGGTCGTGTCGAGCAGTCCGGAGCTCCCGACACCCTCTATTCCCAGGGCGGCATCTACAAGGAAATCGTCGATGCCTCGGCCCGCAGTCTCAACATCGAGAAGCTCACTCGCACCCTCGATCCCAATGGCGATGGCAAGCTGTTTGACTAGAAGTTCTACCTTGGTAGAAACAGATTTTACTGTTAACAGAGCAGGAAATGCGTATTTTTTTCCAAATCCTTTTGTTTTGCGCGCAAAAAGAAGTATATTTGCGACGTATAAATAAAAAAGAACAATAGATATGAAAGGAATCGTTCTGGCCGGTGGTAGTGGAACACGTCTGTATCCCATCACCAAAGGCGTGAGCAAACAGATGCTCCCCATCTATGATAAACCGATGATTTATTATCCCATCAGTGCGCTGATGCAGGCTGGTATCCGCGAGATTCTGATTATCTCTACGCCCTACGATCTGCCCGGTTTCCGTCGACTCTTGGGCGATGGAAGCGACTATGGAGTACATTTCGAGTATGCCGAGCAGCCTAGTCCCGATGGATTGGCACAGGCTTTCATCATCGGTAGAGACTTCATCGGTGATGATTCGGCCTGTCTGGTGCTGGGAGATAACATCTTCCATGGAGCAGGCTTCACCAGTCTTTTGCGTGAGGCCGTGCGTACTGCCGAGGAAGAACAGAAGGCAACGGTGTTTGGCTATTGGGTGAACGACCCCGAGCGCTATGGCGTGGCAGAATTTGACAAGGAAGGCAACTGCCTGAGCATTGAGGAGAAACCTGCAGAGCCCAAGAGCAACTATGCCGTGGTGGGCCTGTATTTCTATCCCAATAAAGTGGTGGATGTGGCTGCTACTATCAAGCCATCTGCTCGTGGAGAATTGGAGATTACGACTGTAAATCAGCGTTTTCTGGAGGATGGCGAACTGAAGGTGGCTGTGCTCGGACGTGGTTTTGCGTGGCTCGATACAGGAACACACGACAGTCTGAGCGAGGCATCGACCTACATCGAGGTACTGGAGAAACGACAGGGCTTGAAAGTGGCTTGTCTGGAAGGCATCGCCTATCGTCGTGGTTGGATTACTGAGGAGAAGATGCGCGAACTGGCAAAGCCTATGCTCAAGAATCAGTATGGCCAGTATCTGCTGAAGGTCATCGATGATGTAAAACGTTACGGAGGAGGCCCCATAGAATGAACATACTGGTAACTGGCGCTAACGGTCAGCTGGGTAACGAGATGCGCATCATCTCGCGTGAGTCGCAGGATAATTACATTTTTACTGACGTCAATCAGGTGGAAGGTTTGGAAACCACTTACCTCGACATTACCGACCTTGATGCCATCCGTAAGATGGTAACCGACAATGATGTAGACGCTATCGTCAACTGTGCTGCATGGACGAATGTAGATGGAGCAGAGGATCCTGAGAAGTATGCGCTTGTTGAGAAACTCAATGCTACAGCTCCCGAGAACCTTGCCATCGCCATGAAGGAAGTTGGAGGTTGGCTTGTGCAAATCTCTACAGATTATGTGTTTGGCAAGGAACCATACAACACGCCATGCAAAGAAGACCAAAAGGGAACTCCAACTGGCGTGTATGGAGCGACAAAACTTCTCGGAGAGCAGAAGATTATTGCTACAGGATGTAAGTATATTATTATTCGCACTGCTTGGCTTTATTCTGAGTTTGGCAAGAATTTCTGTAAGACCATGCTCAACCTCACAGCCACAAAGCCTCAGTTGAAGGTGGTATTCGACCAGTGTGGTACGCCTACGTATGCGTGGGATCTTGCAACTGCAATCGTTGCAGCACTGAGGAATCCTGTTGAAGGCATTTATCATTATAGCAATGAGGGTGTCTGCTC
>JAZRYA010000055.1:0-5456 GCA_045600505.1 Bacteroidaceae bacterium
GATCTGGCTGTCATCAACTATACCAGCGGCACCACCAGCAACAGCAAGGGCGTGATGATCCCCTTCCGTGCCGTGTGGTCCAACTGCAAGTTTGCCCACGAGATCTTCGGCGACCATTGCAAGGCCGGCGACAATCTGGTGTCGATGCTGCCTATGGCACACACCTTTGGCATGTCGTTTGAGTTCATCTACGAATTCTGCAACGGTCTGCACATCAGCATCTTGACCAAGACCCCTTCGCCTCGCATCCTGCTCCAGGCCTTCCATGAGTTGCAGCCTGTAGCTCTCGTGTGCGTGCCCCTGATCATCGAGAAGATTGTGCGCAAGGCCATTCTGCCCAAGATCAGCAAGCCCCACATGAAAGTGCTGTTGCGCACCCCCATCGTGGGCCGCAAGATCAAGGACAAGATCCGTCAGGGCTTGCTCGACGCACTGGGAGGCAACGTCTACGAGGTGGTTATCGGCGGTTCGGCCCTCAATCACGAGATAGAGACCCTCCTCCACGACATCCATTTCCCCTACACCGTGGGCTTTGGAGCCACCGAGTGCTCCCCCATCATCTGCTACGAGGACTGGAAGTACTTTGCCCTCGGAAGCTGCGGTAAGGCCGTTCCTCGCATGGAGGTGCAGATCGACAGTCCCGACCCCATCAACATCCCCGGTGAGATACTCGCTCGCGGTATGAATGTGATGCTGGGCTATTACAAGAACGAGGAGGCCACTGCCGAGACCTTGCGCGACGGCTGGTACCACACCGGCGACCTGGGTGTCATGGATGCACAAGGCAATGTCTTCATCAAGGGCCGCAGCAAGAACATGCTGCTGGGTTCCAATGGCCAGAACATCTATCCCGAGGAGATCGAGGACAAGCTCAACAGCCTGCCCTTGGTATGCGAGTGTGTGGTCATCCAGGATGGCGAGAAGTTGGCCGGTCTAGTTTACCCCGACCCCGAGCAGATCGATAGGGACCACTTGACCCCCGAGGATGTCAAGGCCGTCATGGACGACAATCTCGTCAAGCTCAACGCTACCCTGCCCAACTACGAGAAGCTGACGGAACTGCGCATCCGCAACGAGGAGTTTGAAAAGACTCCCAAGCGCAGCATCAAGCGCTACTTGTATACTAAATAATTTTTTTAATTCATAATTCATAATTGTGCTGCGCTGTGATCATTTTATCACACAGAGACACAGAGAGCACAGAGTTATTTTTCTTTTCGTCATTCTGAGCGCAACGGAGTGGAGTCGAAGAAGGTTTAGCTCGACGGCCCCGAAAGGGGGAAAGTCAATCTCACGCCAATCCAGCATTGTAATCGGCTGCGCTGTTGAACTTCGGTCTTCCTCAGTCACGACTCGGCAATGTTCATGCAAGCATGACACTGCCATCGCTGCTCTCTCGGTTGGCGTGGGATCCTTCGACTTCGGCCAGGTCCTCCGCTCAGGATGACAAGCAATAATTATGAATTATGAATTATCAAAGGTTAAACAATAACCGCCCTGCCAAGTGACAGAGCGGTTTAATTTTTTTTATCCAGCGATGGTTACAGGAACCAGTAACGCAGGACGAAGAGGACGGCAAGGATCGCCGTGCTGAAGCTCACCTGACGCCAGTTGCCAGAGCAAACGCGGATGACAACATACGAGATGAGACCCACCATGATACCCTCGGAAATGCTGTAGGCCAGAGGCATGAAAGCAATGCAGAGGAAGGCAGGGATAGCATCGATGAAGTTGTCGAAATCGATGGTCTTCACACCACCCATCATCATCACACCCACCAGGATGAGAGCAGGAGCAGTAGCCTGACTGGGAATAGCCAGGAACAAGGGTGCAAAGAACAGAGCCAACAGGAAGCACAGAGCCGTAACGAAGGCAGTGAGACCGCTGCGGCCACCTACCTCGACACCCGAAGCACTCTCCACATAGGTGGTGACGGTGCTGGTACCCAGGCAAGCACCCACGGTGGTACCGATGGCGTCTGCCATGAAGGCCTTCTTCAGACCATGCACATGACCGTTCTCGTCTACCATGCCTGCGCGCTGGCTGACACCGAGCACAGTGCCGATGGTGTCAAACATGTCGATGAACAGGAAGGTGAGCACACAGATCACCATGTTGATAGTGAAGATGTTGTGCCACTCAAACTTGAGCACGACGGGCTCCATGCTGGGAGGAGCAGATAGGATGCCGGTATAGTTGGTGATGCCCAGAGGAATACCCACGATCATGGTCACCAGGATACCGATGAGCAGAGCGCCAGTCACCTTGCGCACCAGCAGGACAGCGGTGAGCACGATGCCAAAGAGAGCCAACAGGACACCAGGTTCGTGCACATTGCCCAGAGAAACCAGTGTAGCAGGATTGTCGACGATGACGCCAGCGTTCTTCAGACCGATGAAGGCGATGAACAGACCGATACCGGGAGAGATGGCACGACGGAGCACCAGAGGCATAGCCTCGACAATTTTCTGACGCAGACCGGTGACGGTGAGCAGCAGGAAGATGATACCCTCGATAAATACTGCGGTGAGTGCAAACTGCCAGGTGTAGCCCATGGTGATGCAGACGGAGTAGGCAAAGAAGGCGTTAAGGCCCATGCCGGGAGCCAGTGCAAAAGGCAGTTTTGCATAGACGGCCATCACCAGGGTGGCAAAGCACGAGGCGATGACGGTGACGGTGAACACAGCGCCAGAATCCATACCTGCCTCTGACAGGATGGAGGGATTGACTGCCAGGATGTAGGCCATGGTCAGGAACGTGGTGATACCACCCATCAGCTCCTTCTTCAGGGTCATCGTCTTGGGGTCAAATCCAAATAATTTTGTCAGCATAGTTTCCAATGTTATATTAAATAACCATTACAGCGCCCACTTCAGAGCGATGGTGGGGTTCCAGTAGAACTTGCGGTCCTTGACGGGAGTGTACCATACGAAGTTGTTGCTCATCTCCCACTCGGTACCGATAGACAGCTTGTTGCTGCCATTGTGACGGTTCACCACGTTTACCCAGAACTGAGGCTCGGTCAGGAAGATGAGACCACGCTGGTCCTTACCAACCTTCTGAGCATAAGTCTTGTAGGGAGTCTGTGCATACCACAAATCAGCAAAACCGCTGAAGGTGCACCAGTCATCGGCAAAGGTCAGACCCCAGACAGCGGTGGTCTGGAAGCTAGCATGCGCATCCACGCCATTGCCCTTGAGCATGTGCTTGTACAGAGCCTGGAAGGTGAAAGTCTTGCGGAAGTCATTGTTGTGCCACTGCAGAGCGGGACCCACCAACACACACTGCTGATAAGGGCCATTCAGATTGAAACCGCCATCGTACTCAGCGTGAGCAGTGAAGCTGACGTTGCTGTTCTTCACCTTGGCAAAGGTAAAGTCACGACCGATCTCCCAGTAAGCACCCAGGGTACCGCGGGTCTTCTCGCCATCCACCTTGGTACGATAGTCCAGGTCGATGAAGAAGAAAGTGCTACCCAACTTGTCGGCCTTGAAGGTCTCGACGGTGGTGGTCACAAACTGACGACCATCCTCGGTGTCGGGATTGGTTGCCTTACCCAGATCGTAGTGCAACTGAACATTCACCTGTGCCTGTGCAGCGAATGCACCCAGCAACATTGAAGAAATCAAAAATAACTTTTTCATATCATTTAGATTTTAGGGGTTGATTACAATTTATCTGTCAGTTTTTCCTTTTCCTTGCCATTGAAGCTCTTCACCTTCATGCCCAGCTTGTTGGGCAGCAGGGCATTCAGCACGATACCCACCAGGGCAGCGATAGCCAGGCCCGAGAGATGCACGCTACCGATGGCCACGCTGTCGCCAGCACCATACTTCACGCCGATGGCCAGCACCAGGATGAGGGCAGCCACAAAGACGTTGCGCGAGCTCGACAGGTCCACGCTCGACTCCACCAGATTGCGCACACCGACGCTAGAGATCATGCCATAGAGGATGAGGCTGACACCACCGATGGTGGCAGCAGGCATCAGACCGATGATGCAGGCAAACTTGGGGCAGAAGCTCAGCAGGATGCTGAAGACGGCAGCCAGACGGATCACGGCGGGGTCGAAGACGCGAGTCAGGTTCAGCACACCCGTGTTCTCGCCATAGGTGGTGTTGGCAGGAGCGCCAAACATGCTAGCCAGGGCGGTAGCCAGACCGTCGCCGATGAGGGTGCGATGCAGTCCGGGCTTCTCCAGGAAGTCCTTGCCCACGGTCGATGAGATGGCACACATATCGCCGATGTGCTCCATGATGGTGGCAAAGGCGATGGGCACGATGGCGATGATGCTGCTGAGCAACAGGGTGGTGTCGACATTGTCAAAGACGGCCAGGATGCTGGTCTCGCGACTGAAGGGCAGACCAAACCAGGCAGCCTCGCCCACGCTGGTGAAATCGACCAGACCCATGGCAGCTGCCAGGGCATACGAGGCAACGACACCCAGCAGGATGGGCACGATCTTGATGATGCCACGGCCCCAGATGCTGCTGCAGATGACCACCACGATGGCCACGATGGCCAGCAGCCAGTTGCTGGTGCAGTTCTGGATGGCCGAGCCCGACAGGGTGAGACCGATGGCGATCACCATGGGACCAGTCACCACGGGAGGGAAGAACTGCAGCACGCGCTTGGTGCCAAACATGCGGATGAGGGCTGCCATGATGAAGTAGCACAGACCGGCACACATCACGCCCACGCAGGCATAGCCCAGCGACAGGTTCTCGGTGAGACCTTGTGCGATGCCCATTTCCTTCACGCTCAGATAGCCGCCGATGAAGGCGAAGCTACTGCCCAGGAAGGCGGGCACTTGGCCCTTGGAGATGAGGTGGAACAACAGAGTGCCCACACCTGCCATCAACAAGGTGGTGGATACGGGCAATCCAGTGAGTGCGGGCACCAGGATGGTGGCGCCAAACATGGCAAACAGGTGCTGGATGCCCAAGATTGTAAACTTGCCGTAGCCCAGTTCGCGGGCATCGGTGATTCCTTCTTGTTGTTTGAATTCCATAGTATTGTTTTTTTTGAGGAGTTAATGGTTTATTTCGTGGAGTTTATTTCGTGGAGTTAACTCGCTTCGCTCGTGGAGTTAATGGGAGTTTATTTCATGGAGTTACCGCTCCCCTCTGGTCGCTCAGGACGATACTACCAGTCTGATGGATTCGTCCGTTAACTCCTCGCCGAAGGCGTTTACTTCCGCTTACTCCCGTTTACTCCTAATTATGAATTATGAATTAGTATTATTTTTGGGGAGTTAATGGGAGTTTATTTCATGGAGTTAACTCGCTTCGCTCGTGGAGTTAACGGACGAATGTATTTGGCTAATAGTATCGTCCTGAGCGCCCAGAGGGAGCGGTAACTCCCGCTAACTCCCGTTAACTCCTCGCCGAAGGCGTTTACTCCCGCTTACTCCCGCTTACTCCTAATTATGAATTATGAATTTTTCTCCTTCGGCA
>JAZRYA010000056.1:0-35306 GCA_045600505.1 Bacteroidaceae bacterium
GATAGGTTTACAGTCAACATTTAACAGTACTAATTAATGCAAGTCAACTTTATTTAGGAACAATTTTAACCCGGTCAACTTATTTTAGGAACAAGGCATAAAACTGAACTAAAACAGTCAACCTATTTTAGGAAAGTACAGCTTGACAAAATTTGTGACAGAATGATGCCACAAAATTGCACTCACAATGCATTGTATATCAACAACATAAGATAGTGCATGACAAAAATGGCGCAATTTTGGACCAAAACCCTTTATATGTGTGTATACGCGCCCGCCATAGAGGTTTATGTCAAAAAAAGTGCCATTTTTGTCATAGACCTATACAAATACTTGAAATCCAACATGATACACTGTCACTTTCTTGCTCACACCTTGTCACAAACTTTGACATCGCCCTGTACTTTCCTGTACTTTCCTAAAATAGGTTGACTGTTTTAGGTCAGTTTTATGCCTTGTTCCTAAAATAAGTTGACCGGGTTAAAATTGTTCCTAAATTAAGTTGACTGACGGTGATTTTTTGCTATTTTTCGGACCGCTTTTAACGCAAAAAATGGCAGTTTTCGGTCAGTTTCGTCCCAAAATCTGTTGTTTTTGCTGCAAAAAAAACCATAGAAGGTCGATTTTCAATCTTTCATCAGATGCAGAAGTAGTCTAAGAGAAGATTGGGCAAGTGTTAAATCTGGGTAATCTGGAGAAACTGGATGCGAAGTGCAGATAGGAATTCGCCATAAAAATAATTGAAGTATGTGAATGATTAATGACCGGCGCACAAACAGTCCCTCGGACGCGAAAAATGGATTGTGTCTGTGACTCTCTGCGTATTATGATTATGCAATATGAAATAATTTTCGTACCTTTGTGGAAAAATTGAGGCATGGCGGCAGTAAACCCATACGTACAGATAGAAGGACTCACCCGACGAGTGGGCGACAGGGTGTTGTTTGAGAACCTGAACTTCGGCATCGCCGAGGGACAGCACGTCGGTCTGATTGCACAAAACGGTACGGGAAAGACGACACTGCTGAACATACTGGGCGGCAAGGACACGGCCGACGAGGGCAACATCGTGTGGCGACGCGACCTGAGGGTGGGCTACCTGGAGCAGACTCCACAATACCCCCAGGAGCTGACGGTGATAGAGGCCTGTTTCTGGCACGGCAACGAGACGACGAACCTGATACGCGAGTACGAGCGATGCCTGGCGACACCGGGAAACCCCAATCTGCAGGAGATACTGGACCGCATGGACCGGGAGAAGGCGTGGGACTATGAGACGAGGTCGAAGCAGATACTGTCGCAGCTGAAGATCAATGACTTTCAGCAGCCGATGGGTCAACTGTCGGGTGGACAGCAGAAGCGTGTGGCACTGGCCAATGTGCTGATAACGGAGCCTGACTTGCTGATTCTGGACGAGCCGACGAACCACCTGGACCTGCAGATGATAGAATGGCTGGAGAGCTACCTGAGCCGCAGCCACATGACGCTGCTGATGGTGACGCATGACCGATACTTCCTGGACCGCGTGTGCAACGAGATTCTGGAGATGGCGGACAACACGCTCTACCACTATCACGGCAACTATGCGTATTACCTGGAAAAACGACAGGAGCGCATCGACACGAACAATGCCAACATCGTGCGTGCCAACAATCTGTACCGCACCGAGCTGGACTGGATGAGACGACAGCCACAAGCCCGTGGGCACAAGGCGCGCTATCGCGAGGAGGCTTTCTATGAACTGGAGAAGATAGCCAAGCAGCGCATCGAGGAGAAACGGGTGCAGCTGCAGGTGAAATCGGCCTACATTGGGTCGAAAATCTTCGAGGCAGAGTATGTGTCGAAGACGTTCCCGGCCCGCACTGACACGGAGCAGGACAAGGTGATACTGCGCGACTTCTACTACAACTTTGCGCGTTACGAGAAGATGGGCATCGTGGGCAGCAACGGCACGGGCAAGAGCACGTTCATCAAGATGCTGCTGGGCGAGGTGCAGCCGGACAAGGGGCGATTCGTGATCGGCGAGACGGTGCGCTTTGGCTACTTCTCGCAAGACGGGATGCAGTTTGACGAGGAGATGAAGGTCATCGACGTGGTGCGACGCATTGCGGAATACGTGGACCTGGGCGGGGGAAAGCACCTGACGGCCATGCAGTTCCTGCAGCACTTCATGTTCTCGCCCCAACAGCAGCAGAACTATGTCTACAAGCTCTCGGGGGGTGAGAAGCGCCGACTGTACCTGTGCACGGTGCTGATGCAGAACCCCAACTTCCTGGTGCTGGACGAGCCGACCAATGACCTGGACATCATCACGCTGCAGGTGCTGGAGGAGTATCTGCAGACCTTCCAGGGCTGCGTGATCGTGGTGAGTCACGACCGATACTTCATGGACAAGGTGGTGGTCCACCTGCTGGTGTTCCGCGGCGAGGGCGAGATCAAGGACTTCCCGGGCAATTACACACAATTCCGCGAGTGGGAACGTCTGCCAGAGAATGCACCTACCACTACAACAAAAGAAAAAACTCCGGATGAAGCCCCTGCCAAACCTCGTCTGGGTGAGCAGAAACGTAAACTGACCTTTAAGGAGAAAAAGGAGTTTGAACAACTGGAACAGGACATCGCCACACTGGAGGAAGAGAAGCAACAGATAGAGTCAGCACTCAGTTCGGGAACTATCTCGGTAGAAGAAATCACGGCACTGAGCAAGCGCCTCCCCCTCTTGACCGAAGAACTGGAAGAAAAAGAGATGCGCTGGCTAGAGTTGTCGGAGTTTGCGTAACGCACTATTCCGCATTAATTGAGTGAAAGAATATCAACACTCTTAATCCCCATTCGAATTTTTCTTGCAAAGAATTTGGCAGTTAAAGGGAAAAGACGTATCTTTGCAGTGAAAATCTAGGTCAGGTAGTCATTCTGTACCTAATAAATCCATTTTAAACATGCATACAAAAAACGAACTGGAGAAAATGTCTCTGGATGAGTTGACTGCATTGGCTAAGTCTATAGGTGCCACTGCAAGCAAGACCAAAACAGATACCATATATAATATAATAGACCACGAGGCAGCTATGGGAGCACAAAGCAGCGAGGAGAAACCCAAGCGCGGACGTAAGCCCAAAGCAACTGAAGGTGAAGAGGCCAAGCCTGCCAAAAAGACCGCTGCCAAGAAGAGCGTCAAGACCGAAGAAGCACCTGCAGCAGAGGCAGAAGCGCTCGCTGCAGAACCCGAGCGCAAGAAACGCCCTCGCATCACTGTGAAAACTGCTGAGCCCGTGGGAAACAAGAAACCTGCAGCCAAGGCTACAAATACAACTCCTAAAGCAGAAGTGCCTGCTGTGGAGCCCACACCCGCTGAGCCCGAGGCAAAGCCTCTGGTAGCAGAGGACAAAATCGAAGACAACAAATGCAGCGAGCCTGCAAAGAAGAGCACCTTCCCTACCCGTCAGGAAGCAGCACAACGTGCTCTCACCCAATCGGTGGATGCTCGCCGTGCCACTTCGCTGCGTGTCTCTCGTCCTGGACTGCTCCCCCAAGTGGATTACACCGAGGAGCAGATAGAGGCTTTCTTTGCTAGCAAGAAAAGCAGTTTCGACATCGTAAAGGATATTCCTCTGGATATGGGCAACAGACAAACGGCTGCCCCCAAGACCAACGGGAACAACAAGAAGGCCCAGCCCGAGAAGAAGGCAGAGGTATCGGCTCCCAAGTATGACTTTGCTGATCTGGTACGTGCTGAAGGTGTACTGGAGATCATGCCCGATGGTTATGGATTCCTGCGCTCGAGCGACTATAACTATCTGTCGAGTCCCGATGATATCTTTGTCAATCAGCAACAGATCAAGAACATGGGTCTCAAGACGGGCGATGTAATCGAGGGTCCCGTGCGTCCTCCCCGCGATGGAGAGAAGTTCTTCCCCCTGATCGGCGTAGACAAGATCAATGGTTGCGACCCCTCAATTGCACGTGATCGCAGTCCCTTTGAGCACCTCACTCCTCTCTTCCCTGACGAGAAATTCAATCTTTGCAGCGGTCGTGGAGACAGTCTGTCGAGCCGGGTAGTAGACCTGTTCTCGCCCATCGGTAAAGGCCAGCGTGCCCTCATCGTGGCACAGCCCAAAACAGGTAAGACCATGCTGATGAAGGATATCGCCAACAGCATCGCAAGAAATCACCCCGAGGCCTATCTGATGATGTTACTCATCGACGAGCGTCCCGAGGAGGTGACCGATATGGCTCGTACCGTCAATGCCGAGGTAATTGCTTCTACCTTTGATGAACCAGCCGAGCGCCACGTCAAGATTGCTGGTATCGTACTAGAGAAGGCAAAACGTATGGTGGAATGCGGACATGATGTCGTGATTTTCTTGGACTCTATCACCCGTCTGGCACGTGCTTACAATACCGTCACCCCTGCCAGTGGCAAGGTGCTGACTGGTGGTGTGGACGCCAACGCCATGCACAAGCCCAAGCGCTTCTTTGGTGCTGCACGTAACATCGAAGGCGGCGGTTCGCTTACTATCATCGCAACCGCACTGACAGACACTGGAAGTAAGATGGACGAGGTTATCTTTGAGGAGTTCAAGGGTACGGGTAACATGGAGCTGCAGTTGGACCGTACACTGGCCAACAAGCGCATCTTCCCCGCCGTCAATATTGTACAGTCAAGCACTCGTCGCGACGATCTGTTGCATGACAAGATGACTCTGGACCGTATGTGGATCCTACGTAAGTTCCTGAGCGACATGAACCCCATCGAGGCCATGAACGAGGTGAAGAGCCGACTGGAGCACACCAAGGACAATCAGGAGTTCCTTATGAGCATGAATTCGTAAGTCGATTCCGACGAAACAAACACAATATGGCCGCCTTAGGGTGGCCATATTGCGTATTTTAGACCTTTTGGACAATTTTTCACGCCGTTTGCTCCATATACGTTTATGCTATGTGCATTTTTTTTCGTATCTTTGCACTCGAATTGCGTGAATACGTAAGTAAAAAGGTAAAAAAGAATAATAACAACAAAGCATAATGTATATGAAGAATTTCAAAATTGCATTCATGTCTGCCATCGTAGGTATGGCAGTATTGAGTTCGTGTGGCGGCAAGAAGCAGCAGGTAATGCCCACTGCCAACTTCAAGACCATGAAGGTTGCCAAGAAGGACGTCACTGTAAATCAGAAATACTCAGCCACTATCCGTGGCCGTCAGGACATCGACGTGTATCCTCAGGTAGGTGGTACACTGCAAAAACTCTGTGTAACCGAGGGTCAAAAGGTGAGCAAGGGACAGACCCTATTCATCATCGACCAGGTTCCCTATCAGGCCCAGTTGAATACAGCCTTGGCTGCACTGGAGGCTGCTAAAGCTCAGTTGGCTACTGCAGAGCTGAACTATGAGAGCCGTAAGACCCTGCGTGAGCAGAACGTAATCAGCGACTTTGATGTGCAGACCGCACAGAACACCGTGCTGACTGCTAAGGCTCAGGTTTCTCAGGCAACAGCCCAGGTAACCAACGCTCGCAACTCGCTCAGCTACACTGTAGTCAAGAGTCCCGCTGACGGCGTTGTAGGAACCCTGCCCTATCGTCAGGGCGCACTGGTAGGTCCCAGCATGCCTCAGCCCCTCACCACCGTGAGCGACAATAGCCAGATGTATGTTTACTTTAGCATGACAGAAGGTCAGTTGCTGCAGATGACCCGCAACAGCGGAAGTCTGGAGGCAGCCATCAAGGCTATGCCCGCACTGAAGTTGACCCTGGTAGACGGCAGTGAGTACAACATTACCGGTCGTGTTGAAAGCGCCAGCGGTGTCGTAGACCGTCAGACTGGTACCATCCAGCTGCGTGCCGTATTTGAGAACCACGACAAGCTGCTTCACAGCGGCAGCACTGGCAACATCGAACTGCCCGTAACATTCAAGGACCAGATTGTCGTTCCCACTACTGCTACCGTGCAGACTCAGGACCGCTATCGCGTATTCCTGGTGGACAAGGACGACATCGCTCGTGAGCAGTTGATCTCTGTAGCTCCTCAGAGCGATGGCAGCGAATATGTTGTCACCGAGGGCCTGCAGGTAGGTCAAACCATCGTAGCCGAGGGTGCAGGTATGGTCAAGAACGGCCAGAATGTGAAACCCAACAAGTAATTAACCTAGAACGGGAACGTAAACATTACGAAACATGAAAGGTAATATATTCATAAAAAGACCCGTGATGGCGATGTCTATCGCTATCATGATACTCCTGGTGGGTGCTATCAGCTATATCAACCTGCCTCTGGAGTCTTACCCTGATATTGCTCCTCCTACTATCTCGGTTAGCGCAAGTTACCCAGGTGCAAGTGCCGACGCTGTCATGAACGCTGTCATCCAGCCCCTTGAGGAGAACATCAACGGTGTAGAGAACATGATGTACATGACCTCTACTGCTACTAACTCTGGTTCAGCAAGCATCACCATTTACTTCAAGCAAGGTACCAACCCGGATATGGCCGCCGTCAACGTGCAAAACCGTGTTTCACGTGCACAAGGACTTCTGCCTGCCGAGGTAACCAAGATTGGTGTACAGACCATGAAGCGTCAGACCTCGTTCTTGCAAATTAATGC
The DNA here is from genome assembly GCA_045600505.1 of Bacteroidaceae bacterium. GTDB lineage: Bacteria > Bacteroidota > Bacteroidia > Bacteroidales > Bacteroidaceae > Physcousia. The sequence continues at coordinate 6,604 of JAZRYA010000056.1, forward strand.
ACTTACCTGTACCAACGGTAAATATGACGAGGACTTTATCGCCAACTATTTGGACATCAACGTCGTACCCCAGATCAAACGTCTAGAGGGTGTGGGTGACGTGATGATGATGGGTGGAACATACTCGCTGCGCATCTGGATCAAGCCTGATGTCATGGCACAGTATGGTCTAGTACCCAACGACATTACCGGCGTGCTGGCCGAACAGAACTTGGAGGCACCTGCTGGTCAATTGGGTGAACGCCCCATCGAGGAACATTTGAGCCGAGGTGTCAAGGGTGCTTATCAGTACACTCTGCGCTATACCGGTCGTCTGAAGGAGGTTTCCGCATTTGAAAACATCGTTGTGATGGCTAAGCCTGATGGCTCGGTGCTGCGCCTGAAAGATGTGGCCGACGTGGAACTGGGTTCTATGAGCTATGCCTTCATCGGTGAAACCAATGGTAACCCTGCTGTATCTACCATGTGTTACCAGTTGGCCGGTGCTAACGCCAAGGAGACCAACGACCGTGTGACCAACCTGATCAACGAGTTGAGCAAGGACCTGCCCGAGGGTCTTGAGTTTGTCAACATGATGAGTTCTAATGACTTCTTGCTGGCCTCTATTGCCAATGTAGAGGAGACCCTGTTTATCGCCATCTTGTTGGTTATCCTGGTAGTTTACTTCTTCTTGCAGGATTTCAAGGCTACCATCATTCCTTCTATTTCTATTATCGTATCATTGGTGGGAACCTTTGCTTGTATGGCAGTGGCTGGATTTACATTAAATCTGCTGACACTGTTTGCACTTGTCCTTGCCATCGGTACGGTCGTGGATGACGCCATCGTTGTAGTTGAGGCTGTACAGGCCAAGTTCGACGCTGGATACACTAGTCCATACGAGGCAACCAAGGATGCCATGAGCGATGTAACCATGGCTGTTATCTCATGTACGTTCGTGTTCATGGCGGTATTTATCCCTGTGAGCTTCATGCCCGGAACCTCAGGTGTATTCTATACTCAGTTTGGTGTAACTCTGGCCACCTCTGTGGGTCTGTCATGTGTCAGTGCATTGGTGCTCTGCCCCGCTCTGTGCGCAATGATGATGCAGCCCGCAAGCGAAGAGCGTCGCAAAGGCTTCTTTGGTGCACTGAACTATCGTACCCGTCTGGCTTATGAGGCAAGCTATGAGAGCATGAAGGAGAAATACACTCGTCTGATTGGTAAATGTGTAGGTCGACGCCGTCGATTTGCAGTCAGCTTTGGTGCACTTTTCATTGCCATTTTGGGTATGACGTTCTTCATGAACAATTTGCCCCAGAGTCTGGTACCTGCAGAGGACCAGGGTGTCTGCATGATGGCAGCAAGCGGTACTCCCGGTAACAACCTGACTCAGACTGAGGAGACCATGAAGAAGGCTGAAGAGATTGTAAAGAGTGTGCCCGAGATTGCACGCTACACCAAGGTTACCGGATACAGCTTCATGGCTGGTCAGGGTACCTCATACGGTCTGATGATCCTCAAACTGAAGACATGGGGTGAACGTCAGAGCGGCTTAGGTGTTGGCATTGTTGCCTTCTTTGTAATTCTTGCTCTGGTACTCCTTATCCGTTTCATCTCTGGACTATTCAAGCGCAAAAAGGTAGGTCGCAGATTTATCGCCTGTGCCATTAGTATGGGATTGGCAGTGCTTTGCTGCATGAATTTCCACCCCGTAGATAATTTCTTGTCTGGTAGTACCATGGTAGCTAACGCAAAGTTGAACCTCAACTTGCTCCAGCAGATTCCCGAGGCACAGTGTTTCGTATTCGAACCTGGTATGATCCCCGGTTACGGTATGGGGTCTGTCGAGCTGCAGCTGCAGGACAAGACCTCTAGCGCAGACAAGGAAACCTTCTACAACCTAACCCTTGAGTTCCTGGATAAATTGGGACAACGCCCCGAGATTGCACGTGCCATGACCTCATATGCCCGTAACTTCCCCCAGTACATGGTAGAAATTGATGCTGCACAATGCAAGCGCGCAGGTATCTCTCCCGCCAACGTGCTGAATGCTCTGGGCAGCTATTGTGGTGGTGCATACGTGAGCAACTTCAACCAGTTCTCAAAGATCTACCGAGTAATGCTGCAGGCTGCTCCCATCTACCGTATGGGCAAGGAAGACCTGTCAAACATGTTTGTGCGCAACGGCGCTGAAATGGCCCCCCTGAGCCAGTTTGTCAAGTTGACTCCCATTTCTGGTCCCGAGATTGACACTAGATTCAACCTGTTCTCTTCTATTGCCGTCAACATCTCTGCCAACACTGGTTATTCAAGCTCAGACGTGATGAAGGCAGTCGAGGAGGTTAAGCAGCAAGTTTTCCCCGAGGGATATGCTTACGAGTACGGAGGCATGGCTCGAGAGGAGCAGCAGGTTATGGGTAGTAACAACACTATCTACATCTATGCCATCTGCGTAGTCCTTATCTTCCTCATCCTGAGCTGTCTGTACGAGAGTTTCATGATTCCTTTCGCCGTTATCTTCTCTGTTCCTGCAGGTCTGATGGGTTCATTCGGTTTTGCATGGCTTTGGAACCAGGCTTATGATGCGCTACCCATCCTGTTCATGGGACGTATCGAGAACAACATCTACCTACAGACTGGTGTCATCATGCTGATTGGTCTGCTGGCCAAGACTGCCATCTTGATTACTGAGTTTGCACTGGAGCGTCGTCGTAAGGGAATGGGTATTGTAGAGGCTGCTTATGCTGCTGCAGAGGCTCGTCTACGTCCTATCTTGATGACCGTATTGACCATGATCTTTGGTATGATTCCTCTGGTATTTGCAACTGGTGCAGGTGCAAACGGTAACCGTACTATCGGTATCGGCGTGATTGGCGGTATGACCGTAGGTACTATCGCAATTCTGATCACTGTGCCTCTGTTCTTTATCATCTTCGAGTATCTCCAGGAGAAGATTCGTCCTGTGATGCATGAAGAAGCTGACCAGCAGTTCCTCAAGGAGCGCGAGCGCAGCATGCGTCAGAAAGCTGAGTATAATAAGGAAGAAAAGTAATTTGACATGAAAAAATATATCATCATAGCCCTGGCAGCTGCATCCCTGAGCAGCTGCGGGGTTCTCAAGAACTACGAGCGTCCTGCAGACATCCATACGGATGGAATCTATGGTGATGCTCAGAGTGGTGACTCGTTGGGCATGGGCGACCTGAAATGGCGTGAGATCTTCACCGATCCTACCTTACAGGCTCTCATTGAAAAGGCATTAAGCCAGAACACCAACATGCAGAACACAGACCTGCAGATTCAGGAAGTTCAATATGCCTTGAAGGCTAGCAAATTGGCCTTCATCCCCAGCGTATACTTCAGCCCTAACGGCAATGTTAGCAAACTGTGGGATCCCTCAGGTCGCGACCAGTACAGCGTCATGACTAGTGGCAACAACAAGACATATGCCCTCCCTGCAACTTTGGGCTGGCAGAACGTAAACTTCTTGCAGCTGCGCAACGCTAAGAAAGGTGCACAGATTACTGTGAAACAACTGCAGAACGCAAAACAAGCAGTACAAGCTGCCTTGGTAGCCAATGTGGCTAGTTTGTATTACACCCTGGCGCAATTGGATGAGCAACTGGTTCTTACCAAGCAGACTCAGTCAAACTGGGGATTGTATTTGGACCAGCAGCGTAAGTTGATGCAGGCAGGTCAGTCTAATACTGCTGCTGTTGCCAGCATCGAGGCAACTTACTACAGCATCAGCCAAGGTGTTGTAACCATCGAAGATAATATCCGCATTCTGGAAAATGGTCTGAGCACTTTGCTGGGTGAAACAGGGCACCATATCAACCGCGGTGCACTGAGCACATTCCGTGCTCCTGCTATTGTAACTACAGGTGCTCCCATCAGCATTTTGGCTCGTCGACCCGACGTTCGTGACGCAGAGCTGAACCTAGCCAACAAATTCTACAGCGTTAATCAAGCTAAGGCTTCATTCTGGCCCTCACTAAGCCTTTCTGCTACGGGCCAGTACACCAATAGCTTGGGTTCTGCTGTCATCAATCCCGGCATGATGATTGGTGCCGCTGTTGCAAGTTTGACACAACCCATCTTTGCAAATGGACGCTTGCGTGCTCAGTTGAAAATTAGTGAAGCTGAAATGCAAATTGCTGCGAACAATTTCCAGCAGACCGTTGTTGCTGCAGGCAACGAGGTAAACACAGCCATGTTGGAAATCCGCAGCGCTGAGGAGAAAAAGGAATTGATTGACAAACAGGTAAGTGCTCTGGAAACCGCTCTCGACGCTACACAGAAATTGTATGCCTTGAGCAGCACTAATTACCTGAACGTAATCTCTGCCCAGAATTCTTTACTCTCTGCACAGATGACCCAAATCAGCAATCGCATGGAAGCAATCTCCGCTACCATCGAATTGTATCAAGCTCTGGGTGGCGGCGCAGAATAATCTAGCAAAACTACATAAGAAGAGGGGCCTCGCACAATTGCGAGACCCCTTCTTTTATCTAAACAATAAATTGTGACTTAGAAAGGAAGATCACTACCATCATTGCCCTGACCGAAATCAGGAGTAGCAGCAGGAGCAGGAGATGCACCAAAGGGAGCACCTGCAATAGGATCTGCTGCAATAGGAGCCGCAGCATCAGGCTGAACAACATCACGAGTAACACGGAACGCACGAATACTGTTGAACCAACGGCCCTGATACTCGCGAGCATCTATGTCAAAACTAACGGTCAGAGTCTCACCCATCTGAATGTTGAACGACTGAATGCGATCTGAACCAAACACCTCAAAACACATCGATTTGGGATACTGCTCTTGGGTCTGAAGTACATAACTTGCACATCTCCACTCTGTGCCGTTGCGCTGAGAAGTGCCACTGCGCTCGGGAAGTACGGCAATAATTCTTCCGGTTATATCCATATTTTTGCTAAATTTGAAATTCTGTTAGGCAAAGATACAACTTTCTTTCTATTTATTCATAATTTGCGTTATTTTTTTTTGCAATACCCGCAAACATTTTGTACTTTTGTAAAATAGAAAAATATAAATCAAAAAGATATGAAGTTCACTGTATCAAGCTCGGCTCTCTACAGCCACCTCACCGCTGCCAGCAAGGTCATGGCTGCCAAGAACAATTCAATGCCTATTTTGGAGTGTTTCCTTCTGGACATCCGCAATGGCGAGATCGTCATCACCGCTAGCGATGGTGAGAAGTATTTCATCACTTCAGTGCCTCTCGTGGACTGCGACAACAATGCCGCATTTTGCATCCCTGCCAAAACCATCCTGGATTCTATGAAGGAGCTGGCAGAGCAGCCTCTGACCATTGAGTTCAACCCCGAGACCCATGAAATTCGTGGTAGCCACCAAACTGGAACATTCAGTGTTCTTGCTCAGGATGCGAGCCCCTACCCCGTCCAGAAAGAGATGAATGACGAATGTACTAGCCTCACCCTTCCTGCCGAGGCTCTGCTCAATGGTATCAACCGATGCCTCTTTGCAACTGCCAACGACGAAATTCGCCTGGTTATGACTGGTGTTTATTTGGACATCAAGAGCGACAACATCACTTTTGCCGGCACTGACGGCCGCAAACTGGTACGATACATCAACCGTAATGTCCAGCCTGGCATCGAGACAGGATTTATCCTGCCCAAGAAGGTCGCTACCATTGTAAAGAATGTGCTGCAGAAAGATACTGAAGTTGTTCTGACTTTCGACAACGAGAAAGCACACCTGGAGGCAGAGGGTTTTGACCTCTATTTCCGTTTGATCGAGGGACGTTATCCCAACTACAATGGCGTTATTCCTACCAACAACCCCTATAGCGCAACCGTAGATCGTCTTTCTCTCATCAGCGCACTGAAGCGAGTTAGCGTTTTCTGTAACCAGAGCAGCGGCTTGATGAAACTGCATCTGGAGAACAACCGACTGCAACTTACCGGCCAGGACAACGACTATGCAACTAGCGCCGAAGAAAACCTGCTGTGTGAGTACAACGAGGCTCCCATCAGCATTGGCTTTAGCTGTACTTTCATGATTGAGATTGCCAACATTATGGACAGTGAATCTCTGACTATTTTGCTGGCAGACCCCAGTCGTCCCGGAATTGTAGTGCCTTCAGAGCAGCCCGAGAACGAGGAAACCCTGATGTTGCTCATGCCCATGATGTTGAACGAATAATCTGGACAACTGATGAAAATGAATCTCACACGTCCTTTGATTGTCTTCGACCTGGAAAGTACGGGACTAGACTTGGCTACAGCTCACATCATCCAAATATCATATATCAAGGTAAACCTGGATGGTAGCGAGGAACGTGGTGACACATTCGTCAATCCCGGCATGCCCATTCCTCCCGTTGTGACCGAATTGACCCACATCACTGACGATATGGTCAAGGACGCACCCACTTTCCCCCAATTGGCACAGGAGTTGGCTCAGAAATTTGCCGGTTGTGACTTTGCTGGATATAACTCCAACAATTACGATATTCCCCTACTCTGTGAGGAGTTTTTGCGCGCTGGCATAAATTTCGATTTCAGTGAGGTACGCATGATTGACGCATGTACCATCTTCAAACAGATGGAGAAACGCAATCTCGCCGCTGCCTACAAGTTCTATTGTGGACGAAAGATGGAGGATGACTTCCAGGCTCACCGTTCCGACGAAGACACCGAGGCCACTTGGCGTGTGCTTCAAGGAGAGTTGGAAATGTACGCTCCTGGCAAGCAAGAAGAAGAGGATCGTCAATTGCCAAATGACATGGATGTTCTCCATGCATTCTGTAACAAACGTAAAAATGTCGACTTCGCAGGCCGAATCGTGTACAACGATAAGGGTGAGGAGGAAATCAATTTTGGCAAGTACAAGGGACAACTGGTCAAAAACGTATTGCAGCGTGATCCCGGATATTACGGCTGGATCATGCAGGCTGACTTTACGCTGAACACCAAGCAAGTATTTACGAAACTACGTCTGAAATACGCCAACTGAAACAATGCTTAAAGGCAAGAAAATAGTATTGGGTATCACCGGAAGCATTGCCGCTTACAAGGCATGCCTTATTATCCGTGGCCTCATCAAGAAGGGTGCAGAAGTACAGGTTGTTATCACGCCTGCAGGCAAGGAGTTCATTACTCCCATTACCTTGAGCGCACTAACAAGCAAACCCGTCATCTCTGAGTTTTTCTCTCAGCGTGACGGCACCTGGCATAGCCATGTTAGCCTCGGTCTGTGGGCTGACGCTATGCTTGTAGCCCCTGCTACAGCAAGCAGCATCGGAAAGATGGCTCACGGTATTGCTGACAACATGCTCATTACTACATACCTGAGCATGAAAGCTCCCGTGTTTGTAGCACCAGCAATGGACCTGGATATGTGCGCTCATCCCAGCACACAAGAAAACATGGAATTGCTACGACAGCGAGGCAACCACATTATTGAGCCTGCCAGCGGTGAGCTAGCAAGCCATCTTGTGGGCAAAGGCAGAATGAAGGAGCCTGAAAACATCATAGCGGTTCTGGAACAATTCTTTGCAGGCAATGTGGAGAAAGACCTCAAAGGCAAGAAAATCCTTATCACAGCAGGTCCCACTTACGAAAAGATTGACCCTGTTCGCTTTATCGGCAATTACTCGAGCGGTAAGATGGGTATTGCACTGGCACAGGAATGCGCAAATCGTGGAGCTCAAGTAGAATTGATTCTCGGTCCTACTCAGGTGAAAGCACAGCACCCCAATATCCACACCACTGATGTAGAAAGCGCTGAACAGATGTATCAAGCAGCCATGGAACTCTACCCTACTTGCCAAGCGGGAATCCTCTGTGCAGCAGTGGCAGATTTCACCCCTTCCGAAGTGGCCGCAAACAAGATCAAACGCGAAGGAGACGATCTCGTCATCCGTTTGAAACCCACTCGCGACATTGCTAGATGTTTGGGTGAAATCAAGAAAGAAGACCAGACTCTGGTTGGTTTTGCACTTGAGACAAATGACGAAAACCAACATGCCAAGGAAAAGTTGCAAAGGAAGAACTTTGACTTCATTGTCCTAAATTCCTTGAATGACAAAGGTGCAGGATTTCAGCATGACACGAATAAAATCACCATTATCCGTGAGAATGGTCAACAGGAATATCCCTTGAAAACCAAGGCCGAGGTTGCTCAAGATCTCATTAACGAACTGGTAGGCACACTGAAATGAGAAAGGTAATTCTTCTTATCCTCATTCTATTTGCAACAGGTGTCAGTGCACAAGAACTGAACGCCAAGGTTACCATAAACCATGCCAAAATCTCGAACACGAAGGACGAGGTTTTCACCGCATTGCAAACCACAATGCAGAACTTTTTGAACGAGCATAAGTGGACAAACCAGAGCTATCGGGAATCAGAACGTATCAGCTGCAGCTTCAACATCACCGTCAACGAGTGGAATGAAAATGAAAGTTCTTTCAAATGTAGTTTACTGATGAGCGCAGTAAGACCCGTGTTCAACAGCACCTACAACACGACACTTTATAGTGTCAACGATGGAGATTTCAACTTCTCATTCCAGACCACCGATCAGATAGAATGGAATCCCGACTACATCGACAACAATCTAGTAGCGCTGCTGGCATACTATGCCTACATGATCATTGGTTATGACCAGGATGCAATGGCACCTATGGGAGGAACTTCATCATTTCAGACTGCAGAGCAAATTGTCAACACTGCCCAGAATATTGGATATTCTGGATGGGCAAGTTTCAACGAACCAAAGAATCGATTTGGACTGCTCAATGACTATATAGATGGTTCGATGGAAGATTACCGAAAGATGATCTACCAATATCATCGTCAGGGACTGGACCAAATGGCCGACAATCAGGAGACTGGTAGAAATGCAATTGTTGAGGCCATCCAACTGCTAGATGCAAGCAAAAGTGCTCGTACGATGAGCCACCTGCCTCAACTGTTCTCGGAATACAAGAGAGACGAACTCGTCAACATATTCCAGGATCATGGTACAGCAGATGAGAAAAACAGCGTAGCAGACATCCTTTCCAATATCAATGCATCGCAAAGTGAATTCTGGGATAAGATAAGAAAATAATGCTCCAACATCTACATATTCAAAACTACGCCCTCATAGAGGAACTTGACATCGACTTCGAGCAAGGCTTCTCCGTGATTACAGGTGAAACCGGTGCTGGTAAGTCCATCTTGCTCGGCGCACTGGGTCTTCTTCTCGGACAAAGAGCCGATAGCAAATCCATCAAAGATGGAGCAAACAAATGCACCATAGAGGCGACATTCAATCTGGCAGGTTATGACATGAAGGACCTCTTTGAGGAGAACGATTTGGATTATGAGGAAGAATGTGTCATACGCCGAGAGATTACCTCTGCAGGCAAGAGCCGTGCATTTGTAAACGATACACCATGCAATGTATCACAACTGAAAGAAATTGGTGAACAACTAATCGACATACACTCACAGCACCAAAATCTATTGCTCTCGCATGAGAACTTCCAACTGCAAGTACTTGATATACTAGCAGGTGACAAGGACGAGTTAAACCAGTACCAGAATACATTCCAAACTTTCAAGCGACTTCGTCGTGAACTGCAAGAAGCAAAAGATGCTGCCGCCAAAGATAAAGAGCAACTCGACTATATTTCATATCAAGTAGAGCAACTTCAGGATGCCCATTTGGTTGCAGGCGAGGAGGAAAAGCTGGAAAAGGAACTGAAAATCCTAGAGAACGCAGAAGACATCAAGTCCTCACTCTACCAGATTTCATGCTTGATGGACGATGATGATGCTGGATTAGTCAATATGCTCCGAGAGGCGTATAAGCAGCTGGAAAAAGTAAGCAGAATCTACGAAAACGCAGAAGAACTGGCATCACGCACAGAGAGCTGCTACATTGAAATCAAGGATATTGCAAGCGAAATAGCAGACAAGGTTGATTCTATAGAATATGATCCTGAGCGCATGCAATGGGTCAACGATAGATTGAGTTTGCTATATGATTTGGAAAACAAGCATCATGTAGATGACAGCACTGAGCTACTGGAAGTGCAGCAACGCCTAGAGAAACAACTAGACGAAATCACCAACAGTGACGACAATATCCAGAAGCTGGAGAAACAACTGCATGATATAGAAGCAAGACTGATCAAGGAGGCACAAGTTCTGAGCAAACTGCGTCAGAAGGCAGCAAAATCGGCAGAGGATGAGATGGTCAAGAGACTATCACCTCTGGGTATGCCTAATGTTCAATTCAAGATTGAGATTGCAGAAAGCAATGATTTTGAACTTACTGGTAAGGACCGCGTAACGTTCATGTTCAATGCCAACAAGAATGCAACACTGCAACCCATCTCTAATATAGCCAGTGGAGGTGAAATTGCAAGAGTTATGCTTTCGCTCAAAGCCCTGATCTGTGGAGCAGTCAAACTGCCTACTATCATATTTGACGAGATAGACACTGGTGTAAGTGGCCAGATTGCCGAGAAAATGGCACTTATCATGAAAGAGATGGGTGCCGACCACAACTTGCAGGTAATCTCCATCACCCATCTTCCTCAGATTGCCGCATTGGGAGGCAACCACTACAAGGTGTACAAGGAAGATAATGACACCACAACGACTAGTCATATCGTACGTCTAACAAACGAAGAAAGAATCAACGAAATTGCGCACATGCTGTCAGGATCAGAAATCACTGATGCTGCCATCAAGAATGCAAAATCTCTGTTACATATATAACTATGAAATCAATCATACTCTCCCTGGTAGCACTGTTTATCACACTGAATATATCAGCACAGACGCCCAAATGGTTCAAAAAGGCAAGAAAGGCTCAAGTCACACTCTATGCCATACAAGCCAAGGGCGACACACTGAATGCTCAAGGTTGTTATATCGATGAGAAAGGAACACTGCTGACCGAGTTTCAGCCCCTGGAACATGCCCGCGAGGCTTATGTCATCGACAGCGAAGATAACCGCTCTCCTATTATATATATATTAGGTGTAAACAGCAGTTACAATGTCGCCAAAGTGCAAGCCCAGGTAAAAAAGAGCAGTTTCCTGCCCTTGGACACCTTGACCCAAGAGGGAGTTCTCTATGTTTTGCCTGCCGCCAACACCAAGAGTAGCACTTGTGCACTAGACACTATTGCGAAAGTCGAAAAAGCAGGTAACTACAGCTATTTCTCCCTGACTGCAGCAGCAAACACAGACCTGAAAGGCTGTCCTGCACTGAATGAGGCAGGAAGTCTGGTTGCTCTGGTACAGCCCCCCTATCTTACAAAGAAAAGCGCTAAGAACTCAGCTCTGCAAGCCAAGATGGGTCTTGATTTGAAAATGAGCTCATTAGATGGCAATAACAGCGCACTGAAGGACAGCAAAATCAAGCGAATTCTACCTGTCGAGGAAGGTCAAGCTTATACATTTGTATACTTGATGAATACCGACTATGAGACCAAAATTTCATACGTAGATGACTACATTGCAGCATTTCCTAACACCGTATCCGGATATACATTGAAGGCAGAATTGCTTGCAGGCATGGGCAAATACGCAGAAGCCAACGACATCTTCGAACAAGCCATCAAGAAGAAAACCGGCAAAGAGGACGAGATTCTCTACTCGCGAGCCAAGGTAATTTGCGCAGTCATTGGCCAGAAAGACTATCCCGACTGGACATTGGACAAGGCTTTGGAGGATGCAACCACAGCCTATAGCATCAATCCTCTGCCTAATTACATCGAGGTGCAAGGCAATTGCCTCTACTCTCTTGGGAAATACGAGGAAGCCAGTGAGAAATACCTGTCTATCAATAAGACCCAGAACAAAGACCCCAAATATTTCTCAAACGCATCTCTGTGCAAACAACTGGCTGGTGCTGACTCTGCAGAAGTTATTGCACTGATGGATAGCGCTTTGGCCATGTACGAGAAACCCTACCCTCGTTCTGCCAACACATACCTGTACCGCAGAGCACAACTGCTGGCTGCTGCCAATCGAACCAAGGAAGCACTGGCAGACTACGACGACTTTGAGCGCATCATGATGGGTCAACTCAACGACAATTTCTACTACGAGCGCGAACAAGTTGCCAATCGCACCAACCGTTACCTAGCACGAGCCCTGAAGGACATCCAAAAGGCAATTTCACTCAAGGACAATGTACCCGAGTATTATGCAGAAGAAGGTGCTCTCTACTTGCGTGCCAACGAGTTAGACGAATCTATCCTTGCTTGCGAAAAGGCCATTGCACTGGATGCGAAATATGCAGATCCCTATCGTCTGCTTGGTGTCATCTACAAGGAAAAGAACAATCTGCCCAAGGCAAAAGAATACCTGAAAAAAGCCGTAGAGCTGGGCGATACCGTAAGTGAAACCATCCTAAACAAACTGGGACAATAGCCAATGCCAAACCTGCTTGAGCGATTTCAAAGACACATTGCAGACACAAAGCTCCTCGACCCTGATCATAGCCTTCTCGTTGGCGTAAGTGGAGGGGCAGACAGCGTATGTCTACTAAGATTGCTGCAAGAAAGCGGTTTGCCTGTAACGGCTCTTCATTGCAATTTTCATCTGCGTGGTGAGGAGTCTGACAGAGATCAGCAATTTGTAGAAAAACTCTGTCATGACCTAGGTATCTCTCTGTTCGTCAAAGACTTCTGTACTGCAGAACACGCTGCACAGACCAAGTCTAGCATAGAAATGGCTGCTAGAGAATTGCGCTACCAGTGGTTTGACGAGATGATTGCACAACATGATGCCCAAGGCATTGCTATTGCACATCACCGAGAAGATCAAGCAGAGACTCTGTTGCTCAATCTTTTTCGCGGCACAGGCATTCGCGGACTTGCAGCCATGCCTCCCAGAAATGGTTATATTATCCGGCCATTACTCCCCTTTTCACGACAAGAAATCCTAGATTATCTAGCAGAAATCAAGCAAGATTACGTAACAGATTCCACCAATCTGGAGCGTGAAGCACAACGTAACATCTTGAGATTGGACGTGATACCCCTCCTGCAGAGCATCAATCCCCAGGCCGTAAGCAACATTGCCTCTGCTGCAGAACATGTACAAGAGATTCTGCCCTATACCCAGCAAGCCATGGGACAAGCCATTGACAGTTGCAAAACTGATGAAAACGCTGTTGACATCCACTTACTTCTGGAAAAGGAGTCTCCCGCATCGTTACTGCACGAATGGCTGCATCCTGCAGGATTCAATTCCCAGCAGGTAACGCAGATCCTGGCAAACATACAAGGAGAAAGCGGAGCACGCTACGAGTCTAGGACTCACACCCTATTGAGAGACCGAGGTTTACTGATACTCAAGGAATTAGGAGAAACATCTAAGCCTGAGATTAAGCAGAAAGTAGTACGAGTAGATAAGATAAATGCACTAGAACTGCTCAAGCAATACCCCCCCGGAAAAGAATATGCATACATCGATGCTGATAAACTGAAAGGCGAACTGACGCTTCAACCAGTAAGCCAAGGCATGAGATTCAAGCCCTTTGGCATGCATGGTGCCAGTCGACTGGTGAGTGATTATCTGACAGATTTGAAGTTCAACCACTTTGATCGGGAAAAGCAATATGTACTGATGGATGGAGAGGACATTGTCTGGCTAGTTGGGCTGCGCAGCGATGAGAGATTCCGAGTAACTAAAGAAACACAACGTATTGTAATACTGCAAGTTACAAATTTGTAAAAGACATATACTCTTTCGGGGCAAAAAGAGTACTGTTTTTGCCTCGTACACCCTATCGTACGACCCAAAAAGAGTACTCTCTCGGACCCTCACACCCTAGGGCCTATTTTTACAGAGTCCATGAGCACGTCACATAACCCTACATCAAATCTTTTGGGGCATAAAAATATCTACGAGAAAGTTTGGCAATATCACTGGAATTTGCTACCTTTGCACTGCATTTCTGAAAAATGGTGCCTTGGATGAGTGGCTTAGTCAACGGTCTGCAAAACCGTCAACGGCGGTTCGAATCCGCCAGGCACCTCAAAATCAGTAGGATGCAAAACAAATGGTGCCTTGGATGAGTGGCTTAGTCAACGGTCTGCAAAACCGTCAACGGCGGTTCGAATCCGCCAGGCACCTCGCTCACACTCAAGTTTTCAGAATGCTGATACTTGGGTGTTTGTTGTTTTTTTGAACATAAATGGCCATGAATAAACTACTATCTACACTGTTGCTGGCAACTGTTGCCACCACATCTGCATTTGCACAAACAAAAAGTTGCGCCTCATTCCTGAAAGCGCAAGAGAAATCAGACATAATTGTACCTTTCCGTTTTACAGACGAAGGAAAGGAGACTCCCATAGAATGGGGTCTGGACCTCGCTTGGCTAGACGAAGCGAATGTTCGTACTGGCATTTTCTATGCAGGACAGGACGTGATAGACATCATCCGACTCTCGTTCCAGCCTACTGCTAGTGTCGAAGAAGGAAGCTTGGACGCAGACCAATTAAAGGACCTGAAAAAGCGTGCTGATGCCGTGCTGAAATGGTGCAAGAAAGACATCAGTTACAACATCAACGACGACCACAAGTCCGTCGACAAATGGTACAACAATGCCAGCACATCGGCTGAAAGAGGCAAAAGATGGGCAAAAGTGATAGACCTGGCTATCGAATATTACAAGAGCCGTGGCATCACCAATCTGGTGAGTATCAGCCCTTTCAACGAGCCTGACTATGGTTGGGATCAAGGTTATTCCAACACAACCCGCAAAGCCGACTTCAAAGCAGTATGCAACAGTCTGCGTAACGACTTCGATGGCAAATATGATGGTGTGCGCATGTGTGGTGGAAACACGCTCAATGACGACAAGGCCTATGAGTGGTGGAACTATCTGAAGGACGCACTAGACGAGGGCAATACTCACCAGTTGGCTGGTAGTTTTGACAACTATGCCTCATTTTTCCAGAAGGTAAGAGAGTATGGCCACCATGCCACAGCAGACGAGTTGCACAATGTCATGGAGGCTATGGTCGGTGTAGAATATGGCATGCAGACTGGTATATGGTGGGGTACTTGCGAATATGCTCGTTCGCAGTTCATGAAGGCAACGTATCAAGGCAAACCTGGTAAGCGACTGAGCTATGCCGAGCATCGCAACAACTGGACATCAGCATCAGTATACCGTCATGCAAATGGCCTTGTCCAGGCATTTGGCGGTATGAGCGAACGTCAGTCTTACACCACAGATTATGATTTCCTGGCCCTGGATCGTCCCGTATGGTACAACGGAGTGCGTGGTCGAGAATACAGAATGCATTTGCCCGGAGGCACTGGCTATCAGCAAGGTCAGAGCGGTGCAGAAGTTTGTATCGATGTGCAGAGCGGCGAAGACGTGATGCCCGAAATCGCAGACGGAGTGTACAAGATTGTCAATGTCAACTCAGGTCTCGTAATGGGATTCAGCAGCAAGCCCACCAGTGGATGGACATCTGTCAGCCAACGCAAGAACAGCAACACCACCAAGTCAATGCAATGGGTTGTAACTCACTTGCAGAAGAGCGGAGATTTCAGCTATTACTCTTTCTTGCTCAATACTGACAACGGCATGTACCTCGACCTGAAAGACTGGAATTACAATGCTGGAGCAAATGTCGGAGTATATCCCGGTGATGTCAACGTGCTGGAACAGTGGTACTTGCAATATGCTGGCAATGGCGCCTTCTACATCCGCAGTCGTTACAGCAACAAGTGCTTGGAGGTGGAAAGCGGAAAGACCATTGCACTGGCCAACATACAGATGGGTGAATTCCGAGGAGAGACCTACCAGCAGTGGCGTCTGTTGCCTGCCAAGGTTACTCCCGACATGGAAGCACCTGCAGCACCCGACAATCTGGTGGCACAGGCTCAGAATGCGAGTGTAAAACTCAGTTGGAACGCTTCTGCAGACAAGGATATTCTGGGCTACACCATTCTGCGCAGCGAGGATGGCGCAGACTACTATACTCTGGCCAAGAACATCTCCGAAACAGAATTCATCGACAACGAGGTGGACGACAACGTCACCTATTATTATAAGGTATATGCAGACGACACCAGCCTGAACCAGAGTGAGAAGTCAAACGTCGTATCAGCAAGCTCTAGCAATGAGAAGGGCGAGGTGCTGGCCTTGACCTTCGACAGTCTGCTGACCGATGCAAGCGTCAATGCCAACCATTGTGCGATTGCCGGCGACACCGTCTATGATGTGAGAAACGATCGTACTTCTATCTCATTGAATGGCACTTCCAACTATGTGCAACTGCCTTACACTGTGGCCAATCACGATGAAATCACTATCAGTACATGGATCTACTACCGTGGAGGAAGCAGCTGGCAGCGCATCTTCGACTTTGGAAATGGCACGGACCAGTACATGTTCCTCACCCCCAACTCTGGCACAGGACTCTCATTTGCTATCAAGAATGGTGGCAGCGAGCAAGTCATCAAGCCTAGTAAGACATTGAGCGTCAACAAGTGGAACCACGTTGTCATCACTCTGGGAGAAAACGGTGGCGTGATGTACCTCAATGGCCAAGCAATTGGGTCGAACGAGAACATCAACATCAAGCCTTCGGACTTCAAACCTGTGCTCAACTACATCGGCAAGAGCCAGTATGCAAACGATCCTTACCTCAAGGGGTACATCGATGATTTCCGAATCTACAATTACGTACTGAGCCCCGAGGAAATCAACAACCTGACAAACGGTGTAGAGAGCATCGAGGAAACCATCTCCGACAGCACGCCCTATCAACTCAATGGAGTACGTGCCACCAAGGATCAGCACGGCATCATCATCCAGGGAGGCAAGAAGATACGCAAGTGAAGACTGCAGTAACCATCGCAATCCCAGCATGGAAAGGCACTTATCTGCGCCAAGCCATCGCGTCTGCCCTGAGCCAGGACTATCCCGATGTGCAAGTGCTGGTTGTCGATGATTGCTCGCCCTACCCCATTCAGGAAATTGTAGACGAATTCCCGTCTGACCGTCTGCGCTATGTTCGCAATCCCCAGAACCTCGGAGGAAAGGATCCTGCAGGCAACTGGAACCGCTGTTTGGAACTGTGTGACACGCCCTATTTTGCGCTGTTGCCCGACGATGATGTGTACGAACCGACCTTCATCTCGAGCCTGGTTTCTCTAGCAGAGCAGCACCCCGAATGTAACGTGTTCCGCGCTGCAATAAACACCATAGACACCGAGGGAGAGGTAATCGGAGCCTTCCCTGTTCCACCCATCTACGAGAAATGCGAGGAGTATCTGACAGCTGTTTTTACCCAGGGACGTAGGCAAACCATCTGCGAGTTTATGTACCGAACAGAGGCACTCAAAGCCCTGGGAGGTTACTCACGCATCCCTCTTGCTTGGGGTTCCGACTACAGTTCATTGTTCCGTTTCTCGCTCGATGGCGGAATCTATTCTGCCCAAGAAGTACTGGCACACTACCGAGACTCTGAAATCAACATCTCTGTCGACACCTCTGACACGGATCAGAAGCTCATTGCCCTGATAGATTATTACGCAGAAGTTGAGGAAATCGTGTGCTCTCTTACTCCAAAAATGGGAGAAACATGGGCAGAAAACACCCGGAAAAACATAGCAAACTATCGGATACGCTCTATTGCAGCTCACCTGTTCGAGGCAGACTGGGATTGTTTTGTACGCTGTCTACAGCAGCGGAAGCAGAATGGAGTCTCTACTTGGGAATGGTTCAAGGTAGGCATACGTCGCCTGCTATTCCACTAACGTCGACCCAAAGCCCAGCGCAAACGGAAATACAACCACTCTTGAATTAGGAAAATACGATAGTTCGAGCAACGGCAGAAACCGAAATGCTTACTCCAAGAACGAGTAAATGTGTCATACATGGTGGCCAGTTTGTGCTTGATCTCTGCACTTTCCTGCGATGAGAAGGCGTGTCGATGTACAAAGAAATACCAGTGCTTATCCACATATTGGTGCCAGCGATATCGCTCATAATAAGCAACATCCTCTGCCGAGACACATCCTTGCATCAGCTCTTGTTCCAACATGCGGGCCATGCTCAAATTGGCATCCAGGTAGCCAAAATGATCTACTCCCACAGCCAAAGAGATAGAATCCTCATGCTTGCGATAGTGATACTCTCCACTGCAGAGACGCACCTGACGGGCATGCAAATAATGAATACGCGTCGTGTTGTCATCACTATGCAGTCTGCATGATTCATCATAGGGATAGCGCAGATGCAGCTCACGACGAACAAGATAGAGGCCATGCAATCGCCAATCCAACGAGAGACGGAAAGCCTCCTCGCCGGTAAGTACATCCTCCACACTAGCCTGCATGGGGTAAGGTCTTCTGTAATCAGGATACTCCTCGACGAGTGTCAGAAGAACGCAGTCCGTGTCATCATGAAGGCGAAACACATCGACGGCACGCTCCAGAGTATCCGAAGACAACCAATCATCGGTGTCCAACATCGTAATGTATTCACCCTGAGCATGTTTCAAGGCCATGTTGCGAGCATGTGCTGGTCCACAATTCTTCTCCGAGGAAAAAACCTTAATACGTTCGTCTTGCTCGGCATATTCTTGCAGAATCCTCAGACTATCGTCCGTGCTGGCATCATCGACACAGAGCAGTTCCCAGTCAGAGAGGGTCTGCCCCAGCACACTATCGATGGCTTGCGACAAATAGGATGCTGCATTGTGAACAGCCATGAGCAAGGAAACCATAGGCTAGCAATGATCGCAATGATGTGTTTTGTTCAATTTATTCACAACTCGAGCCACAAAATGCGAGTTGCGCGACAGGAAATACCAGGCCATGCAGCACGAGGCAGCCAGTGCAGCCAGTCCAAAACCATACTTGTACAGGGGCATGCCACCCTGCAGGCAGAAGGGAACCACCGCAGACAGGCACAGGAACTCGAACACAAACAAGGCCAGGGTACGACTTCTGAAACGGAAACCAAACATCAGTGTGTACGAACCACAGATCATCAGGAAATCGAACAAACCTGCCAGTGACAAGGCAACACCAGTTCCTATGAGACCACCACATTCTATGCCATCGAAGGAGAAAATCAGATGTTCGCGACCCATGGTGTAACCGAAGTAAACCAGGATGACGAAAGCCACATCATAGAGAAACTCCATCGTCAGATACAGCATGCTCTTGCCCTTGGCCAGAGGCAGATAGGCCACAGGCAATGTGACGGCCTTGAACAGCATGTAATATACCGAGCACACCGCCATAGGAGCAACGGGAATAAAGGCACGAGAGTAGAGTACGTGGATGATGCGAGGCATAAAGAGCGACAGCAGAATCAGCAGGGGCGTCATAAACAGGATACAGACATCGATCTGCTGATTGATGATGGCGTTTCTCTTGGTCCTGTCATTGTTTGCACCTGACAGACGGGGAAAATAGTCGGCCTCGACAGCAACAAACACCATGCCAGCATAACCCACCATCAGACCATATCCAGCCTTGTAGAGGCCTATTTCTCCGGCATTCTCCAAGAAGCCGAGGACGACAAAAGAACTGATGGCACCAACGATTCCAGCAAGCATATAGGGCACTCCAATACGTATCAGCCCCAGGCCCTCGCGCAAGATGTCAGCATCAAAGGGACGAATCCGCCAAGGATAGAACTTGACCGTGAAATAGAGGTGTATGAGGGTCACCGACCAAGACGACAGGATGAGTGCCAGGACGATGCCTCTATACCCCAGGAAATAGTAGAGGGGAATGGTGCAAAAGAGCGTAGACAAGGCCGCTAACACCTCTATCATAGAGAGGATCTTGAGCTGACGTATGGCTTTCAGAAGCGAGCACTCCGATGTCTCCAGGGGCAAGGAGAATACCATCAAGGCCAGCAGCACTGCATCCATCTTGTGATTCTGCACATGCGCTACGATTTCGCTACTAGGAGTCACGCCAAAGAGCGACTGACTCATCTGCGCAACAAAATCAAAGGCAGCAGACAACCATATTGGCAGCGTGACACACAGCAGCGCACCCAACATAGCAGCCAACACGCTCCAGGTACGGATTACGCAGACATACCGCTGCATGGCTCTTTGGTCCTCCTGTTCGTACAATTCGCTGATGTTGCGAACCGAAGAAAAGTTGAGACCAAAATTAGTGAATGAGTTGACCAACTCGGCGATGGACATATTGATGGCATTGAGTCCCATGCCAACGATGCCTAACAACTCGGATGCCAACTTGTTACGCAGTATATTGACCAGGATCTTCAGTACCTGCACACCACCGAATATTCCCGTGTACTTCAGTACATGGTCATAGGTCGTATTGCTTGATTTATGCTTCTGTAACTTCATTTCAGGGAACAAAGATACAACTTTTATTCGAAGTATTTGCCCACGTCGGGGAAAAAACGTAATTTTGTGTGATGTAGAATTGTCTATCATGAAAAGATATACACTCCTTTTAGCCTTGCTTTTGCAGACGTTTTGCCAGGTTTTCGGCGAAGACGTAAGCATTTATGAACTACAAGCTGGTCACGATTACTACATTTGGAACACCTATTACGAGAGAGCATTAGGTCCCAATGCAGACAACACTCAACCTCGATTGAGCGTCTATACTCAGAGCCAGGACGAGCAGTATATTTTTACGGCTGTAGCAGCGCCAACTCCGGGCTATGTACTATTAAAGCACAAGTTGAGCGGAAAATACGTAACAGCAAGCACTACTAACAATTATAGTGTAGTATTTCAGGACAATTCTGGAAGCTCAAACGTCTATCAGTGGCAGGTTCGCCCAACCATCCAAGGACAACTAGTCAACAAGAAGAACACCAGCGCTGCACTCGGAGTGGACAAGGACGAGACCTCGGACTACATCGGTGTCTGGTATGACAAATTGCAGGACGTAGAGACCTCGTGCTTCCAAGTCTTTGAGAGCAATGGGCAGGGATTAGAGTCCAGCCGAAAGGCATGGGCTGTGAAGGAACTGCGCAACATACACGAATACATTTCTGGCGAACTCACCAACACCAGTTATCCTCTACTCTACCGCAACAAACTACCCAGCAGTCTTGCTGTCATCAGTGCCTGGATGCAGGCACCCGAGCAGAAAACGGCCAACGAGATGCTAAACAAGGCCATCGTGCTCAGAGACTCGCTTGGCCTGATGACCAGTTTCGAAAGCAACGTACTGCTTACCAGCACCGAGATGGAGTCGTTCAAGTCGACCTTCTCGCTAGGTCTTGCCCATCTGCAGATGAACGAGAAATACCCCGGAGATTCCATCCATGTGATCCTCCGAAACAAGCAAGGCCGAGGATTGCGCTACACGATCTCGGCCAATGGTGAATACGCCTTTGTCTATGAGAACGAGCAGGTGAAGATCTACAAAAACGGCAACCAGATTGCCAGCAAAGCCACGTACTATGTACCGAAATACACCGCCCAGGACACCGAGGCAGAATGGACCATCATTCGCAAGAGTCGCCTAACCAGTTGCCAACCAGAGATCCTGAGCGAATCGTCCGTAGTAACCAAGAGCGGGCAAACCGTCATCGACAAATGGGGCAATCCCAGCCGCTCTGTCATCTCCCTGACTGACTGCAACCTAGTGCTGGACCAGCAAATAGACTTCCACATCATCAACGAGGAAAAGCCCCTGACCAACTGCAAGATCAGTCTGGATCACGAACAGGCATGGCTCATCTTCGACAACACCCTGCCTAGCGTCGTGGTCAGCAAATACCTGCCCCAGATACTCATCAACGGCGCTGCAGCCAAGGAAAACGAGAACTGCCGCGTCGTCATCTATCTCAACGGCGCGCTGGTCATGCCCTACAAGAAGAACGGTCAGCACCTGATTTGTTACGAAGGCGAACAGTACACCGGTGCTTCAAAGTCCTACAGCGTAGGCGCTTATACCGACCTGGGCAAGGATTGCAATCGCTATCGCTCGATGCGCCTCAAGCGCGGATACATGATGACACTAGCCAGCAGCAAGTCGGGCAAGGGATACAGCCGAGTGTACGTTGCCGACCACAGCGACCTGGAGATTCCCGCCCTGCCCAAGGCCTTGTATGGACGCATCTCTAGCATCACCATCAAGAAGTGGCAATATGTGAGCAAAAAGGGCTGGTGCTCCACCACCTCAAACAACGCCATAGCCACCGAATGCAAGAAGATGCGTGCCACCTGGTTCTATACCTGGGGCGCAGACCGAGCTTCCACCTACGACACCGAGTATGTGCCCATCCGACAGCACATCTGGTGGCCCTCGATGAGCGCGATCACCAAGCAGGACGCAACGGCATGCCTCTCGCTCAACGAACCCGACCACAGCGAGCAGCACAACAACTGCGATTGCAAGGGCACTATTTCCCCCTGGACAGCATGCACCTACACGCCTGATTTCCAGCAGACTGGCATGCGCATCGGGTCGCCTGCCCCCACAGACGCAGGTTGGTTGAAGGAATACATCGGGCACTGCAACGACATGTCCTATCGCTGTGATTTCGTGGCCTTCCATGCCTACTGGGGAACCAACGAAGCAGCAGATGCCAAGGCCTGGTACAACCGCCTGAAGAGCATCTACGACGCCACCAAGCGCCCCATCTGGATCACCGAGTGGAACAATGGTGCCAGCTGGACCAGCGAGAGTTGGCCCAGCGGTTACAACGACAAACTGGAGAAGCAGCGCAAGGCCATCAAGGAGATTCTGAATGTCCTCGACACCTGCTCGTTTGTCGAGCGATATGCCATCTACAACTGGGACACCTACTACCGCGCCATGATCAACTGGGACGATGGCAATGTCCTGCCTGCAGGAAAAGTGTACCGAGACTCAAAGTCCGACTTTGCCTACAATGCCAAAGTGCAGTTCACCCCCGTCTGGTGGACCCCTTCGCTCAAGACCCCCACCCTCACGGCTCGCATCAACGACATCGACCAGAATCTGGCCCTGACCATCGTCAATCCCAACAACGATGTCACCGACATCTTGGCCATCCAGCGTTACGACAATCAAGACCACACCTGGAAGGACTATTACACAGAGGACAACCGATACCTGTTTGACAACGACACCCTGAGGTACTCCTTCCCTCTGGCAGACTTTGACCTGAATGACACGCAATTACGAGTCTACATCAAGCGAACTGTGGGCGACGAGGCCTACAATCCCGCTAGCACAATCTCCTACATCGTCAACCCCAACGTCTATGCCACCAGCAAGACCGAAGTGGATGGCTGGACCTGCAAAAAGAGTGCCCAGAATGGGTACACCAAGGCAACTGGCGACACCTACTTCGAGGTATGGAGCCCCACTGCTCAGGGACAGCAATTTGATTACTATCAGACCATTACCGACCTGCCTCAGGGCGTCTACGAACTGAGTGCTGCCGTGTTCAATTCTACCGACAAGGTAGCTGGTGCCAAGGTAAATGGCAGCGTGGTGCTCTATGCACAAGCCGACACGATCCAGTACCTGATGCCAGTCACCGAGGACAGCGAGATCAACTACGACAAGCGACTCGTCATACCCGGCATCATCGTGCTTGATGGCAAGATGCAGATTGGCGTAAAGAACCTAGGCGAAATGACTGCAAGGTGGGCCGGAGCAGATGATTTCAAACTGGTGCGCACCGGAGACCTGGAAACTGACAGCCACCAGCAGTACATGGCCACCCGAGCGCTGCAACAGGAGCACAATCTGGCGATGCTTCCCGATCTGGGAGAGGGCAAGGACGCCACGGCCTACATCGTCAATCCCAGCTGTCAGCGCTCCGACTCCTATGGTTGGATGGTCACCAACAACGACGTAAACACCGGCGAGGCTAGCGACGGCAACAGCAGCAATGCCTACTGGAACCTGTGGAAGGGAAGTGCCTACACCAGCACGATGGACCAAGACATCACCTTCCTCCCCGAGGGCAAATATGCCGTACAGGCTCTGTTGCGAGGTAGTGCCGAGGCCAACATCAAGTTGACCGTCAAGAACACCAGCAAGGGCGAGCAGATGAGCAGCAAGGCAGAGACCATCGGCAACACCGGCGGTATCGGCAACCGGGGCTGGGTGGAGGTGACCACCCCCTATGTCATCATCCGCCCTGGCGACACTTTGCGCATCTCTTTCTCAGCAACCCTGAGCAGCGGCTGGTGGAGTGCCGATGATTTCAGTCTCCTTTGGAACTACGTCGAGCCCCTGCCCGACAAGATCGAGGACACCCTCCTGCAGCCCCTGCCCAGCAATGCCACATACGATCTCCATGGAATCAGGGTGACCAAGCCCCAGCACGGTGTCTACATTATCCACGGTAAAAAAGTAATCCTATGAAGATACTGCTAGTTGGCGAATACAGCAACGTCCATTGGACGCTGGCCCAGGGACTGAGGGCTCTCGGGCACCAGGTAACCGTGGTCAGCGATGGCGACGGCTGGAAGGACTACCCACGCGACATCGACCTGCGCCGACGTTCCTTGGGCAAGATTGACACCCTGCGGTATTGGTGGGAGGTTCGCCAGATCCTGCCCACGCTGAGGGACTACGACGTCGTCCAGCTCATCAATCCCGTCTTCCTCAGTTTCCGTGCCGAACGCATGCTCCCCTACTACCAGCAACTGCGCAAGCAAAACGGCAAGATGTTTCTTGGCGCCTTTGGCATCGACAAGTTCTGGGTGCAAGAGGGACTGAAGCCCGACACGTTCCGATACAGTGATTTCTACATAGATGGCAAGAAACGGGACTACCCCTTCCTGCACGATATGGAGAACGAATGGGTCCTGGGCAGCAAGGGCGAGTTGAACCAATACATCGCCGATGACTGCGACGGCATCATTGCAGGACTGTATGAGTACGAGCGCTGCTATCGCAACTACTATCCCCAGAAGTTAGGCTACATTCCCTTCCCCATCGACCTCAGTCAGACCAGCCCCATCCAGCCCCATCCCGAATACGACGGCATACGATTCTTCATCGGCATCCAGCGAGCCCGATCGGCCTACAAGGGCACAGACATCATGCTCCGCGCACTGGAAGAGCTGCAGCGAGAGTTTCCCCAGCAGATGGAGATTGTCAAGGCAGAGAGCGTCCCCTTTGCTCAATACCAGAACATGATGAACACCAGCGACGTGCTGCTGGACCAGCTCTACAGCTACACCCCGGCCATGAACGGTCTGCTGGCCATGTCCAAGGGGCTGGTGCTTGTGGGAGGTGCCGAGGAGGAATACTATGACCTGCAGGGCGAACACGAGTTGCGACCCATCATCAATGTCAGACCCCATCTCGAGGATGTGGTCCACCAGATTCGTCAGCAGATTCTGCTCCACCCCGACGATCTGCGCCAACGTCAGCTGGATAGTGTGCGATTCATCGAGAAATGGCACCGGCACACGTGGGTGGCACAGCAGTACATCGACTTCTGGAACAAGCACTAGACCCATGTTAGGCACCTGGTTCCGCGACTTGCTCCACCTGCTGGCGCCCCGCATCTGTCCGATATGCGGCAATCGGCTCATGGGCAGCGACATGTGCCTGTGTGTCCCCTGTCGAGCGAGGCTCCATTATCTGGGCCAGAGCAGCAGCGAGGAAGCTCACATCAGTCCTGCCAGCAAACTCTTTTGGGGCCTACTCCCCATCCAGAGGGCCACCTCGTTTGTCTACTACGGCCAGGGGGCCATCTCCCACGACATACTGATACACATCAAATACCGACACCGGCCACAACTCGCTGTCGAGATGGGACAACTGATGGCTCAGGAGCTCCTGCCCCAGGATTTCTTTCAGGGCATAGACTACCTGGTCCCCGTCCCCCTGCACTGGAGACGCTTGCTGCATCGGGGCTACAACCAGAGCGAACGAATCGCCCAGGGCATATCAGACATCACCGGCATCCCCGTGCTGGGGGATGTCGTCAGTCGAGTTCGGAACAACCAGACTCAGACCCATCTCAACAGGCAAGAAAGAGAAAAGAACGTGGAAAACATCTTCCGGGCACAGCACACCGAGAGGTTGAGAAACAAGCATCTGCTCATCATCGACGACGTGATGACCACTGGCAGCACCATCATCTCCTGCGGTAGAGAGATCACCCAGGCAGAGCCCACGGTGACCCTGAGCGTCCTGACCCTAGGCCGAGCAAGACTTTAGCGCAATGCGCCAAGCGCCTCTTCCCCCCAGGGCAACGTACTTGCGCAGCAGTTTGCCCACCACGCGTACTGGCAGCGACACCTGGGCTGCAGACACGCGAGGCCACAGTTCGCTCGACCCGCCTTCCTGGCTCAGCATGCCCTCCAGTATCTTGGTACGATAGTACAAGGCCCTGGTGGCTGATGCGTCACCACCGATCACCTCACCCACAGTCTTCAGAGCGTCCACTCTACCCTGCAGATTGGCCGAGAACGACTGCCCCGTGATGCTATCCGGGTGTACATAGATGCAGTGGAACGCCTCGCTCGTGCACCACGAGATGCGAGGACGATGCAGCAGCAGTCGCACCCCCAATTCCCAATCCTGCCACACACTCAGCTGTTCGTTCCACCCCCCTATCCTACGCAGGAAATCGACATTCCAGACCAGGGATTGCGTGTTGAGCATGCCCGTGAGTATCTGCACCGCGGCACTATCCGATACCCGATAGTCACGCACCATCTTGCGGTCACCCACTTGCTGACAGGTAGGGAAGAATATCACGTCCGAGTCATGTCGGCCAGGCTGTATTTTGTCCAGGAAATCGGGAGAGATCTCGTCATCCGAGTCAAAGAAATAGACCCACTGGGTGCGGCAAAGCGAGAGTCCACGGTTGCGTGCCGCATTGGCTCCGCACTTCTCCTCTCGCACCACTTCCACGGGGAAATGCGCCTCCTCGGCAAAGGTCTGGCAGAGAGAGGGCGAGTCGTCGGTGCTGCCGTTGTCCACCAGTATCACCTTCAGCGCAGCATAGCTCAGGCGCTGCAGCGACTGGAACAGGCGAGGCAGGTAGGCCGCCCTGTTGTAGACGGGTATGACCAGGGTGACATCAGACATATCTCACTCCCTTACACATGTGATAGAATAGCGGTATGGGGTTGGCCCCGCGGTGTATCATCCACCACAGGCTCTCGCGCAGGCACTTGCGGTAAGCATAGTCCTTGCCCCGCGTGTAGCAGGCCACTGCCCCCTTGGTACGTTGCATGCGTACATTGGTCAGGAACGTGTCACCCGTGGTGGCACCTGTGATGGTGCACAGGGGCTTGGGCACAAACTCCACCTGCAGCCCAGCCCGGCGAGCATCGTGCAGAAACACGTCCTCCTCGCCACCAGCCAGGTATTCCGACCCCAGGCCAAATCGCTCGTCAAAGTGGATTCCTGCACGCTCTATCGACGAGCGACGGCAGGTGAGCTCCACCGAACTGACATACGACGGGGGATACCTTTTCTGCGTGCCTTGCATCATAAAGTGGGCGATGTCCACCTGCGGGTTCTTGGCATAATAGTCCATCATGTCCAGCTCCCAGGCCAGTTCCAGCCTCTCGTCGTCATCGGCGATCTGCAGGATGTCACCATCGGCATGGGTTATCGCAAAATTGCGGTTACGGGCCAGTCCACGGCCCTGCAGGAAGATCACCCACACATCCTCGCGCTCATCCAGTGCGGGGGGTATGGCGGGCTGCTTCTCGGTATATTGGCACGACACCAGATACATTATGCCCTCCACCGGTGGAAGTATCATCGAGGGCACTCTTTCCAGCCCCTCGTCGATGGTGCATATCAGTATCTCGAGCGTCATAGTTCTACGGTAAACTCATTGATGGTCTTGGCAATGCGCATCACCTGCTCATCCGTCATCAGCGGACTGATGGGCAGCGACAGTATCTCGTGGTGGATGCGCTCCGTGATGGGCAGTCGCATCTCATTCCACTCGCGGTAGGCCTGCTGCTTGTGGGGCGGTATGGGATAGTGTATCAGGGTGTCTATGCCGTGGTCCTTCAGATACTGTTGCAGTTTTTCGCGAGCGGGGCAGCGCACAGGGAAGACATAGAAGACGTGTTCTTCCACATTCTTGGGGATGGCAGGCAGGGTCACCAGGGGATTGTCTATCTCCCGGGCATACAGGGCGGCTATCTCTCTGCGACGCTGGTTGTCAGCATCCAGTCGGGGCAGCTTCACCGACAGCACGGCAGCTTGTATCTCGTCAGTACGGCTGTTCAGTCCACGGTACGCATTGGCGTATTTCTCCTCCGACCCATAGTTGGCCATCATGCGCACCAGGCGAGCGATCTCGTCATCGTCCGTTGTCACGCAACCCGCATCACCCAGGGCACCCAGGTTCTTTCCGGGATAGAAGCTAAATCCCGCAGCATCGCCCAGATGTCCCACGCGCTGTCCACGGTAGATGCCGCCATGGGCCTGCGCAGCATCCTCTATCACCCGCAGCCCGCTCTCCTGGGCCCACTGGTTGATGGCGGTCATGTTGCAGACCCGGCCATACAGGTGCACGGGCATCACAGCCCGAGTGCGCGAGTTGGTCAGTCGCTTCATCATCTCCACATCCAGCAGATAGTCCTGCATCGAGGGCTCACACAGCACGGGTCTCAGTCCAGCCTCACCCACGGCCAGGATGGTGGCAATGAATGTGTTGGCAGGCACGATCACCTCGTCCTCATCCTGCCATTCATAGCGCTCCTTGTAGGCTCGCAGTATCAGCGCCAGCGCCTCCACTCCG
>JAZRYA010000057.1:0-2488 GCA_045600505.1 Bacteroidaceae bacterium
AATACACCTATGACACCGTGGCCGAGATGACGGGCATCTGTGACCGAAGCAATTTCTTGCGCACTTTCCGCAAGATCACCGGCATGTCGCCCAAGGAGTATCTGAAGGGGAAAAACGAGACTCCCGCTAACTCCCGCTAACTCCCACAAAGAAAAAATGTCCTTAGAAGGACAAGTTATTGCATTTTTTGCTATCTTTGTGCACATAAATCCTAGAAAACAAGAAATGCGGCGCATACTGGTACTTCTCTCTATCGCATTGCCCATGCTGGTGCAGGCACAGGTGTACAACCTGGCCGGCTTTGGCGTCGGTCCTGCCAACTACAGCGGACTGACACCCATCGGCAACCACCGATATGCCGTGGTGAGCGACAAGGAGACGCACCCTGGATTCTACGTCTGGCAGATAGAGCAGGACCCCGAGACTGGCGTCGTGACACGTGTCACTAGCGAGGGTTTTCGCGCCGACAACACTCCCCTCAACCGCGACGCCGAGGGCATAGCCTACTGCCCTAGCCGAGGCACGGTCTACATCAGCGGAGAGGCTGACCAGCGTATCGTGGAGCACCGACTGGACGGCAGTCTGACGGGACGCGAACTAGCCATTCCCGAGGGATTCGGCACAGGCGACATTCAGCCCAACCGAGGTTTCGAGGCGCTGGGACACGACACGCTGCGCCACGTCTTCTGGACCACTACTGAGAGTCCACGACGAGGAGACGCTGAGGGACTGCTCCACTTGCTGCAGTTTGACGACCAGGGACGGTGCATCGGTCAGCACGACTACATGCTGGACGCGCTTCAGTCGAAGAACCCCGGTCGTGACCATTACCACGGTGTGGTGGCCATCACTCCCCTGCCCGATGGCACTCTGGCCATCCTGGAGCGCGAGGCTCGCATCGCACCCCGATACAACGGCAGCCGATGCTGGTGCAAGGTGTATCTGTGGAGCCCTCAGACTGGCGAGAAGACGCTGCTGGAGGAATGGAGCACCAAGTTTAGCCTCACCAACACACGCATGGCCAATTACGAGGGTATGTGTCTGGGACAGGTGCTGGCAGACGGCACGCAGACGCTGCTGCTGGTGAGTGACTCGCAAGCCGGATTTGGCAAGGGGAAATGGCACCTGAAAGACTATCTGAAAGTAATAGAAATTAGGAGTTAAGAATTAGGAGTTAGGAGTCTATAAAAAACAAAACTACATAACAACAACCAAAGACCATGAAACGAATTACCGCTCTACTGATTATCCTCGTCAGCCTGACTTGTCAGGTGATGGCAAAGAAACGAGTGATCAAGCAAGTTGCACCCATCAACGTCGATTGCCCCGTGGGCACTGTGCCCCGTCTGCCCTGGCAAGTGTGGGTGAAATACAGCGACGGCACGGGCGAGTGGAGACAAACCCGATGGAACAACTCGCTGACATCGACCGAACAACAGCAGGCCAATCCCGAACTGTACCCCGTGGGCAAGACCTATACCGTGATGGGATACGTCATCGGCGACAACACCACCGAGAATGGTTACCAGCTCACGGCCAATGTGCGCGTGGTGGCCGATGCCTGGCAAGTGCCCAGCAACAAGCCCAAAGTGCAGCCCCTGCCCCTGAGCGACGTGATAATAGAGGGCGAGAACCGACTGACCAACAACCGCGAACTGGACATCAAGACGCTGCTCAACCTGGACATCACCCAGCAGCTCTACAACTACCGCGACACCTATGGACTGCCCACCGAGGGATACACCGTGAGCGACGGATGGGACTCTCCCACCACCAAGCTCAAGGGTCACGGCACAGGACACTATATGTCGGCTCTGGCCTTTGCCTTTGCATCGACACAGAACAAGGAACAGAAACTGGAACTCTACAAGCGCATCGAGCGCATGGTGCGCGAATTGCGTCAGTGCCAGGAGCGTACCTTCGTGTGGAGTGACTCGCTGGGCCGCTACTTCGAAGCTCGTGACTATGCTCCCGAAGCCCAGTTGCGCGAGATGAAGGGCAACTGGAAGGCCTTTGACCAGTACAAACAGGATTACCAGCACTATGGCTACGGTTACCTGAACGCTATCCCTGCGGCTCATCCTGCCCTCATCGAGTGCTACCGTGCCTACAACAACGAGGAATGGGTGTGGGCTCCCTACTACACCATCCACAAGCAGTTGGCCGGCCTCATCGACATTGCCAATGTGATGCTCCATGTGGGTCTTCCCTCCAATGTCTTGCGCGACGTCTACGCGACCCCCAAAGGATTGATGAGCCAAAACGAAGTGGGCAAGATGGCTCTGCAGATAGCCCAGGATATGGGTCTGTGGGTGTGGAACCGTCTGCACTATCGCACCTATGTCAAGACCGATGGCAGCAAGGCCGAGCGACAGGCCAAACCCGGCAACCGATACGAGATGTGGAACATGTACATCGCCGGTGAGGTGGGTGGCATGGCAGAGTCGCTGGCTCGACTGAGCGAGATGACCAAGGACGAGACCAAGAA
>JAZRYA010000058.1:0-2926 GCA_045600505.1 Bacteroidaceae bacterium
AACGGTGCCGAGGTGCTGAATGCCCGTGGTGTCATCCTTGCTCTCCAGAAGAAGAACGACGAGGCATTGCAACTCTTCCGTCAGGCCAGCGAGGCCGGATGTGCACAAGCCGCTGAAAACATCAAGCAATTAACATATTAACGGATAACAAATAAACCAATCATTAAATTATTGACAACAAACCGAAACAAGAGAAAGAAAAAATTTATTATTAACAATTCAAAACAAAGAAACAATTAAATTATTATTAACTAATCAAAACAAAAAAGTATGAAGATTAAGTATTTTTTGTTCGGAGCAGCTGCACTGGCTCTCGGTGCTTGCTCCAATGAGGAGAGCGAGAACGTAGCTCCCAGCAAAGGCGAAGCCTACGTGCAGTTCACGGTGAAGTTGCCTTCTGCAAGTGCTACTCGTTCTGAAACGGATGCTTCTGGTGAGACCGCTGAAGGTGAGGAAGTTGGTAAGGATCGTGAAAACCAGATTACCAGTGTTCAGGTGATTCTTGATGATGGTGCTGGCAATGTAGCTAAGTCTGTTGTATTTAATACAGCCACTGGAGTAATGTTGCCTGCTGCCGGTACCGACACCTACACCACAGACCCCATCAAGGTTGATGGTTTGGTAGGAGATAAAACTTACAAAGCCTATGCGATTGTAAACGGTGAATTGCCAACTGGTGAAACTGTTGAGTCTGCACCTATCACAGTTACTGCTGTTGACTTGACTTCTGGTATAGCAAAAGACGATAATTTCCTTATGACAGGTACGGGGGGTACTGTCGCTACAGAGACAGATGTAACCAAGTACACCAAGGATTATCCTCTTGATTGTGGCATAATTGAAGTAGAGCGTGCTGCTGCCCGTTTCGACTACAAGGCAATAAAGACAGGTAATGTTTATGAAGTATTGAAACCCACTTCTGGTGCACATGCTGGCCAAAAAGTGACCGTTACTTTGACAGACATGGCTTTGACCAATGTCAGCAAGGATTTCTATCTGTTCAAGCGCGTTTCTGCCAATGGTACCGATGCAAGTTGGACACTCGGTGGCGCAGAGAAAGGTAGCTTATCGGTTCTTGCTGATAATAACTACGTAGTTGACTACAACTTTGCAGCCAAGACTGCCGCTAATTGGACTTCCTTCACTCCTGCAGATAACTATTTTAACGTATATGCTGGTGATGCAGCAGCTACCTACAATCCTCTGAAAACAACTTCAGGTACTGATGAAGAAGACAACGATTGGGAAAAGGGTGGTTCCTCTACTACTGTAGATGGCTATTATATCCAGACCTATTGTACAGAGAACACCATCCAGGCAGATCCTACCAAGAACCAGATCAATGGTCTGAGCACCGGTATTATCTTCAAGGGTGAGATTGGTGGTGATTTCAAGGAGTATGACGATGGCGATGCTTTGACTCCTATCGGTACTGACGATGCATTTAATGGCACAGATCCCGCCTATGTCCTCAATGGTGTAGTATATGGAAAATGGGATGCCGTTGTGGCTGCAAAGGGTAAAGGCGATGCTGCCGTGCTGAATGCATTCTCTATCGGTGGTCTGGATGAAACTGACCCCACCACGCTGACTGCTGTCAATTTGGCAAAGGCTGGCTTCACACGCTATACTCCTCAGGGTGGCAAGTATTATACTTACTACGTTTACTGGAACCAACACAACAACAATGGTAAGAGCAATGTGATGGGCCCGATGGAGTTTGCTGTTGTTCGTAACAACGTCTATAAACTGGCTGTTACCGAGATTGCCAAGTTGGGTCATCCCAAGGATCCCATTAACCCCGATCCAACTCCAGGCGATCCTTCTGATGACGATCCCGATCCAGACGAACCCGATCCAGAAGATCCAGACGAGGACTCCAACCTCTATCTGAAGGTTTCTGTAAAGGTTCTGCCTTGGACCGTACGTAAGAACGACATCAAGTTCTAATCCGAATCAGTCTGTAAGACGATATCCTATAGACGGTCTCCGTGTCCCTAAGACGCGGGCACGGAGACCCTTTTTTCAAGCAAACAACAACCGTCAAACATCCATTATATATTACACTCTTTCCATTATGAATAACAAAGTAAAGATGATTCGGAGCGTTCTCATGCTGGTATTCCTGAGCATGGTGAACAGCTGTGACCTTATCAACGAAGACCTGCCGGAATGCGTACAGTCCGTGCAGTTCGTCTATGATATGACGTTGTCCGGTGCCGATGCTTTCAACGCTCAGGTGGGAAGCGTGGATCTGTATGTGTTTGACGAACAGGGAAACTTCGTGAAGAAATACTCCGAAAGCGGAGATGCCCTGAAAGACCCCAATTACCGAATGAAGCTAGACCTTGCCAATGGGAACTACACCGTGGTGGCATGGTGCGGCATGATGGACAACGGGTTCACTCTGAGTCCCTTCACCACCCTTAGCGAGATGCAGAATGCCATCAGCAACGTGCAGGACGGCATTTCCTCATCCGATCTCAAGGGCATGTGGCATGGCCGTCAGGAAATAGCGGTGAACGCCAACGAGGCCAAGACACACATTTTGAATCTTACCAAGGACACCAACAACATACGGGTCATGCTGCAGAACGTGGACGGCAGACCCTGTGACGGAGACACATTCGAATTCTCCATCATAGACAACAACGCAGTGGTCGATGGGCAGAACATCCCATCCTCCTCCATCCTCTATCATCCCTTTGCCCAGGGAACCACGCAGGTGGGCGGCAGCGAGAGCGAAGCCCCTGTGGAGATAGCCTATGCCGAGTTCAGTACCTCGCGCCTCTATGTGGGCAGCCAGGCACGGCTCGTCATCAGGAACAAGGAAAATGGGCAGATTGTACTGGATATCCCCCTGCTCGACTACCTGACCTTGCTGCGCAGCGAGAAGTACAGGAACAT
The DNA here is from genome assembly GCA_045600505.1 of Bacteroidaceae bacterium. Lineage (GTDB taxonomy): Bacteria > Bacteroidota > Bacteroidia > Bacteroidales > Bacteroidaceae > Physcousia. The sequence goes on from JAZRYA010000058.1 coordinate 2,908, forward strand.
GAGCGTTCAGGAATATCTG
>JAZRYA010000059.1:0-43622 GCA_045600505.1 Bacteroidaceae bacterium
GAAACGGTAGGCGTGGAACGTCAACGTACCGCCACAGCTCGCTACCTGAATGTGAAATTCAAGAGCACTTTCTGATGAAATTCACCTGGTGTGGGTCGCCACGGGCAACAAGGGGATGCTGAAGCGCGACATCCTGCACGACTTTCCTATGGAGAAGGGAGATATTGCAGACCTGATTTTAATTCATAATTCTTAATTCATAATTCATATTTTTTTTCTCGCAGAAACACACGCATTGCGCAGCCTAATTATGCATTATGCATTATGAATTATGAATTAGAAATGCTCCTTACTTGATTCCTCGCTCGTTGAGGGCCCGGGCATAGCGATGGGCGTTGCGGAGGTGCTCGTTGTAGTTGGTGGCAAAGTTGTGGGTGCCGGAGAAGTCCTCCTTCGCGCACATGTATATATAATTATGGTGTACGTAATTGAGCACAGCATCGATGCCGGCGATCGAGGCGATGCAGATGGGGCCGGGGGGCAGACCGATGTTCTTGTAGGTGTTGTAGGGGCTCTCGACCTCGAGGTGCGTGTGGAGGATGCGGCGGATGCTGAAGTCACCCACGGCAAACTTGACGGTGGGGTCGGCCTGCAGGGGCATGTCGATCTGGAGTCGGCGGATGTACATGCCGGCTACCATAGGCTTCTCGGCGTTGTTGGCGGTCTCGGAGTCGACGATGCTGGCGATGGTGCAGATCTCCTCGTGGGTGAAGCCGGTGGCCTGGGCCTTGGCCTCGCGGTCGGCGGAAGACCAGAAGACCTCGTTCTCGTGGACCATGCGGGCCATGAAGTCGGGGAGCGAGATGTTCCAGTAGACCTGGTAGGTGTTGGGGATGAAGAGTGCGGGCAGGGTCTCTACCGAGTAGCCGTATTGCTGGGCAAACTCGGGGCTGTAGAAGGCGCTGTCGACAGCTGCGGAATCGACCATCAGGTGCTCGCCGAGGAAGGCGGCCATGTCGTGGAGGGTGCGTACCGAGGGGAGGACGAGATTGATGGGCTCCTGGTGACCGTTGCGCAGATTGCGGAAGATGGTGAGGATGTTCTCGCCTGGCTGGATGGCGTAGCGGCCGGGGCGCACGTGGTAGGGCAAACAGAGGCGCAGCAGATGGAATCCGCTGGCATGCACGCCGATGTCGCTCAGTCGGTCCTTGACTTGTGCGGGTTGGTCTTTGTCATAGAGATAGAGGTAGGTGGTCTCCTCGCCGCTGTAGGCGCTGAGGAAGAGGGTGCTTGCGGTGATGGCTGCTGCTAGGAGCAGGGAGGCAACACTGCCCAATATTTTATAATTCATAATTCAAAATTCATAATTCATAATTAATTTCACACAGAGACACAGAGAGCACAGAGATATTATAATTTGGTCCTCTGGAAATAGAGAAAAAACTCTGTGTCCTCTGTGTCTCTGTGTGATACAATTTATAATTCATAATTATTCGACATACGTCTCATCAAGCTAAAGCAGTCATAATTGGGAGGGGCGAATCTTCCCCTTGGGGGAGATGTCCGAAGGACAGAGGGGGCTCTAGTTCCCATCGGGCTTCACGAGGTCGACGTGCTTGCTGTCGTTCCAGTGGAAGGCGTCGACGTCATCGGGATGAGCGGGGGAGTAGTCCGTGGGGAACTCGGGACGCAGGTAACGGGTGAAGCCGATGTTCTGCTCGCGCAGGCCCTGGATGACACACTTGGCAATCTGGTAGGCGCCATAGGGATTGAAGTGCGTGTTGTCGGCAAAGGCATTGTCCTGACCGGGGTAAGAACCGGCGGGGTAGTGGACAAAGGCACGCTTGGAGGGCTCGACACCCATGGTCTCGAAGAGCACGCGGGTCATCTGGTGCAGGTCGATGAGGGGGCATTTCTCGCGCTGGGCCACCCAAGCCATGGCCTCGGGATAGTCGGCATGGGTCTCCTGGATGCGGCCTTGCTGGTCGAACATGCGGCGCTGGGTGGGGGTGACGAAAATGGGAGTGGCACCACGCTGGCGAGCCTCGTCGACAAAGGTCTTGAGGGCGGTGGCAAAGTTGTAGTAAGCACCGCTGCCAGGGGTCTTCTGCTTCTGGTCGTTGTGGCCAAATTCCATGAGGATGTAGTCGCCGCGCTTCATCATAGAGAGGGCCTTCTGCAGACGGCCCACGGCGATGAAGGTGCTGGCGGTCTCGCCGCTCTCGGCCAGGTTGCAGAAGCAGACGGAGTCACCAAACCAGCGAGTCACCATCTGGCCCCAGCTGGCCCAGGGCTCGTCGTCCTGGTCGACCACGGTGGAGTTGCCGCAGAGGAACACGGTGGTGGCTACGGTGTCGGGCTCGATGACGATGCTCTCGACGGCGGGGTTGTCGCCATTGACCTCAAAGGTCAGCAGGTCGTCCCAGTTGAGCTTGGTTTTCTCGCGGTCCTTGATGCGCACCTGTTGGCGGTCGTTGATCTTGGGCGTGCGCTTGTTGACCACGAACGATATCGTGCGGAACTCGCCCTTGCGGGTCTTCTCGTTCTCGATGAACAGGCGGCGGCTCTCGGCACGCAGTGTGGTGACGGCGGCACGCTTCTTGCTGCCCAGCGTGACGGTGACGTGGTAGTTGCCGTCGGGCACCTGGACGCTGGTGTAGTAGGGGGCTCGATTGAGGCTGTCGCGCAGATGGAGGGTGATGGTCTGGGCGCTGGCACTGAGGCTGGCGCACGCGAGCAGAAGGATTGTTGCTATATGTTTCATAGGTTATCTAATTCCTTTTTTCAGTTCGTCGGGACTGTCGTTGGTAAACATGTTGACGTCGGGTGTCTTCTCGGTGAAGAGGCGACGAAGCACGTCGATGTCAATCTCCTGAGTGGGGTGGAAATCGTTGCTCAGCAGGTACTTGAGCATGGCATAGTACATCTGCGCGATGACGGGATCCTTGCTACCCATGTCGAGGGGCATGGTGGTGAGCAGCAGGGTGCCCTTGCCCACGCGGCACTCGAAGAGCATACCCAGTTTGCGCGACAGGAACCACGTGTCGATGGGCTGGATGATGGGCTGGAAGTCCTGGGGGAACTGGTCCATGAGCATCACCGTCTGGCGATTCATGAGCGGCCACCACTGCATGTCGGAGAAGTCGTCGGTGGGGAAGTCGCGGAAGAGGGGGTGCTCCTTCTGCACATACATGCCCGTGGTGTGAGGGGGCTTCATCTTGAACCACGAGGTGTTCCAGAAGACGGGCAGGAACTGCTGCACGATGCCCTGGCCATAGGTCACCTGGCCGCGCTTGCTGTTGGTGCCAGCGAGCACGAGCACGCGCTTGCCCTCCTCGAGCGCCTGGATGACGTGGCTGTCGATGCCATTCTGACCCTGGTAGAAGTCGCTGCTGTGCTGCATCACCATGCCCAGATAGTCGCCTGCACCATGGTGAGGATAGACCCAGATGCGATAACTGTTGCTGGCCGTCACATTCTTGCCGCCGCACCGTCCCACTAGCGCCATCGTGATGGTCATCTGCTCGGCTTCCTTTACCTTATTTATAATAGTGTCGACAACGAGGGGAGTGAGACCGATGGACAGGGGAGCGTCGAGCTGCACCTGGCGGCGGTGTACCGAGTTGCCCTCGGCATTGTTGACATTGATGATGAGGGTGGCCTGCTGGATGGGGCCCATGTCGTGGTTGTTGACCTCGATGGCCAGGGGGATGGTGTCGCCGCTGAAATAGGTGAAGCGAGGCAGACGGCCCAGCAGGGTGATGGGGGAGCATGCCTGGCGCCATTCCTTGGCATCGACGTAGCCCTTCTCGCGGAAGAACACATTGAGCGGACCCACCAGGGCGCTGCCCTGACCGCTGTAGTCGTTGAGGCCCAGCAACTGGAATCCGGCATAGCTGCCCGTGCGCAGGAAGCGCTCCATCTCGTGCTTGTAGCAGAGGGCTTGCAGTTTGCCGCTGGCTTGCAGGAACTTCTCGGCCATCTGCCCCATGCCATTGTCGTGGAGCAGGTCGCGGAAGATCTCGAAGTTGCCAGCACGGTTGACGCCCGTGTACTGGGTGGTCTCCTTCAGGTCGGGGAACACGCACCACTGGCCGGCCTCGTGAGCGATGAAGGGCTGAGAGACGGTGTCTACCTTGGCGCTGAAGTCGATGACAGACTCGGGTTCGCGCTTGCGCCACTCGTCCAGTCCGCGAGCACCCGCTTTGACGTGATACTCATTGGCAGGCTGCCAAGCCCAACTGCCGCCCACCGAGGCTCCGGTGTAGATGCGACGAGGGTCGGTCTTCTGCCAGTATTTCACAAAGTCTGTCACCCAGGCCACCCAGTTTCCGCTAGGTTCGTTGCCGCAAGCCATCATGCAGAACGAGGGGTGATTGCCATAGGCCTCGACCATGCGCTTGGTCTCGTCCATCAGGTAGGTGTCGATGATCTCGCCACGTCCCAGGCGCACGCCGTGGTTGGGCCATGAGGGGCCCTCGGGCTGCAGGTAGAGGCCCAGCGAGTCGGCCACGGTGAAGGCCACCTCGGGAGGGCAGTAGGAGTGGAAACGCAGGTGATTGAGACCATATTCCTTGCACTTGCTGAGCACGCGCACCCACTCGGCCTTGTCGCATGGGGGATAGCCGGTGAGGGGGAAGTTGCAGTTCTCTACGGTGCCTCGCATCTGCGTCTCGCGGCCGTTGACCAGGATGCGGTTGCCCTGGGTGCGGATCTCTCGCATGCCGAATGGGGTGGTGTAACTGTCGTTACCCAGTGTGACGGTCAGACTGTAGAGATTGGGCGTGAACTCGTCCCACAGCTGGGCATGGGGTATGTCGATTGTCGTCTCGCCCGAACTGATGTGGCGCTGGGTTACCTGTTGGCCTTGCTGGGTGATGGTCAGGCTGAGCTGGTCTGTGGGAGCATTGGTGCGAACCACCACACGCACCTGGGACGATGCGACAATGGGATAGACGTCGACGTGCTGGATGTAGGTGGCGGGTCGCTCGCGCAGTTCAATGCGGCCTACGATGCCGTTCCAGTTGCCCTGGGTCTGGTCGGTCACGCTGTGGCTATCGGCGCCCACGCCCACCGACTTTATCTCGTTGTTGATGCGCAGCGCTATCTGGTTGGCGCCCTTTTTCAGGTATTGGGTCACCTCGTACTCGTGAGGAGCCGAGAGCGAATTCTGAGTGCCTACCTCGCGCCCGTTAATATATAAGGTGGAGGTGATGTGGGGTCGCTCCAGATGGATGAAATAGTGGTGCGAGGGGTCGAAATCCTTCAGTTTGACGGTACGGCGATACCATGCGGTGCCCACATAATAGCGCTTGGGGGTGAGGAAGAAGGGAACGCTGAAGTTCTCCTCCGACTGGTAGCGTCGCATGTAGGGGTTGTGGTAGAAACTGCTGTCGTAGAGCGTGGCGGTCCACTTGGTCTCCAGATTGGGACGATCGCCCTTCAGTTGCTCGGGCATGCTGGCAGGCAGGGTGATGCGATCGTGCAGTTTGCTGCTGGCAGTGAGCGCGTTGGTACGGTCGATTTCAAATTCCCACTTGCCACTAAGGTCTATGGTGTTCTGGGCTGAGAGAGTCGCCCCAAACAGCAAAAACAGGGATAAAATGCGGCATTTCATGGCTGTTCTGTGTGTCATTGTATTTCGTCTTGTCTTATTTAAAGACAAAGTTAGGGCAAAACGCTGAGATGTGCAAATATTCTACAATATATATTTGGCAGTTTCTCATTTTCTTCTTACCTTTGCGCTCGCAAAACGCCGGAGTGGCTCAGTTGGTAGAGCAACGCATTCGTAATGCGTGGGTCACGGGTTCGAGTCCCGTCTTCGGCTCAGACAGTGCAATAGAGGAATCCTTAGGGGTTCCTTTTTTTTGTATTTCACACAAAGACACGGAGAACACATAGTTTTTGTCTTTTAACTATAAGATATGTTTTTTTATAATCTGCTACAATATAAATATTTAGGCTTTATACGTTAAAGCACTGGTTGATATAATGGTCAACTGCTTCTGGGCAAACTGCTTCCGGGGATGTCTTTGCGGTTTCGTTAGGAGATGTGCCAATATGATTTGCTTTACGATAATCTGCAAAAGTGTTATTATGTATAGAAAAATGTCACGAAAAGCAGTGTAAATGTGTCAAAATGCACACTTTTCGGTGTCCCTCGCAAAAATAATTGATGTTTTTTGCAATCTTTTTTGCATAATCCTTTCGGATTTACCAATAATTTTATTACCTTTGCACGTTGAAAACGGTACATAAGGTTAAGGTTGTAAGATGGAACAATTAAAACACGAGTGCGGAGTCGCAATGATCAGGTTGCTGAAGCCTCTGGAATATTATCAGGAGAAGTATGGGACCTGGATGTATGGTCTCAACAAGCTCTATCTCTTGATGGAGAAGCAGCACAATCGTGGTCAGGAAGGCGCGGGACTCGCTTGCGTGAAGATGCAGGCCAACCCGGGCGAGGAATACATGTTCCGTGAAAGAGCCCTCGGCAGCAGTGCCATCACCGAAATCTTCCACAATGTACAGCAGAACTTCTCTGGCCTAAGTCCCGAGCAACTTGCCGACGCGACTTATGCCAAGCAGCAGCTCCCCTTTGCTGGCGAGATTTATATGGGCCACCTCCGGTATTCAACCACCGGCAAGAGTGGCCTTTCTTTTGTCCATCCGTTTTTGCGCCGCAACAACTGGCGAGCCAAGAACCTCTGCCTGTGTGGCAACTTCAATCTGACCAGTGTCGAGGATGTCTTTGACGAGATCACCAGCAAGGGTCAGCACCCCCGAATCTATAGCGATACCTACATCATGCTCGAGCAGGTGGGCCACCGACTGGACCGCGAGAGCGAGCGCCTCTTCCAAATTGCCCAGCAGCGCAAGTTGAAGGGCATGGAGATCACCAACTTCATCGAGAAGAACATCGACATGTGCAATGTTCTGCGCACCAGTGCTCCCCTGTGGGATGGTGGCTTTGTCATCTGCGGAATGACCGGCAGTGGCGAGATGTTCTCGATGCGCGACCCCTGGGGCATCCGACCCGCATTCTGGTATCGCGACGAGGAAGTGCTGGTGGTGGCAAGCGAGAGACCTGTCATCCAGACCACCTTTGAACTGGAGGCAGACCAGATACAGGAACTGCTGCCCGGACAGGCCCTGACCGTGCGCAAGAATGGTGATGTCAGTCTGACCCAGGTGATTCCTGCCAAGAAGAACAGTGCATGCTCGTTTGAGCGCATCTACTTCAGTCGAGGCAGCGACCGAGACATCTACCAGGAGCGCAAGGCCCTGGGTGCTCAGTTGACCGCCCGCATCACCGAGTCGGTGGAGGGCGATGTGGCACACACCGTCTTCCCCTACATCCCCAATACGGCCGAGGTGGCTTTCTATGGCATGATGCAGGGATTCAAGGAGCAGTTGAAGCGCCAGCAGTTGGACCAGGTCTATGCCTTGACCCAAGACCATCAGCCCACTCGCGAAGAGCTGGAGGAAATCATGTTCCACTATATCCGCAGCGAGAAGGTGGCCATCAAGGACATCAAGCTGCGCACATTCATCACCGAGGGCAACAGCCGAAACGACCTGGCGGCCCACGTCTATGACATCACGTATGGTTCGCTGGAGCCCTATATCGACAATCTGGTCATCATCGACGACAGCATCGTGCGTGGAACCACGCTCAAGGAGAGCATCATCCGCATGATGGACCGCCTGCACCCCAAGAAACTGGTGCTGGTGAGCTCGTGTCCCCAGGTGCGCTATCCCGATTACTACGGCATCGACATGAGCCGAATGGAGGAGTTCATCGCCTTCCGTGCTGCCATCGAGTTGCTCAAGGACCGTGGCATGGAGCAGGTCATCCACGATGTCTATGCCAAGTGCAAGGCCCAGGACGAGAATCCACAGGGCGAGATGATCAATTATGTGCAGGAAATCTATGCCCCATTCGAGGACGACGAGGTCAGCGTCAAGATGGTAGAGATGCTGCGTCCAGAGGGTGTGACCACCCCCGTCGAGATCGTGTTCCAGACGGTGGAGGGACTGCATCGCGCTTGTCCCAACCATCCCGGTGACTGGTACTTCAGTGGCAATTATCCCACCCCCGGTGGTGTGAAGCTGGTCAACAGGGCATACATCAATTATTACGAGAAAATATACAAATAAGATAATGAGCAGAAAGGTTACTTTGAGATTGGACGACGGAACGGAGTTTTACGGAACTTCGTTTGGCTATGAGAAGCCTGTAGCCGGTGAGGTGGTGTTCAACACGGCCATGATGGGCTATCCCGAGAGTCTGACAGACCCCTCGTATGCGGGTCAGTTGATGGCACTCACCTTCCCCCTGGTCGGAAACTATGGAGTGCCCGAGTTCTGTCATGAGCAGAACGGACTATCGACCTATATGGAGAGTGACAAGATATATGCAAGCGCCATCATCGTGAGCGACTATAGCACCGAATATAGCCACTGGAATGGTCACGAGACCCTGGCAGAATGGCTGAAGCGTGAGCAGGTCCCCGGCATCACGGGCATCGACACACGCCAGTTGACCAAGGTCCTGCGTGAGCATGGTGTGATGATGGGCAAGATCTTGTTTGAGGGTGAGCCCGAGCCCGAGGCCCAGTACGAGGGTGTCAACTTTGTCGCCCAGGTGAGCTGCACCGAGGTAAAGACCTACCAGCCCCTGCAGCCTGGTGACCTGAGTGAGAAGGCCCAGGCGCTGAACAATGCCTTCAAGCCTGCTGCTTGTGCCCAGCGCAACAGCGACGGCACTCCCAAGCGAGTGGTTCTGCTGGATTGCGGTGTCAAGGAAAACATCATCCGCTGCCTCCTGCGTCGCGACGTCGAGGTGGTGCGTGTGCCCTGGGATTATGACTTCAACGAGCTGGAGTTCGACGGCCTCTTCCTGGCCAACGGACCTGGCGACCCCGACACTTGTGTGCGTGCCGTAGAGCACATCCGCAAGTTTATGCTCACCGAGGAGCTCAAGGGCGGCATCATCCGTCCCATCATGGGCATCTGCATGGGCAACCAGTTGATGAGCAAGGCCGCTGGTGCCACCATCTATAAGTTGAAGTACGGTCATCGTAGCCACAACCAGCCCGTGCGCATGGTGGGCACAACCCGTTGCTTCATCACCACCCAGAACCACGGATATGCCGTAGACAGCAGCACCCTCAACAGCGATTGGGAGCCCCTGTTTGTCAACATGAACGACGGCAGCAACGAGGGCGTTCGCCACAAGCGTTTCCCCTGGTTCTCGGCCCAGTTCCACCCCGAGGCATGTGCCGGTCCCATCGATACAGAGTTCCTGTTCGACGATTTTGTAAAACTGCTCTAAATCTAGAACCACTATGGTAGATACAAAGATAAAGAAAGTGCTCCTGCTGGGTAGCGGAGCCCTCAAGATAGGTGAGGCTGGCGAGTTTGACTACAGCGGCTCTCAGGCCCTCAAGGCCCTCAAGGAAGAGGGTATAGAGACCATCCTCATCAACCCCAATATCGCAACGGTTCAGACCAGCGAGGGTGTGGCCGACCAGATCTATTTCCTGCCCGTCACCCCCTATTTCGTCGAGCGTGTCATCGAGAAGGAGCGCCCCCAGGGCATCCTGCTCGCCTTTGGTGGCCAGACGGCCCTGAACTGTGGTGTCGAGCTCTACAAGGCAGGCACTCTGGAAAAGTATGATGTGCAGGTGCTGGGAACTCCCGTGCAGGCTATCATCGACACCGAGGACCGTGAACTCTTTGTGGAGAAGTTGGATGAAATCGAGGTCAAGACCATCAAGAGTCAGGCTTGTGAGGATATCGAGAGTGCTCGCGAGGCTGCTCGCCAGTTGGGCTATCCCGTCATCATCCGTGCTGCCTATGCACTGGGCGGTCTCGGTAGCGGTTTCTGCGACAACGAGGACGAACTCAATACCCTGGCCGAGAAGGCTTTCTCTTTCTCTCCCCAGGTGCTCGTCGAGAAGAGCCTCAAGGGCTGGAAGGAAATCGAGTATGAGGTGGTGCGTGACCGATACGACAACTGTATCACCGTCTGCAACATGGAGAACTTTGACCCCCTGGGCATCCACACGGGTGAGTCCATCGTCATTGCTCCCAGCCAGACACTGACCAATTCCGAATATCATAAACTGCGTGCGCTCAGCATCAAGATCATCCGTCACATCGGCATCGTGGGTGAGTGTAATGTGCAGTATGCCTTTGATCCCGAGAGCGAGGACTATCGCGTCATCGAGGTGAATGCCCGTCTGTCTCGCAGTTCGGCTCTGGCTTCCAAGGCCACCGGTTATCCCTTGGCATTTGTTGCTGCCAAGTTGGGACTGGGCTATGGCTTGTTTGAGTTGAAGAACTCGGTAACCAAGACCACCAGCGCATTCTTTGAGCCTGCCCTCGACTATGTGGTCTGCAAGATTCCCCGTTGGGACCTCGGAAAGTTCCGTGGCGTGGATCGCGAGTTGGGCAGCAGCATGAAGTCCGTGGGCGAGGTGATGGCCATCGGCCGTACCTTTGAGGAGGCCATCCAGAAGGGTCTCCGCATGATTGGCCAGGGCATGCATGGTTTTGTGGGCAATAAGGAGCTCAAGATTGATGACCTGGACAATGCCCTGAAGTCTCCCACTGACAAGCGTATCTTCATGATCGAGAAGGCATTCTTTGCAGGATACACCGTCGAGCAGATTCATAAGTTGACCAAGATTGACAACTGGTTCCTGGAGAAGTTGCTCCACATCTTCCAGATCAATCAGCAGCTGCGTGCCAGCCACATCAATACCCTGGATGCAGAACTGTTGCGTACGGCCAAGGTATATGGCTTCACCGATTTCCAGATTGCCCGTGCCCTGGGCATGGAGGCCGAGATGGACATGGAGGATGCAGCCCAGATTATCCGCCAGCGTCGTAAGCAGTTGGGCATCGTTCCCTATGTCAAGCAAATCGACACCCTGGCAGCAGAGTATCCCGCTCACACCAATTATCTGTATCTCACCTATAGCGGTGTGGCCCACGATATCCAGTATGAGAATGACAAGCGTAGCATCATCGTTTTGGGCTCTGGCGCATACCGCATCGGTTCTAGCGTAGAGTTTGACTGGTGTGGCGTGCAGGCGCTCAATACCATCCGCAAGGAGGGCTTCCGCTCGGTAATGATCAACTACAATCCCGAGACCGTCAGCACCGACTATGATATGTGTGATCGTCTCTACTTTGACGAACTCACCTTTGAGCGCGTGATGGATATCATCGACCTGGAGACTCCCCAGGGAGTTGTTGTCAGCACCGGTGGTCAGATTCCCAACAATCTGGCTCTGAAGCTCGACGCTCAGCGTGTGCCCATCCTGGGTACTCAAGCCAAATACATCGACAATGCCGAGGACCGTGACAAGTTTAGCGCCATGCTGGACCGCATCGGTGTGGACCAGCCCGAGTGGAGTGCTTTGACCTCGATGGAGGATGTCAACGAGTTCATCGCTCGTGTTGGATTCCCCGTCCTGGTGCGTCCCTCGTATGTGCTGAGTGGTGCTGCCATGAACGTCTGCTCCAACCAGGAGGAGCTGGAGCGATTCCTGACTTTGGCTGCCAATGTGAGCAAGAAGCACCCCGTGGTTATCAGCAAGTTTATGCAGAACACCAAGGAGGTGGAGATGGATGCTGTGGCTCGCGAGGGCGAGATCATCGCCTATGCTATCAGCGAGCACATCGAGTATGCTGGTGTGCACTCGGGTGATGCTACCATCCAGTTCCCCGCTCAGAAGTTGTATGTCGAGACGGTACGCCGTATCAAGAAGATCAGTGCCCAGATTGCACGCGAGTTGCACATCAGTGGCCCCTTCAATATTCAGTATCTTGCGCGTGACAACGAGATCAAGGTTATCGAGTGTAACCTGCGTGCCTCTCGTTCGTTCCCCTTCGTGAGCAAGGTGCTCAAGATCAACCTCATCGAACTGGCAACCAAGGTGATGCTGGGTCTGCCCGTCGAAAAGCCCAACAAGAGCTTCTTTGATTTCGATTATGTGGGCATCAAGGCCAGCCAGTTCAGCTTCAATCGTCTGCAAAAGGCCGACCCCGTGCTGGGCGTGGACATGAGTTCGACTGGTGAGGTAGGCTGTCTGGGTGACGACACCAACACAGCATTGCTCAAGAGCATGCTCTCGGTGGGCCATCGCATTCCCGAGAAGACCGTGCTGCTGAGCACTGGTGGTGCCAAGGAGAAGGCTGCCATGCTGGATGCAGCCCGCCTGCTCGTGGAGCATGGATACGAGCTCTATGCCACTGGCGGTACCAGCAAGTACCTGCAGGACAATGGCATTGCCAATACCCTGGTGTACTGGCCCAGCGAGTCGGACAAGCATCCCCAGGCCCTCGACTTGTTGCACAACAAGAAGATCGACATGGTGGTCAATATCCCCAAGGACCTGACTGCTGGCGAGCTTACCAATGGATACAAGATCCGTCGCGCTGCGGTGGACCTCAATATACCTCTGTTGACCAACACCCGACTGGCGGCAGCGTTCATTCGAGCGTTCTGTAATGTCAGTCTCGACCAGTTGGCCATCAAGAGCTGGAGCGAATACAAATAATCAATATTAATAAAACAACCAACAATTTTATGCAGTTAAAGAAAGTTCTCGTACTGGGTTCTGGTGCCCTGAAGATTGGTCAGGCAGGTGAGTTTGACTATTCAGGAAGCCAGGCACTCAAGGCCTTGCGTGAGGAGGGTATCAAGTCTGTTCTTGTCAATCCCAACGTCGCAACCATCCAGACCAGTGAGGGTATCGCAGACAAGGTGTATTTCCTGCCTGTAACTCCTCATTTCATTACCGAGATCATCAAGAAGGAGCGCCCCGACGGCATCATGCTGGCATGGGGTGGCCAGACCGGTCTTAACGTGGGTACTGCCCTCTACCAGAACGGTGTCTTCAAGGAGTATGGCGTGCAGGTGCTGGGTACCAGCGTCGAGGCCATCATGAACACCGAGGACCGTGACCTGTTCGTCAAGGAGCTCAACAAGGTAGACCTCAAAGTGCCCGTAAGCCAGGCTTGTGAGACGATGGAGGATGCTGTTGCCACAGCTCGTCGTATCGGTTATCCCATCATGATCCGTTCTGCCTATGCACTGGGTGGTCTGGGTAGTGGTGTATGTCCCGATGAAAAGACCTTCATGGAGATTGCCGAGAGTGCCTTCACTTTTGCTCCTCAGGTATTGGTAGAGGAGAGCCTCAAGGGCTGGAAGGAAATCGAGTTTGAGGTCATCCGTGATGCCAATGACCATTGCTTCACCGTGGCTTCTATGGAGAACTTCGACCCCCTGGGTATCCACACCGGTGAGTCTATCGTAGTTGCTCCCACTTGCTCGCTCACCGAGGAGCAGGTGACCATGCTTCAGCAGTTGGCCATCAAGTGCGTTCGTCACCTCAACATCGTGGGTGAGTGTAACATTCAGTATGCATTCAATGCCGAGACCAACGACTATCGTATCATCGAGATCAATGCTCGTCTGAGCCGTTCTTCTGCCTTGGCTTCTAAGGCTACTGGTTATCCTCTCGCATTTGTTGCAGCAAAGATCGCTCTGGGCTATACCCTCGACCAGATTGGCGAGATGGGTACCACCAACTCGGCCTATGTTGCTCCCTCGCTGGACTACATGATCTGCAAGATTCCTCGTTGGGACCTCACCAAGTTTGCTGGTGTTAGCCGCAAGATCGGTAGTAGCATGAAGTCGGTAGGTGAGATCATGTCCATCGGCCGTAGTTTCGAGGAGATGATTCAGAAGGGTCTGCGTATGATAGGCCAGGGTATGCATGGTTTCGTGGGCAACGACCACACTCGTTTCGAGAATCTCGACGAGGAGCTGGAGAACCCCACCGATCTGCGTATCTTTGCTATCGCTCAGGCTCTGGAGGAAGGCTATTCTATCGACCGTATCTATGAGTTGACCAAAATCGATCCTTGGTTCATCGAGCGCATGAAGAATATTGTGGACTACAAGCACAAGCTGGAGTCATACAACAGCCTGGAGGGGCTTCCTGCTGAGGTTCTGCGTGAGGCCAAGGTGCTTGGTTTCTCTGACTTCCAGATTGCCCGTTTTGTTCTGAAGCCCGAGAATGGCAACATGGAGAAGGAGAATCTGGCTGTGCGCGCTCATCGTAAGAAGTTGAACATCCTGCCTGCTGTCAAGCGAATTCCCACTGTAGCCAGTGAGCATCCCGACCTGACCAACTACCTCTACATGACCTATGCTGTGGAGGACAGCGACATCAACTTCTACAAGAATGAGAAGTCGGTAATTGTCCTTGGTTCAGGTGCTTATCGTATCGGTTCTAGTGTAGAGTTTGACTGGTGTTCTGTAAATGCCATCCAGACTGCTCGTAAGTTGGGCTACAAGTCCATCATGATCAACTACAACCCCGAGACTGTCAGCACCGACTATGATATGTGTGACCGTCTCTATTTCGATGAGCTGTCATTTGAGCGTGTGCTCGATGTCATCGATCTGGAGTCTCCTCGTGGTGTAATCGTCAGCACTGGTGGTCAGATTCCCAACAACTTGGCCATGAAGCTCTATCGTCAGAGTGTGCCCATCCTGGGTACTTCTCCCGTGAGCATCGACCGTGCCGAGAACCGCAACAAGTTCTCTGCTATGCTTGACCAGCTGGGTATCGACCAGCCCAAGTGGAGTGCCTTGACTTCGATGGAGGATGTAAAAGAATTTATCGATGAGGTAGGTTATCCCGTCCTGGTGCGTCCCTCGTATGTGCTCTCTGGTGCTGCCATGAACGTCTGCTATAGTGACGAGGAACTGGTACGCTTCCTGCAGATGGCTAGCGAGGTCAGCAAGGAATATCCTGTTGTTATCAGCCAGTTCATGACCGAGACCAATGAGATCGAGTTCGATGCCGTTGCTCAGCAGGGTGAAATTGTGGAATATGCTATCAGTGAGCATGTTGAGTATGCTGGTGTGCACTCTGGTGATGCAACTATGGTGTTCCCCGCTCAGCAGATCAGCTTTGCTACAGCACGTCAGATCAAGAAGATTTCTCGTGCTATCGCCAAGGAGCTCAACATCAGTGGTCCCTTCAACATCCAGTTCCTGGCCAAGGGTCGTGATGTAAAGGTTATTGAATGTAATCTCCGTGCTAGCCGTTCGTTCCCCTTCGTCAGCAAGGTGCTCAAGCGCAACTTTATCGAGACTGCTACTCGTATCATGCTGGATGCTCCCTATAGCAAGCCTGACAAGAGTGCATTTGATATCGATCGCATGGGCGTCAAGGCTAGCCAGTTCTCATTCGCTCGTCTGCAGAATGCTGACCCCATCCTGGGTGTCGACATGAGTTCTACCGGTGAGGTAGGTTGCTTGGGCGAAAGCTACGAAGAGGCTCTGCTCAACTCGATGATTGCTACCGGTTACAAGATTCCCAGCAAGGACAAGGGTATCATGATCTCTAGCGGTGAGACCAAGGAGAAGGTTGCTCTGCTTGATGGCGCTCGCATGCTCTGCAAGGCTGGTTACACCATCTATGCAAGCGAGGGTACTGCTAAGTTCCTCAACGAGAATGGTGCCAAGGCAATAGCTGTAAGTTGGCCTGATGAGAACAATGCCGATCGCGAGAATGTGATGACCATGATTCACGATCACCGTTTCGACCTGATTGTCAACATCCCCAAGAATCACACCAAGCGTGAGCTGACCAATGGTTATAAGATTCGTCGTGGCGCTATCGATCACAACATTCCTCTGATCACCAATGCTCGTCTTGCTAGTGCATTTATTGAGGCATTCTGCACCCTCGATTTGCAAGATTTGGCTATCAAGAGCTGGAACGAGTATTAATTTACTACACAATTTATACAATAAATATGGTATTTCCCGCAGTTTTGTTGGGAGATACCATATTTTTTTATAATTTTGCCGTGTCATGACGTTCGAATCCATATATGTGTGCGGTGTCTTGGTCTTTATGATTATGGCACTGATTGCGGATAAGCTGAGACCTGGCCTTGTCTTGTTGACAGCTGTGGTACTCATGCTATGTGGCAAAATCATCGGGCCCAAGGAGGCCGTTGAGGGTTTTGCCAACAAGGGTATGATTACTGTTGCCTTGCTCTATCTGGTCAGCGAGGGTGTTCGCAAGAGCGGTATTCTGGAACGTATCATCTATCACCTGCTGCCAGCCGAGAAACGAAATCCCAATGTGGTGCGCAGTAACTCTCGTTTCTTGCCTGTCATCAGTTTTCTTTCGGCCTTCTTGAACAATACACCAGTGGTGGTGATCTTTGCGCCTATGATTAAGAACTGGGCCAACAAGATGCACTTGCCACCGACCAAGTTCCTTATTCCCCTGAGCTATGCAACTATCCTGGGAGGTATGTGTACTCTGATCGGCACGAGCACCAATATCGTGCTCGATGGTATGATTCAGGATGGCATCACCAATGGTATAGTCAAGGGTGGTCATGCACTGGGAATGTTCGAGCTTTCCAAGGTAGGTATATTTATTTGCCTCACAGGCTTGTTCTATCTCCTTATGATTTCCCGCTACTTACTGCCCGATCAGCGTAAGATCGAGAAGGATGAGGATGAACCTATCTCAGATCCGGATACTGTGCGCGTCGAGGCAATGCTCTCGACCCGTTTCCCTGGTCTTGGCAAGACTCTCCACGAGTTTGATTTCTATCGCCATTATGGTGCTAATGTGCGTGCTATTCATCGCAACGGACAAGCACTGAAGGGCGACTGGATGAATGTTCCCTTGACAAGCAAGGATACGCTCATGTTGGATGCAGACAAATCGTTTGTCCCTGCATGGGGTGAGAGCCATGTCTTCTGGATGCTGAACGTGGTAGGAGCTGAACCGGAAATGGGCAGCAAGAAACGTTGGTTTGCCATCGTGCTGTTGTTCTTGATGATCATTGGCGCTACACTGGGCGAGTTGTCTGTTGTCAAGGAACTTGTTCCTAATCTCAAGCTCGACATGTTCTTCTTTGCTTGTGTGACGACCGTCATCATGGCATGGACGGGCATGTTCAGCAGTCGCAAGTACACTAAGTTCATCTCCTGGGACGTGCTCATCACCATTGCTTGTGCGTTTGGTATCAGCAAGGGTATGATCAATAGTGGTTTTGCAGATTTTATCTCGGGATACATCATCGAACTTGCTGAAACTGCCAAGCACAGTGAGAATGGTATCTATGTCATGTTGGCTGCGTTGTTCATCATCACCAACCTGTTTACCGAGTTGATTACCAACAATGCTGCTGCAGCTCTGGCTTTCCCATTGGCTGTAAGTATTTCTGACAAGTTGGGGTGCGATCCCACACCCTTCTTCATCTGCATTTGTTTCGCTGCCAGCGCAGCATTTAGTACCCCTATCGGCTATCAGACTAATCTGATTGTGCAAGGAGTAGGAGGGTACCGCTTTACAGATTTTGTCAAAGTGGGTCTGCCTATGAACATCATTGTGTTCCTGCTGAGCGTCTTCCTCATCCCCTTGTTCTACTGCTAAAAACCTTTTTTCTTTCTTTTCCCTTTGGGAAAGTCGGTATTTATTAGTATCTTTGCAAACTAATTTAAGAATTTGCAGAGAAATGGCAGAAAACATATATCCCATTTATGATCGCATGATGACTCGCGAGGACAAGGAAGGACTCCTTGAGCAACGTGGTGTAATGGTCTGGTTTACAGGTCTAAGCGGCAGTGGAAAGAGCACTGTTGCTCTGGGTGTGGAGCGTGAGCTGCATGCTCGTGGAATCCTGTGTCGCATCCTCGATGGTGACAACATCCGTGCTGGCATCAACAGCAATTTGTGCTTCTCGGCCGAGGATCGTATGGAGAACATCCGTCGCATTGCCGAGATTGGAAAACTCTTTGTGCAGACCGGCATTGTCACCCTGGCATGCTTTGTAAGTCCCACCGAGGATGTTCGCGTGCTAGCACGAGACATCATTGGCGAGGAGGATTTCAAGGAAGTATTTGTGAGCACCCCCATCGAGGAATGTGAGCGTCGTGATGTCAAGGGACTCTATGCTCGTGCACGTCGTGGCGAGGTGAAGAATTTCACGGGTATCAGTGCTCCCTTCGAGGCTCCCAAGAATCCTGCAATCAGTGTTGACACTAGCGTGCTCACTCTGGAGGAGAGCGTAAATCGTGTGGTAGAACTAATTATGAGTACACAAAAATTATCTAAATAATATGGCAGAATACAATCTTTCGCATCTGCAGGAACTCGAGGCTGAGAGTATCCACATCATCCGTGAGGTGGCAGCCGAGTTTGAGAACCCTGTGATGCTGTACAGTATCGGTAAGGATAGTTCCGTGATGGTACGTCTTGCCGAGAAGGCCTTTGCCCCTGGCAAGGTGCCCTTCCCCTTGATGCACATCGATTCTAAGTGGAAGTTCCGCGAGATGATCGAGTTCCGTGACAATTATGCCAAGGAGTTTGGTTGGAACCTGATTGTCGAGAGCAATATGGAGGCATTTAATGCAGGCGTAGGTCCTTTCTCTCATGGTTCCAAGGTACATACAGACTTGATGAAGACAAAGGCTCTGTTGGATGCCCTGAACAAATACAAGTTTGATGCAGCTTTTGGTGGTGCTCGTCGTGACGAGGAGAAGTCTCGTGCCAAGGAGCGTATCTTTAGCTTCCGTGACCAGTTCAACCAGTGGGATCCCAAGAACCAGCGTCCCGAGTTGTGGGATATCTACAACAGCCGTGTTCACAAGGGCGAGAGCATCCGCGTGTTCCCCTTGAGCAACTGGACCGAGCTGGACATCTGGCAGTACATTCGTCTGGAGAATATTCCTATTGTTCCTCTCTATTATGCCAAGGAGCGTCCCTGTGTGGAGATTGACGGCAACCTGATCATGGCCGACGATGAGCGTCTGCCCAAGGAACTGGTTTCCAAGATCCAGAATCGTATGGTTCGTTTCCGCACTCTGGGCTGCTGGCCTCTGACAGGTGCTGTAGAGAGCAATGCTACCACCATCGAGGAGATTGTGGAGGAGATGATGACCACCACCAAGAGTGAGCGCACAACCCGCGTGATCGACTTTGACCAGGAGGCATCTATGGAGCAAAAGAAACGTGAGGGTTACTTCTAAACACTAGGAACAATGGCAGAAAATTTAGATATTAAGGCGTTTCTTGACGCTGACGAGAAGAAGGATTTGTTGAGACTGCTGACGGCAGGTTCTGTGGATGACGGTAAGTCTACACTGATTGGTCGTCTGCTTTTCGATAGTAAGAAGTTGTACGAGGACCAGCTTCAGGCTCTGGAGAAGGACTCAAAGCGTGTGGGTAATGCTGGTGCAGGTCAGATTGACTACGCTCTGTTGCTGGATGGTTTGAAGGCTGAGCGTGAGGAGGGTATCACCATCGATGTGGCATATCGTTACTTCAGCACCAACAACCGTAAGTTTATCATCGCCGACACTCCGGGACACGAGCAGTACACTCGCAACATGATCACAGGTGGTAGTACTGCCAATCTTGCAATCATCCTGGTCGATGCTCGTACAGGTGTTATCACCCAGACCCGTCGTCACACCTTCCTGGTAAGTTTGTTGGGCATCAAGCACATTGTACTTGCTGTCAACAAGATGGACCTCGTGGATTTCGACCAGCAGGTATTTGAGAAAATCAAGAGCGAGTATCTGGCTCTCACCAATCATCTGGGCATCGAGGACGTTACCTGTTTCCCCTTGAGCGCTCTGGAGGGTGATAATGTGGTGGAAAAGAGCGAGCGTACTCCCTGGTACGACGGAACTTCACTGCTCGACTTCCTGGAGACTGTGCCCATCCATCGCGACCGCAATATGGATGATTTCCGTTATCCTGTACAGTATGTACTTCGTCCCAATCTGGACTTCCGTGGATTCTGTGGTAAGATTGCTTCAGGTGTCATCCGCAAGGGTGATGAGATCGTAGCTCTGCCTAGTATGAAGCGCAGCCATGTCAAGGGAATCCACACCTATGAGGGCGAACTGGATGAGGCCTTCTGCCCCCAGTGCGTGACCATCACTCTGGAGGACGAGATCGATATCTCACGTGGTGAGATGTTGGTAAAGCCCGAGAGTCTTCCCCATGTAGGTCGTTACTTCGAGACCATGCTGGTGTGGATGGACGAGCAGCCTATGGACCGCAGCAAGCAGTTCTTCCTGAAGCACAACACCAATACCACTCGTGCAACATTGGATGAGATCAACTTTCGTGTTGATGTCAATACCATGGAGAAGCTCGAGGGTTCTGACTTCAAGTTGAATGAGATTGGTTGTGTGCGCATCACTACTGCCAAGACTCTGTTCTTCGATCCTTACAAGGACAATAAGGCTACAGGTGCCTTCATCCTGATTGACCCCATTACCAACAACACCAGTGCAGTAGGTATGATTGTTCGTCCTCTGGAGATGGACGACATCAATGAGGCTGATGTTCCCACCCTCGATCTGAAGAAGTTGGGCATCACTGCTGAGCACTATGAGGCTATTGACAAGGCCGTAGCCGAGTTGGGCAAGCAGGGACTGGAAATCAAAGTCATCAAGTAAACAACCAACCACAATATGGGATTAATAGAATTCAGTAAGCTTCCTGTCAACACCCTGGTGGGTGCCGACTGGAAGACTTTCAAGACCCTGACCAAGGACCAGAAGGTAGCCCCCAACAAGCGTGGCAAGTATATCCTTACCAAGTGTATCTGCCGTTTGTTGAGCCTCACTACTCCCTTGCAGAATCGTGTCTACAAGACGAAACTGGCCGAGGAACCCCTTCAGCACGACCCTGTGTTCATTCTGGGACATTGGCGCAGTGGCACTACTTTTGTACACAACATTTTTGCCCAGGATCCCCGCTTCGGATACACAACCACCTATCAGACCGTGTTCCCTCATTATATGATGGCATTGCAGGGCCTCTTCAAGCCCGTGATGGGATGGCTCATGCCCAATCACCGTCCTACAGATAACATGGAGCTGGCTCCCGATCTGCCTCAGGAAGAGGAATTTGCCTTGCAGAACATGTGTCCTTACACCTACTACAATTTCTGGATGTTTCCCGAGCGTATGCAGGAGTATTGCGACCGCTTCCTGACCATGAAGGATGCCAAGGAGGATGAAATCGCCGACTTCAAGGAGCAGTTTATGAAACTGGTCAAGATTTCGATGTGGAATAGCCGCCGCAATGTCAAGGATGCACAGTTCCTCAGCAAGAATCCTCCTCACACCGGAAAGGTGAAGACCCTGGTGGAGATGTTCCCCAATGCCAAGTTCATCTACCTCATTCGCGAACCTTATACTGTGTTCGAGAGTTCTCGTTCATTCTTCACCCAGACTATTGGTCCTCTGGAGTTGCATAGCATCCCCTTGGACGAGATGGAGCGTAACATCCTCTATGGTTACAAGGAGCTGCATGATGCCTATCAGGAGCAGAAGAAGTACATCCCCGAGGGCAACCTTTTTGAGGTGAAGTTTGAGGAGTTTGAGAAAGATGCTATGGTCATTACCGAGCGCATCTATCGCGAGCTGAATATCCCTGGCTGGGTTGAAGCTAAGCCCCTCATCGAGAAGTATGTCGAGTCTAAGAAGGGCTACAAGAAGAACAAGTATTCTTATGATCCTCGTACCGTACAGATGGTCAACGAGGCATGGGGCCCCATCCTCGACCAGTGGGGTTACGAGCGCTTGTAATCCTGTTCTGACGCAATGGAAGAAGAACTTATACTTATCCGCATCACTGGCGAGGATCGCCCTGGCTTGACCGCAAGTATTATGGGCATACTTGCCCAGTACGATGCTGATATCATGGACATTGGTCAGGCCGATATCCATAAGACTCTCTCGCTTGGTATTCTGATTCGCGTGAGCGAGGAGAACTCGGGTAGAGTGATGAAGAACATCCTCTTCAAGGCAGCCGAGTTGGGCGTCAATGTACGCTTCTTCCCTGTAGGCACCGACGAGTATAATGCTTGGGTAGGCCGTCAAGGCAAGAACCGTTACATTCTGACCGTCCTGGGCCGCAAACTCACTGCTCGCCAGATAGAGGCTGTCACCCAGGTCATTGCCGATCAGGACCTCAACATCGATGCTATCACACGTCTTTCTGGACGCCCTCCCTTGGAGGCAGATAAAGATAAGGTACGTGCGTGCATACAGTTCTCCGTACGTGGCACACCTCGCGACAAGCAGGAACTGCATCGCAGACTGATGTCCCTCTCTACCGAACAGGAGATGGATTGCTCGTTCCAGCTCGATAACATGTATCGCCGTATGCGTCGCCTTATCTGTTTCGATATGGACTCAACCCTGATACAGACAGAGTGCATCGACGAGTTGGCAGATCGTGCCGGAGTGGGAGAGCAGGTGCGCGCAATCACCGAGAGTGCTATGCGTGGTGAGATAGACTTCAAGGAAAGTTTCACCCGTCGCGTGGCATTGCTGAAGGGGCTCGATGTGAGTGTGATGCAGGATATAGCTGAGCACATGCCCATTACAGAAGGTGTGGAGCGCCTGATGTATGTCCTGAAACGCTATGGCTACAAGATTGCTATCCTGAGCGGAGGATTCACCTTCTTTGGAGAATATCTGCAGAAGAAATACGGAATCGATTATGTCTATGCCAACGAGCTGGAGGTAGACGAGACTGGACATCTTACTGGCCGATATACCGGCGAGGTGGTAGATGGCACTCGCAAGGCTGAGCTGCTGCGCCTGATTGCTCAGGTGGAAAAGGTGGACTTGGCTCAGACCATTGCTGTAGGCGATGGTGCCAACGATCTTCCCATGCTCTCTGTCGCAGGTTTGGGCATCGCTTTCCATGCAAAACCCCGTGTGGTAGCCAATGCCAAGCAGAGTATTAACACCATAGGACTGGATGGTGTACTCTATTTCCTCGGTTTCAAGGATTCTTACTTGGACGAGAAGGGAAGGCAATAAATTGCATCAGACTTTTCGAAAATCTCAATCATAGACTAAGCGTAGCGCGTAGTATCGCGCTACGCTTTTGTTGTATGGTGTGGTCCAGATAGACTTGTGCTTGCTTGATAAACAAGCAGAGCCACCCGATCGGATGACTCTGCAATGCGTATCGTAAGGCGTTGTACCTCTAGAATTTCATCTTCAGCATACGACCATTGTGGGCAGGAACCAGCAGTTTGGTGGGCTGGTTGGCGTTGAAACTGATGTGGAAGGGACATCCTACCAACAATCCCTCTGCCACGATAGCGTCGGTTTCGGGGATTCCGTAGTACTCGAATACGTGTTGGGGGATATTAACCTCTATCTCAGCGTCAAAATCGTCAAAGTTCACCACGGCCAGGATTACCTCGTTGTCTTTGCGACGTAGGAAAGCATAGTGCTTGCCAGGGTTGAAGTGATCGGTGCGAGGGTTGGCGTACATCAAATCATAGAAGTCGCCCTCGCGCAAGGCAGCTTCACTGTTGCAGAGGCCCAGCACACGGCTGTAGAATTGCTGCAGTGTCACTTCGTTGGGAGTGAGCTGACGATTATCAAAACGCCCCTCGTTACGCCATCTGCGGATGCTGTCTACGGTCCAATAGTCAAAGATGGTGGTGCGACCGTCACGTCCACTGAATCCCTCAGCGTCCATGCCTCGTTCGCCCAACTCCTGGCCAAAGTAGATCATCATGGGGTTGGTACCCATGCATGCACTCACAATCAGCGGAGCACGACCAAACTCAGCGTTGCCAGCGAAGTAATCACTGGCCAGTCGCTGTTCGTCGTGATTCTCCAGGAAATTGAGCATGTGCTCCTTGATGGGATCCACATTCTGCCAGCAACGGGTGATGTCGCTTGCCTGAGCATAACCACAGACGATGGCACGCAGACAGTCATAGAGGCCCACTTTGTCGTAGAGATAGTCGAAATGACCCTCGTGGATGTAGCTGTTGTACTGTGCAGGATTGTACACTTCGGCGATGAAATCAATCTCGGGGTACTGCTCCTTGACCTGAGGAATAGCCCAACTCCAGAACTCCACAGGCACCATCTCGGCCATGTCGCAGCGGAAACCGTCGATGCCCTTTGCAGCCCAGAAGAGCAGAATCTGCACCATCTTGCTCCAGGTAGAGGGGATGGGGTCGAAGTGCAGAGCTCGGCCACCCTGATAGTCCACACCATAGTTCAGCTTTACCGTCTCGTACCAGTCGTTGCGACAGGGCCATGAACTGAACACATCGTTTCCGGTAGCCTTGGCAGGCGACTCGTGATAGCCCTCCAGGTCGAAGTCCTGAGCGTGCAACTCCTCACCAGGGATGTAGTAGAAGTTGTTGTTGGGGTCAAATGCAACATTGTAATTGTCACCTTCACCCAGGTCTTGCACGCCATCGGGGCAGACATCGCTATGGTACTGGCGAGCGACATGGTTGGGAACAAAGTCGATGATCATCTTCAGACCAGCCTCGTGGGTTCTCTCCACCAGGGCCTCAAACTCGCTCATACGGGCGGGGATGCTGGTGGCGATATCAGGATCGATGTCGAAGTAGTCCTTGATAGCGTAGGGCGATCCTGCCTTGCCCTTGACAACAGAGGGTTGGTCGAGGGGAATTCCGTACAATGTGTTGTCTGTCTGTGTGGCATGCTCGATGATGCCGGTGTACCAGATGTGAGTCGCGCCTAGGCCCTTGATCTGCTCGAGGGCCCGAGGTGTGAAGTCTGCCATCTTACCACAGCCGTTGGTCACCTTGTCGCCGTTGGGTTCACACCAGCGGTTGTCGTTACCAAACAGGCGGGTAAACACCTGGTAAATTACAATCTTTTCCTTCATTATTACCTTATATACCTTTACGGGTCAGTGGGCTGTATGTCCTGCCCAGACTTTACCTATTTAGATTCCTTGTATTGTGATGCCTTCTACCCCCTTGGCAATCTTGGAAATCATGCCTTGGAGTGCCTTGCCAGGACCACACTCTGTGAATTCGGTGGCGCCTGCAGCCAACATGTTGTTGGTCTCTTGAGTCCAGCGTACCGATGCTGTCAGCTGAGCAATCAGATTGGCCTTGATCTCAGCAGCATCGGTGTGTGCCTGAGCGTCTACGTTCTGGTAGATGGGGCAACGGGGAGTAGAGAACTCGGTTGCCTCGATGGCCTCCTGCAACTCGTCCTTGGCGGGCTGCATCAGGGGGCTATGGAATGCGCCTCCCACGGGCAGCACCAGTGCACGCTTGGCACCAGCAGCCTTCAGCTTCTCGCAAGCCTGATTTACGGCATCCACATTACCGCTGATGACCAGCTGGCCGGGGCAGTTGTAATTGGCAGGAACCACCACATTACCCTCGGTGCTCACCTCGGCGCAGATGTTTTCCACCACCTCGTCGCTCAGGTTGATGATAGCTGCCATGGTGCCAGGGGCAGCCTCGCAAGCCTTCTGCATAGCCATGGCACGAGCGTACACCAGACGCAGACCGCTCTCGAAACTGAGTGCGCCAGCAGCAACCAGTGCACTGAATTCTCCCAGTGAGTGGCCGCCCACCATGTCGGGCTGGAACTCGTCGCCCATGCAGATGGCTGTGATTACACTATGCAGGAAGACGGCAGGCTGAGTTACCTTGGTCTGCTTCAGCTCTTCTGCAGTTCCCTCAAACATGATATCGGTGATACGGAAGCCCAGGATTTCGTTGGCTTTCTCAAACAGCTCTTTTGCTACAGGGTTGTTCTCATACAGCTCCTTGCCCATGCCAGTGAACTGTGCACCCTGTCCAGGAAATACAAATGCTTTCATTATTTCTTGCTTTTTTTGTTCTAATTTATCGCAAAGTTAGCGATTCTGCCAGCAATAATACCTATATATTATAGAATCATTGCCCTTGAGGTCGTATTCCTTGACTTAGGTCAATCCCTCAGCCCCTTTGTCTTGCTTTTTTCGAGGCAGAAAGGCTCGGAAATCGACAATTTACTTGATTCATGCTACCTGTTCGTGGTGTCCTGCCAGAGAGAGTACATGTCTGGCCCCGAGAGAGTACTCTTTTTGCTCCGAAAGAGTACACTTTTTGCCCAAAAAGAGTACTGTTTTGCCCTCGAAAGAGTACTCTTATTTCCAGTTTCCGTTTGTAAAGTCGGGAATGTCGATGGGTGCTCCACCCATTTCTGCCGATCGAGCAGACAATTCGGTGATACAAGACCAGAGTGCAGCATCATACACGTCCATGTCGAGAGGCTTTCCCTCGAGCAAGGCATCTACCATTCTGCGGTCCATCGCATAGTTCATCACGTTGGGAACATCCAACTCGTAGCCTTGCTGTATGATGGATTTCATCTCCTGGCTCTGGAAGGATTCTACGTACTTCACGGCCTCTCTTCCGCTGAGCACCTTACTGCCGTCTATCTGCAGAGAAGGGTGTGGATATTTCTGGACATATCCTTTTGTGCCACAGAGGGTCTGCAGTCTGCTGTAAGGTCGTGGGGTGGTCTCGTCGAATTGCAGCAGTATGGTGCGCCCTTGTTCGGTGCTGATGAGGCTGTTGGATATGCAATTGGTTGCTGTCATCGAGGTGATTCTATTCAACTTGTCACCGTGGTTGATATCAAGCAGTTGACACACAGGACCCAGCCCGTGAGTGGGGTAGGGATTGCCTCCGTGAGTCTCGGTGGTGCATTGCATCCAACCCTTGTGCAGCGTGCTGCTGTTGTCGTCCTTGGGATGCGATGTACGCAGGTCGTGTATATAGGCTCCCTCGCAGTGGTGAATATCTCCGAAAATCCCCGACATCTTCATCCCCATTACACCCAGATGGAAGGTGTCGTAGCAGCAGTTCTCGAGCATGATGCAATGGCGCTGGGTCTCCTCGGCGGTGTGCACCAGTTGCCAACATTCGCGCACAGTCATGGCGGCAGGAACCTCCAGTGCCACATGCTTGCCACACTTCATGGCATAGGTGGCCATGTCGGCATGCGAATCCCAATCGGTGCAGATGATGACGAGATTGACATTCCTGTCCTCACAGATGTACATCCATCTGTCCTCGCCGCAGAAGATGCTAGGTGCCGGTTTCCCGTGCTCGGCCAGCAACGAGATGGCTTGTTGCAGATTGGGGCGTTTCAGGTCGCTTATGGCCACAATTTCTGCCTCGGGAATGGCCATGTATCGGGATACGGTGGCTATTCCTCTTGCTCCAAGTCCGATAAGTCCGATGCGAACTTTGGGTAGTGGCGCGCAGGTTAGTAATTTGCAGTTGTGGCTCATAATTTGTTAGTTTGCTTTGCAAAGATAAAAATAAAATTGATTTACCTCAAGAAAAAGACACAAAATCTAACATCAACCCTATTTTCAAGTCCAAATAGAGGAAATAATTGCGAAAAATACACTAATTTTGCAATGTTATACTTTGACGTTTTGTAGAAAGAAGGAATTATGGTCGAAAAAAATAATCATCTTGTTATCATGGCAGGTGGCGTAGGCAGTCGATTCTGGCCTATGAGCACTCCCGATTATCCCAAGCAATTTGTTGACGTGATGGGCTGTGGCCGAAGCCTGATACAGCTGACATTTGATAGATTTAATGGTGTGGTTTCCCCCG
The DNA here is from genome assembly GCA_045600505.1 of Bacteroidaceae bacterium. Lineage (GTDB taxonomy): Bacteria > Bacteroidota > Bacteroidia > Bacteroidales > Bacteroidaceae > Physcousia. The sequence continues at coordinate 27,457 of JAZRYA010000059.1, forward strand.
AAAACGTTTGGGTGGTGACCAGTGCCTCATACAAGGACATCGTTCGCCAGCAGTTGCCCGAGATTCCCGAGGGTAACATCCTGTGCGAACCCTGTCGCAGAAATACAGCTCCCTGCATTGCATATGTGAGTTGGCGCATCAAGAAATTGAACCCCAAAGCCAACATCGTGGTGACTCCTAGTGACCATATCGTGATGAATGTTGCAGAGTTTCATCGTGTTATCAAGTCGGGACTGAGCTTTGCAGCCGAGACCGACGCCATTGTAACCTTGGGTATGAAGCCCACTCGTCCCGAGACGGGATATGGTTACATCCAGGCCGATCTTTCTGCTTCCAGCGCTCGTAACAAGGAGGTCTACCGAGTAGACACCTTCCGCGAGAAGCCCGATCTGGAGACTGCGCAGAAGTATGTTGCCAAGAACAACTTCTTCTGGAATGCAGGAATCTTCCTGTGGAATGTCAGCACGATAGTCAATGCTCTTCGCATCTATCAGCCCGAGATTTCTGATATTTTTGAGAGCATGTTGACCATCTATGGCACAGAGCAGGAGCAGGCTGCCATCGATGAGCGTTTCCCTCAGTGCCCCAATATTTCTGTCGATTATGCCATCCTGGAGAAGGCCGAGGAAATCTTCGTGATGCCCTCGTCATTTGGGTGGAGCGATCTGGGCACATGGGGTTCTCTGCGCGAGAACAGCGAGCGAGACCTGAATGGTAATGCTCTCATCGGAGAGAATATAAAGACGTATGAGACAAGTAATTGCATCATACACACTACCCAAGAATGCAAGGTGGTTGTCCAGGGCTTGGATGGCTATATCGTAGCGGAAAAGGACGATGTGCTGCTCATCTGCAAGTTGGATGAGGAGCAACGCATCAAGCAGTTCAGCGAGTAGGACTGCTAGAAAAGACTCTAAAAAACGGTTTATATAAAATGGAAAACAAAAAAGTTGCATTGATCACTGGCGTAACGGGTCAGGACGGTAGTTATTTGTCAGAGTTTCTCTTGGCCAAGGGCTACGAGGTACATGGCATTATCCGTCGTTCGTCAGTCGATTATCGTGAGCGTATTGCTCACCTCGAGGGTACTCCTCATTTCCATCTGCACTATGCAGACATGGGTGACTCTATGTCTCTGGTGAAATTGGTAGGCAAGGTTATGCCCACTGAAATCTATAACTTGGCAGCCCAGAGCCATGTTCAGGTCAGCTTCGACGCACCTGAGTTTACTGCCGACGTAGATGCCGTGGGTGTTCTGCGTATTCTGGAGGCAGTTCGCACCAATCATCTCGAGGACACATGCCGCATCTATCAGGCCTCTACCAGCGAGCTTTATGGCAAGGTCGAGGAGGTTCCTCAGAACGAGAACACCCCCTTCCATCCCTACAGCCCCTATGCTGTGGCCAAGCTCTATGGCTACTGGATCATCAAGGAGTATCGCGAGGCCTATAATATGTTCTGCTGCTCGGGTATCCTGTTCAATCACGAGAGTGAGCGCCGAGGCGAGACTTTTGTGACTCGCAAGATCACCCTGGCTGCTGCTCGTATAGCTCAGGGCAAGCAGGATTGCCTCTATCTGGGTAACCTCGACAGTCTGCGTGACTGGGGTTATGCCAAGGATTATGTCGAGTGCATGTGGCTCATCCTGCAGCACGACAAGCCCGAGGACTTCGTCATTGCTACTGGTGTGCAGCACACTGTGCGCGAGTTTGCAACTCTGGCATTCCATCATGCAGGCATCGAACTTCGTTGGGAGGGCGAAGGCATCGACGAGAAGGGTATCGATGTGAAGACCAACAAGGTAGTGGTGGCAGTTAGCCCCGATTTCTATCGTCCTACCGATGTGGTCAACCTCTGGGGAGATCCCTCGAAGGCAAAGCGCGAACTGGGTTGGAATCCCCAGACCACCACATTCGAGCAGTTGGTGCAGATCATGGTAAAGCATGACATGGAGAAGGTTGCTGCCGATCATGTGGCATCGGTTATGCGCACCAACTTGGCTGAATATCTGGAGAAAGGACTGGTAAAATGATGAACAAAGATGCAAAGATCTATGTCGCAGGACATAGAGGAATGGTAGGTTCGGCCATTGTGCGCGAATTGCAGCGCCAGGGCTATACCAATATCATTACACGCACCCACAAGGAGCTGGACCTCATCGACCAGCAAGCCGTCAAGGACTTCTTTGCTCAGGAGCGCCCCGAGTATGTCTTTCTGGCTGCAGCCAAAGTGGGTGGCATCATTGCCAATCAGTCTGCTCTGGCCGACTTCATGTATGACAACATGATGCTCGAGATGAATGTCATCAATGCAGCTTGGAAGAACGGATGTAAGAAACTCGAGTTCCTGGGTTCCAGCTGCATCTATCCTCGTATGGCACCCCAGCCCATGCCCGAGAGTTGCCTGTTGACCAGCGAGTTGGAAAAGACCAACGAGGCATACGCTCTGGCCAAGATAAGTGGTCTGAAGTATTGCGAGTTTCTGAATCGTCAGTATGGCACCGACTACATCAGTGTGATGCCTACCAATCTGTATGGCCCCAATGATAATTACCACCCCACACATAGTCACGTGTTGCCCGCTCTGATTCGTCGTTTCCACGAGGCCAAGGAGCAAGGGCTCACCTCTGTCACTTGTTGGGGCGATGGCAGTCCCCTGCGCGAGTTCCTGTATGTCGACGACCTGGCCAACCTGTGTGTGTTCCTGATGAACAACTACAGTGGCAACGAGACCGTCAACGCCGGTACTGGCAAGGAACTGACTATCAAGGAACTGACCGAGCTTGTTGCCAAAGTCATCGGCTACGAGGGCGAGATCCTGTGGGATAGTTCAAAGCCCAATGGCACCCCTCGCAAACTGCTGGATGTAAGTAAGGCCGCAGGTCTGGGTTGGACCTATAAGACCGAGTTGGAAGACGGAATCCGTCTATCTTACGAGGATTTCCTGAATAATCCCATGCGTGCTGAACGCTAAACATAGAATAAATATCGATACATGAAAAAGTTGCTGTCCTTGCCACCTAATTTGGTGGATTGTTTCCACGATGTAGAAGAAGTCTCGCACGAAGAGTATTTCTGCACAAGTGATCCTGTCGGAGCAAAGTTGGGTAGTGGTGGAGGAACCAATTGGCTGCTCCGTGCTTGCCAACAGAGTTGGGCTCCTGACACCGATTTCCAGTCTTGGCTAGGACAGGAAAAACGCATCCTGCTGCATGCAGGAGGTCAGAGTCGTCGCTTGCCGGGCTATGCTCCCAGTGGCAAGATGCTGACTCCCATACCCGTTTTCCGTTGGGAACGAGGACAGCGTCTTTCTCAGAATCTGTTGCAACTCCAGTTGCCTCTCTATGAGCGCATCATGAAGGCAGCTCCCGATAGTCTCCATACGCTGATTGCTAGTGGTGATGTCTACATCCGTGCTGGCAAACTCCAGGAGATTCCCGAGGCCGACGTGGTCTGCTATGGACTCTGGGTAGATCCTTCTCTGGCCAAGAATCATGGCGTGTTTGTGTCACGTCGTGAGACACCCGATCGTCTGGATTATATGCTCCAGAAGCCCTCGGTAGAGACCTTGGGCCAGTTGATGCACACCCACCTCTTCCTGATGGATATCGGCATCTGGTTGCTCAGCGATCGTGCTGTCGAACTCCTGATGAAACGCAGTTCTCGTGGCGAGGAGATAGTCAATTACGACCTCTACAGCGACTTTGGTTGTTCGCTGGGCGAGCATCCCACCCTCCAGGACGATGAGTTGGCCCAGTTGAGTGTGGCCATACTTCCTCTCCAGGATGGCGAGTTTTATCACTATGGCACCAGCCGCGAGATGATCAGCAGCACGGTCAGCATCCAGAATCTGGTGTACGACCAGCGTGCCATCATGCATCTCGGTGTCAAGCCTCACCCCTCGATCTTCATCCAAAATGCCCACAAGGACATTCCTCTCACGGCAGATAATCAGAATACATGGATAGAGAACTCGTGGGTAGGTGCTCAATGGACGCTTTCTGCCAACAACATCATCACGGGTGTACCCCAGAATGATTGGAAGGTCAACCTCTCTCAGGGCGTCTGTGTCGATGTGGTCCCCATGGGAGAGACACAGTACGTGTTGCGTCCCTATGGCTTCAATGATGCTTTCCGAGGCGACTTGCACGATGCCTCTGTCACCTATCTGGGACAGCCCGTAACCGAGTGGTTATCAGTACATGACCTGAATCCCGATGACATCTATGGCAACACCGACCTGCAAGCTAGCCGCATATTCCCTGTTACCGACAACATCGAGGACATGGGTCGTATGCTTGTGTGGATGTTGACTGGCGAGGACGAGGCAGGAAAGGCCCTGTATGCTAGTGCCGAGAAGCTGTGTGCCAACGAGATTTCCGACCGAGCCAATCTGCGTCGCCTGCAGCAGCAGCGCCTCTCCCTGAGACGAGAGAACCTGGTAGCGTTGGCAGAAAATCATCGCAGCAGCGTCTTCTATCAGACCAATCTGGATGATTTGGCCCACGAGTTCCAGAAGTTGGGTGTACCCGAACCTGCTCCTCTTCCCGAGACAGAGCCTCTGCTGAAGCGAATCAATGACCACATGTTCCGCAGCAGACTGAAGAATCTGAGAGGGGAAGATGGCTCGAGCGATAGCCAAAAGGCATTTTCACTGCTGCGCGAGGGATTGACCGAGAATGTGCTTGCACACAAGCAAGAGCCCCATCTCGATGTCTACAGCGACCAGATTGTCTGGGGTCGTAGCCCCGTTCGTATTGATATCGCAGGTGGATGGACCGACACGCCTCCCTATTGTCTGACTAGCGGAGGTGATGTTGTCAACTTGGCCATCGAGCTCAATGGCCAGCCCCCCTTGCAAACCTACGTTAAGCCCTCGAAAGAGCCCGTCATCATTCTGCGAAGCATCGACCTCGGTGCACTCGAGATAGTACGCACTTACGAGGAATTGCAGGACTTTGCCCGTGTCGGCAGTCCGTTCTCTATTCCCAAGGCAGCACTGTGTCTTGCCGGTTTCATGCCTCAGTTCTCGGTCAACAAGTACCAGACCCTGGAACAGCAGTTGCGTGATTTCGGCTGTGGTATCGAGGTGACCCTGCTCAGTGCTATCCCTGCAGGCAGTGGATTGGGCACCAGCAGCATCTTGGCATCCACCGTGTTGGGTGCTATCAGCGACTTCTGCGGTCTCGCCTGGGATCGTACCGAGATCTGTAATCGCACCCTGGTGCTCGAGCAGTTGCTCACCACCGGCGGTGGTTGGCAGGACCAGTACGGAGGCGTCTTGCATGGCATCAAGTTGTTGCGTACCCAGGGCGGTTTCGAGCAGACTCCCGAGATTCGTTGGTTGCCCGAGAACATCTACACCGACCCCGAGAACCAACCTTGCCATCTGTTGTACTACACCGGCATCACTCGTACGGCCAAGAAGATACTGGCCGAGATTGTCCAGGGCATGTTCCTCTATGAGACAGAGCGCCTTGCCCTCTTGGCCGAGATGAAGGAGCATGCGATGGACCTCTACAAGGCCATCCTTCGCAATGACTTCACTCATGTGGGCCGATTGATAGGCAAGAGCTGGGAGCAGAACAAGGCACTGGATGCTGGCACCAATCCCGACTCTGTAGAAGCTATTATAAATATGGTAAAGGATTACTGCCTGGGTTACAAGCTTCCCGGAGCTGGAGGAGGCGGTTTCCTCTATATGGTGGCCAAGGATCCTCAGGCTGCAGCCCGCATCCGACAGATCTTGCAGGAAAACAGGCCCAATGACCGAGCTCGCTTCGTAGAGATGTCGCTGAGCAAGACCGGTTTGCAGACCAGTCGCAGTTAATACAAACAACCGCCTTGTCGTTCCTGTTGGGAAAACAAGGCGGTTGCTTTATCTCGGCAAGGGCGCTCTAGAAGGGCGTCTCGTTGTTTTTGTCATTGCCCATCTTGGTGCAGGTGTATTCAAAGTACTGCTCGGGCAGCACACCCGGATAGTACGATTCCAGCAGATAGGCTGTAAGATCTCGTTCCTGCTCCACAGCTAGGGGCAGATAGTGCAGGTACTTTTCCCATTCTCCCAGGTTGAGGTAGCACACGCATCGATAGGGAATAGTTTGTCGACTGATGGTAGGTTCGTTGCTCTCGCTCAGTTTTTCCAGTATGTCCAGAGCCTCCTCGTATCTGGTCAGCGACATCAGACAAACGGCATCGAGGAACCTTGCTGTTTCCTCCTGAGGGCGGTGCTTGATGTATTCCTGATAGAGCTTGTGTGCCTCCTCGGGCTTGTCCAGTTGAAACAGGGCATTGGCCTTGATCAGTTTGGGTCGATACCCCTTTTCGCTGATGGCAAGCGCGTAATCGCAAGCTTCCAGAGCGTCCTCAAAGTGATTGAGCCCAGATTGTGCCTCTGCCATCATGGTCCAGGCTTCTGCATCAAAGGGAACCAACTCCAGCAACGACTCGATGAGCGTGAGTGGCAGGTCAAAGACGGCATAGTCCAGGAAGATGTCGACGCTGTCTTTCAGGAAGTCCACCTTGCCGTGTTTCAGCGACGAATAGATGTCGATGAGGAAGTTGAAGGCAATTTTGGGTTTCTGTTCCCTCATCCACAGCTCGGCAGTGAGCAGCTGCACTTCTCGGTCGTCCTGGTCTTCTATCTTCTTGCAGATGGCCCATGCCTCGGGCAGGTTGCCGTCGAACATGGCTTGTCGGGAGAGAAAGACCTGGGGGTCCACGCTTCCGGGATGGAGCTCCAGCGCATAATTGATGCAATCCATCGCATCTTCCCTACGGCCATGGACCATATAGTACTCGGCAATGTCGGTCAGCTCGTCTGCATCCAGATAAGCCGACCCATAGCCTTGTAGCATATTCTCGTAGGCTTCTAGTGCCTCCTTGAATTCCTCTTCTTCAAAAAACGAAAGGTCTTCTCCTCGCATTCTTAGAATTTGGGTGCATTCAGGTCCACGGTCTTGTTGAAGACGGGGTGGTCGGGAGTGCTGTCGGGATCCACGTTGAAGTAACCGATACGCTGGAACTGCAGATAGCTCAGTTCGGGCAGGGTAGCGGCATATTTCTCGATGTAGGCATGCTTGTTGATGCGCAGACTGTCGGGATTCAGGAAGGGGCGCATAGCATCGATGCCTCGTACGCCATTCTCCTTCTCGTATTGCTTGATGGCATCACGGGGATTCTCGCAGGTCCAGAGGCAAGCATAGTTGCGAACCTCGGCCTCCACGCTATGTGCGCAGCTCACCCAGTGCAGGGTCTTGCCCTTGATGCGACGGTCAGCTCCGGGCATGCCGCTCTTGCTCTCGGGATCGTATTCAGCGTGTATCTCGACGATGTTGCCCTCGGCATCCTTGACGATGCACTTCTCGGGATCCTCGTCACACTTGATGATGTAGGCATTCTTCAGGCGCACCTCCTTGCCAGGACCCAGACGAAGGAACTTCTTGCCGCCGTCTTCCATAAAGTCCTCACGCTCTATCCACAGCTCGCGGCTGAACTCGATTACGTGTGTTCCGTCTGCCTCGTTCTCGGGATTGTTGATGGCGGTCATCTCCTCCACCTTGCCCTCGGGATAGTTGTCGATCACCAGTTTGACGGGGTTGACGACAGCGCTTACTCGGATGGCACGCTTGTTCAGGTCCTCACGGATGGCAGCCTCCATCAGTTTGATGTCGTTCAGTGCGTCGAAGGTGGTGTAGCCGATCTTGTCGATGAAGTTGAGCACACCCTGGGGGCTGTATCCGCGACGACGAATACCGCAGATGGTAGGCATGCGGGGGTCGTCCCATCCGTTGACTACCTGCTCCTTGGTCAGGATGAGCAGATTGCGCTTGCTCATCAGCGTATAGTTGAGGTTCAACTTGTTGAACTCAAACTGGCGAGGACGGTTATCCTCGATGTTTTCGGTCTCGCCCTTCCACTCCTTGATCCAGGTTACAAACAGGTCGTAGAGGTCGCGATGGGGCACAAACTCCAGGGTGCAGATCGAGTGGGTCACTCCCTCCAGATAGTCGCTCTGTCCATGGGTGAAGTCATACATGGGATAGGCATTCCACTTGTTGCCGGTGCGCCAGTGGGGCAGGTTCAGCACGCGATACATGATGGGGTCGCGGAAGTGCATGTTGGGGCTTGCCATGTCTATCTTGGCACGCAGGATCATCTTACCGGGCTCCACGTTGCCGCTGTTCATCTCACGGAAGAGGGCGAGGCTCTCCTCGGCAGGACGATTGCGGTAGGGGCTGTTGGTGCCAGGCTCGGTGGGGGTGCCCTTCTGGGCTGCTATCTCCTCGCTCGTCTGCTCGTCGATGTAGGCACGGTCATTCAGGATACACCACTCGGCAAAATCCCACAGGTCCTGGAAGTAATCCGAGGCATAGTAGATGTTGCCCCACTTGAATCCGAGCCACTCGATGTCCTTCTTGATGGCCTCTACATATTCGGTGTCCTCCTTCTGGGGGTTGGTGTCGTCCATACGCAGATTGCAGACGCCGCCAAACTTCTCAGCGACGCCGAAATCCATAGCGATGGCCTTGGCATGTCCGATGTGCAGGTATCCATTGGGTTCGGGTGGGAAACGGGTCTGCAGTCTTCCGCCGTTCTTACCCTCGGCCAGATCGGCCTTCACTTGCTGTTCGATAAAATTGAGGCTTTTCTCCTTGGGAGCCTCTGTATTTTCAATTGTTGCCATATACCTTATTTATTATTACTCTACAAATGTACTACAAAATTCCCATATCTTCATAACAAAACGGAAAAAATCGGAAAAATATGCTGAATAACATATAAAAAAGTTTGCCTTTGTCTCAATTTAGGAGTAACTTTGCAGCACGTTATTCTGAAAACAATCTTTTTACCTTAAAAACTAATACCTATTTGAAAGGGCTGAGTCGTGAGATTCGGGCCTTTTTCATTTTATGTAGTTTTGTTCGATAAATTGCTTTCTCTGGCGGAGTGATTCCGCATCAGGCGTACTTGCCATCAGTTCGCCGATGCTGTTTGCCAGTTCGCTTGCATTGGTGACCACATGACACAAAGTGCGCAAGTTGTTGCCATGCAGCATCTCCTCATTCACGACGCAGTAGCCCCGACTCTTGCAGAGGGCATTCATCAGCTTCAGTTTGATGCCAGTGGGCTGGAATGTCAGTAGCAGGTTGACACGCGCCTTTGCCAACAAATTTGACATTTCCTCGTCCGAGGGATTGGCGATAAGTGTAATTTTCGGAAAATTCCCGATCTCGGTTTGCAATCTTGGGCTGGGGTTCCTGCCTGCAACGATGAGCGGGTAGGGCGTATTTCGCTTCACATACAGTTCTTCCGTGAGGTATCTGACCACCCTGATGTTCTCGTCCACACCCAGGTTGCCCTGGTACAGCAGATAGGGCTCTGTCCCACCAGTGTCCTCCACACATTCCATGTCGAAGAAGCAGGGCAGGGTGCGCGTGGCCACATCCGGGTACCGGGCTTGCAGTTCATCCCTATCCGCATCGGTGATGGCCAGGATCTCGCTGGCATGCCTCAGCACCGGTTCATACCGGCGCAGCTTCCACGCCTCCAGCCTGTAATACAGCCTTCGCCAGTTCCATCCACTCTGCTCGGCCAGCAGTCGATAGTAATCATGCTCGATATTGTGCATGCGCACCAGCTTCTTCCTGTCTTTCAGCCGATTGTCCGGCAGCGAATAGCAGCAGTGCAGTCCTTCGAACAAGATGGGGCTGTCATCAGCAAGCAGGTTCTGGACCAACTGTTCGTCGCTTCTCGACTTCACGATATAGGGCAGCAGACCGAGTTGCGAGAGGATTCCGGTTTTGCGCTCATAGTAGTGCACCTCGTCCACCACCTCTAGCAATTTCTGCTCGTGTCGGGGATGGTCGTACTCATAAGTGTGCAGCACCACGTAGTCCCCTCTCTCGTGCAGGTACTTCAACTTGTAATACACGTCGATAGCCCCTCCGTAATCCGGGGGAAAAGGCACTTGGAAACTCACGACATGTATTTTCATGATACAAAGATATAAAATGTTTTCGTTTTCGTTTTCCTTTTCGTGATAAAATTGTATCTTTGTCATCAATATGCAACCACTAGCAGAAAGAATGCGTCCTGTGACGCTCGATGATTACATCGGTCAGCGTCATTTGGTAGGCGAGGGAGCCGTCTTGCGTCGGATGATAGATGCAGGCCGAGTTTCCAGCTTCATACTCTGGGGCCCTCCCGGGGTAGGAAAGACCACGCTGGCCAATATCATAGCCCATCAGTTGCAGTTGCCCTTCTACACCCTCTCGGCTGTCACCAGCGGTGTCAAGGATGTCCGTGACGTCATCGAGAAGGCCAAGGCCAACCGCTTCTTCAACACCGCCAGCCCCATCCTCTTCATCGACGAGATCCACCGATTCAGCAAGTCGCAGCAGGACAGCCTCCTGGGCGCGGTAGAGCAGGGTGTGGTCACCCTCATTGGTGCCACCACCGAGAATCCCTCTTTCGAGGTCATTCGTCCTCTCCTCAGCCGTTGCCAGGTCTATGTGCTCAAGTCGCTGGAACGGGACGACCTGCTGGGCCTGGTCGACCGAGTGCTGGAGAAGGACCCTGTGCTCAGGGAGATGGATGTCGAGCTGAGGGAGACAGATGCTCTGCTGCGATTCAGCGGAGGCGATGCTCGCAAACTCCTGAACATCATGGAGTTGCTCAGCGAGTCTGTGGGGGCAGGGGAGAAGCTTGTTGTCACCGACGAGCTGGTCACCGACCGCTTGCAGCAGAATCCCCTGGCCTATGACAAGGACGGCGAGATGCACTACGACATCATCTCCGCCTTCATCAAGAGCATCCGTGGCAGCGACCCCGATGGCGCCATCTATTGGTTGGCCCGCATGATCGAGGGTGGCGAGGATCCCGCCTTCATTGCCCGCCGACTGGTCATCAGTGCCAGCGAGGACATCGGCCTGGCCAATCCCAATGCCCTGTTGCTGGCCAATGCGGCATTCGATGCTGTGATGAAGTTGGGCTGGCCCGAGGGCCGTATTCCTCTGGCCGAGGCAACGGTCTACCTGGCCACTAGCCCCAAGAGCAATTCGGCCTACAATGCCATCAATTCGGCCCTGCAGTATGTCCAGCAGAGCGGCAATCTGCCTGTGCCCCTGCATCTGCGCAATGCACCCACCAAACTGATGAGCCAGTTGGGCTATGGCAAGGACTATAAGTATGCCCACGACTACAAGGGGCACTTCGTCGAGCAGCAGTTCCTGCCCGATGGGGCCACCAGTGCCCGTTTCTGGGAGCCCCAGCCCAATCCCGCCGAGGACAAGCTCCACGAGCGCATGAGACAACTCTGGGGCGACCGTTACAAATAGCAATCTATACATACCTATACATAAATATCTTATCATGAAGACAGACATTGAGATCGCAAGAGAGACTCCGTTGAAACCCATCCGGGAAGTTGCAGAACAGTTAGGCATCTCGGAGGACGATCTGGAGCTGTATGGCAAATACGTAGCCAAGGTCCCCGAGCAGTTGATCGACGAGGAAAAGATCCGCCAGCACAAGTTGATCCTGGTCACCGCCATCACCCCCACCAAGGCAGGTATTGGCAAGACCACCGTCAGTGTGGGCCTCGCCCTTGGCATGAACAAGATAGGCAAGAAGGCCGTTGTCGCCTTGCGCGAGCCCTCTCTGGGCCCCTGTTTCGGCATGAAGGGCGGTGCTGCTGGTGGCGGTTATGCCCAGGTGCTGCCCATGGACAAAATCAACCTCCACTTCACGGGTGACTTCCACGCCATCACCTCGGCTCACAACATGATTGCCGCCCTGCTCGACAACTACATCTACCAGCACCGCGACGAGGGTTTTGCCCTCAAGGAGGTGCTCTGGAAGCGTGTCCTCGATGTCAATGACCGCAACCTGCGCCAGATTGTCACCGGCCTGGGTGCCAAGACCAATGGCGTCACCATGGACAGTGGCTTCGACATCACCCCTGCCAGCGAGATCATGGCCATCCTGTGCCTGGCTCAGGATGCTGCCGACCTGCGTCGCCGTATCGAGAACATCCTGCTGGGTACCACCATCGACGGCAAGCCCTTCCGTGTCCGCGACATGGGCGTGGCTGGTGCCATCTGCGTGCTGCTCAAGGACGCCCTGCATCCCAATCTGGTGCAGACCACCGAAAACACCCCTGCCTTTGTTCACGGAGGTCCCTTTGCCAACATAGCCCACGGCTGCAACTCGGTGCTGGCCTCTCGCTTGGCCCTCACCTATGGCGATTATGTGATCACCGAGGCAGGTTTTGGTGCCGACCTGGGTGCCGAGAAATTCTATGACATCAAGTGCCGCAAGAGTGGCCTCCAGCCCTCGCTCACTGTGCTCGTGGCCACCACCCAGGGCCTCAAGATGCATGGCGGCGTACCCGTCGAGGCCATCAAGGAACCCAATGCCGAGGGACTCCGCGAGGGTCTGAAGAACCTGGACAAGCACATCAGCAACCTTCAGGGCTATGGCCAGACCGTGGTCGTTTGCTTCAATCGCTTTGCCACCGACACCGACGAGGAGATCGGCTACTGCCGCGAGCATTGTGCCGAGATCGGCGTGGGCTTTGCGGTCAACAATGCCTTCAACGAGGGTGGAACCGGTGCAGTCGAACTGGCCGAACTGGTGGTCAAGACCATCGACGAGCATCCCAGCGCCCCCTTGCAGCTGGCTTATCCCGACGAGGCTAGTGTCGAGGAGAAGGCCCTGGCTGTGGCCCAGAAGGTGTATGGTGCCGATGGCGTCACCTTTGCCCCTGCTGCCAAGAAGATGATTCAGAAGATCCAGGACCTGGGCATCTCGCACTATCCCATCTGCATCGCCAAGACGCAGTACAGCTTCTCTGCCGACCAGAAGCGCTATGGTGTCCCCACCGGTTTCACCATTGCCATTCGCGACATCGTCATCAACACGGGTGCCGAGATGCTCGTCCTCATCGCTGGCGACATCATGCGCATGCCCGGTCTCCCCAAGAGTCCCCAGGCCGAGCGCATCGACATCGTGGACGGTGAGATTGTAGGACTCAGCTAAATATATAGAATATGATCATCGACTTCAATACAATGGAACCCTCGCTCGTCCCTGCTTTCAAGGGAGGCGAGGGAGCACTCCAGGCCCAGATGTTCTGGGATGGCACCAATCGCATCTTGCACGGCATCCTCGCCCCTGGCTCTAGCATCGGCGAGCACGTCCACGATGTCAACAGCGAGATCCTCTTTGTCCTGCGTGGCACAGGCACCCTCATCGACGATGGCGTCTCTTCCACCATCACTTCAGGCCAGTGCGCCTATTGCCCTCGTGGTCACTCACATAGCTTGATCAATACAGGCGACACCGACCTCGAGTTCTATGCCGCTGTACCCAATCAGTAACACCTCTTCCACACAATCAGACACATGATGACACGCACCCTTGCCCTCATCCTCCTTGGTTCCATCTTCCGCGTAGCCTCGGCCACCGATTACACCCAGTATGTCAATCCCTTCATCGGCACGCAGACCGACGAGACGGGGGCCCTCAGCGGCAGCACCTTCCCCGGCGCCACCATGCCTCAGGGTATGGTACAGCTGAGCCCCGAGACCGAGAACTACGTCACCTGGGACCCCTGCTGCGGTTACGACTACAACAAGGACCAGATCTATGGATTCACACACACGCACCTGAGTGGCACGGGTTGCACCGACCTCATCGATGTCAGCCTCATGCCCATGACACAGGCCGTCGATGCCCAGTCGCTGTCCCGGGGCGAGTTTCCTCAGCATTTCTCGCATCAGCAGGAGGGTGCCACCCCTGGCTACTACTGGGTGATGCTGCAGGAGAGCGGGGTGCGGGTCGAACTGGGTGCCACCACGCGCACCGGCATCCATCGCTACACCTTCCCCCAAGGGGCCGACCAGTATGTGGTCCTCGACCTCGATCGCATGACCTTCCGTGGCGAGGCCTATTACACGGGTCGTCGTGCCTACCAGATTATCCAGAGCCAACTGCGTGTCGTCGACGACCACACCATCGAGGGCTACCGCGTCCTCACCGGTTGGGCCAAGATGCGCAAGGTCTACTTCCGTGCCGAGTTCTCGCGCCCCATCCAGCACCGTCTCATGATGGACGGCAATCGCTCGGTGGGCAAGAGTGATGTCGTCAACGGTCGTGCCCTGCGTGCTGCGCTCCAGTTCGACAAGTCCGCTGGCAGCCAACTGATGGTCAAGGTGTCCATCTCTCCCGTCGACATCCGCGGTGCGCGTCAGAACATGCAAGCCGAGGCCCAGAGCTGGGATTTCGAGTCCTACATCCGCGCCGCGCACCAGGCGTGGGAGAAAGAACTCTCCGTCATCGACATCGAGGGCACCGATGACCAGAAGTCCATCTTCTACACCGGTCTCTATCATGTGCTGATGCAGCCCAACACCATGAGCGATGTCGATGGTCGCTACCTCGACACCAATTTCCAGGTGTGTCAGATGCCTCAGGGCCAGACCTATCACAGCACCTTCAGCCTCTGGGACACCTTCCGTGCTGCCCATCCCCTCTACACCCTCCTGTGCCCCGACGTGGCAGCCCAGTTCGTGCGCGACATGGTGCGCCATCACGAGACCTACGGCTACCTGCCCATCTGGGACCTGTGGGGACAGGAGAACTACTGCATGATAGGCAACCACGCCATCCCTGTGCTGGCCGATGCCATCTTGGCCGAGCTCCCCGGTGTCGATGCCGAGAAGACCTACCAGGCCATGCTCGAGAGCAGCACACGCAGCCACACCAACAGCCCCTTCGAGATCTGGGAACAGTATGGCTACATGCCTCAGAATCTCCAGGGCACCAGTGTCAGCATCACCATGGAGCAGGCCTTCGACGACTGGTGCGTGGCCGCTGTGGCGCGCAAACTGGGCAAGACGCAGGACTACGAGCGTTTCCTGCGCCGCAGCGAGTCATACCGCAATCTCTTCGACCCTGCCACCGGCTTCTTCCGTCCTCGTGACGACCAGGGCCGCTGGATCGAGCCCTTCGACCCCCTCAGCTACGAGAATCCTTGCTTTGTCGAGGGCAATGCGTGGCAGTACATGTGGTTCGTTCCCCAGAACCCCCAGGGTCTCATCGACCTGTTTGGCGGCGTCAAGCCCTTCCTGAAAAAATTGGACGAGAACTTCACCCTCACTGCCACCAGTGGCGAGGTCAATGGCAATGCCAGTGGCTTCATCGGTCAGTATGCCCATGGCAACGAGCCCAGCCACCACACCACCTATCTCTACAACTTTGCCGGTCGTCCCTGGCGCACCCAGGAGCTGGTCCATCAGGTGCGCACCACCTTCTACAATGCCACGCCTTGCGGTTATGCCGGAAACGACGATTGTGGTCAGATGTCGGCTTGGTACATCTTCTCAGCCCTCGGTTTCTATCCCTTCAATGCCGGTTCGGCCGAGTATGTCATCGGCACCCCGCTCTTCGACCGTGCCACCTTGCACCTCGCTGGGGGCAAGGACTTCACCATCACAGCCCCGCACCGCAACGATCGTTCCATCTATGTCCGCAGCGTAAAGCTCAACGGTCAGCGCATCACCGATTGGCGCCTCACGCATCAGCAGATCATGGCTGGTGGTCACCTCCAGTTTGTCATGAGCGACAAGCGATAGTGCCCCAGGGAAGCCTAAGACCCCAACGTGTGTTGAGGTCTAATTAGGTAAGGGAAATAGAGTCCAATAAAACATTTTTATTAAGGTTTGTCCCTGTCGTGCTTGTCGGTCATCTGTCGTATGAAGAAGCCCCTCTCCCCAACCATTCCTCCGTCGGTCTCTCAATCCTGCGCGGCTGGTGTTGCCGCTTCGGGACACCTCTCCAAATCGCTCGTCAGCGATTTGCCCCCAAATGGGAGGGAGCAATTACTTCTGCATGCTGCGGAAGAAGGAGTCGAGGCCGAGGACGGAAGCCGCAAAGAGCAGGGCTTGGGCGACAACCCAGAGGACACTGGGGTCGATGACACCGGGAGGCGGCATCAGGAGAGCCAGGATGCTGATGGCGATGGAGAAGAGGAGCATCAAGAGAGCTGAAGCCCCCCTCAGACCTCCGTCGGTCCATTTATTCCTGCGCGGCTGGTGGGGCCGCTCCGGTGTCCCTCCCCAAATCGCTTGCTCGCGATTTGCCCCCCGAAAGGGGGAGGTTGGA
>JAZRYA010000060.1:0-21666 GCA_045600505.1 Bacteroidaceae bacterium
GGAGATGTTTTGGTAACTTGGATCGCCTTTCTTATTGTAATTGTCAACCTCACCATTGGCGTTTGTCTTAATCAAGTCACCTTTCTTTCCCTTCACTTCAATCATGACGGGTATCTTCTCGCCTTTGTCTCCCCAAAGCATACACTTAATGTCTGGGAAGTTTTTTCCAGTTCCCCCCTGTTTACTTGGCGCGTTCTCTAATGCAAAAGCAATTTCTGCATTGATAGTTTCTGTCTTTGTATAGTACTTCTGCCCCTTGAATTGTTTCTTGCACCAATCCTCGACTTGTTCTTCTATGCTTTTGATGTTCTTTGCCATTTTATGATTGATTTTTCTTGTTAATTTAGTTATGCGGTCTCTGTCTGTTTCCAGTCATTTTTGTCCGTTACTGCGTTGAACGATAAAATAACGATAGAGTCATGGTAGACCGACCCCATTCCACAGATGTCTCAATTTTCTGTCAACAAGTCTCGTTTGTCAACTTCAAGGAGCTCCGCGATTCTCGCCAAAGTCTTTAGGTCTGGTTGGGTCTTTTGAGAACACCATTTGCTTATAGTAACTGGAGATACTCCAAGTTCGCCTGCAAGCCATGCAGCAGTACGTTTCTTCTCTACAAGAACGACTTTCAGCCTGTTAATATCCTTAACTTCCATGTTTAATTATTTAATTTGACGAGCAAAATTAATAATTTATTTTCAAAAACATGTCAAAAGGAGCTCCTATCTTCAATATTTCTATAACATTTAAGCATTTTTCGGACATAAATATAATAATGTGAGCCCATTTCGTCCATTTTCATGACTTTTTTCTTAACTACTCTGCAATCAACAAGAAAACAGATAGGCTATCATCAAAAGAAAGTTTGGGTAATGCTGTTAACACTCCTTTTATCGACAATCCAAAATACATATATAAAGGAGCTGTAACGTAATATCAGAGAGTTTATTTGAGATTCATGCACGTAACTTGCATAAACTCAAACAGTTTGTTTACGCATTGTTTACGCAGAGAAAGAAAAAAGCACTTGCGAGCGATCGTAAGTGCTTGATTTTTAATGTGGACCAGCTTGGGCTTGAACCAAGGACCTCCAGATTATGAGTCTGTTGCTCTAACCAACTGAGCTACAAGTCCAGTGCAGTGATTTGGGAAACTAAGGAGAAACCCAACCCAAATTGCGAGTGCAAAATTAGTGGTTTCCGATGAATTATGCAAACTATTACTTCATTTTTTTGGATAGATACGGGGATTTGTCTACTTTTGCAGTGTGAAATCAACGATTAAAAATATCATTCTGGACTTTGGTGGTGTGATTGCCGACCTGGACAAGCGGGCCACTGTGGACGCTTTGTCGGTACTCGGAGCAGATGCTGCAGACTGCATCGGCAAGTACAGGCAGAGCGGAATCTTCTACCAACTGGAAACAGGTGATATCAGTACCGAGGATTTCTGTCGACAACTGCTGCCCAACACCGACCCACAGCGAGTGTGCTGGGCGTGGAACCAAATGATTGTGGGCATACCCACACATCGATTAGAGGCTTTAAGACATCTAGGTCAGCACTACAACCTCTACCTCCTGAGCAATACCAATGACATACACTGGGACTATTCGCTACAGGAACATTTCCTAGCTCAGGGCTACGACCCAGAGGAACTCTTCAAACAGATATTCCTAAGCCAACGGATGCATCGTGCCAAGCCCGATCTTTCCACTTTTGAGTACGTTCTACACGAGGCAGGATTGCAAGCAGAGGAGACGCTATACATCGATGATTCTGAGGAAAATTGTGCTAGTTTTGCTCAATTGGGCGTGGAAACCATCTGCCCTGCAAGGCCCGATGACTGGCTGGCAGAGGTGGCTCCTTGCGTGGCAACCATCGGTTTTTTTGACGGTGTGCATCGGGGACACCAGTGTCTGATAGAGCAGGTGGTGAAGGAAGCCCACGAGAGGGGCATGTGGTCGATGCTGGTCACCATGAACCGCCATCCCCGACAGGTAGTGCACGCCGATTATGTACCTCAATTATTGACCAGTCTACCAGAGAAAAAAGCCCTACTCGGCAACACCGAGGCCGACGCTGTGCATGTGCTGGACTTCACCCCTGAGATGAGCCACCTGACAGCTCGCGAATTCATGCAACAAGTGCTGCATGACCAGTTAGGAGTGCGTGTGTTGGTGATGGGCTACGATCATCGCTTTGGCCATGGCGGAGGCACTCACGAGCAATATGTGCAATGGGGCAAAGAGACAGGCATAGATGTGTTGTTGGCCCACGAGCTGGAGGGTGAACACGCCAGCAGTAGCACCATACGTCAATTATTAGCCGAAGGCAATGTGGAGAGTGCAGCACAGTTGTTGGGTCATCCCTATACACTGAGCGGTCCCGTGGTGCATGGCTACCAGGTGGGACACGAACTGGGATTCCCTACTGCCAACATCGGGTTGCCTGCCGACAAACTCATCCCTCAGCAGGGAGTCTATGCCGTGTGGGTGGTGTTGCGTGATGGTAGTCGATACGCTGGCATGCTGAACATCGGCATGCGACCTACGGTAGACAATGGATCAGCTTTGTCCATCGAGGTCAATCTGCTGGACTTCAATGGCGATCTATATGATAAGTTCCTGACGGTGGAACTAGTGCACAGACTACGTAGCGAAGTGCGTTTTGCTTCACTGGACGAACTTCGCAGCCAGTTGCAGCAGGATTGCAACCAAGTGCGACAAATCCTGGGCTTATAAAAAATCTCCCCAGGGTGCGCCCCCAGGGAGATTCTTTATTATATCATAAGATGTCTTACTCGGCCAGTACGCCAAACTCTGAACCGCTGGCATAGTCAGCACCATTCTGGCTGCTAGTAGCGGTAAAGCGTAGATAACGTGCCTTCTGCGTCTTGGGCAGCATCACCTTCTTCTCCTTGGCATTGTTCTCAAACTCGCCCTCGACTACAGCATCACTCCAAGTCTTGCCGTCCATAGAGAGCTGCAGCTTGTAACCCTTGATATTGCCATTGACACCGCCATCCTGACGAGGCAGGTAGGTAAAGCCCTTGATGGTCTTCACCTCGTTGCAGTCGAAATCTATCCAGTGGGGATACTTGGGCACGGTGATGCTGTACATGGTGTGCCAGATGGTACCGGGATCACCATCCACCAGATTCTTGGCAACCTCACCACCAGGACCTTCCTCGCTGCTGACGTAAACAACCTCGACGGGTACATTCTCTACTCGCTCATAAGTAGCCGAAGTCTTCACAGCCTCATCACCCTTGTACCATGCAGTGATGGTGCCGCCACTACGCATAGGTACGATGCAAGGCATGCGCAAGTTAGGATCATAGGTCAGCACCTTGCCAGGTTTCTTGGCACCTCTCTCCGTAATCTGATAACAGATGAGGGCGGGATCCATTACATTGCCATCACCCTGAATTGTTACATTACCAGCACGGTCACGAGAGATGCTAACGGGACAAGCCACGTTGCACTCCACCTTGGCATAATCGGGCAAGTAAGCACCACGATTGAGGGGCTGAATGACGAACTTCATCTGATGCAGAGCACCCTTGACACGATCCTGATCGAGAGGACCACCCTGGCCACAGCTATTACCACCCAAACCGGTGACCTGACAATCGAGATGCAGGTAAGTACCATCGCTCTGGGGCAACTCGTGGGGGTGAGCAGCCAGGGTCATCTGCAAGGCACTCCAAGGAAGAGCCGAAGTGCTCATCGTGCCATTGAGAGCTACGAACTGCATGCCTGAACCCTGTCCATTGGTGAGAGCACACCAGCGTACATCCTCACGATTACCCATGCTTTGAGGTTTGGGGAAATTGACAAACTGATCCTTTACAGTACTCTCGTAGAGACCCACGAAAGAACCCGTCTTACGGTCAGCATAGTTGTTGAGAGGACCACGTCCGTAGTAGGTGTACTTATCATAGCTTGCAGGCAACTTCATTACATAACCCAAGCGAGGCAGAACCACGCTGGCATCGCTGCTGATGATGCTGCTGTTCACAGCCACAGCACCATTGGGATAAATCGTGTAGCGCTGGGTGGTGACAAAATGGAAATCCTTTTCTGTCATCTCGTTGCCAGCCTGAATGCTCTCGAAAGGCTCACCAGCCTTGCCAGGACGATGCTTCACTTGACCCTTGTTCTTAGCCTGGCTCCATACGGTGTAGATGACGCTCACGCTACCATCCTTCTCATTAACTACGATGGGAGCACCCTGTGCCTTGTGCTGCAGGTCATAGAGACCATTTTGGAACCACTGATTCCAAGCCCAGTTGTCATTGTCTACGGGAGCACGGAAGGCGTCGATCTTGGGACCATTACCGGGCTCGATGAGAGTCTCGCCCTGGAATACCATCGTATTGATGCTACCTGTGACATCGTCGAATGCCACATGGAATCCCTCACCCTGAATGTCGGTCTCTGTGCCACCACGCACCACCTTCAGTGTGCCCTTGGCAGCGTTCAGGTTGGTATGCTCATAATAGTTGAACGTGCAAGGGAGCTGCTCGCTCATCTGTACATAGCCACGCTTTGCCCAAGGCATGTCGCGACCCAGTGTGAGTTCTACATTGAGGAAATACTCACCATCGGCAGGCAACTCCTTTATATTGAAAGGCAACTTGTAGCTCTTGCTCTTGCGAGGCCCATGCATCATGCGGTCACGCACAAACTCGCCACGCTTTTCCTCTTTACCATCCTTGATGAGGGTCCAGCGCACCTGGTAGTCACGCAGGGTAGTAAAGTAGTTCTTGTTGAAGATTTCCACAGCATTGTTCTCCCAATCGGCCTTGATGCCAGCATTCTGGTATACCTTCTTCACCTCGTAATACTGAGGCTTGGGGCTGAGGTCAGGCAGCATGATACCATTCATGCAGAACATACCATCGTTGGGCCAATCGCCATGGTCACCACCATAACCCAGATACTTCTGACCATCCTGAGTGTAGGTGTCGATAGCCTGGTCTACCCAGTCCCATATAGCGCCACCGCAGAAGAAATTGGTGCTCTCCATAGCATCCCAGTAATCGACCAGATTACCCAACGAGTTACCCATAGAGTGAGCATACTCGGAGATGTGATAGGGATACTTCACGCGAGACTTACCCTTGGCAACCGACTGTACCCACGAAACCGAAGGATACTGGTTAGAACCCATGTCGACGATATCGTTGTTGCGCTCATACTGCACGGGGCGACTGGTATCATATGCCTTGATGGCATTGTAGGCTGCTACAAAGTTCTCGCCAGGACCGGCCTCGTTGCCGAGCGACCAGATGACGATAGAGGGATGGTTGATATGACCATGCACCATCTCCATATTACGGGCAATGTGTGCAGGACGCCACTCCAAAGGATGTGAAAGAGACTCGCGACCATAGTAATACTGGTGGCTCTCGATGTTACATTCGTCCTCCAGGTACAAACCGTACTTGTCGGCCAGATAGTACCAATAGGGATCATTGCTGTAGTGAGAAAGACGAACGTGGTTGATGTTACCGCGCTTCATCAGCATCACTTCTTCCTCCATCTGCTTGTGGGTGATTGCATGTCCCACGGTAGGATTGGTCTCGTGACGGTTGACGCCTTTCAGTTTCACGGGCATATTATTGACATAGAAGTAACGACCTGCCAAGCCGAACTCATCATCTTCGGCCTTGGTCTCGCGAATCTCGACGGTGCGGATACCAAAGTAGGTGCTGGTGCAGTCGATAGTGCGTCCCTTCTTGTCCTTGATCTCTGCTACCAAGACATAACGGTTGGGAGCCTCGGCACTCCATCTGTTGGGATGATCGACGCTGATTTCCAAGTGACTCTGCTGAACATCGCCCTTCTTCAGGTCTATTTTCTGGGTTGCAGTCTGCACTGGATACTGCACTTGGTCGGTGTACATCTCTACGGGATAAACCGTGTAGTTCACATCCAATTCCTTCAATTCCTTGGAAGTCTGATTGATGATTTCCTGGTCAACGGTAATGACGGCCTTGTCAAGAGTAAGAGACTTGGTGCGAACGGCCATGTCGCGCACCTGCACCTTGCTCATGGCAGTGAGATAAGTGCTACGGAAGATACCGGGCAAGCGGAACATATCCTGTGACTCCAGGAATGAACCATCGCTGCTGCGATATACCTCGACGGCAACGGTATTCTCGCCCTCTTTCAGATAGGGAGAGATGTCGAAACGTGCCGTGTTGCGGCTATTTTTGCTGAAACCTACATAGTGACCATTGATCCACAAGTAGAAGAATGAATCAACACCATCGAAGTTGATAAAGATCTGGCGACCAGTCCAATTGGCAGGGACTGTGAAAGTGCGCAGATAAGAACCCACTTCATTGGGATACTTGTTGGTGGTCCAGCGGGCATCGGTAGGCTTGCGCATCACGCCCTTCTTCCAGTCATCTACCGCAATCTGATGGTAGAAGATGACAGGCTGATTGACGTAGATGGGTACACCATACTTCATCTCGCCATGCTTGCCCAGTCCCTGGACATTCCAACATCCAGGAACCTGAATGTCGTCCCACGCAGATACGTCATGACCGGGCTGCTGGAAAGCAGAGTCACGTTGCTCGGGTGAAGCAACCCAACGGAACTTCCAAGTTCCATCGAGAGTCTGATAGAAACTGCTGCCATAAGGGAGCACCTCAATTGCCTCTTGCTTAGAAGCAAAGGGGAACATGTGGGCGCGAGGCTGTTCCTTGTTGAGCGAGAGCTCGGTAGGAGACTGCCACTCGCGACCAGTGGGCGCACTAGCCTTGCCATAGGCAAAGCCCTGTAGATTGTCGGCCATAGCAGAAATGGCCAAAACCATAAATAGGGAAGTAAGGGTATTTCTCATTTTGCTTAGGTTAGATTTTTGCAAAGATAATACTTTTCTTGAATATCCGCAAATTCCTAAGATAAATAATGAGGGCAACCTCCCGGCTGCCCTCATCATTCGTTTAGCAAAGTTTGTTTTATAGATAGAAAAAGCTTAATGTACTTGTCAATTTGCCACCTCTTCGGGAACTTCTTGCAGGATAGCTCCACTCAAAGTGTCTCTTCCGCTAGTGGAGAGTGAAGCCGAAGCCTGGTCCACAATCTCTGGCATCTCGGTAAAGGTGGCTGCTGTGTCGGCTGTAGGTTGCAAGGCCAGTCCTTGGTCGGCCTGATGACTGTTGTGGAATCCCTGTTGCATAGCCATTCCCAGAGTAAGCAGGATGGCAACTACAGCTGTAGCCTTGTAAAGAGGACGCAGACAACGACCGATGCTGAAGGGAACCACATGCACCATGGGCTGTTCCTCCTCGATATCTATCTGGGACAATACACGAGCATCGAAGTCCTCGCTCAGACTTGCCTGACTCAGTTCTGCCTCGGCAAGGAACACATCGCGATAGGCCTGCAGATGAGCAGGCACCTCCTTCTGTGAGAAGAAGTTGCGCAGGATTGCCTCTTCCTCAAGTGAGGTCTCGCATTCCCAATAGCGCTCTAGCAGTTGTTCGATGTATTTATAGTCCATATCCTTCTATTCTTTCCATTTGAGTCCTTATCTTTGTCCTGGCGCGATGCAGGTAAACCTTAACCTGTGACTCATTCAGATTCAGTATTTTAGCAATGTCAGCGTAACTTTTCCCTTCGATATCTCTCAGTTCCATAATGGAGCGTTGCACCTCAGGCAGTTGATTCATCAGCTTCCGAATGATCTCGATGCGTTGCTGGTGCGAGAGTTCTTCTTCGGGCGTTCGTTGTGGATCGGGGCTCTGGTCTCTTTGCTCATCCAACTGCAAGTTACTGGCTACAGCTCTACTGCTGCGGTCCAACGCTAGATTTCGGCAGATGGTGATGCTGAATGCTTCCAGATTCTCAATCTTTGACCACTCCGCTCGGTGGTCCCACACGCGTATCAACGAATCCTGGACTATATCTTCGGCTTCGGCACGGTCCAACGTAATACGCAGGGCCAGGCGGAAAAGCTTGTCTTTCAGCGGCAAAACGTCGCTCAGGAAGTTGATTTCTTTCATCGCTCTATAAGGAAGACGGGTGAGCGCACAAAAAGTTACACCCACCCGCTATTTTTTTTGGAAAAAAAGTTTCATGGGGCTTGTTTCCCCGGCATATTTTACTTTTCTATACAGGTTCCGCAACTGCCGTCGAGTCGCATAGCATTGCAAATAATGACACGGCCCACACCCTGATGAATGGCATCGAAGGCATTCTGCAGTTTGGGTATCATGCCGCCCTGAATCTTGCCCTCATCCACCAACTGCTGGAAGCGTTCCTCGTTAATATGGGGTATCACGCTGTCGTCGTCATCGGGATCAAGCAATACGCCCAACTTTTCAAAAGTATAGGTCAATGTGACGTCATACAAGGGAGCAAGGGCACGGGCCACCTCGCTGGCAATGGTGTCGGCATTGGTGTTGAGTAAGTGTCCCTCACCATCGTGGGTCAAGGGAGCTACCACTGGTACTATGCCGGCCTCTATCAGGGTCTGCAGCATCTGGCCGTCGGCCAGATCCACATCACCCACAAAACCAAAATCCACCTGTTGTTGTGTGCCATCCTCCATCTTGACATTGACCAAAGGACGACGATGGCTGCGGATGAGATTCACGTCTGCACCGGTCAATCCCAGTGCGTTGACACCACGGGACTGCAGTTGTGCCACCAGATTCTTGTTGACCAGACCGCCATAGACCATCGTGACCACATCGAGCATTTTGCTGTCGGTGATGCGACGACCATTGACCATCTGGCTCTCGATACCCAGTTGGGCTGCCACGGTGGTGGCACTTCGACCTCCGCCATGCACCAGCACCTTGCGTCCGGGCAGACTAGCAAAACTGGCCAGCATCTCTCGCAGGAGGTCGGGGTTCTCGACCACGGCTCCACCTACCTTGATGACATTGATACGTTCCATTATTCCAAATAAGTATATCCGTACAGTCCTGCACGATAGTTGCTAATGAATTCCTTACCCTCGGTCTCGGTGATCTTTCCGTCCTTGATGGCCTTTGACACCCAGATCTCTAGTCGACGAACCAGACGCTTGGGGTCGTATTGCACATACTCCAGCACGTCGGCCACGGTTTCTCCGTCAATGACTTGGTCGATGTCATAATCCTCCTTGTTGACCGAGATATGCACAGCATTGGTATCACCAAACAAATTGTGCATATTGCCCAGAATCTCCTGATAAGCTCCCACCAAGAAGACACCGATGTAGTAATGCTCATCGGCCTTGACGGGATGCAAGGGAATATAGTTGGTCTGCTGACCTCCATTGACATAAGCCGAGATCTTACCATCGCTGTCACAAGTGATATCTTGCAGGGTTGCACTGCGAGTGGGTTGCTCGTTGAGTCGAGAGATAGGCATGATGGGGAACAACTGGTCGATACCCCACGAGTCGGGCATGCTCTGGAACAATGAGAAGTTGCAGAAATACTTGTCGGCCATCTGCTTGTCCAACTTACGCAACTCATCGGGTGCATGCTTCTGATGATGGGCCAACTCGGCCACCTCATGACTAATAGCCCAATACAGGGATTCTATCTGTGCACGAGTCTTCAGGTCGATAATGCCGTGACGGAAGAGGTCGAGAGCTTCCTCGCGGATATCCTCTGCATCGTGCCAGTCTTCCAAGAGGCTACGGCTAGACAATTTATCCCAAATCTCCGTTAGGTCATGAACCAACTTGTGGTCTTCTGGGCCAGGCTGGAAGTCTTCGGGCATCTGGGGTGCAGACACACTCTCCAGCACGTCGACGATGAGCACACTGTGATGTGCTGTCAGCGAACGACCGCCCTCGGTAATAATATTGGGATGGGGTATGTTGTTTTGATTGGCAGCCTCGACGAGGGTGTAGACGCAGTCGTTGGCATACTCCTGGATAGAATAGTTGACCGAGCTCTCGCTGTTGCTGCTACGGGTTCCGTCATAGTCGACACCCAGTCCGCCACCACAGTCCACAAACTCGATGGGGAAGCCCATGCTGTGCAACTGTACATAGAACTGGGCAGCCTCGCGCAAGGCTGTACTGATGCGACGGATCTTATTAATCTGTGAACCGATGTGGAAATGGATGAGCTTCAGGCAATCGCGCAGTCCCATCTCGTCCAACATCTGCAAAGCCATCAACAACTCGGAAGAATTCAGTCCGAATTTAGAGGCATCACCGCCGCTTTCGCTCCACTTACCGCTACCGGTAGAGGCCAACTTGATACGGATACCCAGATTGGGACGAACACCCAACTTCTTGGCTGTCTCGGCAATGATCTTCATCTCGGGAAGCTTCTCTACGACCAGGAACACGCGCTTACCCATCTTCTGGGCCAACAAGGCCAGTTCGATGAAGTTCTGGTCCTTGTGACCATTACAGATAATGAGGCTATCGCTATCCATGTTGGTGGCCAACACGGCATGCAGTTCGGGCTTTGAACCAGCCTCCAGTCCCAGATTGTAACGCTTACCATGGCTGATGATCTCCTCTACCACGGGACGCATCTGATTGACCTTGATAGGGAAGATGATAAAGTGCTCACCATTGTATTCATACTCCTTGCCAGCCTTGCGAAAACACTCATCGGTCTTCTCGATGCGATTGTCCAGGATATCGGGGAAACGCAGCAAGATAGGAGCGGTGACATGACGGCTCTCCAGATCATCGATGACATCCTTCAAGTCCACCTGCACAGAGTTCTTTTTGGGAGTCACATAGACGTGTCCCTTCTCATTGATTCCGAAATAGTTGACTCCCCAGCCCTTGATATTGTAGAGCTCCTCAGAGTCTTCGATGCGCCATTTCTTCATGTGTTGTACGTTGTTGGTGTATTAGATTCCGAGTTCTTCTCGGAGCAATTTCACGCTGGTAGCGATCTTCTCATAATTATCCAGCAGACTCACGTCAAGGGTGTGCTTGGCCTTGCTGTAGAAGGGTTCGCGCTTCTCGAGCGAATCCTTGATGTACTGCAGCAACTCGTCTTCCTGCTTGCCCTTGATCAGGGGACGCTCGGTCTTGCCCATCTTGAGGTGCATGGCCAGGACCTCGGGTCGTGCTTTCAGATAGACGGTTTCTGCCTGAGCATTCATGTACTCCATGTTGTCGTAGAAACAAGGAGTTCCACCGCCACAACTTACCACGACATCCTCAAACTCGGCCACTTCGTGCAACATACGGCGTTCCAAATCTCGGAAACCCTCCTCGCCTACCTCGGCAAATATCTGAGGAACTTTCTTGTGGTAACGCATCTCGATGTACCAGTCCAAATCATAGAACTGCAGTCCGAGTGCCAGAGCCAACTGGCGTCCTACGGTGGTCTTACCGGCTCCCATATAGCCGATGAGGATGACTCGTGTCATGGGCGTCTTGTGTATGCTATATTATTTTTTACGAGCAAATCGGCGAGCAGGCTTGGCAGGTGCCTCACCCTGTTCGTTTACAATCTGCATGCACTCCTCGAGAGTGAGTTCCGAAGCACGCTCGTGCAAGGTCTTAGGCAAACGGTAGTTGGCACCCTTGTAGCAGAGATAAGGTCCGTAACGACCGTTGAGAATCTCCAACTCGGGTTCTTCGTCAAAGGCCTTGAGATGCTTCTCACGCTCTTCACGATTGCGGGTTTCTATCAGTTCGATGGCCTCCTCTAGGGTCATTTCCAGAGGATCACTGCCCTTGGGAAGAGAGGCATATTGCTTCTTGTAAAGGACATAGGGGCCAAAACGGCCAGTGCCGATGGACACGACTTCTCCCTCGTACTCACCCAAGTCGCGAGGCAAACGGAAGAGTTCAAGAGCTTCCTCAAGAGTGATAGTCTCCAGGCTCTGCTCCTTCTTGAGCTGCGCAAAACGAGGCTTCTTCTCCTCGTCGGCAGTACCAATCTGGGCTACAGGACCAAAGCGACCAATCTTGACTGACACCAGTTTGCCGCTCACGGGATCATTTCCCAGGACGCGCTCACCCACACGATGCTCGCTCTTGGAGTTCATGGTCTTTTCCACCATGGGATTGAACTCGTCATAGAACTTACGGATCATCTTGGTCCACTCAGTTTGTCCCTCGGCAATGTTATCAAATGACTTCTCCACGTCTGCGGTGAAGTTGTAATCCAATATCTCGGGGAAATACTCGGTCAGGAAATCGTTGACCACAATACCCGTGTCAGTGGGGATCAACTTTCCACGCTCTGCACCCAGAGTGGTCTTCTTTTCGCTCACCTTGATCTTGTCACCCTTCAGCGTCATCACGCTATAACGGATGTTCTCACCGGGCTTGTCGCCTTTGGCCACATACTCTCGCTGCTGAATAGTAGTGATGGTGGTGGCATAAGTAGAAGGACGACCGATACCCAGTTCCTCAAGTTTGCGCACCAGACTGGCCTCGTTGTAGCGAGAAGGACGCTGTGCAAAACGTTGAGTGGCTACAATCTCCTTGCGAGTCAGCGACTCACCTACATTCATGGGAGGCAATGTGCCGCTGTTTTCCTCACTTTCGTTTTCATCAGTCTCACGATAGACACGCAAGAAACCGTCGAACTTGACAACCTCACCCGATGCCACAAACTGATACTCACTTCCGCTCACGCTGATGGTGGCAGTGGTACGCTCCAGTTCGGCATCTGCCATCTGGCAAGCAATGGTACGCTTCCAGATCAGGTCATAGAGGCGACGCTCCTGTACGGTACCCTCGATCTCAGGGGTGTCCATATAGGTGGGGCGAATAGCCTCGTGAGCCTCCTGAGCACCCTTGCTGCTGGTGGTGTACTGACGGGTCTTGACATACTCATTACCCATGTTTGCACCGATGTACTGCTTACTGGTGCCCAAGCACAGGGTCGACAGATTGACGCTATCAGTACGCATGTAGGTGATTCGACCGCTCTCGTACAAGCGCTGGGCAATCATCATGGTCTGTGCCACGGTGAGGCCCAACTTATGAGCGGCCTCCTGCTGCAAAGTACTAGTGGTAAAGGGGGGAGCGGGCACACGCTTGGCGGGCTTGGTGCTCACCTCCTCGATGGTGAATTGTGCATCACGGCACTGCTCCAGGAATGCCTGCGCCTCTTCCAGGGTGGCAAACTTGTGGTTCAGCTCTGCACGAATCTCGGCACCGGTCTCCAACTGAGTCAGGACCGTGGTCACACGATAATGATCCTCGCCGCTGAAGCTCTGCACCTCACGCTCGCGCTCTACAATCAAGCGAACGGCCACACTCTGCACACGACCGGCAGAAAGGGCGGGCTTGACCTTACGCCACAGGATGGGGGACAACTTGAAACCGACAATACGATCCAACACGCGACGAGCCTGCTGAGCATTGACCAGATTGAGGTCGATGTCACGAGGATGCTCGATAGCAGCAAGCAGAGCGGGCTTGGTGATTTCGTGGAAGACGATACGACGAGTCTTCTCGGGTTCCAGACCCAACACCTCGGACAGGTGCCAACTGATGGCTTCTCCCTCACGGTCCTCATCGGATGCAAGCCACACGATCTGTGCCTCCTTGCTCAATTTCTTCAACTCGGTCACCAGTTTGGCCTTGTCAGTAGGGATCTCATATTGTGGACGGAAAGTATCGGTGTCGATACTGAAAGATTTCTTCTTCAGGTCGCGGATATGTCCATAGCTCGACATCACTTTGTAGTCGGCTCCCAAAAACTTTTCGATGGTTTTTGCCTTTGACGGGCTCTCCACGATTACCAGATTTTGCTTCATCTTTTAGGGATTCTTTTTTGAATTTCGGGCACAAAGGTATGTCAAAAATTTCATCTACACCTTATTTATTAAGGATTTTTTGGATAAAATTTTTTCTATCCCCTGCCGGATACTGCGCAGTCCAAACTGCTCAGGACATAAGTCCTGTAAGGGAATCCACCGCAGTTCTGCCGCATCATCCATGGCTCGCAGTGGTGTGTCGCTGGGCACACGACAACAGTAAAACATGTCCACCGTGTGCACAACCAGTCCACTGTAGGGATATTCATTGGGTAGGGAAAACAAGAACCTCGGCTCTGTGACCTGGATGCCGGTCTCCTCCAGCACCTCACGCATCAAGCCTTCCTCACTGGTTTCATAGCAATCACTGAATCCGCCAGGCAGATCCAGAGTGCCCTTAGCGGGTTCCTTGGCTCGACGGGCTACCAGCAACTCGTCGCGCTCGTTCAGAATCACCGCCACGGTGGCTGCCGAGGGGTTCATATAGTATTCGAAACCGCAATCCTGACAACGCTTGCTCTTCTCATTATGTACCGCGAAACGCGCACTCCCGCACACAGGACAATAATGAAACATAGCCAGCAAATGTTCTTTGGTCTCTTCCATAATTCTTGATTTTCGAATGATTTGACTTGCAAACATAACAAAAAGCACAGACTTTTGCAATTATTAAGAGACTTTCTTTGACCATCCCCCCTTTTTCTTCTATCTTTGCCTAGAAAGAATCTTAAAACTGAGGATTATGGAAATGCTGACAAACTGGTTCAATTCACTCGACCCCCATCTGCGTATCTATTGGGGAATAGCAATCTTTGCTTCTGTCATCTTTGTCATACAGATGGTGATGTCGTTTATCGGCATTGGCGATCTGGACGACGGTAGCAGTGCCGATCTGGACTTTTCCGGAGATGCCGGTACCGATTCCATGGACAATGCAGGCGCCATGCACTTGCTTTCCATCCGCAATGTCGTGTACTTCCTGCTGGGTCTGGGATGGGCTGGCATCAGCCTGTGGAACACCATTCCCAATCGCATCCTCTTGCTCATTGTCTCCGTCTTGGTAGGTTGCCTGTTCGTAGCCATCTTCCTGGTGCTTTTCCGCCAGATGATGAAGCTGCAACACAATGGTTCGTACGATATCAACGATGCCATTGGCAAGGTTTGCGACGTCTACCTGCGTATCCCCGCCGAGGCACAGGGTCTTGGCAAGGTGCAGATCAGTTTTGGTGGCTCTGTTCAGGAACTCGACGCTCGCACCCTGGGCGAGGAAATCCCCTCGGGTAGTCGTGTTCGTGTGATCGAGATTATCGACAAGCACATCCTGGTTGTAGAAAAAGCGTAAATAACTCAAAATTAGTAATATGATGTTTGAAGATCCCTTAACTCTTCTTGTCGTTGGCGCCATCTTGGTGGTTGCCATCGTTGCCTTCCTGGCAAATCGTTATCGCAAGTGTCCTGCCGACAAAATCCTGGTTATCTATGGTAGTGGCAGCGGTTCCAAAAAGAGCGCCAACTGCGTACACGGCGGTGGTGCCTTTGTATGGCCCGTCATTCAGGACTATGCCTACATGTCTCTGACTCCCATCGGTATCGATGCCAACCTTACAAATGCATTGAGCCGACAGAACATCCGTGTGGATGTCCCCTGCCGATTCACCGTGGGTATCAGCACCGATCCCGAGTACATGACCGCTGCTGCCGAGCGTCTGCTGGGTCAGAATGCACAGCAGATTCAGGAGATGGCTCGCGATATCCTCTTTGGTCAGTTGCGTCTGGTTATCGCCACCATGAGCATCGAGGAGCTGAACAGCGACCGCGACAAGTTTCTGGAGGCTATCACCGCCAATGTAGAGGTAGAGCTGAAGAAGATCGGTTTGAAGCTGATCAACGTAAACGTTACCGATATCAAGGACGAGAGTGGTTACATCGAGGCTCTCGGTCAGGAGGCTGCCGCCAAGGCTATCAACGAGGCCAAAGTGCGTGTTGCCGAGCAGGAGAAAGTCGGTGAAATCGGTAAGGCAGAGGCTGTCCGTGAGACTCGTATCCGTACCGCCGAGGCCAATGCACAGGCCGTAGCCGGTGAGAACGAGGCCAAGATTGCCATTGCCAACAGTGACGCCAATCGTCGTGAGCGCGAGGCTGAGGCACAGCGCAAGGCAACAGCTGCCGAGAAGGTAGCCCAGGCTCAGGCTCTGGAGGAGGCTTATGCTGCTGAGCAGAAGGCCGAGATTGCTCGTGCCGATCGTGAGCGTGCTAGTCAGCAGGCCAATGTGATTGTGGCTCAGGAGATTGAGAAGAAACGTCTGGTAATCGCTGCCGAGGCTGCTGCCGAGCAGAAGCGCGTAAACGCCAAGGGTGAGGCTGACGCTATCTTTGCCAAGGTGGAGGCCGAGGCTAAGGGTCTCTATGAGGTGCTGACCAAGCAGGCCGAGGGTTACGACCGCATGATACAGGCTGCTGGTGGTGATGCTACCAAGGCATACACTCTGTTGCTGCTCGAGAAACTGCCCGATCTGGTGAAGACCCAGGTAGAGGCTATCAAGGGCATCAACATCGACAAGGTTACCGTTTGGGACAATGGCGGTGGCGCTGGCGACGGCAAGACCTCTACTGCCAACTTCCTTTCGGGTCTGATGAAGAGCGTTCCTCCTCTCAACGAGTTGTTTGACCAGGCTGGTATGTCATTGCCCGAGTATCTGGCCAAGAAGAAGGAAGAGCCCCAGGAGGCTTCTGCCGAGGAAGTGTAATCCACGCGTACGAAATACAATACAGGCACAACCCGCAATGAGTTGTGCCTGTATTTTTTTATTATCGCGTCTCTACCGAGAATCTCCGAATACCCAATACCGAATACCCTCGGCAAAGCCGAATCACTTAAACACCTTCTGGGCAAATTCGATAAAGTAGGTACGCCAGTTGCGCCAGATGTGACCACCCTCGGTCTCCAGATACTCATAGGGGTAACCATGCTTGTCCATGTACTGCAGGAAAGCATCGTTGCCAGCCTTCAGGAAGTCGGTCTTGCCGATGGCAATATAGTAGAGATAGGGCTTGTTCTTGGCATTGAATTGACGAGCCATCTGCTGGTCAAAGTTGGCATACACAGGACCTGGCTGACCGCCATCACCACGTCGACCATCACCCGCACTCGATCCACTGAACAGACCTACATAACCATACTCGCCAGCATAGTATTTCGAGATGTGCTCCGAGTGGAATGAACCCATCGACAGACCTGCAATGGCACGATGGCGCTTGTCGTTGATGGTGCGGAAATGTGTCTCGATGTACTTGCGTACGTCGGGGAAAGAGAGTTCAAAAGCAGCCTCCTTCATTCCCTTTTTCACACCACCAGACACCATCTGGGGCTGACGGAATCCGCCAGGCAACTCGCCAGGTGCTGCCTGCTCATAGGCATTTCCGTTGGTCATCACCAGAATCATGGGCTCTGCACGTCCGGTAGCTATCAGGTTGTCCAGAACCTGGGTGACACGTCCCTGGGTAAACCAAGCCTCCTCGTCACCGCCACTTCCGTGCAACAGGTAGAATACGGGATACTTCTTCTTGCCTTCCTCGTAACCGGCAGGAGTATAAACCGTCAAGCGACGTTTCATGCCCAGCGAGGGACTGTCGTACCAGCACTTGCGCACCGTGCCATGAGGCACATCATTGACTGAGAACAAATCTCCCTGGTCACCAGGTTTTTTGGTGATAATGAAGTAGTTGGTCAGGGTCTTCACGTCACGATTGACAAACACATTGGAGAGGTCCAACTGCTTCTGTCCGTCGACGATGAAATTGTAACAATAGTAATTGGCAGCCAAGGGTGCAGGTGTGGTATATTCCCACACACCTCCCCGACCCTCCTTCAGGTCTTGGTCGCCATCCAGACAGTCGCCACTCACTTGCACACGCACGGCTTTTGGAGCATGGATACGGAAGGTGACGGTGTTGTCCTCATGAATCTCGGGAGAAGCCAAAGTGGAAGTGTTGAAGATGGCTTGCTGGGCAAATGCACTGGCACCCCACATCAGGATGGCAGTCAGAATCAGGTTTCTTTTCATGGTTTTCTAGTGTTTGTTTGCGACAAAAGTAGGAAGAATAAATCATACAACCAAAGATTTCAGCGAAAACATAGCATTTTCTTGCCCGAAAATTTGGTCAATTCCATCAAAACACCTACCTTTGCAAACGCAAAAAGGCCCAGATGGCGGAATCGGTAGACGCGCTGGTCTCAAACACCAGTGGGGCAACCCGTGCCGGTTCGACCCCGGCTCTGGGTACCAAGGCAAGATTGCAAAACCTCTGTAAATCGATGATTTATAGAGGTTTCTTTTTTACGTAACACCAAGAGAAAAACTCTGTCTGTCTAATTTGCTGCTCTGATTTATAAGAAAAATCTGGAAATTCTGTAGTTTTTTGCAACCTCTTGCGTCTAATGAATGAACAGAGTCAGTAATTAGAATAATAAAACAGAAAAGAAACATGGAACAGAAATTTTGCCAGAGCTGCGGAATGCCGCTCACAGAGAATATCCTCGGCACCAATGCCGACGGTAGCAAGAACGAAGAATACTGCATCTACTGCTACAAGGACGGTGCATTCACGGGCGATTTTACTATGGAGGAAATGGTAGAGTATTGCTCTATGTTCGTCGAGGAATACAACAAGAACACGGGGCAGAACCTCACATGCTGCGAGTACAAAGATGTGCTGCGAAAGTTCTACCCTACCCTCAAACGCTGGAATCTGCCTGCAGATGCCATCCCTCACGCCAATCATCCGCTGAAGAAAATCTTCATAGACGAGGTGAACGCCCTCGGCATTCCCGAGTTGCACATCGACAACCTCTACGTGCTGCAAGGCTCTTTCATCAATCAGCCCTACACCATCAATGGCAACGAGGTAAGACTTCTTGACGACAATGCCACCTATTGGGGCAATCAGATACAGAAGTCCGATGGCCGCTGCTACGGTATCGCTTGCTGCGAGCAGTATATCCTGGTCAGCGAATACGGCAAGGACGGTGCTGATGCAGAGCTCGTAATACTGAAAAATAGGAAATAACAATGCCTCAAAATATGAACTACAGCATAATCATAATTGAAACCATCCTGATGACCTTCGCCTTCACTGCAATGATACTCATCCCACTCGTCAAGAACCCCGTCTGGTGGATTCACGACTTCCCAGAGGATATCCAGGAGGAGTACTTCCGGACACACGAGCGCGTGCCATCTGCGTTCTTCTCCAAGACTGTATTGCTGAAAAAGGGCTTTGCCATCCTGCTGGTCATTGCCTTCTTTATGCTGCTGATCAGACTTTCCGGCGCCTATAACTTCCTGAGCGCTTTTGCGGTCAGTTACGGCATCTGGACGTTCATCAACTGGTACGACTGCTTTATCCTCGACTGGGTATTCTTTGCCAACATGAAATCTGTTCGCCTCCCCGGCACGGAACACATGGACAAAGCCTATCACCAGAAGAAGTACCACGTCATACGCGCTCTTTACGGCATGATCATCGGCTTCATTCCTTGCCTGATATCCTCCTGTCTGTACGCTCTCTGCATAAGATAGCGTACAGACAAGTGCCAGGTGCGTGTCAGGTTGTGTCGAGAGAGTATATGTCCCGCCTCGTCCACCCGGGTGTACGGGGCAAAAAGGTTAGGGTTTCGGGGGCGTACACCTAGGTGTACGACGTCACAAGAGTACTCTTTTTCGCCCCTCACCTCTTGCCAAAGCATGATGCAGAAAAGAATTTTTCCATCAACTCTTCACCTCTTCACTTTTTGCCCGTAATTCTATAATTTACAATACATTAACTTAGTGAAGAGTGCCTCGTAACTCTTCACCAGCCTTCACCGTCCTTCACCTTTTCATACTTGGTAAAAACTCCCACAAGGGTGAAAGCAGTGTGAAGGGTGGTGAAGGGTGGTGAAGAGTGAGACACAACCCTTCACCTATCTATCAGCCTATACTTTAATGACTTACACCAAAAAGGTGAAGGGTGAAAGGTTATTGCATAATTTCGTCGTTTGCGCTTGAATTGACGTTATAGGGAGGGAAAAATGAAGCATATTGTACGCCTTTCAAGAAACCAAACCGTTGCCAAATGCCACATTTATCGTTAAAACATGCATGATTTTCATAAAAAGGCATTATAATACAAGCATTACTTCAAACGAAATGTTATAGGAAGCATAAAATATGCTCGTACGATCTTTCCATCATGTTTAGCAGGCTCCCATTGTGGCATAGAACTTACTAGGCGTATGGCCTCTGCTTCCAGGCTTTTATCACCAGTGGCGTTACGGTAACATGTAGCATGACTTATAGACCCATCCTTTTCTACAATAAATTTCACCTGTACGCGCCCTTGAATACCTTGTTTGGCCGCAGCCTTAGGATATATCAGGTTCTTTTTAATCCATTCTGCGAGGTCTCCCTTGAACTGAGGTTCTTGACTTACTACCTCATATACAATTTCTTCTGTTTTACGTTCTTCCATACCCTTGACGATATCCTCTATCGTTTCAATCTCCTCTAAGTTGATTTCTTGCTTTTCTTCCGCTTTAGGGTCAAAGACATATCGGAAAGCATACTCCTCATAAAAATTCTTTTCAATCACGTATGGGAGAAAAGAATTAGCACTGTTGTCGCAAACGAGTAGAGCACAAAGTAGCATTTTGTTACTTGCAGCGAGAGAGCGTGTTGCATAAAGAGCCTCCCCTTTGCTTATATACGGTAAAAAAATAGAGTTACCATTTTTTCTCGATGTAAATTTGCAACCTCGTATTCCTTTATAAGGGAAGTTCCTATAATTACAAGCTGCTATTAGTTCGTTCACTTCTTTCGCAGTTGGAAGTCTCCAGTTTCCTCCCCACCCAGGAAGTGATTTTTTGTAAACCGATGGTATGTCTCCTACCTTTCCAACTTGCTCTACGCTTGTTGCACCTGCATTGGCTGTAGCCCAGTTGACACTGAGACCTAAATCAATAAAATCATGCCCCAAATATGAGCCCGATGCTTTTAAATCGCTTCCAGTTACGTCAACTTGTCTTTGCAAGTCTCTTAAATCTTGTTCGGCTTTTTTCTTTGCATCATATGCTTTTTTCTTGCTCTGATTATATGCATTGGGGCCTGTTAGATATGCCCTTGATTCATTGAAGAATGGTCGGAAGGGACTTTCAACATTAGATATATCTACATATCTTCTTCCCTCTTCGTTTTCTCCCCACTCAAAATTATATTTTTTTGATACGATACTCCAGTTTTCGACCGATCCTTTAACAACATCGTTGAATTCTACTCTCAAAACTCCTTCCGAAATTTTTCTATATGTACCTACAACAACTGTAGATTTATTAAATACCTCGTATGTTACCTTTCCTGCTTGGAAAGTGAAGGAATACTTGATATATCCATCTATTCCGTCAGAGCCTTTATATGTTCCTTGAACAAAAGCCTGCGAATAGGCATTTGAGAAGAGTAAAAGAAAAAACAGGAAAAAGCATCCTCTTTTGTAAAGTAATTCAACTTTCTTCATCGCTAATATAAATTAAAAATTATTACTCTGCTGTTCGGAGAATTTCTCCATTTTAGCTAAATAATTTCAAACATAAAAAAAGCGTGGAACCTAACTACACTTTAATCGATTTTATAAGATTTGATAAGTTCCTAATGAAAGAAAGGTAAACAACTGCAAATAAGTCAAATATATGCAAAAACCAAATCATAAAAAGATTTAAAGAAATCAAAGTTTATTAGGGATAAGTGGGAACATCTGCGGGAAAATAATTATCTTTGCACCCAAAAACAAAAACTCGGGAAACTATGAAGATAACAATCACAACAAAGGACATCAAGTCCAAGGACAAAGATGCTCCCCAGAAGGCTTATCTCTGCTTCCGACTTCGAGACAAAGGCGTTGATATAAAAGTGCGCTCAGATATT
>JAZRYA010000061.1:0-25770 GCA_045600505.1 Bacteroidaceae bacterium
AGACTGTTTTCGATTCCAACGTCAACATGCTGCGTACTCAGACCGAGGCCATGAGTGCCGCTCTGGGTGGCGTAGACAGCATCGTTGTTGTTCCCTTCGACGCACCCTATGAGGTTCCCACCGAGTTTGCAGAGCGTATCGCCCGTAACCAGCAGTTGCTGCTCAAGGACGAGTGCCACTTCGATCGTATGGTCGACGTAGCTGGTGGTTCTTACTTCATCGAGGAGCTGACCACCGCTCTGGCAGGTCAGGCTTGGAAGCTCTTCCTCGCAGTCGAGGAGGAGGGCGGTTTCCTGACTGCTATCAAGGCAGGTACCGTTCAGAACACTATCAACGAGACCAATGCAACCCGTCATGCCAACGTGGGCAAGCGCCGCGAGTTCCTGTTGGGTACCAACCAGTTCCCCAACTTCACCGAGAAGAGCGAGGGCAAGCAGCCCATCGCAGCTTGCTGCCACACCTGTGGCGAGGAGGCCGAGGGTGGTATCCCCGCTATTAA
Organism: Bacteroidaceae bacterium; assembly: GCA_045600505.1. GTDB lineage: Bacteria > Bacteroidota > Bacteroidia > Bacteroidales > Bacteroidaceae > Physcousia. The sequence goes on from JAZRYA010000061.1 coordinate 500, forward strand.
GCCCGCTCGTCTGGCAAGCGATTTCGAGACTCTGCGTCTGACCACCGAGGGTGCCAAGAAGGTTCCCGTAGCCTTCATGCTCACCATCGGTAACCTGGCTATGCGTCAGGCTCGCGCTCAGTTCAGCTGCAACTTCCTGGCTGCTGCTGGTTATCAGGTTATCGACAACCTGGGCTTCGCAACCGTCGAGGAGGGTGTGGACAAGGCTCTCGAGGCTGGTGCCGACATCGTTGTCATCTGCTCTAGCGATGACGAGTATGCCGAGTACGCTATTCCCGCTTACAAGTACCTGGATGGTCGTGCCCTCTTCGTAGTAGCAGGTGCTCCTGCTTGCTCTGAGGACCTGAAGGCCGCTGGTATTGAGAACTTCATCAACGTCAAGTCAAATCAGCTCACTACTCTGAAGGAGTACAATGCTAAACTCGGAATCTAATCATGGCAAGAAAATCATTTAATCAGATTGACATCTTTGCTGGCATCGAGGCAAAGAATGGCCAGCAGTGGCAGAAAGAGAATGGCATTGAAGCTAACTGGCGTACTGCCGAGCAGATTGACATTCAGCCTGTATATACTAAGGAAGACCTGGAAGGTATGGAGCACCTGGACTTTGCTGCCGGTATCCCTCCCTTCCTGCGTGGCCCCTATAGCATGATGTACCCCTTCCGTCCTTGGACCATCCGTCAGTATGCCGGATTCTCTACCGCCGAGGAGTCTAATGCATTCTATCGTCGTAACCTGGCCGCTGGTCAGAAGGGTCTGTCAGTAGCCTTCGACCTGCCTACCCATCGTGGTTATGACCCCGACAACCAGCGCGTAGTTGGTGATGTGGGTAAGGCCGGTGTATCTATCTGTTCTCTCGAGAACATGAAGGTGCTGTTCGCAGGTATCCCCTTGAACAAGATGTCTGTGTCTATGACCATGAACGGTGGTGTACTGCCCGTGCTGGCATTCTACATCAACGCAGGTCTGGAGCAGGGCGCTAAGCTCGAGGAGATGGCTGGTACTATCCAGAACGACATCTTGAAGGAGTTCATGGTGCGTAACACCTACATCTATCCCCCCGCATTCTCAATGAAGATCATCGCTGATATCTTCGAGTTCACCAGCCAGAAGATGCCTAAGTTCAACAGCATCTCTATCTCTGGTTACCACATGCAGGAGGCTGGTGCTACCGCAGATATCGAGCTGGCTTACACTCTGGCCGATGGTATGGACTACTTGCGTGCTGGTATCAATGCCGGTATCGACGTTGATGCTTTCGCGCCCCGTCTGTCATTCTTCTGGGCTATCGGCGCCAACCACTTCATGGAGATCGCCAAGATGCGTGCAGGTCGTCTGTTGTGGGCCAAAATCGTGAAGAGCTTCGGTGCAAAGAACCCCAAGTCTATGGCTCTGCGTACTCACTCTCAGACCTCTGGTTGGTCACTGACCGAGCAGGATCCCTTCAACAACGTGGGTCGTACCTGTATCGAGGCTATGGCTGCTGTCCTGGGTCACACCCAGTCTCTGCACACCAATGCACTCGACGAGGCTATCGCACTGCCCACCGACTTCAGCGCTCGTATCGCTCGTAACACTCAGATCTATATCCAGAATGAGACTCAGGTCTGCAAGCACATCGATCCTTGGGCAGGTTCTTACTACGTGGAGAAGCTGACTCAGGAGCTGTACCTCAAGGCCTGGGAGCACATCCAGGAGATTGAGAAGCTGGGTGGTATGGCCAAGGCTATCGAGACCGGTCTGCCCAAGATGCGTATCGAGGAGGCTGCTGCTCGCACCCAGGCTCGTATCGACTCTGGCGTTCAGACCATCGTCGGCGTGAACAAGTACCGTCTGGAGCACGAGGATCCCATCGATATCCTTGAGATCGATAACACTGCAGTTCGTCTGCAGCAGGAGGCTGCCCTGAAGGAGTTGAAGGCCAACCGTGACGAGGCTCAGGTTCAGAAGGATCTGGCTGCCATCACCGAGTGCGTTCGCGAGTTCAACGAGGGCAAGAAGAGCGAGAACAACCTGCTTGCTCTGGCAGTTACCGCTGCTGGCCACCGTGCTACTTTGGGTGAAATCAGTGACGCTTGCGAGGCTATCGTAGGTCGTTACAAGGGTGTAATTAGAACCATTTCAGGCGTGTATAGTTCAGAAAGCAAGAGCGACGCAGACTTTGAGAAAGCCTGCCAGTTGACCGAGGAGTTTGCAAAGGCCGAGGGCCGTCGTCCCCGTATTATGGTTGCCAAGATGGGCCAGGACGGTCACGATCGTGGTGCCAAGGTTGTTGCCACCGGTTATGCCGACTGCGGTTTCGACGTAGATATGGGTCCCCTCTTCCAGACTCCCGCCGAGGCTGCTCGCGAGGCTGTAGAGAATGACGTGAATGTGGTAGGCGCTAGCTCTCTGGCTGCCGGTCACAAGACCCTCATCCCTCAGTTGATCGAGGAGTTGAAGAAGTTGGGCCGCGAGGACATCATGGTTATCGCTGGTGGTGTTATCCCCGCTCAGGACTACGATTTCCTGTACAAGGCTGGTGTTGCTGCCGTATTCGGTCCTGGCACCTCTGTTGCCAAGGCTGCATGCGAGATCATGAACATCTTGCTGGACAAGGAGGCTTAATCTGTCTCTCACGCGCAACGCGCGTATATATAATAGGTGGAATCCTTTGCGGGTTCCACCTTTTTTCGTAACTTCGCAACATGAATAAGAGAGAGAAACTATACAAAGAGGCCAACGAGTTCTTTCTAGCACAAAAAGCACAAGAGGAAGGAATCACTCAGACACCCAGTGGTGTCCTGTACCGCAAACTGAAATCTGGTTCTGGCACTCAGTTTGCAACACCCAACAGCATCGTGTTCGTTCACTACACTGGGCGCCTGATGGATGGCACCGTCATAGACAGCACCGAGGGAGAGGCGCTACCTGCATGCTTTGTGGTACGAGAACTCATCATGGGATGGCAGATAGCGCTCACCCGTATGAAACAGGGGGACAAGATGGAAATCTATATCCCTTGGCAACACGGCTACGGCAAAAAACGTGTAGACAATATTCCTGGCTACTCTACTCTCGTATTTGAACTGGAGCTAGTAAAACTGGAGTTAAGATAAAGACCTGATGACAATAGAAGAACATCCTTTGCAGCCATTTCTACCCAAGAACGGGAAAATACTCTTTCTGGGAAGTTTTCCTCCACCACGAACAAGGTGGAGCATGGATTTCTTCTATCCCAACTGGATCAACGATTTCTGGAGAATCATGGGTATCTTGTTCTTCGAAGACAAGCATCACTTTGAGGTTGCAGGTGAGAAACGCTTCGACCGTCCAAGTATCATCGACTTTGCCAATACACATGGCTTGGCATTTTACGACACAGCACGCAAGGTTTGCCGCCACAAGGACAACGCTAGTGACAACCACCTGGAAATACTCGTTCCTACAGATGTTGCAGAACTCCTGCAACAAATGCCAGATTGCCATCGTATAGTCACTACAGGCGGCAAGGCCAGCGAGGAACTTATGTTGCAACTAGGAATAACTCAACAGCCAACTATTGGCTCTTGCACCATCTGCCAGTTTGCAGGCCGCGAGATACAATGGTGGCGCATGCCATCTTCTAGCAGGGCATACCCACTGGCTTTGCCTAAGAAAGTAGAATTTTACAAATTATTGTTCACATGATTACGAGTCAGGAAAAGATGCATCGGAGAGTTCTGGATTGGGGATTCCTGCCCTTTTTCACCAACTCTATCTCGGGATTTTCCATAGAGGAGCATACTCCTCGCGAACTGTGGTTTTCCGATGAGCAGATGGCCAGCGCCTGGGAATGGAAAGGACCTGTCATCACAGAATGGGACTGCACCTATGGTAAATTCTTTGCTGGCAAGGCCGGTTTCGTCAGTTTGGACTGGTTGCCCGACTTCATGAACTGGCGACGCAGTTTGCGTCCCATAACATCATTCTCATCCGACGCCCAACATATCCTAGAAGTGTTGCGTGAGAACGAATCCATGCTATCTCGCGAACTGAAGAAAGCCAGTGGATATACCCTGGCACGCAAAAAGAAGTTTGACCCATTTGGCCTGGAAGACAAGGAGGCGAACAAGCACAATGGTGCCACCTTTGACAAGATTATCAACGATATGCAAATGGCAATCCACGTAGTGATTGCCGATTTTGAATACGCCATCAGCAAGAGTGGCGAACGATATGGATGGGGCCTAGCACGATACTGTACTCCAGAGGCCCTCTTTGGAGAAGAGATTCTGGAAGGGAGCGAAGGAAGAACTCCAGAGGAAAGCCGCCAGCGTATCATCTGCCACATCCAATCTCTCTTTCCGCATGCCACGGAAAAACAAATCATGAAACTAATATGAAACACCGCATACTATTTATTTGCCTCGGCAACATCTGCCGCAGCAGCAGCGCACAAACCATCATGCAGCACCTGGTGGACGAGGCTGGTCGCACAGCAGAATTTGAACTGGACTCTGCAGGACTTATTGCTTACCACGAAGGGGAGAAGGCTGACAGCCGCATGCGAATGCATGCCAGTCGACGTGGATACGACATTACTCACCTTTCACGTCCCATCCGCACATCAGACTTTCGGTATTACGACCTCATCATAGGCATGGATGACAGCAACATCGACAGATTGCATGACCTGAGTCCCGACCTGGAATGTGATGCCAAGATCCATCGCATGACCGAATACTGCAAGGAGAAAGTAGTAGACCATGTGCCTGATCCTTATTACGGAGGCGCATCGGGATTTGAGAACGTACTGGACATCCTGGAGGATGCCTGCCAGGGTTTATTAGAACAATTTTAATATGGAAGAGAAAGAATATCTAGACAATTACGAGCAGAACGTCACACGCGAACTCGTGAAGTTGTGCACGGGGTGGAACCGATTGGCAGATCAACTGCTTGCCAGTGAGGACCTGGACGAGAAATGGGAAGCCATAGCGCAACCATACATAGGCGACGCCGTCAAAGAGATTGCTAAATATCCAACCGTTGCCCTGGGTTGGATGATGTATGTGGGTATGGCCATTGCCCACTTCTGGGACGAGGACTGGAAGCTATACAGCAACATCGAGGACCTCTATACTTACATGAAAGAAAAGCGCGGATTTGATTGCCTAGACGAGTATGTACGCGAGACCGTATTAGGACTTCAGGGCGAGGAATATGACAAGATGGAGGAACTAGTACGTGAGTGTGCGACACTGACGCTTACACAGATACGTCACGAGCAGATAGAACCCCAAAGCCCCATGGCCTTTCACGTCTTTGTCCGCAGCATCCATGCCCTCTATCTTATCGGAATTGCTGTAGAACTGAAACGTCAAGGCTACAACTTCACTCAAGCATAAGACCAAGTTACACGACAAAAGAAAGCCGCAAGAATGAATTACTCTTGCGGCTTTCTCTCTTATACAGATAGATTATTTCACCTCACACTGACAGGCTTGCACCACCTCTTGCTTGTTGTAAACAAAACCCACGATACGCAGGTGCTCGGGGTTCCAACGTTCATTCACATCGATATTGTGCAGGAACTCTTGCTGTATTCCACGCTGTAGACCGACAGCCTCGCCTCCGACACCATTGACGCTTGCACGATAAACATTGTTGTGCTCATAGTCCATCAGACGAGTAGAGCCATCCAGCTGATAGCTCACGATGCTGTCCTCCACGACCCACAGCTGGAGCATACCATCCAAATCTTCACCGGGTAGAAGAGTGGCTTTTACGTCTATCGAACCAGATGCATTCACACTTGCCTCGAGAGACATGGCCAAAGAGGACGGACGCTGCATTTCACTGTAGACACTTGCAGCCCATTCATCCTGCATCTGGATGCCACTACGGCGATTGACAATACCACAGGGGAATGCTGTCACATTCCACTGATCAGCATAAGTATCTCCCTCGGGAGTCTTGAAAGTCTGGAATCTTGACTCGTACTTGCCCTCCTCTATAGCAAATGCTCCTGCATGGATGCTGACACTGATCAACGACTCGCCATACTGCTCCTGCAGAGCCTCGATAGTACGATGTGCAGAAGGGCAGTTGACGCAATTCTGACCAGTAAACTCCTCAAGCAAGACAACGCGCTCGCTAGTCACCTTCTCCAGTTCGATGTATCTATCATCAGCGGCGACAGGGTCGCAACTCGTCATCAGGAAAAACACCTGAAGCACGAAAATCAAGGCCAAAGACTGGTATATCTTATTTTTCATATTCCGATGTCCTCCTTAGAAAGTATAGTTATACGAAGCATTTACACCACAACTGGCAGGAACCCAACGGCAGACACCGCCCGAGCAATTAAATCCTGCACGAGTACGACCGTAACCCACCAGCAGACGATGAGAACCATGATTGAAAGTCACAGAAGCATTGTAGTAATGCTGCTTGTCCTGGTAGACTCCGTCTACATAGGGACGGCCATACTGGTCACTAACCGTGAACATGAAGTAAGGCAATACGGACAACTCCACCAGACCATAGACCCAATTACCACTCTCATGGCCATTGGCAACATCGAGGTACTGAGCCTCGGCACGCAGGGTCAACTTCTTGTTAATAGTCCACTTAGCTTCACCCACATAGATGTTGCTCTTGATGACGCCACCATGTCCCTCGACAATATCCTGATTGTAGAACTGACGAGAATACATCAGATTGAGTTTCCACTGCTTACCCAGTTTCTGGTCCAACTGCAGATTGATATCCTGATAATACTTGTCCGAACTCATGTCAAAGAACGATGTCTTGTAACCGTCAGAACCCATCGTCACGCCCAAGTCTGAAACCAGAGGATCAAAGTCGATGCCGCGAGCGTGGCTGAAGTTTGCCTTCACCTTCGATGCATACTTTCTGCCCACCTTCTTCTTATTCCAAGGGAAGTTGCTATATGCAGCCTCTGCCTGGAAAGCCCACTCGCCAGGGACTGATGCTGTACCATACTGAGTAGCATAGGGATAGAGAGCTGCCAGAGAATAGGTGTGGTCATAGGTAAACGTAGGCATATTATTGATGAATGCGCTGATGCCGTTCACCGAGCGATGGCTGCGATAGGCCATATTCTCGCTACGCTTTGCCTGCACCAGAGCACTGAGGCCCTTGCGGCTATACGAGGCAGAAAGCATGGCTGCATTTCCACGATGATACGTGTAACCATTATCATAACCAGGGTCCATATCCTTCCAGGCATACTCGGCCAGCAGACCGAAACCACCCTTTTGCAACTGTGTGCGAGCATCAAAGGAGTTGACGTTGCGAGGCAGATGCAGACGATAGTTTGTACCAGAAACCAAGATGTTTTCATCAGGTTCGTGCTTACCTACCCAACTACCTCCCAGCAACCACACCAGACCTTTCTCCTGCATGCGATGGCTGTAGGCATCCAGGTTCAGTTCGGCATCTGCACCGTAGACCCAGTTTTCCATATCCCAATCCCAGTAACGGCGCTGCACACCAGCCAGAGCCTTGATATTCAAGCCCTTGACAGCATCCACATGGATACGCGCTCCATTGAGGGAGTTGTCGATACCGAGGCTACGCTCCTCATAGGTACGCAGGATAAAACCGCTTCCGAATTGCTCGTAAAAACTGCCGACCGTCATGTCTGCGCCCTTGATTTTACCCTTGACATAGACATTGGGCACACCCCATCCCTTGAAATCCTTCTCAAAACCCTGGAGGGGATGTTGCAGATACTCCAGACGAGCGCCGGCATCTACATATCGGCTCTGCATCATCAGGTCGACATAGGTATTGGTCAGTACAGCATCCTTGCTATGCTCTGTGCCGATATTGCTATCGTCCTGAGGCACAAGCCAATCGCTCTGCACCGATCCGTGAAAGGTTACCCCCTTGCCTTCTTCCTCCTGAGCATAACAGCCCATGGACAGCAAGAGAGCGCCGAGAATCAATATCTTGCGCATTACTTCGTCAGTTCTTTGATCTTTTCGATGATGTGACTCTCTGCACCCTCGGTATATCCGCTACGACTCTCCACGATCTTACCATCACCATCGATGATAAGCATGTGAGGAATCATCTGGATGCCCAGCGCACGACGGAAAGCGCTGTTGGGGTCCAGCAGCACCTCATATTCCCAATCGTTGCTGTCTACGAGAGGCTTCACCTTGTTGATGTTCTGGGCCTGGTCGATGCTGATGGCTATCAGTTTCATGCCAGTCTCCTCCTGCCAGTCGGGATACACCTCAGCAATAGCACTCAACTCGCGGTTGCAAGGTTTGCACCAAGTTGCAAAGAAGCTGATAACAAAGGGCTTACCATCGTTTCTCAACGTATCGGTACTTACCACTTTGCCATCCATGGTCTTGAGCTGAACTGCAGGCAACTGGGCCCATCCTACCATGGCCACCATGGCCAAAAAACATACAATTATAATTCTTTTCATAGCCTTGTATTATGTTACGAGAGACAAAGATACGAATAATAGTCGGATTGGGGAAATTCTTGAACAACTAATTTTTAGTTGTTAGCACATTTACACTCATACGAGTCTGGCGACACCCCTGGACAAAGTAGAGGGAACATCCGCATATTTTGGCTAACAAGATTACCCAAAATCGTCGTTATAACAGGAGGATTTTGTTCAGTGTCACGTGACACTCAATCAACACCACACGTGACACTCAATCAAAGCACACGTGACACTCAATCAAACATCACGTGATACTATACACAAAATTTACCCAACATGACGAGGACTTCCGAGACCCTGCAACCTGACAAAGCCTTTTTCTTGCGTCCAAAGTTTGGTGGGCTAGAAAAAAACGAGTACCTTTGTACTATTATGATAGTTTGCATTGCAGAGAAACCCTCTGTGGGTAGGGACATCGCTCAGGTTTTGGGCGCCACCACAGCACATGACGGATACATGGAAGGTAACGGTTACCAGGTAACCTGGACCTTCGGACATTTGTGTGAATTGAAGGAACCACACGAATACTCTCCCCTGTGGAAGCAATGGAACCTGGGGCAATTGCCGATGATACCAGCCAGATTCGGCATCAAACTGAAGGCTGACAAGGGTGTGGAAAAGCAGTTCAACACCATAGCCCGACTGATGCAGAATGCTGAATGCATCATCAACTGCGGTGATGCCGGCCAAGAGGGAGAGCTCATCCAGCGCTGGGTCATCCAGAAGACGCAGGCAAAATGCCCTGTCAAGAGATTATGGATCAGCAGTTTGACAGAGGAAGCCATCCGCGAGGGTTTCAAGAACCTGAAAGACCAGAGCGAGTATCAAAGCCTCTACGAGGCAGGACTCAGCCGAGCCATCGGTGACTGGACTCTCGGCATGAATGCGACTCGTCTCTACACCATCAAGTATGGACAGCAGAATGGTCGGAAATCCGGTCGTCCCTTGTCTATCGGCCGTGTGCAAACCCCCACTCTTGCACTCATTGTGCGTCGCCAGCAGGAGATTGAGAACTTTGTGCCCGAGCCCTATTGGGTACTGACCACCGTATACCGCAACACCACTTTTTCCGTGGTCATGAGCGACGATGAGGAGGAGAAAGAGGCCAAGGCTGCGGCTAAGAAGAAGCCCGTGAGCAAGCGTGGTTTCACCACCCGCGAGGAGGGTGAGGCCGCTTTGGCATCTATCCGTGAACTGCCCTTTACGGTGACCCAAGTAACCAAAAAGAAAGGTACAGAAGCACCTCCTCGCCTGTTTGACTTGACCTCGCTGCAGGTGGAGTGCAACAAGAGGTACAGCTTCAGTGCCGACCTGACGCTCCAGCTCATCCAGAGCCTCTATGAGAAGAAGTTTACCACCTACCCTCGTGTAGATACGACCTTCCTCTCCGACGACATCTATCCCAAATGTCCACAGATCATGAACGGCCTGCGCAACTACTTTGGCTACATGGAGCGCATCAAGGGTAAACCTCTGAATAAGAGCAAGAAAGTCTTTGACTCCAGCAAGGTGACAGACCACCATGCCATCATCCCCACCGGCGTAGTAGCCCAAGGACTGAGCGACATGGAGGAGAAGGTCTATGACCTCATCTGCCGTCGTTTTATTGGTGCTTTCTATCCCGATTGTCAGTTCGAGACAACCACTGTCAATGGTAAGGTTGCCGACATCGAATTCAAGGCCACAGGTAAACATATCACCGATCCTGCGTGGAAGGTGCTTTGGAGCAAACAAGCCGATGATGAATCTGCAGCAGACGAGGAAAAAACATTGCCCGAGTTTACCAAAGGAGAAAGCGGTCCTCACGTCCCCGACCTTGCAGAAAAGCAGACCACTCCGCCCAAGCCCTACACCGAGGCAACCCTGCTTCGCGCTATGGAGACGGCAGGAAAACTGGTGGATGACGAGGAACTTCGCGATGCACTGAAAGAGAACGGTATCGGCCGTCCCTCTACCCGTGCAGAGATCATCAAGACCCTCTTTCGACGTTGTTATATTCGTCAGGAAAAGAAGAACTTATGGGCAACACCCACGGGTGTCGAGTTGATCGGACTTATCCACGAGGAACTGCTCAAAAGCGCAGAACTCACGGGCATCTGGGAGAAAAAACTGCGCCAAATAGAGCGCCATGAATACGATGCCAAGTCCTTCATCGAGGAACTGAAACAGATGGTCAACGAGATCGTCATTGCCGTGATGTCGGACAATAGTGCCCGCCACGTACCAGATTCGACACAATAAATCACGCCCACGTACGTTATATAATAATATGAGCAAGCTCGACTCACATCCTATCCGACTGAAGCATCTCGTCAGATGTCTTCTTACCGGCATTCTCGTAATGTCGGGCCTATCGATATTGTCGGGATGTGGAGCCGAGAGCAACATCAAAAAAGGTGACGCCTACTATGCCATTGGCGAGTACTTCGATGCTGCAGCAGAGTACAAGAAGGGATACTCGCGCACAGCCGTGAAAGACAAGGAGTTGCGTGGCCAGAGAGCATGGAAGATGGCTGAGTGCTATCGCAAGATCAACTATACGGCCAAGGCGATGGGCGCTTATCAAAACGCCATCCGATACAAGTATCCCGACAGCATGGCTATCCTGTATCTGGCACAGATGCAACACAAACAGGGTGATTACAAGAACGCGCTCAAGAACTATGACCTCTTCCTAGAGAAAGAGCCCAGCAATGTCCTTGCTATCAACGGCAAACAAGGCGCCACGATGGCCACCATCTGGAAGAACAAGGGTTCGCTCTATACCGTCAAGAAGGAGGCTTTGCTCAATTCGCGCCGTTCCGACTTCAGTCCCGTGCTCTATGGAGACGAATGGGAAAATCTGTACATCAGCACCACGCGTCCTCAAGCTACCGGCGACGAGATGAGCGGCATCACGGGTACCAAGAGTGGCGACATCTTCATGACCAAGAAGAATGAAAAGGGGGATTGGGAACAGCCACAAATCATCGAATCTGAGATAAATAGCGAATATGACGAGGGCGCATGTTGTTTCACACCAGACGGCAAGACCATGTACCTAACTCGTTGCACCCACGACCCTTCTTATCCCCGATACGCAGCTATCTACACCAGCACACGTAGCGACGCCTCGTGGAGCAAGCCAACCTTGCTTGAACTAACTCGCGACACGCTTTCCAGCTATGCTCACCCTGCAGTTTCCCCCGATGGGAAATGGCTCTACTTCGTAAGCGACATGCCTGGTGGCATAGGCGGACTGGACATTTGGCGTATCGCTATCAGCGAATATGGCATCGGAGGTGTGGAGAATCTGGGCGAACCTATCAATACACCCGGTGACGAGATGTTCCCCACCTTCCGTCCCAATGGTGAGCTCTACTTTTCTTCCAACGGACATGCGGGCATGGGAGGTCTCGACCTTTTCTGCGCCACGCAAGACTCCTCAGAAGTTTGGACGGTAGAGAACCTGAAATCTCCCATGAACTCCAGCGGAGATGACTTTGGCATGACCTTCGAGGGACTGCACAACCGAGGTTACTTCAGCAGCAATCGCGGCGATGCTCGTGGATGGGACCACATCTTTTCATTCAGCTGTTCCGAGGTGCAGCAGATTGTCAAAGGATGGGTCTATGAGAAGGACGGATACGAACTGCCTCAAGGACTTGTGTATATGGTCGGCAACGACGGTACAAATCTGAAAATCAGCGTCAAGGGCGACGGCTCGTTTGAACAAGAAATCAAGCCTAACGTCGATTACGTGTTCCTGGGAACTTGCAAAGGATACCTGAATCACAAGGAAGAGCTCCGCATCGACACCAGCAGTGTAAGCAACGAGTACGTGCTGCAATTCCCCTTGGCCAACATCAATGCTCCGGTACTGGTGAGAAATGTGTTCTACGAATTTGATAGTGCCGAGTTGACAGAGAATAGCACGCAAGCCTTGGATTCATTGGTGACCTTGCTGGAGGAGAACCCCAACATCACCATCGAATTGGCCAGCCACTGCGACTATAGAGGCGCCGACGCTTACAACGAGCGACTCAGTCAGCGACGCGCAGAGAGCGTCGTCAACTATCTGATTGCACACGGTATCGTTGCAGATCGACTCACACCCGTAGGATACGGAGAAAGCAGACCTAAAGTGGTTACGCGGAAAATAGCCGAGCAGAACGACTTCCTGCACGAGGGAGACACACTGACCGAGGCCTTCATCCTGAAACTCGAGGATGTTGATAAGCGAGAGATTTGCAACAGCCTGAACCGTCGCACCGAGTTCCGCGTTCTGCGCACCACCTACGGTCTGTTTGACACGCCACAAGGCGCTACCAAGAAAGACGAAGAAGAATAAAACAACAACGCAATATGAAGCAATACCTAGATTTACTACAGCGCATTCTGGACGAAGGTACCCAGAAAGGCGACCGTACCGGCACTGGAACAGTGAGCATTTTTGGTCATCAGATGCGATTCAACCTGGAAGAAGGTTTCCCTTTGCTCACCACAAAGAAAGTACACCTGAAGAGTATCATCTACGAATTGCTTTGGTTCTTGCAGGGCAATACCAACGCCAAATGGCTGCAAGAGCGCGGCGTACGCATCTGGAACGAGTGGGCAGATCCTGAGACAGGAGACCTGGGACACATCTATGGTTACCAATGGCGCTCATGGCCCGACTATGATGGAGGATTCATCGACCAGATTCAGCAGGCAGTAGACACCATCAAGAACGATCCCAACTGCCGTCGCATCATCGTATCTGCATGGAATGTAGCAGACATCAAGAACATGAACTTGCCTCCCTGCCACGCTTTCTTCCAGTTCTATGTGGCCAACGGCAAACTCTCTCTGCAGCTCTATCAGCGCAGTGCCGACACATTCTTGGGCGTACCCTTCAACATTGCTTCTTACGCCCTACTCTGCATGATGATGGCTCAGGTGTGCGGGCTGAAACCTGGTGAGTTCATCCACACCACAGGCGACACACACATCTACCTCAACCACATGGAACAGATCAAACTGCAGTTGACCCGCGAACCTCGTCCTCTGCCCCGCATGATCATCAATCCCGAGGTAAAGAATATCTTCGACTTCAAGTACGAGGACTTTGAACTGGTAGATTACGATCCCTACCCCGCAATCAAGGGTACCGTCAGCGTATAATATATGCTTCTACCCGAGGACTTTGAGCCACTGATGCGTGCCCATCTGGGTGACGAGCAGGCAGAACGATTGATGCAAGGACTCTCCACAGAGCCCTCTGTCTCAGTTCGCATGAACCCTCGGAAAAGCAATCATACCTTCTTACCAGAAATACAGCAAGCCCTAGTCCCCTGGGCTCGGGATGCGTATTATCTAGACGAACGGCCCGCCTTCACCTTTGATCCTCTCTTTCATGCTGGTACTTACTATGTACAGGAAGCGTCATCCATGTTCTTGACGCAAGCCATCTGCCAGCATGTCGACAGAAAAACGCCCTTGGTCGCATTGGACCTTTGTGCTGCTCCTGGTGGCAAGTCCACTCTCATCCGTTCCCTCCTTTCGGATGAAAGTCTGCTTGTCAGCAACGAACCTATGCGCCAACGTGCTCAGGTTCTTGCCGAAAACATGGTCAAGTGGGGGCATCCCAACACCGTTGTCACGCAGAATTTTCCTGCAGATTTCTCGCATTTGGTCAACACCTTTGATCTGATTGTGACCGATGTTCCTTGCAGCGGCGAAGGCATGTTCCGTAAGGAAGATGACGCAATTCGTGATTGGAGTCTGGATAACGTGGACCTTTGCTGGCACCGTCAACGCGATATCGTAGAGGCAATTTGGCCCACTCTGAAGTCAGGTGGAATTCTCATCTACAGCACCTGCACCTTCAATCGATTTGAGGATGAAGACAATGTCAACTGGATTGCAGACGAACTGGGTGCAGACATTCTTACCGTCAACCACCCGACAGAATGGAGCATCACCGAGGGAAATCCCGGTTATCATTTCTTTCCTGGAACCACACGTGGTGAAGGCTTCTACATGGCTGTACTACGCAAACAAGCAAGTCCGACCACACCTACCCCTAAACCTCTCTCGAAACCCACCAAAACCCAGAAGAACGAACCCGTTCAAGCCCAAAAATGGATCAAGGGCGACTACATCTTCCAATTAGAGAAAGAGCGATACACCGCCATACCCGCAGCCTATGCAGACCTGATTAAACGGTTCCGATACGGACTGAACACTATCCATGCAGGTGTTCCTTTAGCAGAATTGAAGGGCAAAGACTGGGTTCCTTGCCACGCACTAGCCATGAACACAGCCTTTCAAGAAGGCAGCTTTCCTGAAATCGAACTTACCTATGATGAAGCTCTTGCCTACTTGCGAAAAGAAGCTCTCCGCATAGATGCACCCAAAGGGTTTATCATTGTTACCTATAAAAAAGAAAGACTCGGTTTCGCTAAGAGCATAGGAAACCGAGCCAACAATCTATATCCTCAAGAATGGCGTATTCGCAGCGGCTACACCACCCCTTGTCATCTTCTTACGTAATCCACAAAACGATAACGGAAAGCATGACGTTCATCTACTTCGTGCCATTCCTCACTTTCCACTTTCCACACTTCCTCGGGATACTCGGGGAAGTAAGCATCTGCTGCTTCAGGCGTGTCTGGAATTTCTGTTAGGCAGAGACGATCCGCAATAGCCATAGCCTGTTCATAGACACTTGCACCACCAATGATGTAGACATCCTCATCCTTACAGGTTGCCAAGGCCGCTTCCAGGGTGGGGAAAGTTTCAGCACCAGGGAAAGTTACTCCAGCACGGCTCAGCACCACATTACGACGGTTAGGCAAAGCACCCTTGGGAAGCGACTCAAACGTCTTACGACCCATGATGATGGTATGACCAGTCGTCAGAGCCTTGAATCGTTTCAGGTCATTGGGCAACCAGTACAACAATTTGTTTTGGTAACCAATAGCACGGTTAGCAGCAACAGCTGCAATTACGTTGATCATAATTAGATAGGTATCTGGCGGTTGATTGCCTCATGGAAGGAAATAATGGTCTCACTACGCTGGATTCCGATTCGCTGCAACTTATCGTGAATGATACTCAGCAAATGATGGTTGTCGTGCGCATACAATTTAATGAACATGTCATAACCACCAGTAGTGAAATGACACTCTACCACCTCGGGTATAGTCTCCAATTCTTCCACTACTCGGTCAAAATCCGAGGGATCCTTCAAGAAGATGCCTACAAACGCACATGTGCCATATCCGATGGCTTCGGGCTCAAAGACAAACTGCGAGCCCTTGATAACACCCATGCTGCACAATTTCTGTATACGTTGGTGAATTGCTGCACCCGATACATTGCACTCACGCGCTACCTCCAAGAACGGAATACGAGCATCGTTGGCGATGAGATTAAGAATCTTCTCATCCAATGAATCTAAATTTACCATAAGCGAATTATTTGCTCGCAAAGGTACAAAAAAAAGGTGACAAACATACAATTCGTCACCTTTTTTATGTTAGGATTAAGAAATCTTAGTTTCTCTTGGTTGCTGAGTAGTTGATCTTCAGAGCCCAAGACTTACGCAGTACCTCCTTGATATCGGTAATGTAACCCATCTGAGTACGCTGGTCAGCCTTGATAGACACAACCTGCTGTGACTGGTCAGACATGCTCTGACGCTCCTGATAGATGAAGTCCATAACCTCTGAAGGCTCTGCATAGCGGTCATTCAGCTGGATACGAGTTCCACTACCCATCTGAGCACGAAGCTGGTCGGTAGGAGGACCTACGTAGATGAATGATACAGCAGACTTCTTTTCAAGCTTTTCCAATTCTGTACCTGCAGGTACGGTGAACTTAACCTTCAATGTAACCTCACGCATGGTGGTTACGATCATGAAGAAGAACAAGATGGTGAAGATCAAGTCAGGCAGAGATGAGGTGTTCATCTCCGGCATTTCGCGACTACCTTTTTTTGCCATTAGTTGTTTCCTCCATAATTTTTAGGTTCTGCCTCAGAAATCTTCTGAGGATAATAGGTACGGATAGCTACCTGCTGCTCATCGGTCAGGTCAGCATACAAGCGACCAAACTTCTGCTTAGCCAGCTCATCACGCAGCTCGTTGTAAGCAGCAACAAGCTCGTTCTGAACCTCGAAATAGATAGCGTATGGTGTACCACGGTCAGTCTGAACTGAGATGACATGCTTGTCGGTAACATAGCAAGCACCCAGCAGATCGATGTTCACTACATGCTTCTCAGGCAAGTGGAGTGCATTGCGCTCATTTCTGATGAAGTCCTTGGCGCGCTGGCGGAGCTCACGGACATCTCCATATCCAGAACCCTGTCCATCCTTGATCCACAAGTTTCCTGCAGCATTCAGACGTACATTCAGCACGTTTCTTTCCTTAATGTCGATTTGGCTATCTTCCTGATCTGGTTCGGGAGGCTGGGGCAAGCGACGAGCCAGACCCATATCCGTATCCATTGAAGTGGTTACCAGGAAGAAGATAAGCAACATGAAAGAAATATCCGCAGTTGAACTGGTGTTCAAGCCAGGAACTTTCTTTTTCTTCTTTCCCATTTCTCGATTAGGTTAAAACGTTTTACTTCTTAGTTGCAGTCTTGGTGAGCACACCGGTAGCAGCAACGACAACAGCAACTACTGATACTACGAACAGGATGTACATAGACCACATGAAGGCGTCAACCATAGTGATCATGTATCCAGGAGTGAACACGCCGCTAGTAGAGGTGAAGTCGGACTCACCGAGACCTACTACAGCACCGATAGCCAGTGAGATGATAGTCAGTGCAACAACAGCGATGGTGATCTTTGAACCGGGGATACCGGTGGTCTCCAACTCGTTGTTACCAGCAGTGTTCTGAACACCCTTTACCAAGCTCCAAATCATCAGACCGAAGGTCACGAGACCCATAGCATACATCAAGAACAACAAAGCGTCGGTCATGATAGGTGCATTCTTGTCTGAAGAAATATCTGCGTTGATGTTGTCAAAGCCTACTGTAAAGAACAGCACGAAGACAACAACTGCCACAGCGCTGACTCCATACAGAGCGTAGTTAGATATTTTTTCCAGTTTCATAATTAAACTCTCCTTAAAATGTAGTTGTTAAAGTGAACGAAAGAAGCAGATTACTTCTCGCACTTGGGTGACTTAACGCACATTACCAGCAGCTCCTGAGCAGCCTCCTCCATGTTAGCGGTCAGAGACTCGATGCTACCAAGGATGAAGTTGTAGAACAACTGCAGAATCAATGCAACGATAATACCGAAGATGGTGGTAATCAGAGCGACCTTCATACCGCCGGCAACTACAGTAGGAGAAATATCACCAGCCTTCTCGATGGTATCGAAGGCCATAACCATACCGATCACAGTACCCAAGAATCCGAGAGAGGGAGCTGAAGCAATGAAGAAGGTGATCCATGAGCAGTGCTGCTCGAGGTAAGAACCCTGAACCTCAGCCTCGTTGTTGATGGTACGCTCGATAGTACCGATCTGGTTCTGCTCCTTGCTGTTCAGGCACTTCAGAGCCTTCTTAGAGATCTGAGCAACGGGACCACGGGTACCCTCACAAACCTTGATAGCCTCCTCTACCTTGTCAGCAGCAACCAGCTCAGCCAGCTGAGCGGTGAACTTACGGGTGTTAACCTGAGCGAGAGTCAGATAGATAACGCGCTCGATGCAGAATGCCAGACCCAGAACCAGGGCCAGAGCTACCAATGACATGAAGCCTGCATCACCCTCGATGAACTTGGTCTTCAAAACCTTGTGCATGTTCTCGCTCTCCTCCTCTACGATGGGAGCCTCAGCCTCTACAGCCTCAGCAGCAGCGGTGTCAACAGCAGCAGTGTCAACAGCAGCGCTATCAACCTGCTCAGTAGCCTCAGCAGCCTCGTCCTGAGCCATTACAGAAGAAGTTGCGCCGAATGAGCAAGCAGCAACCAATGCAACAATTGCAAATAACTTTTTCATTGTCTTTGTAATTTTTAGTGTTAATTAATTTATTGTTGTTATTTCCTTTATTCTTTTTTACGCGGAGAGACGGGGATTCGAACCCCGGATACGCTTTTGACGTATACACGCTTTCCAGGCGTGCCTCTTCAGCCACTCGAGCATCTCTCCATGGGTCAGATTTTCGTCTCGCTAGACCATAATCCCTATCATTCCGGCTGCAAATTACGAAAAAAAATGTGAAATGCAGTCAAATTCGATTACAAATATATACTTTTTTTTGTAGATAGTACCAAAAAGTGCCTAAAAAGATGTGGCGAAAACCATTTTTTTATTGCTTTGCGGCACAAAAGCGAAGATTTAGGCGTGTAAAGATGCGATAGACGTTGTCATTTGTGACATCTGACACTTCCTGCGGGGTCATTCCTAGTTCTTGTGCCACCCGGAGGCATGTATCTGCAACATACGCGCTCTCATTACGCTTACCCCTATGGGGTACTGGAGCCAAATAGGGAGCATCCGTTTCCAGCACAATTCGACTGATGGGTACATTTCTGACAACCTCCGGCAATGTGCTTTTCTTGTAAGTCAGCACTCCGCCTATTCCGAGACAGAATCCAGGGAACTGCAACAACTCCTGTGCCTCGTCGACGGTGCCACCAAAACAGTGAAAAATTCCGGTCAATCCCTCGTCACGATGGCGGTTCATGGCCTCGACCAACTCCTTTTGGGCACTGCGAGCATGGATCACGAGAGGAAGACCGAGGTCTCGCGCCCAGCAGATCTGCTCCTCGAAAGCCTGCTGTTGTTCTTCTGCATAGGTGCGATCCCAGTAAAAATCAAGTCCCACCTCGCCCACTGCTATATAAGGATGTGCAAGGTCGAGCAACAACTGGTGCATCTCCTTCAGTTCCGACTTCCACTCGGGCGTCAGTTCGGTAGGATGCAATCCCATCATAGGGTAGCAATATCCTGGGTAAGTACGACACAGATTGAGCATCGGAGTGATGCTGCCCTTGTCGATGTTGGGCAGAAGGATCCGCTCCACCCCCGCTTCCTGAGCACGAGCGACTACCTCGGGACGGTCCTCGTCAAACTCAGGCCCATAGATATGTGAGTGAGTATCTATCATTTACGACTGTCGACCCAACATTGTACGAGCATATTCCCACAAGATCTGCTTGCGTTCCTGAGGCAGACTGACCGTAGCCAAGGTCTTCTCGGCCTCGCAATAGTAGGCGTTGATCTTGTCCAATGCCATCTGAGGCACCCCTATCTCGTTGTAGAGACGGGTTACAGCCTGTATCTTCTCCTCTGGCACATAGTCAGTTGCAGCTATCCATTGCTGCAGTTCCTGGCGCTGTGCATCATTGGCCTTCAGCAGAGCATTGATAAGCATGTAGGTCTTCTTGTTGCACAAGATATCTCCACCAATGCGTTTTCCAAAGACCTTAAAGTCGCCATAGACATCCAGATAGTCATCTTGGAGCTGGAAGGCAAGACCTATCTGCTCACCAAACTTGTAGAGCGCATCGGCATCCTCGACCGAAGCACCTGCCTGGATGGCACCTATCTTGAGAGCACATGCCAGCAGAACCGAGGTTTTGAGGCGAATCATCTCGATGTATTCAGCCTCGGTGACATCGTTTCGAGTCTCAAACTCCATGTCATACTGCTGTCCCTCACCGATTTCAAGAGCCGTCTCGGTAAAGAGACTGAGTACCTGAGGCAAATACTCGGGCACACATTGCGCCACACGCTGATAGGCGAGAACCAACATCGAGTCGCCGCTCAAGATGGCAGTATTGTCATCCCATTTCTTGTGTACGGTGGGCTGACCACGACGCACCTCGGCACGGTCCATCAAATCATCGTGCAAGAGGGTGTAGTTATGGTAGGTTTCCAGTCCCAAGGCAGTTGTTAGGATGGTCTCGGGATCCTCCTTATAGAGGTTGTAGGCCAACAGCATCAGCACGGGTCGGATGCGTTTTCCACCCAGCGAGAGCACATATTTCACAGGATCATAGAGTCCCAAAGGACGACGGTCATAGGGGAGCTGTTCCAGTCCCTTCTGCACCATGGCAAGTATTTCGTCAGACGTGTACATCGTGTACCTATATATAATAGTATTAGAAAAACAGAGGCTGCCGGGAAGGGCAGCCTCTTTATTGTCGAACCCCGAATTGGGATTAGTTCAGACGGAAGGTGATGGGGAGTACGAAGTAAGAACGTACGGTCTTGTTACCCTGCTTAGCGGGACGCCACTTAGGCATGGCACCTACTACGCGGAGAGCCTCTTTCTCCAGATCCTTATCACCAGAAGAGTTACGCAGACAAGTGGGCTGACGTACAGAACCATCCTTCTCAACGATGAACTTCACCTGTACACGACCCTGAACACCCTGCTCAGCAGCGCGTGAGGGATACTTCAGGTTCTTCTGAATCCAAGCAGCATAGTCACCGGGGAACTCAGCCTGCTGACCTACTACCTCGTAGATGGTCTCATCCTCGACTTCCTCAACTACTGCTGCGGGAGGACCCGCAACAACTGCGGTGGGAGCACCAGTACCAGTTACAGCAACTACAGCCTGGTTTACCTCCTCGGTGGTCTGCACCTCTTCCTCGGGAAGGTCGGTGTTATCATCCACGATGTTGATCAACTCAGCTACCTTGGGAGCAGCTGCTGGGGGAGGAGCCATCTCCTGCTTCTGCTGGGTGATGGGGATCATGTCCTCTTCCATTGCGATGTACACAATAGGTTCGGTGTCCTCCACGAACTTTACCTCGTGCTGGGTCCACTCAAATGCCACAAAGATAGCGGCCAGAACGAACACATAACCAATGAGCAGACTGGTCCAAGACTGACCCTCGAGCTCGCCGTTAAAAGTTTTGTTCTCTTCCATAATATATTTTAGTTTTTTCTTTTTTGCGTAACTTTGGGAACAAATGTAGCACATTTTTTTTATTTATCACCATTGTGTGCTCTATTTTTTTTGGTCAAAAGCAAAAAAATGTAGTTTAGGTCCCACTTTCCGCGGACTTTTCATGCGAAAGTGAACGGTATATTGCAAAAAAAGCGTACCTTTGGAGGCAAAATCACACAGGATGAAGAAAAGCAGACTCGTCACATCATTTTTACTGCTGCTGAGCACTCTCGTTGCAAGTGCCCAGGAGAGCACGAGTGTGTTCAATTTTCTCTCCCTCCCCTCTTCGGCTCACACCACCGCTTTGGGTGGCAACAACATCTCCCTCATCGAGGACGACGGTGCCCTAGCATTGCAGAATCCCGCGTTGCTAGCCAGTGTGAGCAACAATGTCATCAACCTCAACTTCCTTACTTATATGAAAGGTGTGAAGGCTGGTGG
Source organism: Bacteroidaceae bacterium (assembly GCA_045600505.1). GTDB lineage: Bacteria > Bacteroidota > Bacteroidia > Bacteroidales > Bacteroidaceae > Physcousia. The sequence continues at coordinate 22,287 of JAZRYA010000061.1, forward strand.
CGCCTCTTTTACCCGCATTGCTGGTGAGCGAGGCACTTGGGGTGTAGCCACGCAGTTTGTGGGATACGGCCGTATGACCGAGACCACCGAGACCGGCGAGATCCTGGGTGACATGCGTGCACTGGACATGTGCATCAGTGGACGCTACAGCTACAACCTCAGCAACCGATGGGTAGGTGGAGCCGCAGGCAAGTTTATCTACTCGAAATACGCCGACTTCTCGTCAGTAGCCCTGGCCGTAGACTTGGGTCTGAACTACTACGACGAGGAGAAGGATTTCAGTTTCTCGACAGTGGCAGCCAATCTGGGTGGACAGGTCAAGGCATTTGGCAACCACCACGAGCGCTTGCCCTTCAATCTGCAGATGGGAGTGAGCAAGGGACTGGGTCACGCGCCCATACGCATAAATCTAACTATGGTAGACCTGACCCGTTGGAACAAGAAATACTACTACAGCCCCAACAAGTCACCCAAGGCAGGCAGCATCCTGATGAACCACTTCTGCGTGGGTGTCGACGTGACCCCCATGGAACTGTTCTACATCTCGGCCGGTTACAATTTCCGTCGAGCCTATGAGATGAAGGCCGCAGGTGGCAGTCATGCAGCAGGCCTCTCGGCTGGTGCAGGCATCTCGCTCAAGCGCATCAAGGTAGGACTTTCTATCGCCAAATACCACGTCAGCGCACCCGCATTTGGCATCAGCCTCTCTTACAACTTGTAAATCAACGATTATGAAGAAGATAACTATTGCTATCGACGGCCACTCATCTTGTGGCAAGAGCACTATGGCCAAGGATTTGGCTCGTGAGATCGGTTATGTGTATGTAGACAGCGGCGCCATGTACCGCGCAGTCACCCTATATGCCCTGCAGAACGGTATCATCGACGCCGAGGGCAAAATCGACGAACCTCGTCTGCTCGCCGAGATGAGCAACATCATGATCACCTTCCGATTCAATCCCGAGACAGGCCGCCCCGACACCTATCTCAATGGCGAGTGTGTGGAGGGCAAGATCCGCACTATGGAGGTCAGCAGCCACGTCAGCCCCATCGCCACACTTGGTTTTGTGCGCGAGGCTATGGTCGACTTGCAGAAGTTGATGGGCGAGGCCAAGGGCATCATCATGGACGGTCGTGACATCGGCGCCACCGTGTTCCCCGATGCCGAGCTGAAGATCTTTGTTACTGCAAGCGCCGAGGTACGTGCCCAGCGTCGCTATGACGAGCTGACCGCCAAAGGCGAGACCTGCAACTACGAGGACATTCTGAAGAACGTGCAAGAGCGCGACTACATCGACAGTCACCGCGAGGTGAGCCCCCTGCGCCAGGCCGAGGACGCCATCGTGCTGGACAACAGCCAGATGACCATTGCCGAGCAGAAAGAATGGTTGCTGGAGCGTTTCCACCAGACCGTACAAGAATAAACATTACAAACCTACTCCCCGAGCGTACGTGAACATCGAGATAGACCAAGGCAGTGGCTTTTGCTTCGGCGTCACCCGAGCCATCGGAAAGGCCGAGGAAATGCTGGCCGGCAGCGGACAGAGGCTCTACTGCCTGGGCGATATCGTGCACAACAGCATGGAGTGTGACCGACTGGAGAAGATGGGGCTAAGCACCATCGACCACTGCCAGTTTGACCAGTTGCACGACGCCACCGTGCTGCTGCGCGCTCATGGCGAGCCCCCCACCACCTACCAACGAGCCGAGGAAAACCACATCGAAATCATCGACGCCACCTGCCCTGTAGTGCTCCACCTGCAAGAGCGCATCAAGCGCGAGTACGACGCCGACACCGACCACCACAAGCAGATCGTCATCTTTGGCAAGAACGGACATGCCGAGGTGCTAGGTCTGGTAGGCCAGACACAAGGCACAGCCATCGTCATAGAGAAGCCCGAGGAAGTAACCCGACTGGATTTCACCCGCGACATCTGCCTCTATAGTCAGACCACCAAGCAGCTCGATGAATTCCGCCAGATTGTGGAATACATCCAGGGACACATCAGCCCCGACGCCACCTTTACCTATGCCGACACCATCTGCCGCCAAGTGGCCAACCGCATGCCCCACATCCGCGAGTTTGCCTCGCGCCACGACGTGGTCCTGTTTGTCTGCGGCAAGAAGAGCAGCAACGGACGCGTCCTCTTCAACGAATGTCAGAGTGTCAATCCTCACAGCTACATGATTGATGCCGCCAGCGAAATAGATTTACAATGGTTGCAAGACTGCAACTCGGTGGGCATCTGCGGAGCCACTTCCACTCCCAAGTGGTTGATGGAAGAGTGTAAGGCACATATCGAGCAGTTTTTGGGACAAGACTGACACCCACACGTGCATATTCGCACGCGATTCCTAATATTTTATATAAGGATTCTTGCTTATAAACGTTTTTTTTTATACGTTTGTAACGAAAACCTTAAAAACACAAATTATGGGAATCAATAGAAGATCGTTTCTGAAACGGGCAGGCGCATCAGCCGCTCTATTTACCATTTTGCCCCGTGAAGTGCTGGGCAAAATGGGAGGAAATAACAATTTCGTTGCCCCCAGTGACCAGCTCACTCGAGGTATCATCGGTGTAGGAGGTATCGGCCGTTCGTCTAGCCACTTTGTCAGTGACCAGGCTTGTCGTCTCGTCGCCATGTGTGACGTAGACCAGAAGCACCTCGACTCGGCCGTAGCAGCTGCCAAGGCAAATTTCAACGAGAATGTCAAGGCCTACCACGACTTCCGCGAACTCATTCACGACCAGAATGTGGACATCGTGCACATCGCCACTCCTCCCCACTGGCATGGTCTCATGGCAGTGGAGGCTGCCAATGCAGGCAAGGACATCTTCTGTGAGAAACCCATGACCCGCACCATCGGCGAGGGTAAGCGCGTAGAGGAAGCCGTCAAGCGCAATGGCCGTATCTTCCGCCTCAACACCTGGTTCCGTTTCAAGGACACTTTCTATGGACTGGGCACCGATGTGAAGCCCCTCAAGAAACTCGTGGACAGCGGTCTGCTGGGCTGGCCCCTGACCGTACGCATCTCTGGCGCCACCGGTTTCACCTGGAAGTTCTTCTGGGTAGGTAAGGAGAATCTCGAGGTGCAGCAGGTTCCCAAGGAACTGGACTACGACATGTGGCTGGGTCCCGCCCCCTACAAGCCCTATAACGTACACCGTACTCACCAGACCTTCCGTGGCTACTGGGATTACGATGGCGGTGGTCTGGCCGACATGGGTCAGCACTACATCGACCCTGTGCAGTACATCCTGGGTAAGGACGACGAATTCCCCATCAAGGTCGAGGTGGACTCTCCCCAGCAGCATCCCGATGCAGTGGGCATCTGGCGCAGCATCACCTACACCTATGCCGATGGTTGCAAGATCATCCTCGAGGGCGAAGGCTTCGAAAGCCAGGGCAAGGTTCCCTATATCGAAGGTCCCAAGGGCAAGGTGTACAAGGGATTTGAGTGCACCATCCCCAACGTGCAG
>JAZRYA010000062.1:0-25867 GCA_045600505.1 Bacteroidaceae bacterium
TCTCACTTACGGATAAGACTCCACTGAGAGATCTCTTCGAAAAGACTAATTTCAACGATGTCAAAGAACTCGATTATCCCCTCTTTGAGGGACTATTTGATTAAATTTAACTTCGTCCCGATTTTAACGGGACACTAATGATGAGAAATGTAAAAAACGAAGATTCTCTGTATAATAGTATAGCACCGCAGAAACTGTCCCTGCGATGTCTGACAGTTCTGACAGTTCTGACAGTTATTTTGAACACACATCTATGAGCAGATCAAGAAAGCAATCGGGCCTTGTGCCCAAGTCGACAATCGCCCAGGCCTACGCACCTGGAGTAACTATTAACAGCGCGCTGAAGAGGTTTAGCCGGTGGGTACGCACCTGCACACCACTCTGGAATGCGCTGAAAAGGGGCGGATAATCTAAATACGCAAAATATTTTCAAGGCGTGAGATTGCGCTGATATACAAGTATTTAGGAGAACCTTAACACCCGTCCGTTGACACGAAAGTGGACAATATTTTGATTCCTTCTGTATAACTGAGTGTAGGGGTTCTCAAATTACGAGTTATCCTCCTGGTCATCACATGTACTCTATTCTACTTTTTCTGGCCAAAAAGAGTAGTTATCCCGGGCATTTAGAGTACTGTTTTTGCCCAAGACATATACTCTTTTTAGTTCATAATTCCCAAATCCTCGTTTTCGGCTGACAATTCGCATACAGTCCTTCATGAAATCCCACATTTCTCGCCGAATATTTTTGTCAGTGGAGGGATTTTCATAACTTTGTGGTGCAAATACTCACAAACCGCTAATATCGAAAACATGAATTGCAAAACTTTTCTGAGAAGTGCAATGGTGGCCCTGGCGCTGCTGATGACACAAACCATGCTGGCCAAGAGCCACAAGACACGCATCTCTATCTTTGCCGATCACATTGTGACCATCGCCCAGCAAGAGAAAATCCCCTTTGAGGAGGCTGCCCGACGCATAAAGGAAATGGGATACGAGGGAGTGGACGTACGCACCAACATCGACCCACAGCAGTTGGAGACGCTGGACCGTCTGGGATTCCAGCACGCATGTGCCATAGCTGACCTGGCATGGGCCAAGGGCGACATTCGCGCTATGGAGCAACAGGCACTGGACTTCTGCAAGCGAGAGGGGTACAAGACACTGCTGTATGTGCCCGTGCTGATGCCCCAGGAGGGCGACGAAGAAGCCCGTGAGGCACTGCTGAAGGATATTCAAGCCTTTGCCCGCAAGTGCAAGAAGCAGAAGGTGGACATGATGGTGGAGGACTATGACAACAAGCGTTCCATCTGCCTGGACTCACACTCCATCGGACAGATTTTCCAGGCGGCACCAACGGTCAATCATGTCTTTGACACCGGTAACTACCTCTATGCCGGCGAGGATGCCCAGCAGGTGCTGAAGATGTTCCGCAAGCGCATACACCACGTGCATCTGAAGGACCGCAACAAGGACATGAGCTGTCCTGCCGTGGGTCATGGCATGCTGCCCATAGGAGCTATGATGGACGAGCTCTCGAGCCACGGATACCGCGGATGGTGGACGGTGGAGCACTTTGGCAGTCGACACATGTTGCAGGATGCCGAGAAATCTATCCGCTATCTCCTTACCCGATAAGGGGCCGAATCTTGTCTTATAAGAGGGAGGACGTAGGAAATTCGGTATGGAAGCCCGTGTCCCCCGCAGAAGAGCTGCAATAAAACAAACAAATATACTGATGAAAAAGATCTTACTATCCCTGCTGACCCTGTGTGCCACTGCAGTGAGTGCCCAGACAGCAGACCTGTTCAAGCCCTACAAGAGCACCGACCTGAGATTGCCCTCGGTGCCCCTGGTGGTCAATGACCCCTATTTCTCCATCTGGTCGCCCTATGACAAGTTGACCGACGGAACCACCCGCCACTGGACCAACGACGAGAAACCCATACTGGGACTGTTGCGCGTGGACGGCACTACCTACCGATTCATGGGCAAGCAGCAGGAGTACATCCTGAGCGCCATAGCCCCCATGGCCGACGAGGAGCGCTGGGAGGGACGTGTGACCCACCAGAAGCCCGCAGATGGTTGGCAGGGCGAGCAGTTCGACGCCAGTCAGTGGAAGTTGGAGAAGGCAGCTTGGGGTAGCCCCGACCTGCAGTACATCAGCAACCAGTGGTCGCGCGAGAACACGGACATCTATATCCGTCGCGAGGTCAGTCTGACCAGTCAGCAGCTGCAGGAAGACCTGTACATCAAGTACTCGCACGACGACGTGTTTGAGCTCTACATCAACGGCACCCAAGTGGCCAGCACCGGTGAGACCTGGGTAGACGGCGTGGTGCTGCACCTGGACGGCGACCTGAAGAAACTGCTGCACAGCGGCAAGAACATCATCGCTGCACACTGCCACAACACCACCGGTGGTGCCTATGCCGACTACGGACTCTTCCGCAATGTGAAGCCCCAGACGGCCGAGACCCAGGTGGCACAGCAGAAGAGCGTGGACGTGCTGGCAACCAACACCTATTATACTTTTGTCTGTGGTCCCGTGGAACTGGATGTGGTATTCACAGCTCCCATGCTCATCGACGACTATGACCTGATTTCCACCCCCATCAACTATATTTCGTACCAGGTACGCAGTACCGACCAGAAACAGCACAATGTGCAATTCTATCTGGGTGCCACACCCCTGCAGGCTGTCAACCGCGAGAATCAGCCCACCATCACATCGATGGGCACTGAGAAGGGTATCCGATTTGTGCGCACAGGCACCATCGAGCAGCCCATCCTGGCCAAGAGCGGCGATGGCATCTGCATCGACTGGGGTTACTTCTACATGCCCGCCATCAACGGACAGGTGACCATGGGTAACACCGTCGACATCGAGTCTGCCTTTGTTAGCACAGGTCGTCTGCGTGCTCAGCAGCAGGGACAGCGTGCCCAGCAACAGCGCCAGCAGCAGAATGCAGGTCGAGACATCGTGGCACGCAAGCCCGCCGAGATGCCCACATTGGCCTATGTACACGACTTTGGAAGCGTGACCACCGCCAGCAGTTACACCATGCTGGGATATGACGAAGTGATGGACATCGAGTACTTCTGGCACCAGTACAAGGGCTATTGGGCTCACGACGGCCAGGTGACTCTGATGGATGCCTTCCGCAGTCTGCAGAGCCGCTATGCTAGCATCATGCAGCGCTGTCGTGCCCTGGACAAGATGATCTATGACGATGGCATGGAGGCCGGCGGCAAGGAGTATGCCGAGATACTGAGCGGATCGTACCGCCATGTGATGGCTGCGCACAAACTGTTCCAGGACAAGGACGGCAACCTGCTGTGGTTTTCAAAGGAGAACAACTCCAACGGATGTGTCAACACCGTGGACCTGACCTATCCCGAGGCACCCCTGTTCCTGTGCTACAACCCCGAGTTGCAGAAGGCCATGATGACCTCGATCTTTGATTACAGCAAGAGCGGTCGATGGACCAAGCCCTTTGCGGCTCATGACCTGGGTCAGTACCCCTTGGCCAACGGTCAGGTGTATGGCGGCGACATGCCCCTGGAGGAGGCTGGCAACATGATTACCCTGGCAGCCCAGATCTGTATGCTGGACGGCAACACCAGCTATGTAGATCCTTACTGGAGCATCATCACCACCTGGGCCGACTATCTGGTAGAGAATGGTCTGCACCCCGCCAATCAGCTCTGCACCGACGATTTCGCAGGTCACTGGGCTGGCAACTGCAACCTGGCCATCAAGGCTATCATGGGTGTGGCAGGATATGCCGAACTGGCTCGCATGAAGGGCCAGATGGACGTCTATACCAAGTACAACAGCAAGGCCAAGGAGATGGCTGCAGCCTGGGAGCGTGAAACCCGTGTCAAGGACCACTACGAACTGGCTTATGGCGCTGGCGAAGAGACCTGGTCGCAGAAGTACAACATGGTGTGGGACGTGCTGTGGAACACCGGCATCATTCCCAACAATGCCGTGCAGACCGAGATCAAGTACTATCTGAAGAAGCAGAACAAGTATGGTCTGCCCCTGGACTGCCGTCGCGACTACACCAAGAGTGACTGGATCATGTGGACAGCAGCTATGGCCTCGGCCAAGGACTTCCAGCAGTTTGTCACTCCCCTCTACCGCTATATCAATGAGACCGAGTCGCGTGTCCCCACTTCGGACTGGCACGACACCAAGACCGGCAAGATGGTAGGATTCAAGGCTCGCAGCGTGATCGGTGGCTACTGGATGCGCGTGCTGGCCAACAAGTTGAAGAAATAAGATAGAACAAAGGAAACGAGAATTGGCAGGGTGTTATAAGCCCTGCCAATTTCTTTTTTGCTAGATGGTATAGTGTAGCAAATTCTTAATTCTTTCCGTTGAATTCCTCGCACGTGGCTTGTCCAGCCTCGTTGATGCCCTCACGGCGGAGAACGTTGAGAACCGTCTTGCAGAGGATGCGAAGGTCCATCCCGAGGGTCAGATGATCCACGTAATAGACATCATACTTCATGCGCTCGGTAAAGGAGATGGCGTTGCGGCCATTGACCTGTGCCCACCCACTGATGCCCGGACGCACCTCGTGACGTCGCATCTGCTCGGGGGTGTAGAGCGGCAGGTACTCCACCTTCCAGGGGCGAGGGCCGATGAAAGCCATGTCGCCACGCAGGACATTGATGAGTTGGGGCAATTCGTCGATGCTCAGGCTGCGCACAATGCGTCCGATGGGGGTGAGGCGCTGCTCGTCTGGCAAGAGTCGACCCTCGGCATCACGTTCGTCGGTCATGGTCTTGAACTTGATGACACGGAACACACGACCGTGCAGTCCGGGACGGTCTTGGGTAAAGAAAGCTCCGGCACCTCGATTGGCAAAGTGCAGGAAGAGTGCTACCAGCGCCAGCAACCAGCCGGTGAGGAGCAGGGCAAACAGGGCAATGAGGAAGCCCAGGGGACGTTTAATGTATGTTTTGTACACGTGCGTGAGTTTTTCTCGTTGCAAAGTTAGACAAAATGACGGAAAAAACGCCTTTTGTACTATCTTTTTTCACATTCTCACTTAAACCAAATGCCGCAAAACCGGTCTATGTAAGTATGCGACACGTATTATCTATTCTCAGTCTGTTGGTGTGTCTGTGCCTCCCTGTCGAGGCTCAGCAGAAGACCACGACCCAGAACACAAGCACACAAGCAATCAATATCAACATCCGCGGTACGGTATTTGAAAACGAGAGTCTGGACCCCATGGAGGGTGCATCGGTGAAACTGACAGATGCCGACGGCAAGATGATTACCGGTGCAATGACCAAGAAAAACGGTCAGTTTGTGCTGCCCAACGTGCCTACGGGTACCTATACTATCAGTGTGACCATGATGGGCTACAAGACCCAGAGCTTCAAGTTGACCCTGCCCAAGAAGGCCGGCAACTTCAAGGTCAACGATGTGATGATGCGTGAAGACGCCCAGACGCTGGCCGAGACCGTGGTGGTGGGCAAACTGGCCGAGATGACGGTGGTAGAGGATACGGTGATGTACAATGCCGATGCCTATAAGATGCCTGACGGTTCGATGGTGGAGGAACTGGTAAAGAGATTGCCCGGTATCGTGGTTGATGACGATGGTGGATTTACCTATAATGGTAAGAAGGTGGAGCAGTTTCTGGTTGATGGTAAGGAGTTCTTTGGCAACAACCGCGATATGGTGCTTAAGAACTTGCCTGCCGAGATTGTAGACAAGGTAAAAGCCTATGACCGCAAGAGCGAACTGGCTCGTGTCACCGGTATCGATGACGGCAACGAGCGCACCGTGCTGGACTTCCAAATCAAGAAGGATCGCAAGCGTAGCTGGTTTGGTAATGTGGACGGCGGGTACGGTACCCGCGACCGATATGCGGGCAATCTGCGTCTCAACCGATGGATAGGTGACCAGAAATTTACGGTTGTGGGTGGCGGAAACAACAACGGTGGCAACGGTATGACTGACAATCAAAACGCTGGAGCTACCATGAACCTGCAGAAAAATAAGGTGGAATTGAATGGCTCGGTTACCGGTAGTTGGAGTCAGGGTAAGAGCCAGAGCTGGAGCAATAGCCAGAACTTTGAGTTGTCGAGCCCCAAATACAACAACAACCACAGCTGGAGCGGCAACAAGAATAACCGCATGAACACCCAGTTTCGCTTGGAATGGAAACCCGACAGCAGTTGGAACATCCAGTTCCGTCCCGAATTCTCTTGGAACAAGAGCAACAGTCACAACGACAACGAGAGCGCCCAGTTCAAGGACGACCCCTATCTGGACAAGTACGTCAATTACTTTGGACTAGCCGAGGACGAAGAGTATGACCCTCTGGCTGTGTGGCGCAGGTTGGAGGACGACTTTGACATCGGCATCAACCACCGTCGCAGCACTAGCCGCAATGAGAATCATAGTCTGAATGCAAGTGGTTCGTTGCAGATCAACAAACGACTGGCCAAGCCCGGCAGAAACGTGACGCTCAACCTCAACGGCAGTTATGGCAACAGCACCAGTGAAAGCAATAGCTATAGCCAGACCGACTATCTGCAAAGCATTGCCAATGAGATGGGTATCCTCATTGATGACTCAATCTACCACAAGGTGCAGTTCAACCGCAATCCGTCGAACAACTACAACATGTCGGCCCAGTTCAGTTATTCTGAGCCCATTGCCATGCAGACCTTCCTGCAATTCAGTTATCGTGTGAACTACCGTTTCCAGGACAACCAGCGAGGTCCTCGCTCTATCTTTGACCATTATTTCGACGAGACCACCGGCATCTGGCTGAATCCCGTCTTCGGATATGGTCTGGGCGAAATAAATCTGGATAACTACCGCGATTTCTATGACTCACAGTATGTGGTGGACGATACCTTGCAGATGGGCTACACCACCAATCGATATGTCAATCAGGAGGTGCGTGCACAGATTCGATTCAATCGCACCAAGTACCAGTTGACCTTGGGTGGAAACCTCCAGCCCCAGTACAATGCCATCGACTATGTCAAGGGTGGTCGTCACGTGGAAACCTCGCGCAATATCGTCAACGCATCACCCAACGTCAATTTCCGATACAACTTTAGCCGACAGGAGCAGTTCAACTTCCGTTACAACGGAAACACAGGTCAGCCATCCATCGAGAACATGCTTCCTGGTGTGCTGAGCGACAATGACCCCCTGAACATCCGTTACGGAAACCCCGACCTGAAGCCCTCGTTTACCCAAAGCATGAACATGGACTATCGTCGCACGGTGGTAGAGTCCCAGCGAACCAACGCCCTGAACTTCCAGTTCCGCACCACGCAGAACAGCACTACCAACCGAACGGAGTATAATGAGGAAACGGGCGGACGTGTGTCTATGCCTGTAAACGTGAACGGTAACTGGAGCGGAAGTGCAAGCTACAACTTCAATACGGCCCTGGGCGAGAAGAAGAGTTGGCGCATCGACAATCAGTTGGGCGGAAACATGAACAACAACGTAGGCTATCAGTTCAACAGCAAACAGAAGGAGACCGTACGCACTCGTACCCGTTCGTCCAGCGTCAATGACCGTCTGCGTCTGACCTATCGCCACAACTGGGAAACCGAGTGGCAGTTGGAAACCAGCATCAGTGGTACTGCACGATACAACATCAACCGCAGCACCAACCCCAATGCCACCAATCTGGACATTTGGAACTTTGGCGGCAACTACAGCTTCCACCTGACCATGCCTTGGGGTATGGAACTGTATACCGACGTGAGCGAAAATAGCCGACGAGGATATGCCGATAAAGCAGCCAACATCAACCGATGGATTTGGAATGCAAGCATCAGTCAGAAGTTCTTCAAGAGAGCCTTGACCGTATCCCTGCGTGCTGTGGATATCCTGAATCAGCGAGACGATATCAACCGCAACGTGGGTGCTACCTCACGTACCGACTCGCACAGCCAGATGGTGAGCAGTTATGTGATGCTGACAGCCAACTTGCGCTTTGGTAAATTTGGCGGTCGAGGCACCAACAACCGTCGCCAGCGTACCGAGGCAGCTGAGGGCGAACAGACAGAACGTCAGCGTCCCGAGGGCGATGCTCGAGGCGAACAGCGTGGTGGTCGTGGCGGATTTGGCGGCGGAGCCGGAACTGGTCGTGGCGGATTTGGTGGTCCTGGCGGCGGATTCGGTGGTGGATTTGGTGGTGGCGGCGGTGGCCGTAATTAATCCTCAGCGAGGACGACACACCGAGAGGATGTAATCGTCGGTTTCGGTTGTCTCCAGTTCTATATTAGACACACACAACAACACATCTTTCATAGACTCATTGATGCCCTGCCCAGTGTACTTGAGCAGGGCTTCTTTTTGCGTCCACAGGCGGGTGAAAGCCCGGTCTGGATCGTCAGACTCGCGTATCAGAAGAGACTCTTGCTCGTTCATGGCATAGTCTATCACGCTTTGTTTAGCAGAACGGATGCTCTCGATGTCTATACCGATGGGCTGGTTGCTGAGGGCACAAGCTACGGCGTGACGACAATGGCTGATGTTGAAGTGGATGTCGGGATGAGCAGACAGAAAGGGTTTACCATGCTCGCCGTAGGTAAAATCGGGCATCTGGCAGATGCCATATTCCTGCTGCAGGCCTTGGCACAATAGTAGATAAGAAAACAGGGCTTGGCGACGGCCTAGGGAGTGTCGGTAACCCAGACACACCTCGCGGCGTTGCTCGGGGAGTCGGTTGATCTGTGCTTCCAACTCCTCGTCACTCAGTCTCCAGATATCTGCATCAATATAAATCATTCAAATTCGGAGAAATCGTCTTTCAGGTCGTCGTAGGCATCATTCAGCATGTCTACAGTGAGGTCAAAGTCGCGGCAAACCTCGCGGTCGGGGTCTTGGGTGGAGTGAGAAAACAACCAGTCGTAGGTCTGAATCATATAGAAAAGACGAGCTGGACGACCATGATCCACACCGGGCAGACGAGTGAAGATGAGGCGTGAACTGTCGCCCGTTTCCTCGATAGCCTTGACCACGCGTTCCGATTCAGAGATCTTGACAGCCTTGTCGGCAGTTCCGTGGATAATCCACAGAGGAACTTTGGACAGTCCACTCAGGTTACGCACACTGCCTCCTCCGCAGATGGCCATGGCAGCAGCTATACGGTCGGGGTAGGTGGCAGCAAGGTCGATGGTGCCGTAGCCGCCCAGACTCATGCCATAGACGTAGATGCGAGTGGCGTCGACAGCGTAGTTCTGCTGTGCCCATTCTACGATTTTCCATATTTTCTCGGGGTTCCACGACCCTCCTGGGTTTTGTGGGGCAATGATGTAGCTGCTGATGCAAGCACCCTTGGCCATAGCGTGGATGGGGCCATACTTCTTGACTTTGTCCATGTTCTTGCCACAGAGACTAGCTCCGTGCAGGAAGATGACCAGCGGGAAGTGAGCCTCAGGGTCGTGCTGACCTGCCTCTGGGTCATAGAACCAGTAGTTGTAACCACCTGGGATGTTGCCTTTGTAGGCGCGAAAATCCTCGGCCATACTCGATAGGCATAGCAACAGGGCGGTGAACAACAGTAGTATTTTTCTCATCTCAGAAAGGATAGGTTCTACCTACCTGGTTATGAATTCTTTTCTGCAATTCTTTCCAGAGTCTGGTAAACTTGCATCAGACCACGAGGTACGTGGAAGCATCCCTTCCACTTGCCACCCTTTAGGGTGAGTAGCACCTCGCCTCGACGGTTGAGGTAACCAAACCATTCTGGGTACTCAGGATCCATGAAGTGGCTCCACACGTAGTCGTGAACGCGCTCAAACCACTGCAGACATTCCTTGCTGCCCGTCAGCTCGTAACCCTTGATCATGGTGATCAGCGTCTCGATGTGTACCCACCACAACTTCTGGTCCCACTCCAACTGCTGCAAGGGTCGGCCCAGACGGTCCATGAAGTAGAAGATGCCTCCGTATTGCTTGTCCCATCCGTATTCCACCTCGCGCAGGGCGATGTGGACGGCCTTGTCGATGAGGTCTTGGCGTCCCAGTCTTCTGCCTAGGTCCATGATGAACCACATAGCCTCGATGGCGTGTCCGGGATTTTGCAGACGTCCCTCGTGGCAGTCTACCAGTTCGCCATCCTTGGACACACATTCCACGATCATGTCCAGTTCGGGGCGGTAGAATACATCCAGCACCTCGTGCAGGCAGATGTCGATGGTATCTTGCAAGAACTTAGGGTCAAGCAAGTCCTCGATTTCCAGCGCTACGTTGCACAGGATCATGGGTAGGTCAAAGGTCTTCAGCGCACGAGCGCCGGGGGCAGCTTTGGTCCATTTTCCCTTGGGCATGTTGCGTTTTTCGAGCACAATGTCAAAGGTCTTCTTGGCTATGTCGGCATACTCGGGGTTGCCTGTTGCCTTGTAGAGTTGCCCAAAGGCAATCACGGCAAAGGTGTAGCTGAAAATGTTGTAGGGCTCGATCAGGGGATGACCCTCACGATCCAGCGAGAAATACCAGTTGAGGTTGCCATCATGTCCGTATTTCTTTAGGAATTCTGCGCCTTGAATAGCTGCATCCAGCCACTCCTGTCGGGGTTCTACTTTGTTGTAGAGTGTGGCGAGCATCCACACCTCACGTCCCTGAAGCCAGATGAATTTGTCGGTGTCGTACACCTCGCCATCGCGTTCGATGCAGGTGAAGTAGCCACCAAACTCATGGTCGATGCTGCGCTCCATCCAGAAGGGCATTACTCGGTCGAGCAGTTCACTCTTGTATTGTTGGGCAAGTGCTTTGAAGTCTATCATAGTCTTATGTATTTTATCAGTACTAAATTTTCAGTTTACTAAGAATCCATCCCGCCACGACGCTCACGGCCATGCCGATGGCGCCAAAAAGCAGGAAGTTGACATCGGTGAATGCCTGCAGCAGGAAGACCACAGCCTCGCCGGCAACAAAGCCGATGAGAGCCGCGCGACCATTGATGCGAGGCAGGAAGATACCCATGACAAACAGACCACCCAGTCCGCTAGAGAGCAGACCCAGGATGGTGTTGAAGTAGTCGAGCAGCGACAGAATGTTCCACTCGACCATCATCAGGGCAATGCCCACACCGATGATTCCGCTGATGACACAGGTCACACGAGCCACTTGCAGCATTTGCCCGTCGGTGGTCTGAGGACGGAAGCGCTTCCAGAAGTCGATGCTGAAGGCCGTGCTGATGGAGTTGATGTTGCTGGAGATGGTGCTCATGGTGGCTGCAAAAATAGCTGCGATGAGCAGTCCGGCTATACCCTGAGGCATCTGGCTCATCATGAAGAAGGGGAAGATAGCGTCGCCCTTGGTCATAGTGATATCCAGTTGTTCGGGATGGCTCTTGTAGAAGGTATAGAGGCCTGTGCCGATAGCGTAGAAAGCAACGGAAACAAAGGCTGACATGATACCGTTCATCAGGATGCTGTGCGAGGCCGATTTCGTGTCTTTGGTGGTCAGGTAACGCTGAATCACCGTCTGGTCACTGGTGTAACTGATGAGATTGTTGGCCAGGCCGCCCAAGATAACTACCCAGAAGGTGGCCGTGCGGTAGTCGAAGCTCCAGTCAAAGAGGCGCATCTTGTCGTGGTCCATGGCAATCTGCCAGCAACCCTGTATGCCTCCTTCGGTGTTGGTAGCTAAGAAGATAACGGCAAATATGGCTCCACCTACCAGAATGAGACCTTGCACCACATCGCCCCAGATGACAGCTTCCACGCCACCCATGGTGCAGTAGATGATGGTGACTACACCCATCAGGATGATGCAGATGCTGATGTCGATGCCTGTAACCGCCGTCAGTGCAAGAGAGGGCAGGTAGAGCACCAGCGCCATGCGAGCCACCATGAAGATGATGAACAGGGCCGAGGCCATGAGACGAGTGGCTGCGTTGAAACGCATCTCGAGATACTCGTATGCGCTAGTGATATTGAGCTTTCGGAAGTAAGGCAGGTAATACTTGATGACTGGGAAACTAACCACCAAGATGGTGATGAGCATGGGGTAATAGGTCCAGTCTGTCGCGTAGGCCTTGGCCGGAATGGCCATGTAGGTGATGGCACTGAGCATCGTTGCATAGATGCTGATGCCTGCAGCCCACCAGGGGATACGTCCGCCACCTCGGAAGAAATCGTCGCTACCTCCCTCACGACGCATGAAGAAGATGCCCAGACCCAGCATACCCAGAAGGTAGAGGGCAAGTACGGTCCAGTTGAGCCAACCGAAATGGGTCTCTCTGTCGAAGTGCAGTTGCACAATCTCACCACCACGTACACCGGGTTTCACCTCTCCGTCCATCAGTATCATGCCATCGTCTGTCTTGACAATGCCGGCTCCTGCTCGTGATAAGAGACCGCCTCGACCAGGGATGGCGTACCACGAGTCGGTGATGGTGTGGAAGACCAGGATGTCGGGGTTGAACTTGTACCAGTCGGCGGTGTGGGTCAGGTAGTCCTCACCATACTCGCCACGGATGGCCTTTTCGAAGATCTCACGGTCGACACCGCCGAAGAAGAGAATGTGGCTGTAGCCCTGAGGCATGGCAGTCATACCAGCAGTGACTTGGCAACCGGGGTGAGTGTGCCACTGACAGGTCTTCAGGTCCAGTTCCAGGTAGTCTGTAGCTATGGTCTTCTGGTCAGCGTCGTAGCCGCCAAAGATGTAGAGCGACGGACCTGTGCCCGAGGTTTGCACCACACAGACGGGTTGCAGTCGGGCTTGTCCAGGCATGGAGGCTATGGTTTCCCATTTCTCACCACCGGGATAGGCCATGCGCAACACTTGAACGTTGGCCTTACCATCGGTTTGTCCACCTACCACATAGATGAATCCGCCTGCCAGTGTGGCAGCTCCATTGTCAATGCCATAGGGCAGGGGAGTCAGCAGAGAGTCGCCCTCCATGTTGACGCAGACCACTTGGTTTAGGCTGCTCTGACCGTTGCTTCCGCCGATGCAGATGATGTGTTCATCGGTGCTTACACCAGCAGCATAGGCAACAGGAGTGGCAAGCTTTTGCTCACGCTCGTGCCAATCATGTTGACCCAGATACCACACTTTGTCATAGAATCTCTTTTCACCACCTTGTGCGGCAGGTGTTTCGGGGAAATTACATCCTCCCACCATCATTAGATGGTCGCCTATCTTGCCGCAGCAAGGGGCAGACACGCCTTGGCCTCCGTCAGCTTGGTGGTTTTGCAACAACTCGATACGGATGTTCTGCTGGGCATAAACTGCCACAGTCAGGAGGATTGCTATCAGAGAGAAGAGTCGTTTCATGGGCTCTGGGTTGAGAGAGTTAGGTTTAGAACTGGTTGCAGTGGTTGAAGAAATCGATTTCCTCCAATTCCTGTTTCAGTCGGATTTCCTCTTCGGGAGTGATGTTCTGGAAAGGCGTGCGGTTGGGACCCAGGTCCAGGCCCATCAACTTCATGATGCGCTTGCCGCCTACGATGTTGCCGCGGAAGTGACAAATCACGTTGATGACCTCCTGGGCATAGTTCTGCAGGCTGCGTGCCTTCTCCAGGTCGCCAGCGTTCCATGCCTCGATGATGCCCGTCAGGCAACGGCCGTTGTAGTTGGTGGTTCCACCGATTCCTCCGCGAGCACCGCCCATGGCCAGTGAGGGCAGAATCGTCTCGTCCTGACCGTGCAGCATGTCATACTTGCCATCGGCATAGAGGCGGCACTGGTTGTACTCGTAGATACTCTCGAATGTATACTTGATACCAGCAAAGTTGGGAATACGTCCATCCACAGCCTCCAGCAGTTTTACCATAGGCAGGAATGCTCCGTTGAATGCGGGTATGTGATAGAAGTAGAAGGGCAAGTTGGGAGCACCTGCAGCAATCTCCTCACAGTATTTTACGAGTTCCTCGATGCGGCCAATCTTTGGGAATGGAGGCGCCATAGCGCCGATACCCCAGGCTCCAATCTTCTGGGCATGTTCTGCCAGACGACGACTCTCGCGGACACAGCAACTGCCTACATGGACAATTACCTTGAAACCCTCGGGAGCTGCCTTCATCCAAGCCTCGGCCAGTTGCATGCGCTCCTCGGTGGTCAGCATGTAGCCTTCGCCACTACTTCCATTGATGAATACACCTTTCAGACCATTCTTTGCCAGCATCTGAGCATAGGCGGGGATGGGGGCTAGGTTGATGTCACCATCGGCGGTAAACGGAGTAAAGGGCGCGTCGATGAGTCCCTCGATCTTTTCGAATTGCATAGTATAGTAAGTTAGATTTTCCAATGTAAATATCTTTCTGCCAAGTACTTGCTGAGAAACAGTACATAGAACATACTGAAGAAGCAGACTCCGGTGACGGCATTGTCGATACCCAGAGGTGCAAAAGGCAGTGACAGCAGCGAGAAGAGCATGCAGAACCCGATGACGTAGTGGCGACGTCCCAGATATCGCAGGATGTGGCGGCGTCGGCTCGTGAGCGTCATGTAGAAGGTCATGCCTACGCAGAGGACAAACACCTTGGTGTCCCATAGCGTGCGCAAGGCAATATTGGTCACAGACGTCATGGTGCTGAGGTCGGTGGACATGGTCAGACTCTGTCCCCACATGTTCCAGATGCTGAGTCCTGTGCCGATAACAAATCCCACGACCATAGGCCAGCAGGCACGGCGGAAGAACTGTTTTCTGTGCAAGAGGGACATCCACACGAAAGCACCACACAGCGGGATGGTGATTCCGTTGTGCGTGTAACTGCAGAATATACCCATCAACAGCATCAAGAAGTACCATCGACCAAAGGTCTTGCGGCTCACGCGCATGTATTGCCCAATAAAGAAAGGAACGATGCATTGACTCGAAAGTTCCATCAGCGCTGTCTCGTCACGGCCAAAGAAACGGTCGGAACCCGGACAGAAAAAGATGAGGAAGAGCGCCGTGCAGAAGGGACCTATCCAGGTGCGTCCAGTGTCTGCCAATTCGGCTGTGAGATAGACCAAGAGAGTCATCAGCATGGCTGACAAACCGCAGATTACCCACTGATCCCACATGTAGCCACCCTCCTTGGGCAGAAACATGAGGATGGTCAGCTGCATCAGGAAAAGTGCAGCATATACCACCACTTTGGACCAGGTTTGTTGGTATTTTTGCATGGTTAGGGGCTCCTTATTTTCTGCAAAAGTACAAATTTCTGCTGACTTACTCGTGACAAAGTGCCATTTTTTTCTGCCATTTTGTCCGTGTGCGTTCTTTTGGCACGTACTTCGTGGGGTAGATAGGCAGAAAGTTAAATCAAAAATCGAAGAAATATGAACATCAAACCATTGGCAGATCGCGTGCTTATTGAGCCCGCTCCTGCAGAGACAAAGACAGTAGGTGGAATCATCATTCCTGACACCGCCAAGGAGAAGCCCCTCAAGGGTACCATCATTGCCGTAGGTAATGGCACCAAGGACGAGGAGATGGTCCTGAAGGTAGGTGACCAGGTGCTGTATGGCAAGTATGCCGGTACAGAACTGGAACTCGAGGGAACCAAGTACCTGATTATGCGTCAGAGCGACGTAGTGGCTATCCTGGGATAGTACTCAGTCTTATTTTCAACTTTTAATTTTTGAATCAAAATGGCTAAGGATATTAGATTCAATATAGAAGCCCGCGAGCAGATGAAGCAGGGCGTGGACCAGTTGGCTAATGCCGTAAAGGTAACTCTGGGTCCTAAGGGTCGTAACGTAATCATCGAGAAGAAGTTCGGTGCTCCCCACATCACCAAGGACGGTGTTACCGTTGCCAAGGAGGTGGAGCTGGCAGACCCCTTCCAGAATGCAGGAGCTCAGTTGGTAAAGAGTGTTGGCAGCAAGACTGGTGACGATGCTGGTGATGGAACCACCACTGCTACCGTGTTGGCTCAGGCCATCGTTCGTGAGGGTCTTCGTAACGTAGCTGCAGGTGCCAACCCCATGGACCTGAAGCGTGGTATTGACAAGGCTGTTTCTGCCGTAGTTGCTGAGATCAAGGACATGGCCGAGGTTGTAGGCGACGACTATCAGAAGATCGAGCAGGTAGCTACTGTCAGCGCCAACAACGATCCCGAGATTGGTAAACTGCTGGCCGACGCAATGAGCAAGGTAAGCAAGGATGGTGTCATCACCATCGAGGAGGCTAAGGGCCGTGACACTACCATCGGCGTAGTCGAGGGTATGCAGTTCGACCGTGGTTATCTGTCTCCCTACTTTGTTACCGATACCGAGAAGATGGAGTGCCAGATGGAGAATCCCTATATCCTGATTTACGACAAGAAGATCAGCAACCTGAAGGACTTCTTGCCTATTCTGGAGCCTGCTGTTCAGAGCGGTCGTCCTCTGCTGGTAATTGCCGAGGATGTCGAGTCTGAGGCTCTCACCACTCTTGTTGTCAATCGCCTGCGCACTCAGTTGAAGATCTGTGCTGTCAAGGCTCCTGGTTTTGGTGACCGTCGCAAGGCAATGCTGCAGGATATCGCCACTCTGACTGGTGGTCTGGTAATCAGCGAGGACACTGGTCTGAAGTTGGAGCAGGCAACCATCGAGATGCTGGGAACCTGTGACAAAATCACCGTCAGCAAGGACAACACCACCATCGTCAATGGTCACGGTCAGGCCGAGCTCATCAAGGATCGTATCAACCAGATCAAGAATGAGATTGCCAACAGCAACAGCGACTATGACAAGGAGAAACTGCAGGAGCGTCTGGCCAAGTTGGCAGGTGGCGTAGCAGTCCTCTACGTAGGTGCTCCCAGCGAGGTGGAGATGAAGGAGAAGAAGGATCGTGTGGACGATGCTCTGTGCGCTACTCGTGCAGCCATCGAGGAGGGTATTATCCCTGGTGGTGGCGTAGCCTACATCCGTGCACAGAAGGTGCTGGAGACCCTGCAGGGTGAGAATGCCGACGAGCACACCGGTATCCAGATCATCCGTCGTGCCATCGAGGAGCCTCTGCGTCAGATTGTCGAGAACGCAGGTCTCGAGGGTAGTGTAGTAGTCAACGAGGTTCGCAATGGTCAGGGTGACTATGGTTACAACGCTCGTGCTGACAAGTACGAGAACCTGAAGGCTAGTGGTATCATCGACCCTGCTAAGGTTACCCGCGTGGCTCTGGAGAACGCAGCCTCTATCGCTGGTATGTTCCTGACCACCGAGTGCGTCATCTGCGACGCCAAGGAGGACAAGCCCGAGATGCCTATGGGCGGTGCTCCCGGTATGGGCGGTATGATGTAATTCCCCGCTGAATTTTATACGAACAGGGCTCTCTGCAATCTGCGGAGAGTCCTTTTTTTTGCTTTATGCGCACGCGAAATCTATTTTTTTCACTATATTTGCAGCGAAAGTCTATTGTCAACGCTAAAAAACAGTAAAGATATGAGGCACTTTTCCCTAACTCTATTGACCTTGCTGGTACCTCTCGCAATGTCAGCCCAGAGTCAGTTTTCGCTCAAGAACGAGACGCTGGCTAATCCCGAGAATCAACCTCTACCCGTGCATCCAGTTCCCAGTGACCGCCAGGTCAAATGGAATGAGACGGAGTTTTATGCCTTTTTCCATTATGGTATGAACACCTACACCAATATGGAGTGGGGAAACGGTGATGAGGCCGAGACCAAGTTTGCGCCAACTAAGGCTCCCAATCCCCGTCAGTGGTTGGAGGCTGTGAAAGCAGCTGGTATGAAGGGCGGTATTGCTGTGGTGAAGCATCACGACGGTTTCTGTCTATGGCCTACCGAGACGACAACTCACAATGTGACCAAGTCGGGAAATGAATTTGGTCGCAACACCAATATTCCTCGCGATTTTGCTGCTGCAGCCAAGGACTTGGGCCTGAAGTACGGTTTCTACATCAGTCCTTGGGATAGAAACTCAGCCTTGTATGGCACTCCCGAGTATGTCAGTCAGGTTTTCCTTCGCCAGTGTGCCGAGTTGGCTCAATATGGCACGGACCAGTTTGAGATGTGGTTCGACGGAGCCAATGGAGGAAGCGGATACTATGGCGGAGCCAACGAAACCCGCAGCGTGGATCGTCCCACCTACTACGACGTACCCAATCTGCGTGATTCCGTGCACAAGGTTTGTCCCGACTGTGTCATGTGGGGCGTAGGCGGTGAAGCCCGTTGGATAGGTAACGAGAGCGGGTGGGCTGGTCAGACCAACTGGCAGATGATGAATTACAAGAGCGCCATGGACGGTCAGGAATACGGCGAAGAAGACGGTTGGTGGTGGTTCCCCGGCGAGAGTGACGCCAAGGCCACAGACAAGGGTTGGTTCTGGCATGCAGGCGAGAATCCCAAACCCGGTTCAGACCTCTTCCGCATGTATATGGAGACCGTTGGCCGCAATGCCACACTGATTCTCAATTGTCCTCCCAACACAGCCGGACTCTTGCCCGAAGCCACCGTGACAAAGCTCAAGGACCTGGGAAATCTGCTTCAGCAGAGACTCGGTACAGACTTGGCTCCTCAGGCCCAGGTGACTGTGAGCGAGGAACGTACCGCAGGTACTGGCCGCAACTATGTAGCAGCCAATCTGACTGACGGTGACAAGGACACCTATTGGGCAGCCAATGACGGAACGATAAGCGCCACCATCACCCTCGAGTGGCCTCAGGAAATCACGCTGCATTACGTAACCCTGATGGAGTACATCCGTTTGGGTCAGCGTATCAAGTCATTTACCGTCGAGACCAGTGTCGATGGAGCCAACTGGACCAAGCGTGGCGGTAACCAAGAGACCACCACCGTGGGTTACAAGCGCATCATTCCCCTCAATGGTTCCACTTCCTCGTATGGTACTGGCTACAGCGCCAAGTATCTGCGCGTGACCATCAACGATGCCAAGGCATGTCCCACTCTTCACACTTTAGCCGTCTACTAATATGAAAAAGATATTTTCCACTCTTTTCGCCCTGCTGCCTATGATGGCAGTTGGCCAGGTCAACGTCACATTTGAGAGCGAGGACTACAAGTCCATCGGTGTGTATGACTTTTGGGAGAACAGCCCCTTTACTACGGGAGAGTTGAAGGGCAATGTGGCTGTTGTTGCCAATGACCAGTTGAATACCGACGACGAGCTCTATGGCTTTACTCCCAACGCCAGCGAGCACATGTTGGCCTTCCAGCGTAGCCGTTTCGGAGGCAATCTCTATGGCGCACGCATCGATTTGAATCAAACTTTCGAGCTCACTACCAAGACCCGTTATGTGCACTGCTTGCTGTGGAAACCCGCTGCAGGTCGAGTGATGTGCATAGCCCTGGGTAAGCGCCAGGAGCGTGCAGGGCAGAGTCCGATGACTCCCCAGTGCTGGGCTCTCAGCACCAACACGGCCATTCCCGGCCACTGGTGCGATATGGTGTTCCCCATCAACGGTGCAGGAGGCATCGATATCCATTCGCTGGTCATCGTGCCCGATTGCGAGTCGCCCCATCGTCTGACCGAGGATTTCGCTTGCTACATAGACAATGTGAGCGTTAGTTACGACTCCAACCCCTATGTCAGCAACGAGTTCTATCCCGTCAATGCAGGTCGTGAAGCTACCCTCAGTCGCAACGACCGATACAGCACCAGCGTCACCCTGGCAGGTAGCAAGGATGGCAGTCAGACCATCGCTCTGAGCCAGCGCAACAACAAGTTGCTGTATCAGGATTGCTTGACTAGCCAACTGACCGCTCATGCTGGCGAGACCCTCACACCCTCGTTCGGTTTTGTCGGCACTTGGATGTCGGGTTATGCCTACATCGACTATGGCATGGACGGACGTTTCGACGCACAGGTCAATGACAATGGAACCATACCCGCAGGTTCTGACTTGGTTTCCTACAGCTTCTTCGAGGGCAAGAACAGCAAGGGCGAGAGTGTAGCCAATGGCAACACCCTGGCAATGCCTGCCTTCAAGTTGCCTGCCGATATG
The DNA here is from genome assembly GCA_045600505.1 of Bacteroidaceae bacterium. Taxonomy (GTDB): domain Bacteria; phylum Bacteroidota; class Bacteroidia; order Bacteroidales; family Bacteroidaceae; genus Physcousia. The sequence goes on from JAZRYA010000062.1 coordinate 19,907, forward strand.
GCCAAGGGTATGTACCGCATCCGATTCAAGGTAGACTGGAACAGCATCGATGCAGGTGGAAGCATTGCCTCGGGCAACGACATCGTCTCGAACGGAGGTGTCATTGCTGACGTTCGCCTCAACGTCCATGACGACCTGTGCAACGTCACAGCCAATCAGTTGAACGGCGACGTGCTGACGGCCAGTGGCGAGAAGATGGAGAACCTCAAGGTGCCTTTTGGCAAGCCTTTGACCATCCGCATGGCTCCAGCTCCCGGCTTCTCATACAGCGGCATCAAGGTGCGTCACGGACACAACCTGAGTGGCGCTCAGATGAAGTTTGGCACTCCTCAGTGGCAGGAGACCGAGTTCCCTGTCTATCTGTTCCGAAACGACGAACTCACCCTGCCTGCCGAGGTGCTGGATGGTGATGTGCAGATCGAGGGCTGCTTTATCCAGGAGACTGGTGGTAACGACGAGACACAGGAGGACTATCGCCTGGGTTTTGATTCGGCGCTGGAGAACACCGATCCCAACCACGTGCTCACCAGCGCAACCTTCACCGGCACCAGTTCGCGTGTCATGAAATCGACAAACACCAATGTCTATTGCAGCTACACCAGTTTTGCCAAATTCAGTGTGCCCGTGATGCCTGGTGGTCAGATGACTTCCAGCATCTCCTATGCCGACACGCTTACTCAGGCCTATCTCTATGTTGACTTGAACCAAGACGGTCAGTTCAAGGTGCGTCTCAATGGCGATGGAACTCCTGCCATGGACGGCGAGCTGCTGGGCTATTCGGCCTACAATGGCAAGAACAGTCTGGGTCAGGAGGTGGGCGAAGGCGTTGGCTATAAGGCCATTCCTGCCATCACCATGCCTCAGATGTTGCCTCACGGCATCTATCGTGCTCGTCTGGTCATGGCGCAGAATAGCATCGATCCTGCCAATGGTGATGCTATCATCGACTTTCTCATCAATGTCTATGGCGCGAGCCACAAACTGGAGATCGTCTCGCCCAACGGACGCGTAACAGCCAGCACAGCCACCAACGGCGTGCCCGACAGAATCACACCCTACAATGCCCTGGCGCTGAAGTTTGCGCCCTCGTTGCCATCGACCAACAAGGCGGGTTATGTGCAGCAGCGCATGAAGGTGCGTCGCGGACATAATCTGGACGGTCCTCAGTACATTCACGACAACTGCCAGTGGTGGGAATACGAGGTGGTAGCCCGCAGTTCCTACACCGTGCCAGCCGACACCGTGCAGGGCGACTTGCGCATCACTGCCGAGTGGTTGCCCGATGGCACGCAGAACCTGCGTAAGGTGTTTGAGGACGAGTTTGATGGCACCAGCATCGACGCTAGTGCTTGGGTGACTCCAGCCCGACAGGGTGCAGCCTGGAACCGCTACATCAGCGCCGATCCCCGTGTGGCTTATGTCGAGGACGGCCATTTGGCGTGCCGAGCCATAGCTACCCCAGCAGACCTGACAGACGAGAAACAGCCCATGATTACCGGTGCTGTGCAGAGCGATGGCAAGTTCGGTTTCCAATATGGATATATAGAGGTACGCGCGAAGACCAATCCCTTTACTGGCAATTTCCCTGCCATCTGGATGATGCCCGAGGATGGCACAGGCGGTTGGCCCACGTGTGGCGAGATAGACATCTGGGAGACCATCAATGCCACATCGGCCAGTTACTTCACTGTTCACAGCAACTGGACTTACAACCTGGGCAACACCAGCAATCCCGCTAGCAGCGGCAATACCAGCGGCTATGTGCTCGATGGCATGTACCACAACTATGGCTTGTTGTGGACAGCCAACAAACTGACCTGGTACGTCGATGGCAATGTGACATTCAACTATGCCAAGAGCACCGACCAGTCGGCCTTGGACAAGGGACAGTGGCCTTTTGACAAGAAGTTCTACATCATCCTCAATCAGAGCGTCGGCAACGGTTCGTGGGCTAGCAATCCCGACCTCTCACACATCTACGAGACCGACTTTGATTGGGTACGCGTCTATCAGTTGGCCGAGGACATAGAGCGTGATGGCAACATCGATGTGTCTGTAGGTGCTGTCGATATGGATACAAAAGATACACGTTTGTACGATGTGTCTGGCAGGAGAGTGAGCAAGACGTCACGCGGAATTTATATTCTCGGTGACAAAAAGGTGATTTTCTAAGCGAAATAGGACAATAATCCTTCCGAAATGGTAAAAAAACGAGCTTTTTTTTGCGATTTTGGAAGAGAAAACCTACCTTTGTACACGAAATTATATTTTATTAACTCTATTACTAATCTTTAAAAACTGAAGCACATGAAGAAAATTTTTACTTCATTTATCATGTTGCTGCTGTGTGCAGTGAGCATGAATGCCCAGTACAAGCCCCTGGATTCAGTGGAGCCTCAGGTTGGTGAGAACTACCTGATCACTACTGTTTCTGACGGTACCAGTTACTACATGACCTACAAGGGCGCCATGCAGGCTTTTGCCGAGGATGCATCATTCCTGTGGCAGCTCGAGGACGCTGGTGATGGTAACTACTACATCAAGTCAGGCGATACTGGCAAGTACATTCAGGAGTATGACCAGAACGTTTTGAGCCAGGACCAGGGCGGTTATCCCTTCGACGGATACGATATCTTTGGTTATGCTGGTTTCAACTTCGAGATGGGTGACAAGGCTACCGCTATGAAGGTTACCCTCCTCGGTGAGAATGGTGCTTACACCGTTCGTCGTACTCAGGACGTTCCCGCTATGAAGGGTTACGGTTACGACATCTTCGACATGGCAATCCAGAGCAATGGTGGTGTCAACGTAGCTATGGAGCCCTGGAAGAGCAATTGCACTTGGGGTTTCTACACCTTCAGCGACAAGGACGTCTTCGAGATTTTGGCTGATCTGGCCGAGCAGTGTGACTACTACCAGTTCGTAGCAGGTGACACCTTCGGTTACTATCAGGCTGATAAGGTTGCTGCTTTCGAGGCTGCCCTGCAGGCTGCTCACGAGGCTGACGATCCTTCTCTGTCTGAGGCTGATGCACAGCAGATCTACGACAACCTGGTAGCAGCTCTCGACGCTGTCCAGAAGGCCTTCATCCGCATCCCCGCTGGTTACTACCGCGTTCTTGCTGGTATGCCCGCTTTCGTGCAGAACCAGGGTGAGGACGCTGTCAAGGGTATGTACGTTGCAGGTACCGCTGGTATGTGGAAGAACCTGGACGCTACCGACGCTACTTTCTTGTGGCAGGTTACTCCTCAGGACGATGACGATGAGACTTATCTGATGGTTAACTGCGCTTCCGGTCTGCACTACAGCACCGTTGGTCAGAGCGCCAACATCACCCTGACCGAGGGTGACGACACCAAGACCATTATCGAGATCGCTGGTTACGACGACGAGGGTGTTGTTATGTTCAACATCCGTCCTGCCACTTCTTCACGTGGTGGTTACGGTTACGTACACTGCGGTGGCCACGGTGGTGGTTCAGGTACTGCAGGTAACCTCGTAGGTTGGGTTCCCACTATGGAGGCTGGTGTTGCCAACGCTTCTGAGTGGGTATTGGTAGCAGTTCCTGCCGAGGAGGTAGAGGCTCTGCTGAACGACCAGGCCGAGAAGGACAAGCAGGATGCTCTCAACAAGGCTCTGGCTGACAAGCTCGCCGAGGCTCAGACCGCTTACATCAACACCGGTGAGTTCACTCAGGGTTCTCCTGCTATCACCGATGCTTCTCAGTTCTCTTCTCCCTTCAGCCAGAACGATCTTGGTAGTGCCGATGGTGGTGAACTCGCTGACGGTGTTCTGATTGACAACGACCCCGATACTTACTGGCACTCATACTGGGGTGGTGGTTCACTGCCCGGCAACAGCCACTATCTGCAGGTTGAGCTCGCTCAGCCCATCGATATGGCCGAGCTGTCTGTAGTACGTCGTAAGGCTACTGACGACCACGTTTCTCAGTCTGACGTTTGGGGTTCTAACGATGGTGAGAACTGGACCTTCATCACTTCTCTGACTCTGGAGAACGCTCTGAACGGTCTTTCTTACACCACCAAGCCCTTCGCTATTGGTAACTACACCAGCCTGCGCTTCTACGCTACTGACACTTACTATAGCGGTGGTACCGGTACTCGTGGTTACTTCCACTATGCCGAGTTCCAGCTCTATCCCGTTACTCTGAACGAGGGTTGCCAGCTCGACCTCATCAAGGATGCTCCTGAGACTAAGGCTCTGCTGGCTGCTATTGCTGCTGCCAAGGAGGTTGAGAACGCTACTCAGGCTGACATCGACGCTCTCCAGAAGGCTCTGGATGGCTTCAGAAGCATTGCTGCTGATCCCACCGAGCTGAAGGATCTGCTCTCTGTTGCTGGCGCTTATGCCGAGAACGCTGTCGAGGGTACCAACCCCGGTTGCGTAGACGGTGACGCTCTGGCTGCTCTGCAGGGTCAGGTAGACAAGGCTCGCGAGTTGCTCAGTGGCCGTTACACCACCGCTCAGCTGAGCGAGATGGTTGCTAGCCTGCAGTCTGCATACGAGGCTTGCCCCGTCAACAAGGTTGTTGCTGGCAAGTGGTACAACATCCGCTATGTAGATGGCGACGTGACCAAGTACGTCTACACTGGTGCTCCCGGTGAGGATGGCTTCGGTTCTGGTAAGCTGGGTGAGTACGATCCCGACAGCCAGTATGCACAGTGGCGCTTCCTCGACATGGGCAACGGTGCTTATGCACTGCAGAACCGTGGTCTGGGTACTACTATCGGTGCTGGTGGTTCATGGCAGTACATGGGTGCTACCCGTTACTCTGACCACTGTATGTACGTTCCCGAGTACATCGGTGCTGGTAAGACCGAGCTCAAGATTGGTAACTGGGCTGGTAACTACATCGGTTACATGGAGCAGTACAACGGTACTGACGTGACCTGTCACGATGGTGGCCGTTCTTCATTCTTCATCGAGGAGGCTACTGCTGACGACGACGAGGATATCCTGACTACCGCATTCAACTTCTCTAACAAGAACCGCTTCCGCGTATTCGCTCTGCCTACCGGTCTGAAGAATATCGCTGGCGATGCTCAGTCATTCCGTGTAAACGGCGTTTACGAGGACGAGGAAGGCCTGAAGCTGGCTCTGAATACTGTTAACTTCGAGGATGGTGATGTAATCGCTCCCGGTGAGCCCGTATTGGTTGCTCTGGGTGACATCACTGCTGAGATGGATACCACCACTGCTGCTGCTATCGCTCTGCAGTTCGGTGACGGCTGCGCTCGCGAGGGTATCGAGACCGAGGGTGGTCTGGTAGGTGTTATCGGTACTGCTGACGTTAACGTTAGCGGTGAGCACCTGCGCATCGATGGCGAGACTGGTCGCTTCGTATACGAGGCTACTGGTAGCAAGGTTTCTAACTTCCAGGGTTACGTTGCTCTGAAGAAGATCGTTGAGGAGGGTGATGGCGAGCTCATCATCACTATTCCCGGTGCTCCCGAGGGTGTTCTCACTGGCATCAACGATGCTCTCGAGAACGTTTGCAAGTCTGGTGTTGTCTACAACGCTGCTGGTCAGGTTGTAGCCAAGAGCGGTTCTCTGGCAGACGTCAAGAAGTATGGCAAGGGCCTGTACATCATCAATGGTGTAAAAGTTCTGGTTAAGTGAGTGGAATGAACCAAACTTGTTTGAGTTCTTTCCCGAACGGTAAGAACTTAGACGAAGTCAAGGTTCTGGTTAAGTAAGTAATCACTCTTACATATTCTAGCCCGGTCGGTTCTGCTGACCGGGCTTTTTTTATGCCTGTTGGTTTTGTGGCACGACTACAGTTACTACAATTACTACAATTACTACAGATACTACAATTAGCTACAAAAGCTACAGTAGCTACAATTACTGCAAATGCTGCAATTGCTGCAATTACAAATAGCTGCAATTAGAAATAACTAATAATATAACTTTATTATATATATAAATATATATTTATAT
>JAZRYA010000063.1:0-98568 GCA_045600505.1 Bacteroidaceae bacterium
CGACTATCACAAACCACCCCATCTGCAACAGGTGCTGGACTTCATCGCCACCCTGCCTGCTGATGCCATCATTACCCCCTCTGCAGACAAACGTCAGGAGACCCCCATCTACGACCTCCTGGGCCGTCGACTGAGCAGCAAGCCACAAAAGGGAATATACATCCAGGGCGGTAAAAAGGTGGTCAATAAATAGTGGCAGAATCTCCCCTTGTCATACGCGGCTCCCTGTCCATGAGGATGGGGATCCGCTAACCCACAAAACGTTTGAAGACCTGAAGACCTAAAATCAAACTTTTTATTTTTTACACACAGACATCAAGCCATGTTCCCATGCATTTCTTCACTTTTTCTACCCTGTTCCACACAGTCTGTCTAGGGCTGTTGGTCAAAGACGCTATTTCTGGATTACTCATCCCGATTTTCAGCAAGAAGGCAGTTCTGATGCTCAGTTCCGTGTTGCGTTTCATCGACATAGCTGCAGCAGAGAAGCCGGGGTACATAGTCTCCACTGCGGTCTTCAGACTCCTCCAATCCTTGTCATTTATCACAATCTTGCCAGTGGATGCATCATGGAACTTCTGAACCACGTCGCCCGAGTCTATGCTGGCCTTTTCTAGCAGAGTCAGCTTTACGAGCTCCTTTATTTCCCGCTGCTTCTCCATTAGTACCGACTCGTTCTCGGCTATTGTCCGGTTCAGCACCTTTGACTTCTCCTGCTGCTCTCTGATGATGTTCTCCTTGTCCTTCAACATGGCTTTCATCTTGAGCTCTGCCTGCTCCATCTCCCTCTCCATTTCTGTCAACTTACGTTTCTGTTCCTCCACTATCGCCTCGCGCTCTGCCAGGCGAGTGTCATACTGCCTTATGACGTCTCCGCTCTGGGCAAGTTCCTTGTCCTTGCTCAGCAGCACGCGTGCAAATCGCTTCTTCCTCTGGGCATACACCAGACTGCCAACAAGGGCGGCAAGCAAGAGCGCTGCCACCAGGGCATAGATCTTCTTCAGGTGGCGAGCTGCCAGTTCACGAGCCTGCATCTCTTTCTGCAAGCTGACAGTATAAAGGTGTGCACCGCAGGCGCGCCCTGTCTGCTCATACTGGTTCTGCTCAAAGGTGGATTCGACATATTCATCGTACTTCAAGGCATATCTCATGCCTTCCTCATAGGCTGCTTTCCGGAAGCAGTAAGACATCAATCTCTGGGCTGCTTTCAGTTTTTGGGACAAGTTATCGGATTCTGAAAGTATAATCTTGTTGTACATCATCGCAGAGTCTTCCGTAGAAAACTGTTCATAGTATGTTTCCATCGCTGGCAGATAATTGTGAGCCCTCTTGGATGCGTCTGCCCTGTCCAGAATGGATCTGCATTCGTCGACTTCCCTTCTCATTCCGGTCTCTGAAAACAGAATTAACATCTCGCAGACCACATCCGGATACTGGCAAGCAGAATCCTGCCTGATGTATTCCAATGCTTTTTGAGAATAGCTGATAGCCTCGGCCGTATCCCCCACGAGGACAGCAGCCGAGGCCACATCCATAATGTAGATAGGGTCAACAGTCTCAGTCTTTTCCGTCATCAGATATCCCGACTCTGCCATTTTGTATGCCTCATCATATATCTGCTGCACACCATATATCCAGGCCAGCTGTGAATATGTGTTCTGTAGCAAGCGGCAAGGCTTCAGCCCCGACTCCTCTGCAATGTCCAGTGTAGTTCTGAATGAGGTAATAGCGCGAGGATAGTCCTTCAGGTCCCGATACACACTGCCCTGATAGTAATAGGCCTCCCCCCGTTCTATATCCGTGCCCTGTTCCCGGAAGTAGGTCACCACTGACTCTATTGTGTCAGGTGAACTGGCAATCAGGTTCGCTTTATCCCTTAGCCTTGTGCGCAACAGCAAATATTTATTGCGCACATATTCAGACCGACAATTGTCTATGTCGATCTCTATTTCACATAGTTCATCCAATGCACGCTGAGGCTCCGAGTCCCCACGCTGTTGAATGAGGCTCATGTGGTGCAGCAGCACGCTGGTCGAGCTGTCCTTGCAACCTATCAGAAACAGAGTTGCCAACAGGAGACACAGGCCAAGTCCTTTTCTCATTTTCGTCATTGCTAGATGTAACTTTTCTGCAAATTTAGGAATTTCTGCAGAGAAAAGTATCCCTTTTCCTCAATAATTTCGACCCAGGTTGTCCGATGTTGTAGATATTGTACTAGTTATCAGCATTATAGCGAACGCATTGTTTTGCCGTCTGTGTAGAGAATAGTTGTAATTAATTAATACTCAACAGAATACCCACCCCCCCCCACCCCTATTGATGTGCTAAATGTCCCAGGTTGTCAAATTCGGGCAACGTGGGACGTAAATAGCTTTTCTATGGCCCTAAATTCATGTACTTTTGTGCAAACATTTTTATAACTAAAAAACAAATAAGTATGAAAACAGTTATCAAGTCTTTAATTTTCTTGTGTTTTACATTTTTTTTCTGTGTATAATGCACAAGCAAGTAACGTTAATGATTCTACAACCGTAAGCACAATCCATTTAAGGCCCAAAGGTGACGGTCATCCTGGAGACAAGCATCTGCCTCACAAGTCTCCAATAAAAAATGGAGACCTGCCTAATGTGTATTACGACCTCTGCGAAAATACTCTCACATTTGCAAGTCCAGAAGTCATTTCTTTTACTTATAATGTATATGACATGAGGGATAATGTGGTTTGCTCAGATGTAGTAATAATAGATGAAGAGTGCCAGGAGATCACCATCACCATTCCTTATCGTGATACTTATGAATACGCTTTAGAGATTGTGATTAACGAACAAACGTATATTGGATATTTCGAAACGGAGTAATTCGTTCTGCCCTATTCGTGAGGTGCAAATACACACATGGAAATATCCACACGACCTAGGCCCATCATGTTCGGGTTCAGGATTCGATAAAATAATACAACAAACAAGAATTATAAACCAATTTCAATCACAGTATTATGCTACGACAACTAGACATTGCAATGCTGGGGTTTCTCACTCCGAGTAATGTGTCTCGGGGATGCACCGGCAAAGAATGGAGGAAAATCTTGCAAAATCTCCTCCTGTTTGTCTTTTTGCTTTTATCAAAACCCTGCAGTGCGCAACAACGCACGGTCACCTACTCGTACGACGCTGCGGGGAACAGAATAAGCAAAACGGTTCGCGTACCCCTTCGCCCTATTGGCAGCGAAAGACAATCGCAAAATGACGAAGATGACACCCAGAGAGTTGGCATTTACTTGTCCTACAATGATAACATGCTTCTTCTTTTCGTGCCAGGATGTTGCGAGGAGACGCCTTGTGACTATGTCATTTGTTCCATCGGTGGACAGGTGATAAACAGAGGGCACATGACACGCGAGGTGTGCGAGATAAAGACACGGAATTTCACACGTGGCACATATGTGATACATCTAACATTTAACGAGGAGCAAGAATCATGCAAGTTCTACAAAGATTAAAAATGGCCAGCATTGAGCTGGCACGTTGCCTGCAGTTCTGCATTTTTACATTGACTGCGAACATGGCACTTGCTGACACTGGTGTGGGAACACCTGCGGGCACGCTATCCGTCAACGAGATGGGAGCTGCCGTGTACAGCATACCCTTTGATCTCTGTCCTTCTGGCACAGGGTTTGATCCGCAGATAGGACTGGCATACAACAGCCAGCAGAATTCCTATGGCAATGCGGGCTTTGGCACAAGCATCACAGGCATATCCTGCATAACGCGTGCCAGCAGGGACAGATTCCATGATGGAACGGTGCAGGAGGTCAAATACGAACGGGGTGATGCTTATGTGCTTGATGGCATGCGATTGTATCCCAAAACGGGCACGGAAGGAGCAGACGGATCCACGTACACCATTGAGGGAAATCCATACACGACCGTGACACTCCATGGCAATGACACGAAGGGCAGCACGACCGTGTGGTTTGAAATGAAGGACGCCGATGGCACTACATACCAATACCAAAGGAGGCTCAGGTGCTACTTTGGTCATCCCACCAAGGAGTACCGAGTTGTGGCATGGTATGTCAGCAAAGCCACAAACATCAACGGAGATGTCATAAACTACACCTATTCACAGTACAGCAACCAAATGTACCCTCAAACCATAACGTATGGAAGATCGGGCGTAACTAACTCAGTCACATTTGGATATGCTTCCATGAGCAATCCGGTTGCCTACACCATGGAAGGAGGCTCTACAAGCAACGCGTCAAGACGGCTCTCTTATGTCACATCTTCGTGCCAGGGCAATACATACCGCCGGTACATGCTGACATATGACACGTCGTCTGATGCCTCGGCGAAGAAGTACGACCGTCTGGTGTCGATGAATGTGCAGAACGGCAGTGGGGAATCACTTGAACCTATAACCTTCAACTGGGATTTCCTCCAAGGAGCAAATGTCAGCACAACATCGATGGGCATCGTTACCAGTACCAGCCATAGGTTCCAAACCGACAACGAGGTCGGCGCGTTATTCTCCATTGATCTCAATGGTGACGGAATCGGTGAGGTAATCAGAATGTGCACAGGCCGCACCCTGGACGGAGCGGGCACGCTGCATACTTTTGTATATGTAAGCCGGAGCCATCTTGACGAAACTGGCAATCTGACATATCCCGACACACTGTGCTATGTGCTTCCCCCGTCATTTTCCGTTATGGACCTGTCATACAATCTGGAAAGTTCTGGCACGGCAGATATCGATGGCGATGGGCTGAATGACTTGCTCCTTCCTTATTATTATGCGGGAACAGGCAATTCCTATCTGCAGTTCTTTCTCATAAAAGGACAGTTTGTGAAGGATGGCATCAGAAATTACCAGACCCCCTTGCTGATCACGCTAAACACTAGGGGGGCAAACGCGCCATCTGCTTTGTTGGACTTTGACGGCGATGGCAAGGACGATTTCCTTTATATTGAAGACAAGAAGAAAGACGGGTTCTACCATGGAAAGATTCTTGCCAATGAGTTGCAGACAGACTCCTGCTGCGAACTGCGTCTCACGTATTCACAAGACAAGGACCTGAAAAAGATGTTTCTCGTCGACTGCAATGCCGACGGGCTTCAGGATATTGTGATGCTGTTTGAGGACGGATACAAGATTTATTACAACAATGGCGGCGGCTGTATTTCCTCCTTATTCTCCGAGAGCAGATCCACAGAGGTTACAAGTTCCTCCACCTTGAAGGATTACTGGCGAATGGAGCAGGGTGACTTTGACGGAGACGGGCTGATTGATTTCGTTTGTTTTCCCGAGTCAGAGTCCGTAATGAAAACACTTCGGAACGAAGGAAACGGAACATTCACGCTTGCCGGCTCGACAAATGTGGACTATGTCAATCTCAACACTGTCAAGGATGACGGAAGCTTTGCAGTGAGGGTTGCTGACTTTGACAAGGACGGACGCTCAGATGTGCTCGTGTCAAAGCAGGACATGGTGCACCATACACCAGCAATAGGTTCCAACTATTGGCGATACCGCAAGACGCAAATACGATGGTACTTGTCCAACGGGACAGCGCCCGTACTTTGGAGGACAATCGACAAGACACGAGATGAAGATGATTCTAACGAGGTATATATCTTCACTGGAGATTTCAACGGGGACGGATACGCAGAGATTGCAAACTATGGCTCAAATCTTAGCAGCAGTACGGATAACACCTTCACGGACAACACTATAAACATCTATTCGTTTCCCACAGATGTTTTTGTAGGTCGTATCACAGACATTACGAACGGATTTGGGAGTCAAACTGGGATTGAATACCTTAGTGGAACCTCGCCCAGAGTCTATTCATCTGGAAGCGCTAGCAGCACATACCCTGTAAACACATACTCGGTTCCCTTGCCGCTGGTATCACATGTGTCGCAATCAAACGGTGCTGCCGGAACAGTCTTGCAATCGTATAATTACAGCGGATTGATGATTCATCTCGGAGGTCGAGGACTCATCGGATTCACGACCACTATGACGAGAACCACGAGAGGCTTGCTCACTGACACATGCAGAACGGTGGTGGAGTGGGACCAGAATCGCTGGATTCCATTGAAAACAACTACGACGACCTACCTTGGAGGCAAGAGTGCGACAAGCAAGACCCAGAACACCATCGTTTCTGAGAACTCGTGGAACGGCAACTACTTCTCATTTCCTGCTACAACAGAAGATACAGACTTCGACGGGTTCAAGACAAACGCGAGTCGGACATACGACACGGCTACCGGTGTGCCGACAAACGAGACCACTAGCTATGACCGGAATGCAGGGATGTACACCAGCACCAGTTACAGCAACTACGCGACCTATTCAGGAAGGCGCCTGCCGCAACGTGTAACGGTCAGCAAGAAACATGCGGATGACGCCAATGTGCACCAGGTAAGGACAGACTACACCTACAACAACAAGGGATACGTCCTTTCCGAGGCCCAAGCGTCATCCTACAACGGCAGCAGCATCTTGCTGACCAGACACTTCCAGAGAGACGGTTATGGGAACGTGCTGTCTGAATGGACAACAGGAAACGATGTCATAACCGTAACAAAGCAGTATACGTATGACAGCCACAACCTGCGGCTGACGACAAGCAGCACAACACCCGCATCGTCGCATGTGAGCTACACCTATGACATATGGGGTAACGTGACCTCCAAGCAGGAATACTCAGACCCCTCCAACATCCTGACCACAACATACGGATATGACGGATGGGGAAACCAAATCCTTTCTATCGCCCCAGACAGCACAGAGACTCAAACACAGACTAGCTGGAACAGAAATTACGCAAACAGCGTCTACAGCACCACCGTGACAACAGACGGCAGTGCGCCAGTGACAACGGTCTATGACAGCGAGGGCCGCAAACTGGCAAGCATGACAAAGGGAAAGGGTGGCGTTGATATCAGCACATCCTACCTCTACGATGCAAACGGGAAGCCCTCCATCGTAAGCACTACAGAAGGGGAAAGGACGCAAACCGAGACAACCGAATATGACAATTTTGGACGAACCACATCTCACACCAGTTCAGACGGCACCGTCTCCAGTTATGAATACCATGGACGAGAGGTGACGGAAAACACTCCGACAGGTTCATCCGTAAAGGAATACGACGCATGGGGGAACATCCGGATTGCACATGATGCAGGCGGCACAGTGGAATACACATACAATTCCATGGGTAACCCTCGGGAGATCGAAGCTAATGGCAGCATCTGCACTATTGAGTATGATGGAGCCGGGCATCGCACTTCACTCGATGACCCCGACGCGGGAACGCAGACATACTCCTATGCCGCAGATGGCCGAGTCCTGTCACAGACGGATGGTAACGGAGTCACGACGACCTTCGTCTATGATAATCTGGGTCGAGTGACTGAGAGACGGTGCGGGGATGACATTGTCCAAATCACTACATACGGAACCTCGGGCTATGGCAAGAACAGGATTGTACAAGAGGAGTGCAACGGCAACGTGGAGACCTATGAGTATGATCGACTCGGCAGGGTAGTCAATGATACCAGAGTGTATAACGAAGAGACTTACAGCAAGTCTTTCACCTACGACAGCTATGGGCGTGTATCCACATTATCATACCCCGGGGATGTGACAGTAAGGTACACATACGACCAGTATGGCTTCATGAACGCCATTTATGCCAATGAGGTATGCTGCTATTCCCAGTCTTCATACAATGGCCTCACCGATGTGAGCTCTGCAGGGACACTGACCTATACAGAAAGCATTGCATCTAATGGCCGGACATCGTCACAGGTGATCAAGAGGTTCAATACCATCCTGGACAACATGTCGTACACGTATGACAACGGGACGGGTAACCTTGCCAGCAGGTCTCGTGGAATATATACAGAGTCCTTTTCCTACGACGATGCCGACCGGCTTTTGACCGTAACAAGCAATCGTAGTGAAACCTATGCCGAGGGATGGTATGACGGGGTCATGATATATGATGACAACGGCAATGTGACCTACAAGACCGGTATCGGAGATTACGGCTACACCAGTGCCAAACCGCATGCTCTCACCGTAATAGACAATGTGGAGGATGGCGTAAGCGGCTTGGGCCAGCTTGTCACTGCATTCAATGAGGATGGCAAGATCGACCATATATTATCATCTGCCAATACCGTCAACCGCTATAACCTGAACTTTTACTATGGTCCTAACCGTCAGAAGTGGGGCACCCTGAAGGTTTCCCCTGTCACGGGACCATTCGTAATCCAAATTCCATCCATAGCGCATTTCTTCTTTGATGATTATGAGCGGATTTCGGAAGAAAATTCCGTCACTGAACAATATTTCCCCGGCAAGGGCGTTATATTAGTAAAGCAGAACGGGGTGCTCCGTGTCTGCAAGGCGTTCTCTGACATACAGGGCTCTGTTCTTTCCATCTATGACGTCACCAATGGAAGTGAGGTGTTCCGTGCATCTTATGATGCATGGGGACGGCAACAAGTTGAGACCAACAACATCGAGTTCTCTCATGGATACTGTGGTCACGATATGTTGCCCGAGTTCGGTCTCATTGACATGGGTGGCCGTGTCTATGACCCCGAGACAGGCCGATTCCTTTCATGCGACAACTTTGTTCAGGCTCCAGACAACACGCAGAGCTTCAACCGTTACACGTACTGCCTTAACAATCCCTTCCGATATACTGATCCTACCGGAGATTTTTGGAACATAATCCTTGGTGCAGCCATTGGAGGAACAATAAATTGGATTACTCACGGTTGTAAGTTCAACAAAAAAGGCCTAGGATACTTTGCTGTCGGTGCTGTCGCAGGAGCCACAGGCGCAGGAGTAGCCGCTGGCGTAACTAGTGCACTGTCTTCCATGGGATTTCTTTCCGGTTTTGCGGTGGGGGCCAGTTCTGGTTTTTCCGAAGGTTTTATCACAGGAGCCGGGAACTCGTGGATTGGAGGATCCAGCTTCAAAAAAGGCCTGAAAGCAGGAACTCTAGGTGGACTCACAGGTGCCATTTCCAGTGGAGTTACGACAGGAGTTGCCAGTGGATTAAAAGCATATCACTCAAAGAGCAATTTCTGGTTAGGCAAGGACCGCGCTTCGCTATCTAATAAGCTAGGCGGTCATCTTTCAAACTCTATCGATGAGATACCTGATCATAACGTCAAAAGCCTAAAAGCGGTCTACGAGGATGTTTCAAATCCAAATCTCCACATAGAATATGGCCAGTTGCCAGACCCTGATACCTGGAATAGCATGTCATCATTCCAGAAAGGGGAATTGGGAAAGAACGAAGCATTTCTAAAAATGAAAGACATATTTGGCGATCAAAATTATGTTAGCGAGGTCTCATACAAAGTAAATGGGGAAATATATAGAGCAGACTGGTCATTCGTGGATGAAAATGGTCTTCTTTACATGGCAGAATCAAAAGCGGGGAATGGAGCAAGGTTTACTACCAACCAAAGAATTACAATTCCTGCACTCTTGAAGGGTGACAATTTAAATATTGTTCCATTCGGCGCTAGAGCAAAGTATCTTTTCCCTAATGGAATTCCATCTCGGATAGAGAAATTCACCTTCAAGATGTATTGGTTCCGGCAATGAGATAGGATGACTTCATTGGTTCACGAACGTAAAAGTTATTTAGATTTATAGAAACAGATATGACATTCAAAAGAGAAATGGGAAAGGCCATAAAGGGATACTTGAAACCCCTTGGCTTTAAATATGTTGCAAAAGATTTTGTCCACATAAGGCGTTATAGTGATGACATCTCACATAGAATAGGATATGCGGACGAGACGCATTCTAGACCCCACTATTATTTTTTGAAAATAGCTGTCGGCGTAGCATCCAAGCGTTTAAACGAAATTCTGTGGGAGGCAACAGATGGAGAGGAAGATAGCCGGGAAAATGTTATTGGCCCAGTATATTTAACCATCTATAGAAAAGCTCTTTCTGACGAAGAATATTCACAACAGAAGCACTTTATTCACTGTGAATTTATAGGAGAACGATCAATGGACGAGAATCTGGCAGATTTTGACAAGATGTACCATGAGCATGCACAAACCATTTTTAATAAATACAGTACGCAGAAAGCTATATTTCTCCACCCCATAACGGACCCCTACTTCAACCGCGTACATTCGCCATGTTTGTGTTTCTATGTACCGCTGGCCTATTATTTCAATGGTGATTTTGACAAAGCGTATGCATATATTGATAAACGCATAGAAATTGAAGAAAAATATATAAAGGAAATCCAAGCAAAAGGATATACGATAAGCGAGGAAACTCTTCACTGTAGAAGAGTTTATACTGCCATGCGCAAGAATCTGAAGAAGTGGATAGAGGAAAAGAGGACCTTCCTGGTCGATGACGAGTACCTGCCAAATTTCTAATCGTGAACAAACTAATAGCAAAAAGTTTATGAGAAAGTTAATTTTGATTATTATCGTGATTCTGGGAGCCTCTCAGATGATGGCACAGGACGTGACCGACAGCAAACCAAAGTTTACCCCTGCCGCAGAATTCGGCATAGGTAATGACCTGGAAATCGGCTTCCGAGGGCAGATGAACCTGCACAAATTTGTCTCGTGGGACATCGTCCATGCCAAGTATGCTGCAGACTTCACGCACGAGGACCAGGTAATACACGAGGTGACCCTGGAGACTGGTGTGCGTGGCTTCACTCCCACCTTTGGAAAAACAAACCTGCGCGTGGTCGGTGCCCTGGACCTGGGTTACGGCGGCAGTGTACGCAAATCTCCCAAGAATGCGCCCTACAATCCTAACACTCACATGCGTCCTATCACGTCCGACAAGACCAATTGGACCAATCACATGGCCCTGGACGTAACCGTCGGTCTGTATGTCACCAAGTCGCTCTACATCGGCTATGGCCTGGGCCTGCTCGGCGGCAGCCACCACCACATCGACCATCTGGCTCGCGTCGGCTTCGACCTATAAGGCCGTAGACACATAAAATAGCATCAGCGGCTCCCTGTCCATGAGGATTGGGGAGCCGCTGTCATACAAAACGTTTGAAGACCTGAAGACCTAAAATCAAACTTTTTATTTTTTTTGAGAAGAGTTGGAGCAGAGATTACTGCTCCAACTTCTTGATGGCACCATTGCTCTGGTGGAGGGTGACGCGAGTGGTGATGGACTTGTTGAACAGGATGTCGCTCAGGATCTCGGTGTAGCCAAACTGACCGAACTCGTACTCGCCCTTGGCATACGAATTCTTGGCGTCGAAGACGGTGACGGCCTCGCGAGCAGGTACGTTGACGTAGACACCCTTTTCCATCTTAGCCTTCTTCTTGTCGGCCTCGGGGTCCTCGGTGCGAGCAGGCAGATTGCCGGTGTTGTGGATGCTGATGTAGACGGGAGCGCCGCTCAGGTCGTCCTTGTCTACAACGCCCAGTGCAGTGGAGAATCGGAAGAGGATGTCCTTGTCGGTCTCCTGAGTGGGGATGTAGTTGAGGCTAAACACCTCGGTGCTGGTTTGCGTAGTGCCCACAAACAGTTGCTCCAGGGCCTTTGCCTGTTCGTCCAGTTGGTCCAGCATCAGTTTGAGCTGCTGTCCGTCCTTGGGCGTGTTGTCGGCCTCGCCACGGATGAGTGCGGAGCGGCTCTCACGAATGTCGTAGATCTCCTGTGCACAGAGTTCGGCCATCTTGGCAGTGCTGCCAGCAGAGAGGATCTCCTGGTTCATGTAGTTGCGGGGATTGAGCAGGGCAGGAGCTTGCTGTCCCTCGGGGATTGCGGGCAGTGTCTCCTCCTGGGCCTCGGTGTTGATGGCGAGCAGCACGCCGTCATGAGTCAGAGTCACCAGGGGGGCAATGGTCTTGCTCTTGACCTTGATGTTGTAGGCCTTGTCCTTGTCGGCAGTGCCATAGGGTTCCAGGGTCACTTTCTTGATGGTCCAGCGGGTGCTGGTCTCGGTGGGCACGTCGTTGCGACGGAGGTACTTGAAGGCGTATTTGTTCAGTTCCCCTGGTGCTACGACAGTCTTCTCGGCTATCACGGTCACTCGCAATGCGGTGCGAGGCAGGAAATAGTTTACTCCGTCCAGTGTCACGCCAGGCTGAAAGGGCGCTACTTCAGTTTGTGCCTGCATGCTCGCACTTGTCAGTGCAAGCGCTGCGGCGAACAGCATTTTCTTCATATCTTATTCTTATGTTTTATTCTTTCTTCCTTTTAGTTTGCGGAATGCACCGGGGAGGTGCGAGATGATGTCACTGGCCAGCATGCATTCCTGTTCCAGATCGTCTGCTGCCAGGTCTCCGGCTGTTCCGTGCAGCCACACTCCCAGTTGGGCAGCCTCGTAGGGTGTGTATCCCTGGGCCAGCAGCCCGGTGAGGATTCCCGTCAACACGTCCCCGCTTCCGGGGGTTGCCATGCCGGCGTTTCCGGTAGGGCAGAAGATGGCTTTGCCCGTGGGTGTGCAGATGGTGCTGTAGTGGCCCTTGATGACCACAAACAGTTGGTGCTGGATGGCCCAGTCTTGCGTTCTCATCAGTCGCTCGTAAGCGTTGGGGCATTGTCCGATGAGGCCTTCCAGTTCTCGCACATGTGGTGTGAGGATGCTGTCGGAGGGGATGTGTCTGACCCACTCGGGATGTTGCGCCAGGGCATTGATGGCATCAGCATCGATGACTAGGGGCGAGTCGCTCATGCACAGATATTCGCAGACGGTCTCCTGAGTCAGTTCGTCTAACCCCAATCCAGGACCTATGCCGATGCTGGAGAAGGGGCGTATCTCGGTGCACTGGGACACCACATTGGGGTCTTCGTCCAGGTGGAGAACTGCCTCGGGGACAGAGGTTTGCAGGATGGGACCATTGGCAGAGGCCGTGTGCAGGGTCAGTTTGCCCACACCGCTTCTCAGACAGGCCTTGGCAGCCAGGATGGATGCCCCGGCCATGCCCAGTGAACCGGCTATCAGCATGGCGTGCCCCATAGTCCCCTTGTGGGCAAAGGCGGGGCGTGGGCGCAGCATTTGTCGCAGTTCCTCGGCCTCCATCATGTAGAAGGGGGAGTTCTGTGATTGGATACCCTCGCTGGCCAACTGGATGTCTAGCGCTTTCCACTCCCCAACGAAGGGCGCTGTGTCGGGCAACAGAAATGCCAGTTTGGGCAACTGTATCGTCAGGGTGAGGTCGGCCTTCACCACATTGTGCAAGTCGTTGTAGGTATTGTCCTCCGACATCAGTCCGGATGGGATGTCGATGCTCACTACCGTGTTGGGACACGTGTTGATCTTGTGGGTAATGACAGCAAATCCTCCATTTAGGGGTTTGTTGAGCCCGGTGCCGAAGAGAGCGTCGATGATGATGTCGGTGGGCTGCAGTGCGGGGAAGTCGAAGCTCTGTCTTACCTCGGTCAGTTCCACCTCGCTCATAGCTGATAGTCTATTCAGATTCTCGGCACAATCGGGACTCAGGCGGTCCTTGGTGTTGAACAACCAGACGCGGACTCGGTATCCCTCCAGGGCAAGCAGTCGTGCAATGGCTAGGCCGTCGCCTCCGTTGTTGCCAGGGCCGGCAAAGATGCATAGGGTGTGGGACTGGTCCCATCGGCAAGCTATCTCACGGCTAGCCGCAGCGGATGCACGTTCCATCAGGTCGATGGAGTCTATGGGCTCGTGCTCGATGGTGTATCGGTCAAGTTCCCTGATTTGAGGGCATGTGAGAAGCTTCATGGTGCAAAGGTACGGATAAAAATGAAGAAATCTGCCTCGTGCGCGGGAATTCTTAAATATTTTTAGTAACTTTGTAGCGAATATGTACTCCTAAAAAGCTATGAGAACAATACAGGTCAAGGATAAGAAGTTTGCGGTAAGCATTCCTAAAGCTGAGTTGATGGAGCAAATCCGTCGCGTAGCAAGTGAGATCAATCGAGATTATGCCGGCAAGGAACCTGTATTCCTGGCGGTGCTCAATGGCTCGTTTATCTTTGCAGCCGACCTGGTGCGCGAAGTGTCGCTGCCTTGTGAGATCCATTTCGTGAAGATGACCTCGTATCAGGGTGTCAATACCACAGGCAACGTGCGCGAGCTGATAGGACTGAATGTCGATATTACGGGTCGTCCCGTCATCATCGTCGAGGATATTGTGGACACGGGCATCACCATGGCTCATATGCTGGAGACTCTCAAGGCTCACAACCCCGAGAGCATCGATGTATGCACTCTGCTGGTAAAGCCTGGTAAATTGCAGGTGGCACTCGACATCCGCTATCGTTGTCTGGAGATTCCCAACGACTTCATCGTAGGCTATGGCCTGGACTATGACGGATATGGACGAAACACACGCGACATCTACACTTTGGTAGAAGAATAAACACATTATACAAAATGAAGAACATTATTATTTTTGGTGCTCCCGGTAGTGGTAAGGGCACCTACAGCGAAGAGATTGTAAACAAGTACAACATGGGTCACATCAGCACAGGTGATGTGCTTCGTGCTCAGATAAAGGCTGGTACCGAGCTGGGTAAGACTGCCAAGCAGTACATCGACAATGGCCAGTTGCTGCCCGACTCCCTGATGATTGACATCTTGGCAAGCACCTACGATGCTCTGCCTGCTGGTCAGGGCGTCATCTTCGACGGTTTCCCCCGCACCATCCCCCAGGCCGAGGCTCTCAAGAAGATGCTGGCAGAGCGCGGTCACGAGATGGGTATGATGATCGAGCTGGTCGTTGACGAGGAGACCCTGTTGGCTCGCCTCCTGAACCGTGCCAAGGAGCAGGGTCGTGCCGATGACAACGAGGAGACCATCAAGAAGCGTTTTGCTGTATATCATAGTCAGACCGAACCTCTCGCCGAGTGGTTTGCTGGCGAGGGCATCCGCAACACCTTCACCTGGAAGGGCAGCAAGGAACAGATGCTTGCAGACATCTTTGCAGCTATCGACGCAGAGAACAAGTAATACTGAGACATAAGCCCCAGCCCCTTGCCGTGTGAGTGCGATAGAGGGCTGGGGCTTGTCGTTTCCATCATCCACCCATCAAAAAGTAATAACACATAAGCAGACCCCGTGAGGGGCATATCGACTATGGCAGAATCCAATTTTGTAGATTACGTGAAGATTTGTTGCCGCTCGGGTAAGGGCGGACGAGGCTCGATGCACATGCACCGAGCAAAATATGCACCCAATGGTGGACCTGACGGAGGTGATGGCGGTCGTGGCGGCCACATCTATCTGCGTGGTAATCACAATTACTGGACTCTGCTGCATCTGCGCTTCCAGCGCCACGTCTTTGCTGGTCATGGTGGAAATGGCGGCAAGAGTGGAAGCACGGGAGCTGATGGCCAAGATCAGTACATAGATGTGCCTTGTGGAACTGTCGTCTACGATGCCGAGACGGGTGAGTACCTGTGCGACGTCTCCCAGGACGGACAGGTGGTGATGCTGCTCAAGGGTGGCCGTGGTGGTCTGGGAAACAAGCATTTCGCTACGGCAACTAACCAGGCTCCCCGCTATGCGCAGCCTGGTGAACCCATGCAGGAGCGTACCGTGATCATGGAGCTGAAACTGCTGGCCGACGTAGGTCTGGTGGGATTCCCCAATGCAGGTAAGAGCACATTGCTGAGCAGTCTGTCTTCTGCACGCCCCAAGATTGCGGGCTATCCCTTTACTACCATGGAACCCTCGCTGGGTATCGTGTCTTACCGCAATAATCAGAGTTTTGTGATGGCCGATATCCCCGGTATCATCGAGGGAGCTTCGGAGGGCCGTGGTCTGGGATTGCGTTTCTTGCGCCATATCGAGCGCAACTCGCTGTTGCTGTTCATGGTTCCTGGCGATACGGATGACATCAAGAAGGAATACGAGATTCTGCTGAACGAGGTGAGTACATTCAATCCCCAGTTGCTGGACAAACAGCGTATTCTGGCCATCACCAAGAGCGACTTGCTGGATGATGAACTGAAGGAGATGCTCTCCGTGGACTTGCCCACCGACTTGCCTCATGTGTTTATCTCCGCAGTGGCCAACCTTGGATTGACCGAGTTGAAGGACCTGTTGTGGTCGGCCCTCAATAGCGAGAGCAATAAATTGCAGGCTATCACGCACGAGGAAACCCTGGTTCACCGTAACAAGGACCTCAGCTTCTTGCAGGAAGAGCTCGTGGCAATGGGTGAGGACGAGGAGATTGAGTACGTCGACGAGGAAGACATCGAGGATATCGATGACCTGGAAGACTTTGAGTACGAGGACATAGAAGAGTAGAAAGCCAACAGATGCTGTATTACGACACCCCGGATTGGTTGGTCGCCTACTCTACAGGTCGTGGAGATGAGGAGCGAATGCCTGTGCCTCTGGAAGAAATGGGTTTGCCTCGCCAGACTCATACTTGCCATGTGGAATGGGTGGAGCATCCTTGTCGACCTGCAGAAACCGATGCGGTGATTACCAGCACCCCGGGATTGTGTGTCGGAATAAAGACGGCAGATTGCATACCCGTGTTGGTCTACGACTCGGTGAAACGCATTGTTGCAGCTATCCACGCAGGATGGCGTGGCACAGTTGGCCGCATTGTTGCAGAGACGGTGAGGTCCATGGGAAGTAACCCTCAGGACCTGCATGCAATCATTGGACCTGGCATTAGTCTGGAGTGGTTTGAGGTAGGAGATGAGGTCTACGAGGCATTCCTCCAGGCAGGTTTTCCCATGCAACGTATTGCTCGCCGCTTTCCATGCCTGCAAGGAGGAGAACGCTGGCACCTGGACTTGTGGGATGCCAACAAATGGGTGCTCGAGCAATGTGGTGTCACTGATATCCAAGTCGCTGGGGTGTGCACTCGCAGTACACAGGATTATTACAGTGCACGCAGGGAAACCATCAACACGGGCCGTAACCTTAATTGTATCATGATCAAGAAATGAAGATAAAGAGAACTATACTTATGCTTTCGTTGCTGAGCGTGGCCCTATGCGGCTGGGCACAGACAGAGGAGGTACCCGATATCGATGAATGGCAGGTGCTCAAGGCGGAAGTGGCAAAGGACCCTTTCGAGCATCAGAACCAATTTTCCATCAATTTTGCCACCTATGGCGAGAAGGACTGGTGTTACCCTCTGCCTGGAGGAAAGGTGATAAGCCCCTATGGCGGAAGCAGACATCATGCCGGCACTGACATAAAGACTACGCTGAATGATACTATCCGAGCTGCATTTGCTGGCGAGGTGACCATGTCGGGTCCCTTCTATGGTTATGGAAACTTTGTTGTTGTTCGCCACGCTAATGGACTGGAAACGGCTTACAGCCACAACACGCGCAATCTGGTAAAGAAGGGACAGTGGGTTCATGCCGGGCAGGCTATTGCCTTGGAGGGACGCACTGGTAGAGCCACTACTCACCACTTGCACTTCGAGACTCGTATCAACGGTAAGGCTTTCGACAGCAGCAAACTCTATGATCACAAGGCAAACAAACTAAAAGCCCATAAGTTTGTGTTCACCAAGCAGAGTAATGGCAGAGTGAATATTGCAGAGGAGTCGGAGTAAACCGGAACAGATCTATCCGAAAAGAATCGATAATACAAAATAAAGAATGGGGACTAGCCTTTCGGTTAATCCCCATTCCTTTTATCCGTTTTTGTGTCGGTTGGCTCGCTTCTTGCGTATATCGGCTTTCATCTTGGCCGAACCGCTACCATGAGCACCGGTAATGTATTGCTTCTTCTTGGCCTTGGTTTTCACCTTGGGCTCGTCATTGCGTTTCTTGTCGCCACCTTTACTGGCACCACGGAAGGTGATTCCTCCCAGGATTACAGCATCGATATCGTCGCCACCATACTGTGCCATAAGGTCTCTCGATTAATGGTGGAACAGGCGAACGCCGGTAAATGCCATGGCAATACCGTATTTGTCGCAGGTCTCGATGACATGGTCGTCGCGAACGCTACCACCAGCCTGAGCTACATACTGTACACCGCTCTTGTGAGCACGCTCGATGTTGTCGCCGAAGGGGAAGAATGCATCGCTGCCCAAAGCTACACCTGTGTTTTTGGCCAGCCATTCCTGCTTCTCGGCCTCGGTGAGAGGTTCAGGACGCTCGGTAAAGAACTTCTGCCACTCACCCTCGCGCAGCACGTCCATGTACTCGGGACCAATGAAGATGTCGATGGTGTTGTCGCGGTCGGCACGACGGATGCCGGGAACGAAGGGGAGGCTCATTACACGGGGATGCTGGCGCATCCACCAGATGTCGGCCTTCTGTCCTGCAAGACGGGTGCAATGGATACGGCTCTGCTGACCAGCACCGATACCGATAGCCTGACCATCCTTGACATAGCATACCGAGTTACTCTGGGTATACTTCAAGGTGATAAGGGCAATCATCAGGTCGCGCTTAGCAGCCTCGGGGAAGTTCTTGTTCTGAGTGGGGATGTTCTCAAAGAGAGCGGGATCGGCGAGATTCACCTCGTTGCGTCCCTGCTCAAATGTTACGCCAAAGCACTGCTTGCGCTCGATGGGAGCAGGGCGATATTCGGGGTCTATCTGAATCACGTTGTAGGTGCCCTTGCGCTTGGCCTTCAGAACCTCCAGCGCAGCGGGAGAGTAGCTGGGTGCAATGACACCGTCAGAAACCTCACGGTTGATGAGGCGTGCTGTTGCCTCGTCGCATTCGTCGCTCAGGGCGATGAAGTCACCATAGCTGCTCATACGGTCAGCACCACGAGCACGAGCATAAGCACATGCAATGGGTGTGAGAGGCAGAGGAGCGTCTGCGACAAAGTAGATGTGGCTGAGGGTGTCGTCCAAGGGAAGACCCACAGCAGCACCAGCAGGAGAAACGTGCTTGAAGCTGGCAGCAGCAGGCAGACCAGTGGCAGCCTTCAGCTCGCGTACCAATTGCCAACTGTTCAGCGCGTCCAGGAAGTTGATGTATCCAGGGCGTCCGTTGAGCACTGTGATGGGTAACTCGCCCTCCTCCATGTAGATTCGAGAGGGCTTTTGGTTGGGGTTGCAACCATACTTCAGTTCAAGTTCTTTCATGTCAATCGTGAAATTTTGTTTTGCAAAGATAGTGAAAAAGTTTTAGATTACTCCTATTTCTTTAGCACTTTCTTGCCGTGGTGGATGAGTATTCCTTTCTGGTTGTTGCTGACACGCTGTCCTTGCAGATTGTACCAGGAATCGTTGGCGGAAGGAATGATAGAGGGAATCTGTTCTATTCCATCGGCTGCGCTGCGGATGTAGTTGCACATGCGAGCGACATTTTCCATCAATGAGGCTCCGCTGACCATAGCTCCCATAGACGCAGTTTGGCTGGCGTCGTACTTCTCGCCCCAGTAATAAGGGCAATACATCTTGGGATAGCTCGCTTTGTCCAAGTTTTTCCACAGGGCATCAGCATTCTTGAACAGTGCGCTGAGCACTTCTTTGCGGTAGGTAGTTTCCAGGTCTTCGTCCAGCACGTAGTTGACGAGATAGGGAATCAACACTGCCTTGAAGATGGCTTGGTCCATAGAGGTGCCCTCGTTGCGCAGGATGCCATTGTGGTTGCATCGGTCGCTGTTGATGGCATATCGCAGATAGAGGGAAGTCTTGTTCTTGTAGATGTACTTTCCCGTGATGTGATACAGTCGGCGGCAAGCTTCGCCAAATACGCCTTGAGTGTAGGTGAGGGGAGGTTCTTCGCATCGTCCGTCACTCTTGCACACATACTTGACCATGAAATCATACAGGTCGATGGCATCTGTCAAGTATTTCTCCTCGCCGTAGATTTCGTAGAGTTTAGCAGCCAACAAGCATGAGGGGCCATTGGTGCAAGCCCCACCATTGGGATTCTTGTAGTTGCCATTTGCGTCACGGTCCCAGTTCCAAGGGAGATAGACGCCCTTCTCATCTCGTGTTGCACGGGTGATGATGTATTGGTCATACACGGTCTTGGCGGTTTGTGCATACTTGCTGTCCTCTAAAGCCTCGGAGATGCGCAGCAGTGCAAGGCAGATCCAAGCCATGTCGTCGGTATAGGGATTGAGGAAACCTGTCTTGTCGCTGCTGTCGTGATGGTAGTTGTTGCCATGACTGGCATACCAACGTGTGAGATATTGCTTGTAGGTGTAGGAGCGAATGGCACTGATACCCTTGACTCGCTCATAAGCGGTGGCGATGACATCGATGGCATGGGCTTGTTGCCAATAGATGTATTGGGTGCCTTTCTCCACATCCTGTGGAGTGGAGTAGAAGTAACCCTGATTCTTGTTCATAAACTGTTCGATGAGCACGTGCTCCAGAGAGTCGGCCTTGCCTGAATAGTCCAGATTTCCCACCATCTGGGTGAGCTTGTCGTTGAAAGCTTGGACGGAAAGGGTGGTGATCATAGCCGCCACGAAAAGCAGAATTCTATTTTTCATATTCTATACCTTATATATTATATAGACCAAAAAATGTTGTATGTCCGGCGCAAATATACGAAAAAATAATCAAGGAAGCACCAAAATAGTGATTTGCAAGGTTGTTTGGACACAAAAAGAGGGCCCTCTCGTAGGAGAAAGCCCTCGTTTTTAGTATTTCCGATAGGTTATTTGGTTGTCAATTCCAGCACGTAGTCAGCACCTTGAGGCTGTTCGGGCAGGTTGAGCACCCAGCCTTCTGCGGTCTTCTTGTATTTGACAGGGGTGTTGGTGCCATATACCACAGCGCGACGCACCTTGCATTGCATGGGCAGAGTCAACTGCTGACCCTCGAGCTTGAAGATGTGAACAAACAGACGGTCGCCCTTGCGAGTGGTGCATCCCCAGTCCTGGGTGGCAACATCGCCGGCATCTGTACCCTTAATGGTCTCGCCATACTTGTTCATCCACTCGCCGACACCCTTCAGACGGTCCAAGGCAATGGCAGGCAGTTCACCACTGGGCTGGGGGCCGATGTTGAGCAGCAAGTTGGCACCCTTGCCTGCGGCGCCTACCAACCAATGGATAATCTCCTCGGTAGACTTGTAGTTCTGGTCGACCACCTTGTAACCCCACATACCATTCATGGTCTCGCAAGTTTCCAGAGGCAAACGACTGATTTCCTGATTGTTCCATCCTGCACCATTGTTGCCTGGCAGGTCGCGCTCAAAGAGCTGGATGTCCTCGCCAGGGATAGCGTTTAGATGGTGGTTGTTGCCGACCAGACAAGCAGGCTGCAAGCGGTGAATCAGTGCATACTGGTCCTTCAGATCCTGTATCTTTTCCTCGCGATTGGGGATGTCCCACCAACCGTCGAACCAGATGGCACCAATCTCTCCGTAATTGGTGAGCAGCTCGGTCAACTGGTTGTTCATAAACTTGTAGTAATGTGGCCAGTCGGCCTTTGTCGTGTCTTTTCCGCATTTTGTGCCGCTGAATCCCGTTGCGCAATCCTCGCGTCCCCAGTCGATGTGGCTGTAGTAGAGATGCAAGCGGATACCCTGTGCATGACACTCGTCGGCCAACTCCTTGATGATGTCGCGCTTAAAGGGGGTTGCGTCTATGATGTTGTAGTCTGACTGGCGAGTGTGCCAGAGTGAGAATCCGTCGTGATGGCGGCTGGTGAGGCAGATGTAGCCGGCGCCTGCATCCTTGATGGCCTTCACCCAATCGTGGGCCGAGAAGTGTGCGGGGTAGAAGCCGCGGGCCGACTTGCTGTACTCGTCATAGGTGATGCCTGCATCCTGCATGTACCATTCTCCCTGAGCAAACATGCTGTAGAGACCCCAGTGGAGGAAAATACCGAATCGGGTGTCGGCAAATTCTTTACGTGCTTTCAGGTTTTCGGGCGCAGGCACATACTCTTGTGCTTGAGCGGTGAGTGCCAAAAGCATCAAAATTGCAATAAGATTTCTTTTCATATTACTTAAATAATAAAGGGTTTGTAGTTCCACTTATGTTTTATTTCTCTACAAAGATATCAAAAAAATATGAAATAGAGTCGAAGTGATTCGTCAAAATGTCGATTTTGTCAGGGTGGCAGCCCAGATTAGCGCGCTGTGACGCATATGTACTATTTTTTAGCGCATATGTGCATGATGTTTATGCAGAAGATAGACGGAAGCGCTGTTGACAGAGGGGCCTGTGCTTGTTGTTGCTTGTAGTTGAGCCCTTATTATGCTTCTGGACAAGCCTCTTGTCGAGAGAGTACATGTCTGGCCCCGAGAGAGTACTCTTTTTGCCCAAAAAGAGTACTGTTTCTGCCTCAAAAGAGTACACTTATGACCCCGAAAGAGTACTCTCTCGGAGGGGAGGATCTGGCAGCATGGTTAATCTGCTTCTGTGTAGAGGTGGTTTGTAATATAAATTCAGTATGCAAACTTCCTCGATTGAACAAAAAAATGGCCGAGCAAATCGCTCGACCATTGTGTGGAGCCGGAGGGGATTGAACCCTCGTCCAAACAGGGATATCCTGTGCTTTCTACACGCTTATCCCAGCCTTCGGTTTTCGTGCAGTGGCAAGACCTGGGCCACCAACCACTGCCTTATCCTCTAAAGCTTCATCCACAGCGCGAGGCCATCTGCAGACTATCCCCATTTTGACTGTGCCACCGGGTCAGAGCGCTATGGGGCGGGTAAGCCTCTGGGTGACATCTCGTCTCAGCACCTGGTGCCGAGATTAAGCCAGTAATCTACTGTACTTCGATTAGGCAGCGAGAGCGTAGTTGTTTTCGCCAGATAAATCTGTGGTAATCAGGGATTATAGAGAGCGGTCACCAACTCTCTGCGTGCTTACACAACACACCATCCTGCTGTCAAATCCATGTCGACCCCGGATTGTTTGTTGTAAAACTTTGGTGCAAAGATAGGTATAAAATGCGAGATAATCAAGTTTTTGCCAAACTTTTTTGCGCGTACATTATTATAAGATCGAATTGCCAAATATCACTTGCGAAGATGAAAAAAAATGAGTATCTTTGCAATAAAATAGCCCGAGGTACGTTTATATGTATAGTAGCGAACCTAATACGAGGCACTAAATGATAAAAGTTTTGGAAATAGATAAAACAATCAGCGACGGAATGAATGTGTGCGAGCGAGGCGTAAAGCGTCTCTTTGATATCGTTGTATCGCTCTTTGGACTCATAGCTCTTTCTCCCGTTATCCTCTATGTTTATGTCAAGTTGCGTCAGCAAGGTGATGGCCCTGTTCTGTTCCGTCAGGAGCGCATCGGACTTGGTGGACGTCCTTTCAATATTCTTAAGTTCCGCACGATGAGTGTTGATAGTGAAGGAGGCGTGCCTCAGTTAGCTCAGAAGGACGATGACCGACTGACTCCTGTGGGAAAGTTCTTGCGCGAGCATCATCTGGACGAGCTGCCACAGTTGTGGAACGTGTTCGTAGGTGACATGAGTTTTGTGGGCCCTCGCCCCGAGCGCAAGTTCTTCATTGACAAGATTATGCAAGAGAATTCGGATTATGAGTATCTCTACTTGATACGCCCGGGCATCACCTCCATGGCCACTATCTACAACGGATATACAGACACTATGGAGAAGATGCTTATCCGCTTGCAGATGGATCTGGATTACTTGCAGAAACGTTCGCTGTGGTTGGACTTGAAGATAATCCTTACCACCGTTAGCCTCATTTGTTATGGAAAGAAATTCTAATATGATAAGAAAGACTATTCTCACATTGGCACTCATCACTATGGGTGCCGTTTGTGGTTTTGCACAGACCATGTCCGAGGACCAAATCATCAGCTTTGTGCAAAAGGAACAAGCCAAAGGAACAAACCAGCAGGGCATCGTGCAGAAATTGCTGCAAAAGGGTGTCACTGTGGATCAACTCCGCAAGGTGCGCAAGAAGTACGAGGCTCAGCAGAGTCAGATGGGCGCTGTAGACTTGACAGGTACTAGCAAACAACAGACTACCAATAGGTTGCGTACCAACAAGGAGAAGGCAGAGGACCTTTATCGACAGCAGAATGGCTATATGGTTCGCTCGCAGCGTGAGGATGTCGAACAGCGTTATCTCACTCGTAAGGATCGTCGCGAGGCCCTGAATGACGAGATAGGGTTCTTGGATATCGACTCGCTGATGTATTATCAGGACATGCTCCGTATGCAAGACGAGAATTCTGTGTTCGGTCGCAATATTTTCAATAATCAGAACCTCACTTTTGAGCCCAATCAGAATATGGCAACTCCTGCCAATTACCGTCTGGGACCTGGTGACAATGTCATCATCGATGTGTGGGGAGCCAGCCAAGAGTCTTTCGAGGGCGTCATTTCTCCTGATGGCGTGGTGGTGATTGATGGTGTCGGCCCTATCAAATTGGGCGGGCTCAGCGTGCAGCAGGCTACTCAGACCCTGAAGAGTCGTCTGGGTCAGTTCTACAGCGATTGCAATGTCAGCTTGTCTGTAGGAGAGACCCGCAGTATCACAGTACAGGTAATGGGTGAGGTCAATGTGCCAGGAACTTATACACTTAGCAGTTTGTCTTCGGCATTCAATGCCTTGTATGCGGCAGGTGGAATCAACGATATCGGTACGCTGCGTGACATCAAGGTCTATCGTGCCGGCCGTCCCATCGCCAGCATCGACGTGTATGACTATCTCATCAATGGTAATTCCAAGGGTGATGTCCGCCTGAATGACAATGACGTCATCGTCGTTGGTCCCTACGACTGTCTGGTGGCAGTGCGTGGTAAGGTGAAGCGCCCCATGTTCTATGAGATGAAGGCTAGCGAGACTGTCAAGCAGTTGCTCAAGTACACTGGCGGTTTCACGGGCGATGCTTACACCAAGAATGTTCGCCTGACCCGTAAGGCAGGATCAGAATATAGCATGCACACCGTGGACGAGTTCCAGATGTCCAACTTCACGGTTATGGACGGAGACTCAGTTTATGTAGACAGTGTCGTTGCACGATTCAACAATATGGTGGAGGTGCGCGGTGCTGTGATGCATGCAGGACAATACCAGATGGGTGGCGAGATACAGACTGTCAAGGGCTTGTTGCAGGCTGCCGATGGATTGCGTGAGGATGCCTTCAAGACTCGTGCCGTGATGCATCGTGAGAAGGAGGATTTGACGCTGGAGATGGTAAGTGTGGACTTGGAGGGAATCCTCGAGGGAACCAAGGCCGACATTCCTCTGAAGAAGGGTGATGTGCTCTTCATTCCTAGCAGTGTCGATATGAAGGGCGAACGCACACTGACCATTTCGGGTGAGGTTATCTATCCCGGTGTCTATCAGTTTGCAGACAATACTAGTGTCGAGGACTTGATCCTGATGGCAGGAGGCCTTACTCAGGCAGCCTCGATGGCAAAGGTCGACGTGTTCCGCCGTATTCAGGATTTCACGGCAACGGAGAACAAAGAGACAACAGCAGAGACTTACTCGTTTGCCCTCAACGATGGTCTTCGCAGCGGCGATACAGATTTCGTCTTGTTGCCTTATGACGAGGTGGTTGTGAGAAAGAGTCCTGCATACAGTGAGCAGCAGAATGTGACCATCAATGGTTGTGTCAACTTCGAGGGAAGCTATGCCATGACCAGTAAGAACTATCGTCTGAGCGACTTGGTCAAGGCTGCTGGTGGTCTGTCTTCTTTAGCATTTGCAAAGGGCGCTCGTCTCACTCGTCAGTTGACGGAAGATGAGAAGATTCAGCGTGAGAGTTCTCTGCGTGCCGCTCAGATCCAGATGTACGAGGAGGCTATGGCTAGTGAGAAGAACTATAATATGGCTCAGGCAGATTCGCTGATGAGCCTGAAACTGGACCTCGGTGATACTTACCCTGTGGCAGTAAATCTGGACAAGGCTATTGCAAATCCAGGTTGTGCCGACGACATCGTGCTGCGTGAGGGAGATGTCCTTTCTGTTCCCCAGTTCAGCAATACCATCAAGGTGAGTGGTGAGGTGACATATCCCATCTCCATGAACTATGAAAAGGGCAAGAATGTGAAATACTACATCAAGCATGCCGGAGGTTTTGGCAATAAGGCCAAGAAGAAGGGTGTGTACGCAATTGCCATGAATGGTTCTGTAGAGAAGCTAGGCCAGAGAAGCAGCAAGTCCATTCAGCCAGGTTCCGAGATAGTTGTGCCCACCAAGGCCAACAAAAAGGGTATAAGTACAGCCGAGATTATGGCGATTGCCAGCGGTGGTGCCTCATTGGCTAGTGTGGTAGTGGCATTGATAAGTATTATCAAAAAATAGGAGAGAGATATGGAGGAGAACGAGTCAAAGATACAGCCTATTGATATCCAGGCCATCGCCAATCTGCTGTGGGAGAGACGCAAACTGATTATGCGTGTCTGCGCCGCATTTCTGGTGATTACTGCCATCTATGTTTACAGTCTTCCCCGAGGTTATATGTCAAGCGTCATGCTTGCTCCCGAATCTTCAAACACCAGTGGCATTTCCGGAAGTTTGAGTTCACTTGCCTCTATGGCGGGAGTGAAGATCGGTGGTGAATCAGATGATGCGATTTATCCTCTCATCTATCCAGACATCGTCAGATCCAACCAGTTTATCGTGGGATTGTTTGACATTCGTGTCAAGACCATTGACAATAAAGTGGATACCACCCTTTACAACTACCTGACCAAACATCAGAAGGCGACTTGGTGGGACAAGGGGTTACGCCCAATCCGCAGATTCATGAAGAGCCTGAAAAAGGCACCCGCTGGGCCAGCTACAGGAGGCACGAAGATTGACCCTTTCTGGCTGAGCAAGACAGATGATGAAATTGTCCAGTTCTTGTCGGCTTCCATTACATGCCAAGTGGACAAGAAGACAGATGTTATCACCTTGACATTCAATGCTCAGGATCCTTTGGTGGCTGCTTCCATGGTGGATTCCGTACGTGTTCATCTACAGGAATACATTACTGCGTATCGTACGAGTAAAGCAAGAAACGACCTAGAGTATGCTGAGAAGTTGCTCCAGGAATCGCATGCCAATTATATCGAGGCACAAAGGGAATATGCCGCATACTGTGATTCTCACAAGAACACCATTCTGCAAAGTTATCTTTCTGAGCAGGAATCTCTGGAGAATGACTTGCAGATGGCATATAATGAGTATACTCAGGTTAGTCAGCAGGTACAGGTCGCTAAGGCTAAAGTGCAAGAACGAACTCCTGCATTCACTATTGTACAATGTGCTAGCGTACCCCAGAAACCCAGTTCGCCCAAGCGTTTGTTTAGCATGCTTGCAAGTATCATCTTTGGATTCGTCTGTGCTTCGGCTTATGTGTTTGTCCGAGACGAGATGTTCAAAGTATAAAGATTATGGCATCAGCAGCCAACTTCCATCGTGTTGCCAAGAATACGGTTGTTCTGTACTTCCGTATGATGTTCCAGATGGTGGTGTTCCTATACACCTCTCGTGTGGTTTTGCAAGTGCTTGGCGAGACGGATTTTGGCATTTATGATGTAACTGCAGGCATTGTCACCATACTGGTCTTTCTCAACAACTCGATGGCAGTTGCATCGCAGCGTTTCATAACCTTTGCTTTGGGAAAGGAAGATGAGGGTTATCTACGCCGTGTCTATTCTGCAAGTTTGTTGACACATGTTTGTCTGGCTATCATAATCCTGATACTTGGTGAGACAGTAGGTCTTTGGTATGTGCTGAGTTGCTTGGTTGTGCCTGCCGAACGAATGGCTCAGGCCATGATTGTGTACCAGTGTTCACTTCTTTCTTCTATAGTGCTTATCATCTGTGTTCCTTACACGGCACTAATCATCGCTCATGAGCGCATGACTGCTTATGCGGGAATTACTATTTTGGATGTGCTGCTGAAATTGGCCTTGGTATTGTCTCTCCGGTTTTGGAGTCAGGATAGGTTGGTCGTCTATGCTCTTCTTCTGTTGGGCGAATCTGTCTTTATTCGTCTGGGATACTATATTTATTGCAGGGTATCGTTCCATCGTGTATATCTTGTATTACATGGAGTGGGAGCAAACTTGTTCCGCGAGATGATAAGTTTCGGAGGATGGAGCATGTTTGGCAATTTTGCTTTGGTGTGCAACATACAAGGTATCAATCTGGTGTTGAATGGAGTAGGCGGCCCTGTCATAAATGCAGCTCGAGGTATAGCCTTCCAGGTACAGACGGCCATCATGGCTTTCATCTCCAGTTTCCAGACAGCCATTAATCCTCAGATTACCAAGTGCTATGCCCAGCAGGATGTGCCCACAATGAATTCGTTGATTCTTCGTAGCAGTAAGTTCTCGTTCATCTTGATGCTTTTCGTCGCTATTCCCATGATGCTCGAGGCTTCCACTGTGCTGAGGCTCTGGCTTCATGATGTTCCTCAGCACACGGTTGCGTTTACCCGTCTATTGCTTGCAGTGTCCATGTTGGATTGCATCAGCAATTCAATGATGGTGGGAGCTGCAGCCACAGGTAACATACGACGTTATCACACCATTATCGGCACCACATTGGCATTGGCTCTCCCTCTGGCATATTATCTGGTGAAGATACAGGGGATGTGCTATGAAATGGCTTTCGTTTCCCAATTGTTAATGGTGTTGTTGGCCCAGTTTATTCGTCAGTATCTTTGCCGTTCTTTGTACCAATTCTCAAACAGAGCATTCCTTGCCAAGGTGTTGCTTCCGCTCATGGGAGTGTCTGTTTTGAGTGTCATACTTCCTTTTTGGATTCACGCTCAGATGCCAGAAGGAATCACGCGACTTCTTTTAGTGGTTGTCACAACTGTCTTGTCAGTGATAATTTCTGTTGGATTGCTGGGCTTGGATCAAATGGAGCGAGTGTTTATTGTGAATAAAATATTGAGAAGATGAAACGGTTCTTGTTTCTGATAATAAGGGTGCTTGTGTTTCCTTTCACGTTGGTGCTCAACGAGAAGGTCGCTTTCAGAATAAGGCTCATCGTTGATGCATTCTATTCTGCCTATCTGCAGTCCCGGTTCAAGCAGGCTCCTAATCTTATGGCTCATGGGGGAACTGTAAGAGTAGTAGGTGGAAAATACATCTCATTGGGAAGCTATAATTTCATTGATGAGCATGTTCGTCTGGAGGCGTATGATAACTATCTTGGTGAAACATACACTCCCAAGATCACAACCGGTGAACATGTGATTTTCAATATGTTTTGCCATATCGGCTGCATCAACGAAATTCGTATTGGCAATCGTGTCACTATAGCCGAGCGTGTCATGATAATAGACCATGATCATGGTCGCACTACATTTGAGCATATGCAGTTGCCACCACGAAGACGTCCTTTGAATAGCAAGGGCCCAGTCGTTATTGAGGACTATGTTTCCGTCGGGGAAAATTGTGTGATTACTTCTGGCGTGACGATAGGACACAATAGTTTTATCGGAGCAAATGCAGTTGTCACAAAATCGGTGCCTCCTTATAGTGTCGTAGTCGGCAATCCTGCACGAGTGGTCAAAACGGTCACTCCTGACTAAATAGAAATAAACATGCTGGCGATTCTGGTTTCATTATTCATCATGATTGCGGTTCTCTCTTTTTTGGAAGAGAGACTGGACCGTCGTCTTGTGGGAATCTTGATGATTGTTATCGGACTGGCTATGGCGTTTACAGCAGGACTTCGACCAGAGGACATTGACCATGACCATTCCAACTACATTAGCATGTACAATCATGGCGAGGATGTTACCACAGAGATTTCCTTTATTTGCATAGCGTCCTTTGTACGTGCGACATTCGACAATGTCGTGGTTGTCTTCCTCATCTATGCATTGATTTCTATTACCTTGAAGTTGTTGGCTATCAAGAGGACGTCAGACCTTTATTTTCTGACTCTGCTGGTATATCTATCAACGTTCTACCTCCTCCATGATTTTAACCAGATTCGTGTAGGTGTGGCCACCGGTTTTATGCTATTGGGTCTGCCTTATCTGAAGAGGGGAAGTCGCCTGAAGTTTATCTTGTTGTTAGTGGGAGCCGTGCTGTTCCATTATTCTGCAATTATTCTCCTATTCCTGCTTTTCTTTGACTACAAACCATTGAAACGGTGGCAGTATATCTTTTATGGGTCCATCATACCTGTCTGCTATCTGATGTATTTCATGCATGTCAACGTCTTCTATATGGTCCCCATTCCTTATTTCGAGGAGAAGATGGAAGCTTACGAGGAGATACAACATACGGCGGAGGCTTATGATGTGAATGTGTTCAACTTGTTGTTACTTACCAAGATAATTATCGTATACTTCTTGATCTACTATGGACGTCTGATAGAAAAAAAGAATGAATATTTCCCCATCCTGCTTAAGATAGAGGTGTTCTCTATTTCAGCTTTCATTTTGTTTACCGAAGTTCCCATCCTTTCCTTCCGTGTCAACGAGCTGTTGGGCGTGGTAGAAATATTGCTTTTCCCCATGTTGTATTATGCTTTCAAACCCAAATGGGTGGCAAATGGGGTTGTGGTGCTGATGGCACTTGTGTTATTTATGATTGATGTGTTCTATAGTAGGTATATTTACGTATGAAGCGCTTGTTTATTTTTGTTGTCATCTCATACTGGGCTAGTGTTCTGTTGGCTCAGATACCGATCATCGGTTGGTGGGGTGTGCCAGAGAAACAAACTTCTGTCAGTAGGTACAAAGAGATGCGAGATTGTGGCTTTGACATGAGTCTCTCGGTCTTCTATTCTGTATCGGCACTGGAGTCTGCTTTACAAGCGGCCCATAAAGCGGGCATCAAGTTGATACCCTGTTGTCCCTCTGTGGAACGTGGTGATATGAGTACTAATTTGGCTAAGTTGAGGAGTTATCCTGCTTTCTTTTCCTATTGCTTGGGAGACGAGCCCACGATGAAGCAGATGGGGTCGTACAAAGATCGTCTTGCAGCAATCCGAAAGCTTGACAAAGATTTCCCTTGTTATGTTAATTTGGCTCCCAGTTATGGACCTGAAACGCTTGACTGGCTGGGTGTTTCTTCTTATAGGGAATATATTTCTTCTGCGACAAAGCAGTTGCCTTTGGAGCAGATCTCTTTTGATTATTATCCCGTAATTTCGACCACTTTTAAGGATAAAGTGCGGTCGAGTTGGTATTCCAATTTGGAGACAATCCGTAAGGCGAGTATAAGTACGGGAACCCCGTTTTGGGGATTTGTCTTGGTGACGAGTCACGCTGTATATCCGAAGCCCACTCTTGCTTCTCTACGCCTGCAGATATATAGTAACCTGGCATACGGCGCAAAGGCGATAACGTATTTTACCTATTGGACACCTGCAAATGTTGATAAATATGACTATCATGATGGCCCAATAACAGATGATGGTAAGCAAACCTCGACATACAAGTTAGTCAAAAAGATGAATGCTGAACTTCGAGGCTTTTCTTCGTTGTTCTCCGATGGGAAAGTGACCTCGGTCGAACATGTAGGAAAAGTTCCTGATGAAACAAAGAACCTGAAGGAGTACCCGTTATCATTACGAAATGTATGCGTTTTAGCTCCAGAGGGAGCCATTGTGTCATTCCTTGAAGTGGATGGTGCTAAATACATCATGTGGGTCAATAAAAGTTTGACTCAACAAATGGAAATAAGTAATCTTCCCTATACAAACAAAAGTCTGTCCCGAATAAGCAAAAAAAAGGAAACAGAGAGGCTGAAGAACAAGTATGTATTGAATGGAGGAGACATTTTAATAGTAAAATACCAGTGATAA
Organism: Bacteroidaceae bacterium; assembly: GCA_045600505.1. Lineage (GTDB taxonomy): Bacteria > Bacteroidota > Bacteroidia > Bacteroidales > Bacteroidaceae > Physcousia. The sequence goes on from JAZRYA010000063.1 coordinate 31,649, forward strand.
CGAGCAAACCTATTAAAAAGGTGACAAATCACGATGTGTATTTTTGAAAAAAAACGTAACTTTGTAATCCATTACGAAAAAATGAAGATACTATACGCAATAACATTATCAGAATTGGGAGGCGCCCAGTCTGTCGTTTTGAACTTAGCTAACGAACAAGCTAAGGAAAACGATGTGTTAATTGTATCAGGTGGTGCTGGCGAAAGTTGGGAGAATTTGGACAAACGTATCAAGGTAAAGTTATTGCCCTTCCTTCGTCGCAGTATTGGTTGGAGAGACATTTTGGTTCTTCTGTATCTATTCTGGATTCGGATTGTTTATAGGCCAGATGTTGTTCATCTACATTCTTCCAAAATCGGTACATTAGGCCGTATTGCTTTTAATAGTAAGAAGACCGTATATACGGTACATGGTTTCTCTTCGATGTGCGTGGCTTATCGCAAACTTTTGTTTTTGGAACGAATGCTCCAGCGTAGTTGTGCCGCAATTGTTGGAGTAAGTCATTTTGACGTTGAGGCCATGGCCAAAGAGGGCATCACCCATAATGTTTCTTGTATCTATAATGGTGTTGCGGACTATACCAAGAATGGACATTCGCTAGAGAAGAGCGATTTGCGCGTTAGAATCAAGCAGATAAGAAAGTCATACAAGCACATCGTCCTCTGTGTAGCCCGAGATGCGGCTCCCAAGCGACGGGATCTGTTTGAGGAGATTGCTCGTTATAATCCCAATTGTGCTTTTGTGTGGATTGGTAATAAACAGAGGTATCAGCATGCCCCCATCAATGTGTATTACCTTGGCAATGTCCCTAATGCGTTTTTGTATTGGAGGTATGTCGATGTATGCTTATTGCCATCGGACTACGAAGGCATGCCCATCTCTATCATTGAGAGCTTGGTTGCCGGTGTTCCTGCCATTGCTTCTAATGTAGGTGGTGTTTCGGAATTGCTGAATGGCGACAATGGCTTTGCTGTGGATAATACGGAGGTTGACTTCAGTGCCAAGTTGCATTGGGTGCTGGAAAAGGCTCATTATGCACAGATGGCGCAAGCAGCACGAGAGTCATACGAAAACGTCCTGACCGTAGAACGTATGAATGAGGCCTATAGCGAGATCTATCATCGTCTGGCAGGCAAAAAGTAATATTCGATACACTTTTTATTGCCGTAATGTAGTCTTTTCAGTGTGTCCAAACTAAATACGCCTGTAATTATGCGTTTGGCGATATCGACTGAAAGCATCTCGAGATAATATATCTTAGCTCGTAACAGGCTGCCTCCATTGCGTATAACGAGTTGCTCGTAATCGAATCTTTTCTTCTTCATGGCAGTACTGGTCGTTCCGCCCAAAGTGAAGATGGTTGAGTCTAGGTCTATGTATTGCATCTTTGCTCCGTGTCGATACATTCGAGTTAGGAGATCCAGATCCATGACATATCGTAAGTCAACTCCGTAGGTACCCCACTTCTTGTACGCGTTGGCTGTAATGAAGGTTCCAGGGTGGGCAACATGGATACGGATAGGACATATCGGGAATTGCATGGAAGGAACCTCCCGATAGCTTTTCCCCGTTTCGGGATTATGAATACGCACATTGGTGCGATAAATGTCAACGTCTTCGGAATAGTGTTCTGCCAGTACATGCAAGGCACCTGGCATCAAGATGTCTCCGCTGTTGATGATGCCAATCAATTCACCTTGGGCATGTGTAATGCCCTTATTGAAAGCATCGCTTATGCCCCGATCTTTCTCGGAGCAGACGTAACCCAGTTGGCTTTTGTATTTGTTGATGATGTCTATTGTCTCGTCACTGGAACCTCCATCAATGAGGACATAGTCCAGTTGTGGATAGTCTTGTGCCAAAACGCTTTCCATCGTTTCGCGAATTGTAGAAGCACAGTTGTATGTAATGGTAATTATACTGATTCTGGGTAGTGCCATAATGCTAGAAGGTGTGAGTTAATATGCAGAGTCTGCTGGTGTGCCTTATGGACTTCTGGCCACAAGCGTAAACGGAGCTGCTAAGAAGATTCCATGTCGCTCCAATGCTGTGTTTGTAATTCACTACATTTTGTATGGTCCACCTATTGTGTTCGGGAATGGTTGCTTGGTAGCCCTTCCATAATTCTTGGGCCATATTCCAGCGGATGCATTCGTTTTTCTTGATGCGCTTCCATCTGCTCTTCCAGACAAATGAAAGGCTGTTGGTTTGTCCTACGGTATTATTGCCATGTTGGCGATAGAGAATGTGAGATGTGGGATCGAAGTGAATTTTTGCATCAAAGGTAAGGGCAACTAAGTATATCCACACGTCATGCATTTTGAGATAACAGGGTGTGTGTTGTAGTAAAATTTCCCTCAAAGCGTGATTAAATACCATCGTGCATCCACCGATGAATTGATACAACAATGCCTCACCCAGTGTTAGCCGTGGATGAATGGTGACGTCTCCTATAGGTTTGAGTTTGCTGTCTACCAATCTGGTCTGGCAGAAATAGAGGGCCGGCTGGTTAGTTTCGCCCTGTTTTAGAAAGCTGATGGCAGTTTTCATTTTATCTTCCATCCAGAAATCGTCCTGGTCCGAAAAAGCGTAGTACTCGCTGTTGTCAGCTTGTTCCAACAGGTTCCAGAAGCTGCGTGCAGGTCCCAAGTTAGCTCCTGTATACCATGAAAGACGTTGGGCTGTTTGTGCGGCATTAAGCATCTCTACAGTTCCGTCTGTGGAACCATCATCACGAACGAGTAACTTCACGTCTACACCTTTTTGGTTGTAGATGGACTGGAGTTGTTCCTCTAGATACTTTTCGCCATTGTATGTTGATAGAAGTATGGTGACTTGGGACTTGTCTGTCATGATTATTCCTAATGTGATGCTATGAATAAGAGTTGGTAATAACCGATCATCTCGTATCCGTTGCGATTGGGGTGAATAGCATCGGGTAAGTAGAATTGGTGGTAGTTTTCTTTCGTCAATGGAATTTCGTCGAACTGGTTCATGTAAGGAATGGATGCTTGCTGAGCACACTCCATCTCGCATTTTAGATAGTCACTGTATCTCAGTCCTAGCTTGTTCTTGGCCTTGCTATTCCAGACATTTCCAGATTCACTGTTGAAAAACTTTAATCCGCCCAGATACAGAATTTTTGCCTCGGGGTTTATTTCTTTAAGTTTCGTAATGCAGTATGTTATCGCAGCTCGCACATCTTTGATTTTTGAGTTCCCTTGCCAATCGTTTGAGGTGCCAGTAAGAATGTATATATCACAGACATTGTCTGCTTCATCTACCTGCCTGACGATGTTCTTCGGAACGTCTGTCGCATAACCTTCTCCTCCCACGCCAAAAGTATGAAATGAAGTTGCGGCAAGATTGCAAGTAATAATCTGTTGTGCCACGTAGGTCCATGCTGAGTTTGACCACGATCCTCCGAAAGAGCCAATCCTTTTGTGTCGGTTTTCACTGGTTTCACATATCTGGAGGATAGAGTCCAGTAACATTTTGTCAATGGTGTATGTCTCGTCTTCAGGTGCAACAAAAGGTGTGATGTCCAATTCTTTTTCTTCAGAACAACTCATAAAGAGGATTCCGACAAGTAGCAGAGGGAAAAAGAGAAAATGGACACGTGTCATTAGTATTTTCTAAAAAGAAGCGACTCGGTGGAATTCCCGAGAATCAGTTTTGAATCGGAGAGATGAAGTACTTGGAGTATTCCGTCCGAAGGAATCTTGAATTTTGCCAAGCTGTCAGCAGGATACAATTCTTCCCGGGGATAGAACACAACGTGATTGGTGTTAACATGTATGATATCACCTTCTTTGTCGTAATAACAGAGGTAGTAACCATCATGTTTGGTATCTGTGAGTTTAACTAATCCTCTTGAGAAGCTGAAATATATGGTGCTTGCTGGGATGGGGACAATGGAGTCGGGATTTTCACCTTGGGATATTCTACATTCGGTAAGTTGCCATAGGCCTGCAATCTTACCTCCTGTTTCACGTAGGTTCTCACACCCCGCAGTGGTTGCAAGGAATAATATGGCTAATAGTGTCTTCTTCATTTTTTGATCCATCCAGAATATTGAATTGTTAGCATGGCTGCCTTGCTTTTGCCTAGTAGGTCCCCTCCATTTTGGGCATAACTAAGTGCCAATGACAATCCTTTAAGTTGACTAGGAGTGTAGGTGGCTTCTGCAAGGAAAAAGTTACCCTTGCAGGGATTGTTCAAGGGACGTCCGTAGGTGCCCAGGCTCCGTTCGTGGGTAAAGATAAAGCGATAACCTAATTCTGAGATTGGATTACCGGTCATGCCGATATGATGTGCGTTGATTCGGTTGTGTCTCATGGTGATTTTCCCATCGCTGTTGTAAATGGGGGAGAGCAGCAGAGGGCTGCCCATTATGTATCCAGCGTGTTGCCAAGCCCCATAGATATGGTGGTTGTAGTAATCGTCTGTACCACTGATTTGAACTGGCAGTACAGATGTCGCATCGTGATAGATAGGTCCAGACTGGTCCATTGTACCCACATGCTCATAAAGAATGGTGCCAACGACAGGATTCTTGGGCAGTTGAACTTCTAGCCCATAGAGCATGTCTTTCCAACCGTACTGTAGGAACATCTGGCTGTGGTCGTCAAAAAAATGTTCCATGTAGAAACTGGCCCCCCAGTTCTTGCCTTTATAATCGAGCCTGGTGTGCCAACTTCCCAATTGGTTTCCGGCAACGTTCTTGAAATTACCGTCATTGGCGTCGCTTCCACTTGGGATGAGAGCCTGCCAAAACTGCTTAAGACCATGGCCCATATTCTGATGGGGGTCGAACTCTCCTTGGTGATCGTCGCGGTCTTGTAAATTCCAAGCTTCGCCGCCAAATTGACAACTCATTTCGATGCCTCCAGACAAAGTCAGTGGGAATTTATCGGTGTTTCCTATTCTGAGGAACAGAGCTTTACTGTGATAAAGAGATTTTGAAGACCGAATGTGAGAGGTGCCTTGTGTGAATTTTCGTTGCCACTTGCTGTCTGTAAATGCCCCATAAGCAATATGTGCTTTGAAAGCAAACCAATAACCAGTGCGAGGAATCGCCCAAAAATCAGGCATTTCCAGACGGATTTGGGGTAGCGGCCTTGCATTTATTCCTGAAGTCAAAGCGCCGCTACTCAGTTCTTGGTTCTTAAATTCCAGAGGGCGCTCTTTCTGTCCAACGCTCAAGCGGAGCATTTTCCATTGCACGTCTGCATAGAGTTGTTGGAGGATAAACTTGTTGTCATGGTTGATTGCGCCCACCACATCCGCTCCATAGCCGAAGCGCCAGTGACGTAAACTGTCCGCTTCCACGTTGCGATGGAGGTTTGCACGAAGCAGGCCGGAGTTATTTTCAATGGCCCCTAAGCCATATCGGTTGTTCGTGAACCAAAATGGTGCCACATCACCAGTACCAGCAGTTCCTTGTAGAGTTGCTGTGTACTCAACATCTTGTCCTAATCTGCTGATTTGGGCAGAGCATGTGAGCGCTGTGGCTAGAAAAACTATGAGACTGGCTAGCTTCATTTGAATGTATTTATCGTACAAAGGTAAAAAAAAGTCGTTGTTTTTGGAAAAAATACGGTACGAAAATACCATTATTCATGGATTTTTTCGGAAAGTACTTGTTTAATGGCATATTTATTGCTACCTTTGCAAAGTTTGGATAACTAAGTTATCCGAATAGGGATGGTTAAATAAACTAATATGAAAAGAAGGGACCTTGAAAATTCTGCGCCTTTGATGTGGTTGATCATTTTGATCGACATCTGCGTCATGAATGTATGCATGATGGCGTCGTATTATTTCCTTTCGTGGTATTCTCCTAGCACTATTGCTGGCGTCAACCTGAATTTGTACATGATTGTCGCCTCGCTCACATACCTTCCTCTTGCCTTCAATGTGCCACCAATATTGTTGGGACGTGTGGTGCATCCAGACCAGATAATTCAGCGTTGTTTCAAGCTGTCGGTCTTGCATGTCCTCGGGTTCTCGGGATTGCTGTTTATGGTCAAGGATACGGCTATTGCTCGTACGCTGATAATAACGTTCTTCCTACTGTTTACTATGCTGCTGGTTGTAGAGAGAATGTGTATGCGCAAGGTTGTCCGTTTTTCTCGACTCAAAGGCAGAAACTTGCAGAATGTAATCCTAGTGGGTAATTGCGAAGCCTTACGAGATGTGGTGGATTATATGCACAACAAGGAGTACGGCTTCCAAATCATGGGAATTTTTACGGATGAATATGATGAGCGCATAGGTGTCCCTTGCATTGGCACACAGAGAGATGTCGTAAGTTACTTGCATCAGCATGAGGAAATCAGTGAGGTGTATGCCACGATGTCAAACCTCAACAAAACTGAAATCCTGGATATCTACAGATTTTGTGAGAACAATGTAGTGCGATTCTATGCATTGCCTGCTGTGCTGAATGTGCTGCGCCGCAACATGGTCGTGACCCAGATGGGAAGCTCCATGATGCTGTCTTCTCGCCCCGAACCACTGCGTGATATGGGCAATCGCATGCTCAAGCGCTTGGTTGACGTTGTTATCAGTAGTGTCTTCTTGCTGACATTGTTCCCCATCATCTATGTGATAGTCGCTATCATAATCAAGCGTCAGAGCCCAGGTCCTGTTCTTTTTGCGCAAAAGCGTAGCGGATTGAACGGCAGTGAGTTCAACTGTCTGAAGTTTAGGTCGATGCATGTCAATGAGGACTCGGACAGATTGCAGGCTACTGCCAACGATCCTCGAAAGTTCAGCTTTGGTGACTTTATGCGCAAGACCAATATAGACGAGCTGCCTCAGTTTATCAATGTGTTGATGGGCGACATGAGTGTTGTAGGTCCTCGACCTCACATGTTGCTGCATACCGAGGAATATGGCCGCATCATCAACAAGTACATGGTGCGTCATTGGGTGAAGCCTGGAGTGACAGGTTGGGCCCAAGTGCAGGGATTCCGTGGTGAGACGCGTGAATTGAGTCAAATGGAGGACCGTGTGCATGCCGACATTTGGTACGTAGAGAACTGGACATTCTGGTTGGATATGCGTATTATCATCTGGACGCTGTTCAACACTGTCGCACATAATGAAAAGAATGCGTATTAGACGCGTATAATATATAATAAGGTAAAATACTAGATAATGTCATTGTTAAGTAAGATTTTTGGCCGCAAAGAGGCCACTCCGGTGCGTGTGGGCGGTATGGAGGATTTCATGACCCTCATTCGTGTATACTATCAGGCTGTGATGGCTAGCCAGTTGGGTATTTCTAATTTGGCAGCATTGCCCGACCTGCGTGTGTTTAAGCAGACTTTGAAGGTGCCTACAGTAAACAACAAGTTGGGCTTGGGCGAGAAGAAACGTTGCCAGAAGATGCTGTCTGAGATGTATGGCATCAGCGATAGTTTCTTCAAGGAGGTCGATAGCAGCATCAAGAAGCGTTGTCGCAACATCAATGAGGTGCAGAGCTATTTCCTCGTATTCCAGGACTTTACACAGAATCTCATGATGGCTATGGGACAGTTGATGCAGTGGAAATTACGTTTGCCCAGCTTCTTCCATAAGGTGCTGCGTAATATGACAGTGAAGACTGTTCATGATGTGTTGACAAGCAACAACTGGAGCGATGATGCAATGCGCCGTAGTGTGGCTGCAGTGCGCAAGGCTCAGGCAACACTTGGTTATAGCGAAGAATGGATGGTAGAGTTCTCACACACCATTTTGATGTTGGCCAAGAAGGAGCCTCGTAACAAAATTGACGACGAGCAGAAATGATTTCCGCCAAATAATTTTGCGGAATGTAAAGAAATGATTACTTTTGTGTCGATTTTGGACTGAAATATAGATAAATGACCCAGGTGGAGCAAGATATGATGAGGCGCTTGGAGACAAGAGTGCGCCAGTTGATTCTGCAGGACAAGCAACTGCAGGAGAAGTGTATTGCTCTACAGGAAAAGGTCGCAGAGTGCGACAAAAAGATAGGCGAACTGAAGGTTGAGAATACAAATCTCGCCAATCAGTATGCCAATTTGAAGATGGCCCGCATGATGGCGCTGAGCGATAGCGATACTCGTGATGCCCGCAAGCGACTGGCCAAACTGGTGCGAGACGTAGATAAATGTATCGCGATGCTTAAAGGATAAGAGTCATGGAGCAGAGCGATAATCTTTCTATAACACTGAAGCTAGGGACTCGTGTTCTTCCTATGACCATTAGGAGAAGTGACGAGATATTCTACCGTGAGGCAGAAAAGCTGATAAACAATAGGTTCAATTACTACGCAAGCAGGTATCCCAACCAGGGAAATGAATTGTACCTGACCATGATGGCACTGGACGTGGCTGTGCGTCTGATGCGCATGGAGCAAGAGAGTGATCCACAACCCATGGTTGATGCTTTGGGTTCTCTGCTGGCAGAGGTGGAAGCCTCTTTGGTTTAGTAGTTTGTTGATAGACCTTTGCCCCTATGTAAGTAGGGCAGAATAGAGAATTTACGCAGACGCACCTTGTACGCTTGAAGAGGTCCTTGTGGACCTAGGGAGAGTTGCAGGTGGCGTCTTTTTTATTAATAACTAATCTATAAACGAAGCATATGGAATATATAATTGCCATAGTTTTAGCGCTGGTGATTGTTGCGATATGGGCAGTGGTCCTGTACCGTGTCATTTTGCCTAGCCGCATGAAGAAGATTCACGAGTCTGCTCGTCAGCAAGCTGAGCAGGAGGCTGAGGTTATCAAGCAGAAGAAGTTGCTTGAGGTCAAGGAGAAGTTCTTGAACAAGAAAGCCGAGTTGGAGAAGGAAGTTCAGCAGCGTAATCAGCAGATTCTGCAGGGCGAGAATCGCGTTAAGCAGCGCGAGCAAAGCTTGAATCAGCGTCAGGATGATCTGAACCGCAAAAAGCAGGAGATGGAAACTCGCAGTCAGCGTCTGGACAACCAGCAAGCTGCTCTGGAGGCTCGTGAAGAGGACCTGCAGCATCGCGAGGATAGTCTTCTGGAGCAGGAGCGCACTAGACTGGAGGAAATCAGTGGACTGAGTGCAGACGAGGCTCGCGAGCGCTTGATTGAGAGCCTCAAGGATGAGGCCAAGACTCAGGCTCAGGCTTACATCAACGATATCATGGACGATGCCAAGCTGAATGCAAATAAGGAGGCTAAGCGCATTGTAATTCAGACCATCCAGCGTGTTGCTACAGAGGCTGCAGTGGAGAATAGCGTCACCGTGTTCCACATTGACAATGACGAGGTCAAGGGCCGTATCATTGGTCGTGAGGGCCGTAATATCCGTGCTTTGGAGGCTGCAACTGGTACTGAAATTGTTGTGGACGATACTCCCGAGGCAATTGTAATCAGTGGTTTCGATCCTGTTCGTCGTGAAATCTGTCGTCTGGCATTGCACCAGCTGGTGGCAGACGGACGTATTCATCCTGCTCGTATTGAGGAGGTTGTGGCCAAGGTCAAGAAGCAGGTGGATGAGGAAATCCTGGAAACCGGTAAGCGTACCACTATCGACTTGGGAATCCACGGTTTGCATCCCGACTTGATTCGCATCGTCGGTAAGATGAAGTATCGTAGTTCTTATGGCCAGAATCTGTTGCAGCATGCCCGTGAGACGGCCAATCTGTGTGCAGTGATGGCAAGCGAATTGGGTTTGAATCCCAAGAAGGCAAAGCGTGCAGGTCTGTTGCATGATATAGGTAAGGTGCCCGATGAGGAGCCCGAGATGCCTCACGCACTGTACGGTGCCAAGTTGGCCGAGAAGTACAAGGAGAAGGCCGATATCTGCAACGCCATTGGTGCTCACCATGACGAAATGGAGATGGAGACCCTGATTGCTCCCATTGTTCAGGTTTGTGATGCTATCAGTGGTGCTCGTCCTGGTGCTCGCCGAGAGATTGTAGAGGCCTACATCAAGCGTCTGAAGGATCTGGAGAACATTGCCATGAGCTATCCTGGCGTTACCAAGACTTATGCCATCCAGGCAGGTCGTGAGTTGCGTGTAATTGTGGGTGCAGACAAGATCGACGACAAGCAGACCGAGAAGCTGTCTGGCGAGATTGCCACCAAGATTCAAAACGAGATGACCTATCCCGGACAGGTGAAGATCACCGTGATCCGTGAGACTCGTAGTGTAAGTTACGCAAAGTAAAATATGACCATTGCTGTAGACTTTGATGGTACTATCGTACGCCATCGTTATCCAGAAATAGGAGCAGAGATTCCCTTTGCAACGCAGACTCTGAAGATGCTCATTCAGGAGCAGCACCAGTTGATCCTGTGGACTGTACGTGAGGGCGAATTGCTGGATGCTGCTGTAGAGTGGTGCCGCCAGCGTGGCGTGGAATTTTATGCTGTCAACAAGGATTTCCCCGAGGAAGATGTTGATAAGAACCAGCACTATAGCCGCAAACTCAAGGTGGATATGTGGATAGATGATCGCAATGTGGGCGGTTTGCCAGATTGGGGTACCATCTATAAGATGATTCATGAAGAAAAGACCCTGGAGCAGGTCCTGATGGAGGATTTGGGACAAATCCAGGAAAAACCTAAAAAGAAGTGGTGGCAGATTTGACTGTCACCTCTTCTTGTATATTGTAACCAAAACTTTATACCATATGAGAAAACTTTACACATGTATCGTTGTAGCTCTGATGACGCTGGTGTCACAGAGCGCATTTGGCTGGTCATTCGACCTTCCTAGCAAGAATGTAGTTCTGGATTCTGTGATGGGATACGAGATCTACAAGTATTATGATTTCTTCAACGGAAAGAGCAGCCCCGAAGATTATTTTACTGATGGACAGGGTAATCGCATCAGTGGAGATGGATGTCTCACTTTGTCCCCCGACAAGGCATCTTTCAAGTTAAACGGCTTTGATGCATTCCAGGTGCTGAAGCCTGTGGAAATGAGTAATCTCTACATCCAGATTGGTACAAGTGCCCTCAATCTGCGTGCTGGTGTCAACAAGGATGGCCTCCATAACTATGGTAGCGGTTCTCGCTTCCTGGCCATCGGCGACGTCAAGGCCGGCCAGATTGTTGTTTGTCAGTGGGGATGCACCTCGACTCGTGGCAGCATCTGTCTGCCCAGCAGCGCTATTTCTGGTGTGGAGGCTTGCACTTGGACCGACATTTCAGAGGAAATTCATTCCAAACAGGTAGAGGTAGGCACTACTTCTACATGGGATTATGACCCCGAGTTCCCTGGCGACGAGGATTATGCCATCGAGGTGGTTGTCCCTGGCACTGCCGATGGTTTCTCTTACTGGCGTGCAGAAAGCGATGGCTATTTCGTCATCGAGTTGCAGCGTGATATTGCCATTCAGGGTATCCAGCTCTGGCTCGACTCTTCTGCAGATGAGGCAATTTCGGCTCCCACTATGAAGTTGATTGGTGTTTCGGGCGATGGTCGTTCTGTGGAATTGACTAGCGGAGTCAGTACGCTGGGCACAGAGTGCACGGTTTGGTACGGTCTGGAGGAAGATCCTGCCTTGTATCTCGAGGATACAGACGTAGTGCTTCGTCAGGATACTATCTATGTCAAGGACGAGGAAGGTAATCCCACCGATGAGATTGCCGACATCCTGGTGACCTACAAGCAGCGTCTTTCTGCCGAGGATTGGGCAGTTGGTGTGGCAGGTTCCAATATCTATGACAATGCGCCCTTCTCCATCTCTGCTAGTGACGATACGGATGGTGATGGCTATGTGACAGTACACGCCGCTACAGTGTCGAAGATTGGTAATTTCTCGGATATTGTCGACTTCAAGATTGCAGTAAATGAGATTACACTGAATGCTCCCACCATGACTCTGATAGGATTGAATGGTGTGGCCCGTACCTATCAATTGGGTTGGACAAACAACACATTGTGTGGCGAGCCTTATGATTTTACTGTCTACATCGACGGTTCAGAGCAGCCTGCCGAGTTGGGCGATGTCTTCGAGGCTGAGGCTACCATCGCCGCAAAGGTCAGCGTTGCTGGATATCTGGACGGTGTGATGGAGGAGAGCGATGTGCTGGCCAAGGACATTGCTTATAACCGCAAGAATGCAGACAAGGCAATTGTCGGTCAGCATGATTGGGACTTTGTGAATCTGTCAGAAGTGCAATACCAGATGATCGAGGGCCGTTATAGCGACACGATTGTCTATGTTCGTCCCAATGCTGAGAATGAGACCCTGATGGACAGCACTTTCTATACCCGCGACGAGTTCTATGCTCTGGTAGCAGACGGAACCCTCGGTGAGGCAGATGGCGAGGCATATCATCCTCTGGATTGTGGTTGGGAATATGATGGTTCGAGGGGTCGTGCTTCGCTGAAAGCTGTTGAGGGAGGTAATGACGCCAATGCCAACGGTTGGGGCTATGTCGAGGACAGCTATGTCGGTCTTTTCAACAATGGTCTGACTGTATCTTGCGCTCCCAATGCCAACAATGCAAGCTGCATCATGGTTTACAATAATGGCGACCTGGGTGCATACTTCATGGCTCGTCCCACACTGACGTTCTCTCGCGAGGCCGCTCAGTATGGCGAGTATGTGCTTATCTACCAGGGTGCTGGTGGTAGCAATTACACCAATTCCCGTTGGCCTTCTCTCTACGAGGTTCCCGAGAATGAGTTGCTGAGTGTCACTCTGCAGAATGGTGGCGTGCACGTGTTCTATATAGATGTCTACACTCCCGAGGAGTTGCCTGCTGACGGTATTGTGAAGACCGAGGCAGAAATTGCTCCCGCAGTTCGCGGTATCTATGATCTCAGTGGTCGCCAGGTGGGCAAGGTTCAGCATGGAATCTACATCGTCAACGGACGCAAGGTAGTCAAGTAATACGATAATATCTAGTAACTTATACAGAAAGGAGAGGGCAGGAAAACGTCCTCTCCTTTTGTTTGGTACAAGCCAGTCGAAAGACCTATACTCTTACGAGGCAAAAACAGTACTCTTTTTGGTCAAAAACAGTACACTTATGAGGCAAAAAGAGTACTCTTACGGGGCGGTAAGAGTATAGGTGCTTTGTAGCGCCTTCGCGCGTGTATGATAAAAAGGTGTTATCTGCACATTTTTTTGGCTTATTCTAGGTGTATTTCAAAACTTTTTTTCTTATCTTTGCAAGCGATAAGCATATATTAATTGCAACCTACTAATCAAAACGTTAACACAGAATCTAGGCACACGATGTCTACTGACGATGGATTTATCACAATTTTTTATCAATAACCAATAACATTTACTACATGAAGAAGCGTTTACTCTCCATCTTTGCGATGGCAAGCGTGGCATTCGCAGTACAGGCTGGTGTGGGTGATGACCTCACTGCCAAGTATCTGAAGAATGCAGACTTCAGTGCAGATGAGCCCGTCCAGATGGGTATCTGCACCTATGCCAAGGACATGCCCGGCAACAACACCGAGCTGTATGGTATGCAGCCCGTAACTGGCTGGACAGAGATTGTCCCCACCGACAATGTGTACAGAAGCGGTGAAGACAAGAACCTGGACACTCGTGCCTCGGGTATCTTTGAGCTCGGCAAGCAGTCCAAGGCCGACTACACTGGTAACAACGAGGACACTGACCTCATCTGGTTGGGTGGTACCGCTTTTGTTACTCCCGCACCCACCGAGGGCATCACCGAGGGCAAGGTCCTGGGTATGGTAGCCGTGTGGGGTGGTACTGTTCAGTACACTCAGGAGGTTACCCTCCCCGCAGGTGCTTACACCATCGAGATTCCTGTGTTCAACAGTGGTGGTACAGGCTCTGCCAGCTCTAGCGTTTTTGGATTCATCGCCGAGGATGGCACCAAGTATGTTGCAGACAACAAGACCTGGACCGAGCAGACTTGGGAGACCATGACCATTGACTTCCTGCTCAATGAGGAGACCACTGGTGTCATCTCTCTGGGTTACACCGGCCCTGCAGGTTCTGGCTCTATGCCTCACCTCTATATTGCTGGTGTCAAGATTCTCCAGGGCGACGACTCTGCCATCAAGAAGGCCGAGGTCGACAAGTTGAAGGAGGACCTGCTTCCCTTGCTGGAGGCTGGTGATGAGCTGGGTGTTGATACCTCTAATGGTTGGGCCGTTTACAACAACGACAATGCAACTCTGGAGGAGGTTCAGGCTGCCATCGAGGCTCAGAAGGAGCTCAACGACAAGGGCATGACCGACTTCACCGACTTCTTCATCAACAATGCTCACTTTGCACTGGGTACTCCTCTGGATGCAGGTGTCTGCACCTATGACTATGACATGGAGAAGAACTCTACCAAGTACTATGGTATGCAGCCCATCCAGGATTGGATTGCCAGCAATCCCTCTACAAACACCGTCGAGAGCGTCAACAATGGTCGTGCTTCGGGTCTGTTTGCTGTAGGCAGTGGCGAGGAAGTATGGCTGGGTAGCGTCGGTGACGTGGTTCCTGCCACCAAGGCCAATGGTTCTACCGAGGGTAACGTATTTGGTTTCATCAGTGTATGGTCAGCAAAGAGTAACTACACTCAGGTTGTAACCTTGCCTGCTGGTTCTTACACCATCACCATCCCTACCTACAACGAGCGTGGTACTGTCGCTGTAGCTAAGAACCTCTGCGGATTTATCGCTGACGATGGCACCGAGTATCTGGCTACTACCACCACCTTCCCCGTAGGTAAGTGGAGCAACGAGACCATCAAGTTCCGCCTCGAGGAGGAGACCTCTGGTGTTATCACCATCGGTTACACTGCTGCTGATGCAGGTTCTGGTTCTATGCCTCACTTGTTCATCGACGAGTTCACTCTGATGTACAATGGCGTTTCTGACATTTCTCCCAGTTTGCTCGCCCTGAACGGTGCCGTTCGTAATGGTGAGAACTATCTGGATATGGATGCTGCTTGCGAGTCTGCTCTGAAGGATGTGCTCGATGATGCAGTTTCTGCAGGTAAGGATCTGAAGGATGCTGGTAGCTCTGATGATGCTGCTAACACTGCTGCTGCCACCGCTATCAACGAGGCTATTGCTGCTCTGAAGGCTAGCATGGACACTTATGCCAAGTTCCTGGCATTCATCGAGGGTCCTCTCACCGCTGCTGTTGACAAGTATGACGGTTCAGACCTGAGCCAGTTGTCAGACGACCTGGCTGATGACCGTGACGAGTACACTTCTAAGTATGAGGAGGGTGGTTACACCACCGCTGAGATCGAGGAGATCATGAATGGCTTCAACGGTCGCATCGTTGCTGCTGTGACTGAGGCTATGGCTGTTGCCGCTACCGATGGCAAGGAGCACAACCTGGATATCAGCTGTCTGTTCACCAACCTCGATTTCGCTAACAGCACTGTTACTGGCTGGCAGAACGAGACTGGTACATCTGCATTCCTGAGCCGTGTTCAGACCGCTGAGGTTTGGAACCAGGCTAACTTCAATGTATATCAGACTCTGACCAACATGCCCGCTGGTGCTTATGAGCTGCAGGCTAATGGTTTCTATCGTTCAGCTGACAATGCTACCAACTATGCTCAGTATGAGTCTAACGAGGTAGCTGCTAAGGCTTACATCTATGCTGGTGGCAACAAGAAGCTCATGCACAATGTAGCTGAGTATGCTGTTTCTGAGCAGGATGACTATCACGAGGCTGCTGCTGTCGAGGGTTCTCTGTATGTTCCCAACAGCAATGCTTCTGCACACTACGTATTCTACGACCAGAATGAGGGTTCTAACTCAGTTGTTACAGCTCTGGTTGAGGATGGTGACCTGACTATTGGTGTCAAGGGTGAGAACCTGGAGAGCAATGCCTGGGTAGTTTGGGGTGCTTGCACCGTAATCTACAAGGGTACTGTCGGTATGAACAACGCTCTGTATGAGCAGGTAATGGCAATGGTCGAGGAGGCTCAGGATCTGTCAGACGCAGCTGCTCTGGTAACCGAGGCTGAGAATAAGATCAATGACGCCCTGAATGCAGCAGATGCTTGCTCAGAGACTAGCAGCATCGAGACTCTGACAGCTGCTATCAAGGCTCTGGATGAAGCTATGGCTTACACCAAGGAGTCTAGCAAGAAGGTAAATGAGCTGAACTCTCTGATTGTTATCTACAACGAGTACCTGATGGGTGAGGTAGAGAGCAGTGAGGAGACCTTCGGTGACTGGCTTGCTGATGCACAGACCAAGTGTGAGGAAGGTGGCTTCAAGAGCAACGAGGATGTACAGGCTTACATCGACGAGCTGCCCGCTCGCTTCACCAAATTTGTTCAGTACGATGCTCTGAGCACCGCTACTCTGGATGAGCCCGCTGACATCAGCAAGGCTATCCTGAATGCTGGTTTCGAGGGTATTGCCAGTGAGTCTGGTAATGCTCAGTACTGGAGCTACACCATGGACGGTGGTAGCGCAGGTTATGCAAACGGTATCTATGAGAACTACAACAGCACTAGCTTCGATATCCATCAGACTGTCAAGGGTCTGGAGCCCGGCTACTATCGTGTACGCGTTCAGAGCTTCTATCGCTCTGGTGGCAACCAGGCAAATGCAGACTCTGTTGCAGTTGATTCTGCTAATGTAGTTACTTTCTATGCTAACACTGTCGAGAAGGTTGTTAACAACCAGCTGGAGAACGGTACCAATGGTGAGCTGTATGGCGTAGGTGACGAGCCCGCAATCACCGTAGGTGAGAACACCAGCTACTATGTTCCCAACAACCGTGAGGCTTTGGCTGCACAGTTCGATGCTGACCTCTACTGGAACGAGTTGGATGTTCAGGTTGGTGAGGACGGTGTTCTGACCATCGGTCTGAAGAAGGAGAAGCACGTTGATATGGACTGGTGTCCCTTCGACAACTTCCGGCTGCTGTATCTGGGTAAGACTGCACCCACCGGTATCGAGGGTGTAGAGATTGAGAACGTACTTGTTTCTAACGGTAAGATCTATGATCTCAGTGGTCGCCAGGTAAGCAAGGCACAGCGTGGTGTTTACGTTATCAATGGCCGCAAGGTAGTGAAGTAAGTCACACAATCATATAAAAAAGAGGGCATACCGTTGTGTATGCCCTTTTTTTTTCGTACTTTTGCCGAAAATACCTGTAGGGATGAAGAAACTCCTTTATGTTTTGGTGGCAATGTTGGCTGTTGTGTTATCTACTAGCAGCTGCGTAAGTTCCAAAAAGATTGTTTATTTCCAAGGGGCAGACACCTTGTTTGCCCAGGCTCAGGATATTATCCAGCAGTACGAGATGCGCTTGAAACCTGCGGATCAGGTTCTCATAAAGATATCCTGTACAGACCCCGAATTGTTGGAGGTCTTTGCACAGGATGTCACCGTGGGTTCCTTCAGCACAGGTGGTAGCAGTATGAACATGAATACATCAGGTTCTATGACCAATGCCTATGGCTACACAGTCACCAACGAAGGCACGCTGATGTTGCCTGCGATAGGCGAGGTGCGTGTGGATGGTATGACTACGGACGAGGCTGCTGCTGTCATTGAGAGAAAGATCAAGGATGCCAAGTTGGTGCCAGATCCAGAGGTGACAGTTCGTCTGCTCAATGCTCGAGTAGCTGTGGTGGGTGCTGTCAAGAGTCCAAAAGTGGTCAGCTTGACCAGCGAACGCAGTACGATTATCGATATCCTTGCCCAGTGTAGCGATGTGGCAGATGCCAGTCTGCGTCAGCACGTCAAGTTGTTCCGTGAGGAGAATGGTGAGCGTAAGATGTATGAGTTGGATTTGACCAAGAGCACCATCTTCAATAGTCCTGCGTTTTATGTCCAGCAGAATGACATGATCTATGTAGAGCCCAATAAGAGCCAAAGCATTCGTAGCAGTGCCTTCTACACTTTCCTGGGTGCAGGTAGCAGTATCCTGGCTTTGGTGACTACGGCCATCTCATTGGTATTCTTGCTCAAGAAGAACTGATTCGGATAAAGAAAATTAATATGTATAGTCAGCCTCTTCCCAATTCTGTGGGAGGGGGCTGATTTCATTTATGTCTAGGCAGGGAAACCATTGGGCCCTAGTTGCGTTACGCAGACCTGGATGTGAGAAGTATTTACCCTTGGTACCATATATCATGATGCAATGACCTAGGTGTTCGGGATGATTTGCCAGGTTGAATCCATCTCGCATTGCAGTGCTTTTCAGTTCTATGGGGACACAGAGGGACGCCTCGTCACAGGTACTATCTGCGGCAAGCAGGATGTTGGTCTTGTTGTCCGTGGGAACAGAAAACGAGGCATTGGCCATTGTACTATAAGTGCTGCCTACGGCGTAGCCTATAATCCAGCAGGTTCCTTCAATGCTGTCCTTCTCTAAAAAGTCGGTAATTGTGTATGGTGCAGCAAGAGTTCCTTGCCCAGTGTGAAGTGGTTGCTCGATATTGCCAGACGAGGGCTTGTCCTCTTGCTCTATGTCGTCAAAGTTCATGTGCTGGCATGCCGAAAACATTCCGACGGCCAGTAGGGTCACAAGAGGTCGTATGCTCATTATTCCTCTGTGAGTGACTCTAACAGTTTTTGCCACTTTCCTGCAAGGTCCAGAGTGACAGCGTGGAGATCGTACCACAAGTAGAGATATACCAGCAAGTCAAATGCTAGCCAGGCAATAGCAATAATCAACCAGAAACTCATATAGCGTGTGTTTATTTCTTACAAAAGTAATCTTTTTTATGCTTTGAGGCAAACTTTTTCTCTATTTTTGGGCATAGATGTGAGTTTTTCACTATTTTTGCTAAAGTAAATCGATGAATATGTACAAAAGAATCCCTTTCTTGTTTGCCATTTTGGCTTTGCTAGTCTCAGCTTGTAATACCGAGGACACGCCTTCTCCTGGTCTTTCGGGACAAGTGTTCCGAGTTACGAATACTCGTCAGTATGTTTCTAGTAGTCAAACTGCCAATGTGGACCATCTGGCTATGCTGATTTATGAAAATGGCGTGCTGAAGAAGAAAGAGATTCAGAATAGCGGTGATTCTCAATATGGCCAGTTCAAGACTTCTCTGCCCGTGGGTGGTTACGAGGCTGTGTTCTTGGGCTATTTCAAGGATAGTGTCTTAATTGCCGAGGATGGCCCAGAGCAACTGCGTTTCACAGGAGGCTATGTTCCCAATACCTTCATGGCGTATCAGCCTCTCTCTGTGACAGAGAAGGGAAGCGTGAGTGAGTCTGTTGTTCTCAAGCACATGTGTGCATGTTTCGGACTGCGCTGTGATGATTATGCCGAGATGCAGGACTTGGCTGCTATGCAGGTGCGTGTGAGCGGCGGATATAATATATTGAACGCGCGCACGGGATATGCTTCTGCACAGAGCGAGGACCGCGTGACAACCTATTCCATGACTTCTTCTAGTTTCAAGGACGGAAAGCGTTTGTTGGTCTACACTTATCTGCCTGCAGAATCAGCTTACCTGGATATCACGGTTACAGCGCTTGACAAGAATGGCCAGGAGATGCGTACGCGCAAGTTTGAGCAAGTTCCTCTGCAGATCAGTCACAGAAGCATCTACCAAGGAAAGTTTATGAGCGGTGACGACTCGAATCCTAAGGATGAGGAGATAAAGGTCAATTACACCTGGACGATGGAAATAGACGATCCAGGATGGACTGACGACGCTTACAGTTACTGATTCTTACAGGTTCATAACCAGCGTGCTACCATCAGCAGCGCTGATGTTGGTGCGCAGGTCACGGATTGCTTCCCACTCTTGATTGCTGATAGCCCAAGAATGGTGAAGCTGTCCCTCGCCGTAGATGTCCAGTTGGTGCAGCACCCAATTTACGGAAATGCTATGAATATCTTTTGATGGGAGGAAGTGCTTGAGTGTACCTGTCTCGTCGCTGGTTTCATAGACTATGCCAGAAGCCGCCATCTCATCGAGCAGCCCCTGTACGAGAGCGTGAGGAAGGCGCGTCTCTATGGCCAGGGAGTGGGTAGAGTAGGGGGTCATCCCCTCGGCATATCGCTTGCAGATACGCGACATAATGAGCAGTGCGACAGAGTCGTGGTCGCGGCGGCTCAGATGCTGTGAGTCCTTGGCATAGGCATACTCGCTGACACACTGGTTGGCGTAACTCATCTGGGCGCCTATCAAACAAATGTACCATGAGAATTGCATCCACAACATGAACAAGGGCAGGGCTGCAAACGATCCGTAGATGGCATTGTAACTGCTCAGCAAGAACTGGTAGTGGATGTAGACATACTGCAGCACCTGGAATAGCGAACCGGCAAGAAAACCTGGAATGATGGTGGCTCTCCAGTGCACCCGCGTGTTGGGCATGAACTTGTAGAGTGCAGTGAACGCAAGTCCGCTCAGCAAGACGGGGGTTATCTTGATCATAAATCCCATGGTCGAACTCAGCAGAATGTACTTTGAGAACACACTGGTGAATGTTACCATGAATACCGAGAAACCGCTGGTAACAACAATCAGGATAGGCGTGAACAGGAACACACTCACATAATTGGTGATGCGTCGATAGATATTGCGAGAGGATTTCACCTGCCAGATGGTGTTAAAGGCTGTCTCGATGTTAGAGGTCAGCATGACTACGGTGTAGATTAACAACAATAGGCCCACGCCCACAAACACACCACCTTTGGCACGTTCCAGATAGTGCTCGATGAAGGAGAAAACGGTGTTGGTGATGTCGTCACTCAACTGGATGTTGGCTCTCAGACGATCTTCAATGAGAGAACCAAAGCCGAATCCACGGGCAATAGCAAATACGATGGCAAGAACTGGCACAGCAGCCAGCATGCAACTATAGGTGAGTGCAGCAGTGAAACTAGAAAGGTTGTTGCCCAAGAACGATTCTACGGTGATAATGATGCGCTTGAGCAATCCCACCCCCATATGCTGAAGCGGGCGTAGAGAGGTCTCGTCGATTCCCCAGATGTCACGCTGTAGAAAACGTTGTATGGTACTGAATTTCATCCTGTTTGATTGTCTTTATTAAAAGAAACAGCCTACCTATAAGCCGGGTTCTGTGCACATTCCCTTACGGGTCTGCCGCTTGTCATTTATCCACTGCCGGTGTCACCACACGGCCTCTATCGTTCTACCCTCCGGCTCTGGCGGGGCGCGCCATCAAGCACCGGTATACATGAACTTTCAACATCCGGGATGCACAGCACATGTGTCGCCACACGCCTGGTGAGCTCTTACCTCGCCTTCTCACCCTTACCCTTGCGGGCGGTTGTTTTCTTCTGCATCGACTGGCCCTCACGGACCTCTACCCGTTAGGTAGCGGATTGCCCCGAGTTGCCCGGACTTTCCTCTCGCTCCTGAGGGAGCCAGCGACAAGCCGGTCTGCTGTTTCGGGTACAAAGGTACGAATAAAAAACAAAAAAACGTAGTTTGAACCTAAGAAATTGCCTTTTCTGGAGGTTGGAGGACCTTGACAGATGATGGCGTTTCGGTGATTTTGTTCTAAAAAAGTTTTAGAAAAGAGGTTTCAGCCTTCAGGCAAAAGTTGTTCCACCACACGTGAGGTTTGATTGCACCCCACGTGTGGTTTGATTGAACCCCACGTGACGTCCTAATTAAACCCCTCGTGGGGTGTTAACAAAACACCCTAGTCTTTCGGCTTGCAGATTAGAGGGGAATCATAAAAAGAATAGGTATCTGCTCATGGATTATGCGAGCATTTGTTTTATATTGAACAGACGTTAAATGGAAATCCCGAATACTTTAATCGAAGTTAAGCAGCATGAGTAGTTTGTTAAAATCTTGGAAAAAGCAGGGCAAAATGATACGAGGAATCAAACTTTCGTTGTACTTTTGTGTCGTAAAAACGTAAAGTAAAACGAAAAACTAAATCATATGAATCAGACATCTAAAAATTGGTTTGGCGTGGCTGCTCTGGTTTTGGGCAGTTCTGCCGTTACGGGTGCAGTCATCAAGCGCACCAGTGATATCCAGATTCCTGCAACTCCCGCTCAGTCGGTTGCTCCTGCAGTTGTTCCTGGCGGGTTAGTCGACCTGACAGCTGCAGCAGAGAGTTCTGTCAATTCGGTTGTCTATATCAAGGTCACCGTTGCAGGCAAGACTCAGCGCGTGCAGGTGCAGGATCCTTTCAGTGATTTCTTCGGCGACTTCTTCGGCTTTGGAGGCGGAGGTCGTCAGCCTCAGCAGCGCGAGTACAAGAGTCCCGACCGCCATGGTGCAGGTAGTGGCGTGATTATCAGCACAGATGGTTATATCGTTACAAACAACCATGTGGTGGGCGATGCAGACGAGATAACTGTCAAATTAAATGACAATCGCGAGTTCAAGGGCCGCATCATCGGTTGTGACGAGAGCACAGACCTTGCCCTCATCAAGATTGATGCCAAGGAGTTGCCCGCCATCAAGATTGGAAATAGCGACGATCTGAAGTTGGGCCAGTGGGTGCTGGCAGTCGGCAATCCTTTCAATCTCACTTCTACTGTCACGGCAGGTATCGTCAGCGCCAAGGCCCGCACACTGGGTGCTAATGGCGTGGAAAGCTTTATCCAGACCGATGCAGCCATCAATGCCGGTAATTCCGGTGGAGCGCTGGTCAACGAGAAAGGCGAGTTGGTAGGCATCAATGCCATGCTCTATAGCCAGACGGGTTCTTACAGTGGTTACGGTTTTGCCATCCCCACCTCTATTATGAATAAGGTGGTCGATGATCTCAAGGTCTATGGTGCAGTGCAGCGTGCAGTGCTCGGTATTCAGGGTTCTACCCTGACAGACTATATCGACGCAGAAAAGGCTAAGGGCAACGATCCTGACTTTGGAGGCGCGATGAACGGAATCTATGTGGGAGTTGTAACAGACGGAAGTGCTGCAGAAGAGGCTGGTCTGCAGAAGGGCGACGTGATTACACGCATTGATGGTAAGGAAGTTACCAAGATGGCCGAACTGCAGGAGTTCCTGGCCCAGCATAAGCCTGGTGACAAGGTGCAGTTGACTTACCTGCGTAACAAGAAGAGCCGTACTGAGACTGTCACTCTGCGCAATGCTCAGGGTGGAACCAAGGTGCTGAAGGAGGTGGACATCGACCAGTTGGGCGTAAGTCTGAAGCCCCTCAGCAGCGAGGAAAAGAACTCCCTGGGTCTCGATTATGGATTGACGATTTCTGCTATCCGCAAGGGCAAGATGCAGGCTGCAGGAGCCACCAAGGGCGCCGTCATCCTGTGGGTCAATGACCAGAAGATGGAGAGCGTGGAGCAGTGGGAAGAGGCCATCAAGTCGGCCAACCAGAGCACCGACCGCACCTTGTGGATCAAGGCCGTAACTCCCAGTGGACGCAAGGTCAGCTATGTGATAGATTTGAATGAAGAATAAACCTCTCGACTGAGGTGTATCCATGAACCCCTCCCCAAAAGGGAGGGGCTTTTTTGTGCTTTTTATTCACTATTTCATTTTATTTTCGTACCTTTGTGCCCACAATTATGTATTATATGAAAAGATTTCTGGTAATCCTAGTGGCCATTCTGTCGGTTTCTTTCTGTCAGGCTGGCAACAAGAAGCCTGTGATGAAGCGTGTCTACATGTTTGCATTCACAGCTTCACTGGTAGATAGCACCGCTTATATGACTGACATCCAAGCCGTTGATTCGGCCTATATCATGCCCAACGGATTCTTGGCAGACCGTGTGATGTATACGGTTCAGTTGGATAATTACCTCGAGAGCGTCATGCATCGTATGAACAATACCACCGTGGTGTTCTTTGATGAAAAGAAGTCGAAGCTCGAGGAGAAGTACCTGCAGATACGTAAGCGTTACCAGAAGTCGGGCAGCTTGCACATCAGTTTCTTGAATTCTGATCAGTTCCGCTTCCATGGCGAGGAGTATATCGAGCCCACTCCCGAGGAGTTGGAGGCTCGCGCTGCAAGGGCACCCCAGAGTGCCAAGAGCAAGAAGGACAAGAAAGCGAAGGGACTGTTTAAGAAATAGGGCAGAGTATGAGACAAGTGAGTTACCGCGTGGGCGGTCATTTGTTGCACATTCGTTTCGTGGACGACTGCAACGACGAGTCATTGATTCCCTCGTTTGCTCCCTTTGTTGTGGACGAGGAACCTGCTGACGAACAGCCCTTGTTTGTCCTGACTGTGGATGATAGCTTCCGTGTCGAGAAGCACGGCGATGAGATAGGTCAGTTTGACTGCGGAGGAAGCAACCATGGCGTCTATCAGACTCCTGATGGAGGTTACCAGTTCGAGGTGAGTGATTATCGGGGAGAACTGTGCAGCGTAATGCAGGCCAATGCCGATTTCACGCAAGCCACTGTCGCCTTGATAGGCAAGGAGCTCCATCAGCGCAACTTCGGACTCAACAATTCTCTGATGATGGTCTATGCCTTCTCGGCAGCGACCAAGGGCACATTGCTGGTTCATGCTAGTGTCATCCGCAAGGATGGCAAGGGCTATCTGATGACAGCCCCCAGTGGCACGGGAAAGAGTACTCACACGCACTTGTGGTACAAGAACATTCCCGGTTGTGACCTGATGAATGATGATAATCCTGTGGTGCGTGTGCAGGACGGTCAAGCCATCATCTATGGCAGTCCTTGGAGTGGCAAGACTCCTTGTTACCGCAACATCCAAGCTCCCATCGGAGCGTTTGTCCGCATTCAGCAGAGGCCCAAGAACGAGATACGTCGTCTGGGTGTCGTAGAGGCCTTCTCGATTCTGTTGCCAGCCATGAGCAGCATGAAGTGGGATGCTCGTGTCTATCACGGTGTGTGTGACACCATTTCCGGACTTATCGGACTTGTGGGCATCTATGAACTGGGTTGTTTGCCTGATGCCGAGGCAGCCTGGTTGTGCTATAATACTGTATCTCAGGGTTGATGAAGGAACTGATACGTCGCATTCTCTCCGTGCTTTGCACTCCTGTGCGTCGCAATTATCGTAAGCGCAACGGAGTCACCAGCAACGAACCTCGCAAGGAGATTCCTAATGAGGTCCTGTTGGGCTTGGCTCGGGATATGATACGCGAGGGACATACAGCCACCATATCCGTCAAGGGATACAGCATGCGTCCTTTCCTGGAGCATTGCCGAGACCGTGTGATATTGGCTCCTGTAGGGGAGTTGAAGGTGGCAGATGCGGTGCTGGCCGAGATAGAACCTGGGCATTATGTGCTGCATCGCATCATAGACATTCAGGGAGAAGAACTAACCTTGATGGGAGATGGGAATATCCGAGGCGTAGAACACTGTCGCATGAGCGATGTTGCCGGTGTTGTCACCCACTATCTGCGTCCTCAGCGCACCCTGTTGGCAAGCGATCCGGTACTTTGTCGGCGCATCTGCATTTGGAGCCGTCTATTGCCTATTCGCCGTTATTTATTGTTTGTGTATAAAGCTTGTATATAAGATATGAAGATTAAGAATGGTTTTGACCTGCGCAGTGTATGTGGCGTAGATATCATCGTGGCAACTGGTCGCGAGAACATTGATTTCAGTAAGGTGATCTCTCTCAATGAGAGTGCCTCGCTGATGTGGAAGGCTGTGCAAGGCCGTGAGTTTACCCTGGAGGAAATGGTAGCCGTATTGACCCAGGAGTATGAGGTGGATGCAGAGACAGCCACCAAGGATGCTCAGGCAATCGTGGACCAGTGGATAGAGATTGGTCTGGTAGAGCAGTAAGAAGCAAGACTCCTAGATACAAGCAAGGCGGTTCCTTTGGGGGAATCGCCTTGTTCGTTTTGTGTTGCAAGGGAAGGTTAGAGTTCTTCTTCCTCGCCCTTCAGTATGGGTAAGTGCCAGTGGTATTTGACGGCCAATACACGTGTGGCAATGACCACGACACTGGAGAGCAAGGCGCTAATTTCGGCCGTCATGCCCCATACGTGGCAGAGGGTGTAGATGATACCGCCAGCTACACAAGCCACAGCATAGATTTCCTTACGGAAGATGAGAGGCACCTCGTTGATGAGCACGTCGCGGATGACACCTCCTGCAGCGCCGGTGACACTGCCCATGGTGATGGCCATCCAGTAGGGGAGTCCCATGTTGATGGTCTTTTCTATACCGATGACGTTGAACAGAGCCAATCCGATGGTGTCGAAGATGAACCAAGTGTTCTTCTGTCGGATGAGATACTTGCCAAAGATCATCACCCACAGCACTGCAAAGGCGCAGCAGATGAAGTAAATAGAGTTGGTCATCCAGAAGGGTTGCAGTCCGAGCATCAGGTCGCGGATGGTTCCACCGCCGATGGCTGTGGCCAGACCTACAATCCATGCACCAAAGACGTCAAACCGCTTGGCCGAGGCTAGTCGGGTGCCCGAAAGGGCAAAGGCAAAGGTTCCTGCAAATTCGATGATGACGAACGAGGTGGGGATTCGTAACACATGGCCAAAATCCTGCAACAGGTTCATCAGAGTATTCCACAGTTCGGACATAATCTATTCTTCCTCTTTTATTTACTATTTACTTTTGAGTAACCCACTAGCTGGTCGTATCTGCCTCCCTGAGGGCGGTGGTAAACCAGTACGATATACTCGTTTTCAGTCTCGTAGAAGTCTCCATCTGTAGCACGTGTGCTGCCAGGGGCATTCTCGTCAGTGCGCACGCGGTACTGGTAGTTGTAGTATCCTTGTTTGAGGTACAACGTAGCCTCGTACAGGTGGGTGTCGCGGTTGTATTCCATCAGACATTCGGGATCCCAAGTCCCGTTGGTCCATTGTCCACACAGGTAGACGTCACCGGAGCTGATGGGCGTCTCGCTCTCCAAGGCAAAGTGGAAAAGCAGATATTCGCTGGTTGTTTCGTCGTCACCTTCTTGGGCAGTGTTGCGCATCAGCCAGGCACCATTCTGGTCCTCGGTGTCGTCGTAGTTGTCTGCGCGTCGGTCTGCGTAGACGGTAGCGTGGTAGTAGGGTTCGTGCCAACGGATGTTGTCAATGCCCATGCCGGGTCGGTGCACATCCAGCAGTTCCAACTTATGAAACTCGTTGCCCGCGGGGAAGATGAGCGCCTTTTGATAGGTGAACTGTATACCAGTGGCAGTGATGACGTTGGGTTTTAGGTCTATCACGCGATTGTCCTGCCTGCGATTCTGCATCACCACAGTATGCAGTTCTCGCTGAGGGTCAATCACTTTGATGCTTCCATACCCCACGCTATAGGAGACCTGCTGATGGTGGCTGTTGAAGTCGATGTCCGTGTTGCTGCTTACTTGTACACCCACGTTCATCTTAGGTTCTACGATGCAGAACTCGGCCGTGAGCACGGGTGTATCCTCATCCTCGTCGTCATAGATGGTGACACGATAATTGCCTGAGAGCAAGAGCTGCGTATTCTCGTTGGGCAGAGTCAGCGAGTAGTGCGTATAAAGCTGTGTGGTGTTGAAACTGTTCTCATAATCCTCGATGGGCTGGTCGTTGAGTCCGGCCAGATAGTCACTTTCAAATATCTCCTCGCTCTCGGTCCAGTCGGCCTGACAGTGTGCAATGTGATAGTGATAACGGTGGTAATCGTGGCTCAGTTCATCAAATCCGATGTTCACGTGCATGCCTTTGCCTTTGGCCATAATGGTAGGAACGAGAGGGTCACCATTGATGCTGACCTGTAGCGAACGGATGTGTTCGTCGTATATTCGGTTCTGCTGAGCCATGACCCATGAACAGAGGGAGAACAAAAGCAGGAAAATTCTCAGTCTCATCATTTTACTCGGATTACGCGTATGCCCAATTGACTAGGATGCTTGCCCATATATTCATACAGTGTCATGGGTTCTACTACCACTTTTTTGTGTATCTGGCTAGCATTCAGCAGGTGTAGTTTGTTGTCTGTTCCCCACTTGGCAATACCGATATGGCTGGTGTCCAGCCCGTCTTTCTTGGTTACTATGGCCAGGATGTCCCCATCGTGAATAATGCCCAGAGGGCTATCTTTCGTCTGATTGAGTTGACTGCGTGGGATGTATCTTACCACTCGTCCTTTCTCGGCCAGTTCATACTGACGTATCTTCTTCTGAGCAACGGGATTGTTCTTCAGCATAGGGTAGAGGTGGGGATGCTGACTCATGTAGTGCAAGTCGATGGTTTGTGTGGCGGTGAAAGGAGCCTTGGTGCTCGTGATTTCTTGCACGATTCCAAGTTGCTCATTGCTGGATATCCATTGCGTAAAGTAATGGTTACGTGATGGATACCCATCCATTTTGCCGTCGCGATAGCGGATGCGGGTGAGCTGCTGTCGGAATTCGGGCGTCGTGCCAGTGCTGTCGCCTGAGAGAGCCTCGGCCAAGGCATATTCCACCACTGTAGTACAGTCCACTTCGCGTAGATTGACTACCAGTTGTTCTTGCTTATTCACCTCCAGCGTAGCAGGCACATATGGAGTGCCCAGAAAACTCAAGGCTGCCTGAAGGAAGGCTATTCCGATGGAAACAAGTCTATCCATTTCATCTGTCTCATAGCCCAACTCTGTCTTCTCAACATGTAGCTGGACGGATTGGCTGAACTGTATTCCCGGGGATTGGGTAGGGTGACTGCTATCAGGGCGCAGGCCGGACGAGATAAGTCTGCAGCCGAACAACCGAAATGCTGTTGTGCTACGGCCTCCACACCATAGATGCCATCTCCCATCTCGATACTATTGAGGTACACCTCCATGATGCGATGCTTGCCCCAGATAATCTCGATGAGTCCTGTAAAGTAAACCTCAAATCCCTTTCGTACCCAACTAGGGTTGGGCCACAGGAACACATTCTTTGCGGTCTGTTGGCTGATGGTGCTTCCCCCACGTCTACGTTTTCCTTGTGCGCGCTCCTGCAGGGCGTTGCTTATCTCTTTTAGATCAAATCCGTGATGGTCGAGGAAACGCTGGTCTTCGGTAGCCATGACAGCCACAGGCATGTATTTCGACATTTCCTCCATGGGCACCCAGTGATGGCGGCAACGTATCTTCTCGCCATGCCACACCTGTTGCGTGCAGCGAATCACCATGAGCGGTGTCACATAGACAGGACACCACTTGTAGATAAAAACAACAAGGATTGTGCTCCCAAAGAACAGGAGCACAATCCATTGCATAAATTTTTGAATCCGCTTGAAAACCGGAATCATAGTCTAAATTTGATTACTTCAGGGTGCCAGCGTTAGCAGCCTCGATCATAGCCTTGCTAGCGTTGAGGTAAACCTCTACACGACGGCTAGCAACCATGTTCTCAGAACCGTCAGCGTTGAAGATCAGGTAACCGGGATCCTCACCGAAGCCCTTAGAGCTCTTCAGCTGAGAAGCAGAAGCACCACAAGCCTTCAGGTAGTTGGTAACCACGTCAGCACGCTTCTGGCTCAGGGTCAGGTTGGTAGCGTCAGAACCGTCGCTGCTAGCGAAACCATAGATGTTAACATCACAGTCAGTGTACACGTTCAGAACCTCGTTGACGAACTTCTTCAGAGTAGCCTGAGCGCCAGCCTGCAGGTCAGCCTTACCAGTCTTGAAGAGGATACCGTTGTCGAAGGTAACCTTTACACCCTCCAGACCATTAGCGTCGGTGAAGGTCTCAGCCTGAGCCAGAGCAGCAGCAGCGGCCTTAGCCTTATCCATCTTACGACCAATCAGAGCACCAGCAGTGGTACCTACAGCTACACCAGCGCCTGCACCGATAGCAGAACCCAGCTTAGCACCCTTCTTGCCACCTACCAGAGCACCGATAGCAGCACCGATACCAGTACCAGCAGCGCCACCACCAGCAGCACCGATCATACTACCCTTGGCAGTATTAGTCATGTTACAACCCTCGAGCAACATAGCACCGCACAAAGCGATGATTGCAAACTTCAATCCTTTCATAATTCTTGTTTTTAATTTTATTGTATGATGATGTTCTCTCAAATTTTTTGCAAAGATAGGCAAATTTATCTGATTCGTGGGCGAAAATCCCCTATTTTGTGTCGGAATTTCCCTCTTTTTTAGTAATTTGGCACCTATATTTATAGGTAGACGCGTGCGCGACGGCAAATACGAATAATAAAAAACAAGATATGGCAAAAGAATTGGAATTCCTCACCAAGCGTAGTGAGGACTACTCAAAGTGGTACAACGAATTGGTAGTGAAGGCAGATTTGGCCGAGCAGAGCGACGTGCGTGGCTGCATGGTCATCAAGCCTTATGGCTATGCAATCTGGGAAAAGATTCAGCGTGTGCTGGACGATAAGTTCAAGGAGACTGGTGTTCAGAACGCCTACTTCCCTTTGCTCATCCCCAAAAACTTCCTTTCTCGTGAGGCCGAGCATGTCGAAGGCTTTGCTAAGGAGTGTGCAGTTGTCACCCACTATCGTCTGAAGACCAATGAGACCCACGATGGCGTGGTTGTGGATCCCGCAGCTCGTCTGGAGGAGGTGCTCATCATCCGTCCCACCAGTGAGACCATCATCTGGAATACTTTCAAGAACTGGATTCACTCTTACCGTGACCTGCCTCTGCTGGTCAACCAGTGGTGTAACGTGATGCGCTGGGAGATGCGTACTCGTCTGTTCTTGCGTACAAGTGAGTTCTTGTGGCAGGAGGGTCACACTGCTCACGCCACTCGCGAGGAGGCCGAGGAGCGTGCTCAGTTGATGCTGAAGGTCTATGCCGATGTTGCCGAGAACTATCTGGCTGTGCCCGTGGTACAGGGCGTCAAGAGCGAGACCGAGCGTTTTGCTGGTGCCCTGGACACCTACACCATCGAAGCTATGATGCAGGACGGTAAGGCGCTGCAGAGCGGTACCAGTCACTTCCTGGGTCAGAACTTTGGTAAGGCTTTTGACGTGCAGTTCCTCAACAAGGAGAACAAGCCCGAGTACGCTTGGGCCACCTCATGGGGTGTCAGCACTCGTCTGATGGGTGCTCTCATCATGACCCACTCTGACGACAATGGCCTCGTGTTGCCTCCCGCTCTGGCTCCCATCCAGGTGGTTATTATCCCCATCGGCAAGGGCGACCAGATGCCCATGCTGGACGAGAAGGCTGCTGCTATCGTTGAGAATTTGAAGAAGTTGGGCGTCAGCGTCAAGTACGACAATGCCGACAACCGTCGTCCCGGCTTCAAGTTTGCCGACTATGAGTTGAAGGGCGTACCTGTACGCCTCGTTCTGGGTGCACGTGACCTGGAGAAGGGTGTTGTCGAGGTTATGCGCCGTGACACTTTGGAGAAGGAGAACGTCAGCATTGAAGGCATCGAACAGTATGTCAAGAACCTGCTCGACGAGATTCAGCAGAACATCTTCAAGAAAGCCAAGGACTTCCGTGACGCACACATCTATGAGTGTGACAACTATGAGGAGTTCAAGGAGCGTGTCAAGGACGGAGGCTTCTTCCTCTGCCATTGGGACGGAACTGCCGAGACCGAGGCTCGCATCAAGGAGGAAACTCAGGCCACCATCCGTTGTGTACCTTACGGTTTCGAACAGACTCCCGGTGTCGACATGGTTACTGGCAAGCCCAGCAAGTGCCGTGTACTGATTGCACGTAGCTACTAAGAGGTAGACATGAGGGCATTCTGGACTTGGATTCCCAGTCTCTTTGCTGCCGAGGAAATACCGGCAGCAATGATTACCTATGTAGCCCTCTTCATGTTTATCCAGACCGATACTCCACCCGCAGTGGCCCTGGGCTACTGTGGGTGTCTTTTTATCCCTTGGGTTCTCAAGAGCTTTGTGCGTGAGCGTGTGCGTCGCATGGGACATTTTCGCCGTGTCATCCAGTGGATCGAGCTGGGCATGGTGCTCACCATGGGCGGTATAGCCCTCACTTTCCCCCGTTACACCCGACTGAGCGAGTGGTTGTTTGTGGGCCTTTTCATTCTGTCTGTGCTTACAGCCTGGCACGAGTTGGCAGCCCGCATGTACTACGAGCGCATGCTCTATCCTCAACAACAGCGCGAGTACAACGGGCTCAAGATCTTCTGTGCCCAGATGGCCACCGTATGCACCTATGGTCTGCTCATCCTCATGGTGGGTGGTTTCCAGGTCATATACCGCAGCATTCCTCGTGCATGGGCCATGGGTTGTTACCTGTGTGCAGGCGTGATGCTTGTGTTTGCCCTCTACCACATGGCCGTGCTCCGTCGTCCTCATGTGGGCGATGCTTACCGACCCTCGACGGGTCTCTATGCCATCCGAGCCGAGATGCGTGTCATCGACCGTATCCGCCACAAGCGCCATTGGCTGTTGGCAGTGACGATGCTTGGGGTGCTGTTGCTTCCCCAGAGCCTGATGTTCTATAGCCGAGTGCTTTTCCTCTTGGCTCCAGTGGGCCAGGGTGGTCTGGGCTGCACCATCCAGGAGGTGGCTCTGGCCCAGGGTGCAGTGGGCGTGATAGCCTTTACCGTGGGCATCTTCCTGGGTCGCCAGTTGATGCAATGGCTCGATGTAAGCCGACTGCTTTGGTGGATGGCCATTCCTCTCGGACTCAGCCCTGCTATCTATCTCATGATGACCATCGAACCTCCCTCTTCGCTGGGAGTGCTCTGTGTCGCTACTTTTCAGGCCCAGTTCTTCTTTGGCTTTGGGCTCAACATCTGCATGCATTTCGTCCACTACATCAGTGGTGAGCGTTACCGCAATACCATCAATTATCTCTACGTCCCTCTGGTGGCAGTCATGATGGTCATCCCCATGGCTGCCAGCGGCTGGCTCATCGACGCGTTGGGCTTCCACACCTTCTTCACCATCGATGCTTCCACCGCCTTGCTGGCATGGACTTACCTATTCATCTATAGACATGAAACCATACGCCTGGGTTCCGACCCTGTACTTCGCTGAGGCGCTGCCTTATATGGCAGTCATGACGCTCTCCGTCATCATGTACACCAACATGGGGTTGAGCAATACTGAACTGGCTCTCTACACCTCGTGGCTCTACCTGCCTTGGGTCATCAAGCCCCTGTGGAGTCCTCTGGTCGACGCTCTGCGCACTAGTCGTTGGTGGATTCTCAGCATGCAGTTGCTCATCGGCGCCTCGTTGGCGGGCGTGGCTCTCACATTGCCCACTGCCATGTGGTTGCGTGCCACCTTGGCCTTCTTCTGGCTGATGGCCTTTAGCAGTGCAACGCACGACATTGCTGCCGACGGTTATTATATCCAGGCTCTCAATGCCGAGGACCAGGCCTTCTATGTAGGTTTCCGTAGCACATTCTACCGTGTGGGCAGTATCTTCTGCCAGGGAGCACTGGTCATGCTGGCCGGCTGGTTGCAGCAACGTCACGACATCGCCATGTCTTGGAGTATTACGATGGGACTGATGGCAGGTATACTGGTTGTGTTGGCAGGGTGGCACAAGGTTGCCCTGACTCCCGTTCTCAGTTCTTCTCGAGGAGAGGGCGCGGAAGGATCCGCATTCTACGAGACCCTCAAGACCTTTTTTAGCAAGCCTCACGTTCTGTCGGCCATCCTCTTCATGCTGTTGTTCCGACTTCCCGAGGCCCAGTTGGCCAAGATGGCCCAGCCCTTTATGCTCCGTACAATAGGCGAGGGTGGTCTTGGTCTGAGCACAGCTACTGTAGGTTTTGCTTACGGAACCATCGGCGTGGTGGGGTTGCTGGCAGGTGGTATCATTGGTGGTTGGGTGGTTTCCCGCCACGGACTCAAGCGCTGGTTGTGGCCTATGGTGCTCAGCATCTCGTTGCCCGATGTCGTGTACATCTATCTGGCTTATGCACAGCCCGACAACCTATGGATTATCAATGCCTGTGTGGCCATTGAGCAGTTGGGCTATGGCTTTGGTTTCACAGCCTACATGCTCTTCCTGGTCTATTTTTCACGGGGTGAGCGTAGTACCTCGGTCTTTTCGCTCTGCACAGCGTTTCAGGCTCTCGGTATGATGTTGCCTGGTATGGTGGCAGGTAAGTTGGCTGATGCACTAGGGTTCCAACATTTTTTCATCGTCGTGTGCCTCTGCACGCTGGTTACCTTTGCTGTGTCCGCCTGCATTCACATCCCCGAAGATTCCAAAAATTAACTTTATAATCAACTCAATTATTAACAATTAAAACTAACGCAATGACTAAACTTTTACGTTTTGTGTTTACTGCAGCCCTCGCCAGCCTAGCTGGAGTGGCAGGAGCGGTGGATTTCCCCCGCTACCCCGTGCAGCAGTTGCAGGATGGCGGCAAGTACATTCTGTGCAACCTGGCCGTTCCCACGGGCTACATGGCCCGCACCAGTTGGGACGGTGCTTATTATTTCTTGGGCCCCAACGACTCCAAGTACCAAACCCTGGCCGTCACAGCCCACTACGACGCCGAGGGAGAGCGCTGGCTCTTCACCACGGGTGAGACCATCTACAATGCTGTCGCAGCCGAAGAAGATACCAATGAGGATGGCGTATTGGACGAGAATGACAACTACCCCATCTACACCTACATGGGTGTTCCTGGCGGTACCGACAACCTGAATGGCAACCTCTCACAGGAGGCAACCTGGATCGTAACCCCCAGCACCCTGGCAACAGGTTTCTACCAGCTGACAGCTTCCGAGGGTCAGGGCAACCCCATGGTTATCGGCATGAACCTGCACCTCAATGCAGGCGGTCAGTATTGGGTCATCAGCGAGGTCACCAACAGTTGGTACCCCGACTTTTTCGGCGGCATCAAGTTTGAGGAAGACGGTACCACCCCTGTCATCAACTATGACGAGGAGAACGACTATGCCTGGAAGGTAATGGCCGACAGCACCAGCATGCACTGGGCCTTTGTACAGGTCGAGGACGTGCCCACCTTTGTTATGATGGGCGAGGCCTGGAAGAATCTTCAGGGATTCGAGAACAGCTACTGCAACATCGAGGGTTATGCCGAGGGTTTCCGTGCCACTCTGGCAGCAGCCGAGGCCATGATGCAGAAGGAAGGCTTCACCACCGAGGACCAGGAGGCTCTGGTAGCTCTCACTCAGGCCAAGGTAGACCTCTACAATCAGATCATCAAGGCCGAGGGTATCGATGCTGACAAGTTGGCCAACGCCATCTCTGCTGCCAAGTCAGTCTTTGACACCACCACCGACGTGGAGACTCTGAAGGAGGCATTCCGTCTCCTGAAGAAGGCTTGCGACGACCTGGCACTCGGTCTGGGCGACATCACCTCTATGGGTGAGAACATGAGCTTCGAGGACCTCTCGGCCCAGGGAGGCAACCAGACCAGCGGCGTGGCAGGTGCTCCCACCGGTTGGAACGTCTACATCAATGGCCAGCAGGCCCGCACTGCCGGCGAGGTTAGCGCACTGGGCGTGACCGCATGGCACGGTGTCAACGACGATAGCGAGGGTTACAAGGATGGCCAGTATAGCTTTGGTCTCTGGACTGCTGCTGTGCCCGAGTACGAAATCAGCCAGACCATCACCGGACTGGACAACGGAACCTACACCATCACCTGTGGTCTGATGGTAGGTGCCAACAGTGGCGGTTCACGCCGCACCACCCAGCGTGTGTTTGGTAACTACAACAGCACCCTCTTTGCTGGCGAGAGCGAGTATGCAGAAGGCATCCTGCCCCTCGAGTACAAGACCTATGCCGACCTGCTCGAGCCCACCACCGACCGTGAGATGCAGGAGATCTGCGTTCGCGCTTATGTCTACGACGGTACCCTCACCTTTGGTATTCGCACCAACGGCGACCACGAGGCCGCTCTGCGCGACTGGGCCAACGGTGGCGAGGGATGGTTCAAGACCGACCATTTCACCATCTATAAGGAAGGCTTCGATGCAGCCGATCAGCGCAACCTCTACAACTACCTGACCGACGCCCTTGAGCAGTTGGCCGAGCAGCCTATGGACGCTCAGTACAGCGCCAAGTACAAGGGTATCAATTACGACAACCTCGACGAGGGTATTGCCGCCATTGGCACTCTGCTCGACGAGGCAGCCCAGCAAGCCGCAGCCTATGAGCCCTTGCTTGCAGCCCTCGACCTGGCCCTCGAGCGCCTCTCTGTTTGTGAGGAGGCTGGTTACACTGGTCTCGATGACTTCTACGATTTCTACGATGATGTGAAGTCTGGTTACGAGGACGGTAGCTACACCGCCGAGCAGGTGAACGAGCTCATCGAAAAACTCGAGCAGGCTTATCAGGATTGCCTCCACAGCGGTGTGAGCGAGGGTGCTGATGTCAGCGACCTCATCGTCAACCGCAGCTTCGAGGACCTGCGCAACCAGGGTGGTGTCAACAGCGACGGCGTGCAGAACGCTCCTTACGGATGGAACCTCTACCTCAATGGTGAGAAGTGCGAGACAGCCGACGAGATCCGCGCTCAGGGTGTAGTAGCCTGGTGTGCCATCAACAGCGGTGACAACATCAGCGTCACCGACGAGCTGGGCAACTTCCACGACCACCAGTACACCGACGGTACTCACGTTTGGGGTATCTGGAACAGCAGCATCCCCCAGGTCGAGCTCTCGCAGACCCTCACTGGTCTGAAGCCCGGTACCTACATGCTTACTGCCGACGTGATGGCCCGCAACACCGACTGGAGTGGCGATAACCTCACCACCCAGCGCCTCTTTGCCAACGGCGTCGTTTGCCTCTATGGTGGCGAGAACGACTACATCCCCGAGTTCCTGGAGAACACCACCTCCGACGACGTCTTCCGTGCCTATGACCTCACCGTCAACCAGGGCATCTTCCTCGACGAGGCTCAGGAGTACGACTACCTCAATTATGCCGGTTGGGATGCTTCCACCAACGACATCCTGCTGCGCACCCTCACTCTCCACTTTGGTGTGGGCGAGGACGGAGTAGCCACCTTTGGTTTCCGCACCGACAATCTCGACGGATGGACTGGTGAGCCCCAGACTGAGCAGGCTGCAGGTTGGTTCAAGTTGGACAACTTCACCCTCTACTACGAGAGTTCATCCATCCCCACTCGCATTGACAAGACCGTTGCTCCTGCTCAGCCCGCTGCTGCTCTCTACGACCTCTCTGGTCGCCGTGTCAGCCAGGCTCGCAAGGGTGTCTACATCCAGAATGGCAAAAAGGTTCTGAAGTAATCTCACGCGCTCACGCGCATAGATAATAGGAAAGGAGGCCTCAGGGTCTCCTTTTCTTGTTATAATGATAAATGAGGAATGAAAATCCCTCAAAATCCGTCGATTTGTACAAAAAATCAGCAATTTTCGTACAATTTATTGTAAAAATGTGTATATTTGCAACGTATTTGTAAGCGGGATAAACACAAAACTAATATAATATTAAAAAACAAAGCTTATGAAGAAGTATTTACTCATGCTTTTTGCTGCCATCATGGCAGTTGCTTCGTATGCTCAGAGACCCCTCACACTCAACAAGCTGCAGCCTGTTGACCAGAAGCAGGTGACTCTGACCAGCAAGCAGAAAAATCATGTAATCGGCAAGGTCAATGGTCGCAATATTATGTTGCAGACCAAGGCTGTGCCCAGTAAGAAGATGGCCGTCCAGAAGAAGACTGACCTGCGCGTGCAGAAGAACCTGCAGCAGACCGCTATGCGCCAGTTGCGCACCAGCATCAAGCAGCAGCCCGAACTGAACCAGAAGGTCAAGATCGTCAACAAGACCACTGCTAGCAAGGCACGCAAGGCACCTCGCAAGATCGGTGGCACCGAGTTGGTGGCTGCTCCCGACGGCCTCGAGACCGAGACTTTCACCCTCATGTCCTTCAGCTACCTCTCATTCAGCGAGGTCAAGTATGACGTGCAGGTAGGTTTCGTGGGCAACGACGTCTACGTTCAGGGCATGTTCTCATCGGCTCCTCAGTCATGGGTCAAGGGTACCATCGACGGAGCTACCGTCACCTTTGCCAAGGACCAGTATCTGGGCGAGGTAGAGGCCTTTGACAACTACTCAGGCGAGAGCATGGGCATGATGCCCACCTGGCTCGAGTATTCTGCCGACATGGAGAGCTACACCGACTTCGTTCTCAAGTACGATCCCGAGACCCGCACCATGTCCGATGTGGCAGGTGGTTTCCTGTTCATGGCAACCAACGATGATTTCGAAGCTCTCGACGCGCTGAAGGGCACTGTCATCAGTCCCGATGGTGCTGGTGACGGAGGCAAGGAGCTTGTTACTCCTCCTGCTACTGCCGAGGTGAAGGCTGTCGACATCAGCTACACCAGCTTCTCTAGTCAGAAGGCCTCTAGCGTCACCGGTATGATGGCTATTGACGGCAACGACATCTATGTAGCCGGTCTCTGCCCCGATATGGGCACTCCTTGGGTCAAGGGTACTCTGGGCGCTGATGGCGTGGTTACCTTCCCCTCGGGCCAGTACGTAGGCACCTACATGGGTTTCTATGACATCTACTTCACCTCTATCAGTGTCGAGGAGGCCATGGAAAGCGAGGATCCCTCTTTGTTCGACGCCAAGGCCTACTGGGATCCCGAAGAGCAGTCACTCATCTTTGATGAGGATTGCTGGCTCGTGGAGAATGCTAGCCCCGTCACCCTCATGTATCTCGACATCCTGATGGACGTCAGCGTATATCCCATCACCGACGACCGTGGCCTGGTTATTCCTCCCACCGGCCTCGAGACCATAGAGTACAAGGCTTCAATCCGTAGTGCTGGTCACGACGCAGGCAGTTACTCTGAGTACTGGCCCTACACTGTCAAGATTGGCTTCGACGGCAACGACGCTTATGTCCAGGGTCTCCTCTACTTTGCACCCGGTGCATGGCTCAAGGGCACAGTGGATGCCGATGGCAACATCACCCTGCCCAACAACCAGTATCTGGGTACCGTACAGGGCTACGACGTCTATGTGGTTTCTTGCGACGACCTCGAGAATATCCTCGGCGACATCGTCCTGAAGTATGATGCCGAGAACGACCGCTACACCTACAACGAGATGAACACCAACATCTCATTCTCCGTTTCACCCAACACCACCGATGCTGTAGAGATCATCTACAACGTGGTTCTGCAGGGTCCCAACGGCGGTGGCGACAATCCTGGCGGTGGCGACGAGATCGACACTACCATCATCACCGAGCAGCCCGAGGGCGAGGTAGCCACCTATGCCCGTAAGGGAGGAGCCTACTACACCTTCTGGGGTTACGTCATCGAGGAGACTCAGAGCGGCACCTCTATCCGTGTTGTTACCGCTCCCGACGGCAAGACCGTCTACATGGAGAACCCCATCTCTATCGCCCAGGTCGAGGGCGGCGTTTGGGTCAAGGGTACCAAGGAAGGCAACAAGATCCACATGCCCCTCAAGCAGTGCATCCTCTACAGCGAGGAGGAGGGTTATGGCTACATGACCGGAGCCTTCACACCCAAGATGCTCTATGATGCAAACTACGACGAGTACTACTACGACTATGTGATGACCGACGACAAGGAGGTGACCTTCACCATCGGTGAGGACGGCACCATCACCCTCGATCAGACCGCTGAGGTAGACGAGGAGACCGGTCTTGCTAGCTTCGTCTATGGTCTTGCCTTCACCGACGACTTCGGTTGGGGTGGCTATGCCGACTACAACAGCGTCTACGTGCCCTTCAACGAGGTGGCCACCACCATCCCCGAGGGTCTGGAGACTGAAGAGTGGGCCTTTATGTACAGCGACGGCAACTATGACAATGCCGAGATGGTGCAGGTAGCCATCGACGGTGACAAGATGTACATCGCTGGCGTCAGCGCTCAGGATCCCGAGTCTGCCATCGTCGGCACCATCGGCGACGGCAAGGTGACCTTCCAGAGCGACCAGTTCCTGGGTCTCGGCAGCGGCTTCATCTCATACTGCACATTTGCCAATGTCACCATCGACCAGCTCTATGACGACTACTACGATGAGTACTACGACGATATCAACTACAGCTTCATCCCCGAGTACAGTTTCACCTACAATGTAGAGCGCAAGATGCTCACCTCGGCTTCTGA
Organism: Bacteroidaceae bacterium; assembly: GCA_045600505.1. Taxonomy (GTDB): domain Bacteria; phylum Bacteroidota; class Bacteroidia; order Bacteroidales; family Bacteroidaceae; genus Physcousia. The sequence goes on from JAZRYA010000063.1 coordinate 71,436, forward strand.
CATCGCCCTGCTCGTCAATGCAGGTAAGGGTGCCGATGCTACCTCACCCGTTGTGGCTTGCATCCAGCCCAAGTTCAACTACTTCGAGGACAAGGTTGCCACTCCCGCCGATCCCGAGATCCAGGGCTTCAACAACTGGTTCGACGACTACGGTTACGACATGCTCGGCTGCAACGTCAAGCTCGAGGACGTAGACGGCAACTACATCGACCAGAACAAGTTGTTCTACATCGTTTGGGTCAAGGTAGACGGTAAGCCCGAGCCCTTCACCTTCTATGTTGACGAGTATGTTGGTTTGGCTGACTATGACCTCGAGGAGATCACCGAGATTCCCTTCAACTTCACCTCTTACGACGAGCAGGGTTACGAGGACATCTACGTGGGCGGTAGCAACATCGTCATCTACGAGACCGGCTTCGACGACTACGGAATCCAGACCATCTACTACGGTGGTGGCCAGCGCACCGAGTCCAACATCGTATGGCTCAGCTCAATCGATGGATCTGGCACCGGTGTCCAGGGTATCGAGACCGGCAAGCAGTCCGCTGCTGCCTACAATGCACTTGGCCAGCGTGTCGACAACAACTACCGTGGTCTCGTGATCAAGAATGGCAAGAAGTTTGTCAACAAGTAAACTCTAGGAAATGAAAAGATTCTTATCTACATTCATAACCCTCTCTATGATGCTCTGCGCCAGCGCGCAGAGCATCAGTTTTGGTTACTACACCGGCAGCCAGAAACTGCAAAACTGGGGTACTGCCAAGGCCGAGACTTACAGTGTCGCTATGCTGGTGGACCAGCCTTCTCTGGTGGGAGGCCAGGTGACCCAGATTCGTGTTCCCCTCGACCCCGAGGCCGACAAGCTCACCGCTTGCAGCGCCTTCCTCACCCGTGAGCTCACTGCCACCAGCGGCAAGGCCACAGGCGACATTGCCAATGTCGAATTCACTCCCGAGGGTCAGTGGACCACCATCACGCTGCCCGAGCCCTACACCATCACCAGCGAGCCCTTCTACGTAGGCTACACCCTCAAGGTGTCTGCCACCAACACGCTCGACAACAATGCTAAGCCCCTGCTGCTCATTGCCGACGACCAGCCCGGTGGACTGATGTGCATCACCAGCCGCACCTATCGCAAGTGGACCGACGTAGGTGCCAGCATCGGCGGTGTGTTGCCCATTCAGCTCGTAGTCCAGGGCGAAGTGTTCCAGACCGATGCTGCCAGCGTGAGTCGCATACGCGAGACCAGTGTTGCTGTGGGCGAGCCCGGCACTGTCGACGTCCTCATCCAGAACCATGGCACCAACGACATCAGCAGCATCGACTACACCTACGAGGTAGCCGGCCTGCAGACCCAGGGCCATGCCGACGTCAGCATCTCGCACGAGTATTATGGAGCGTCTGCCATCATCCAGGTTCCCACACCCGCCATCAGCGTGCGTGGCGAGCACCAGGGCACCCTCACCATCACGCACGTCAATGGCCAGCCCAATCATAGCCAGCAGGCTGTCGGAACTGGTCTGCTCCATGTCGTGCTCGTTGTGCCCGTCAAGCATCCCCTCATGGAGGAGTTCACCGGCACCTGGTGCGGTTTTTGCCCCGCAGGATGGGCCAGCATCAAGTGGATGAATGAGCATCACTCTGACTTCATCTGTGCCTCGTATCACAATGATGACGCCATGCAGATCACTACAGCCTATCCCGTCGCTGTTGATGGCTTCCCCATGGCCTGCATCGACCGCAATCACATCACCGATGCTTACCGAGGTGACTATCGTCAGGATCTCGGCATCGAGCAGACTTGGCTCGACGAGTGCAACGAGAGCACTGCAGCCAATGTCGATGTCCAGGCCGAACTCTACCAGCAGTCGGGTGTCCTCTCCGTCCACGCTCAGTACCAGTTCTGCCAGGATGTGGCCCAGGCCAACTATGGTGTGGCTTACCTTATCACGGCCGATGGCCTCTATGGCACTGGTGGTAACTGGCGTCAGCACAACTACTACAGTGCTGATTTCAATAACGGAGCCTACAACAACATGTACATCGCAGGCATGGACACCATCAATCAGGGAGCCGAGTATATGCTCCTGACCTTTGATGATGTTGTCATCGCCCAGTCGGGTGCAGGTGGTGCCACCATCGAGGGTGTCATCCCCACCTCGTGTGCCGAGGGTCAGCTGTTCCGTCACGCCTACAATTTCCAGACTGCTAACATGGTGTCCAACTATGGTAAAAGGGAGGATCTCGTGCAGCATCCCGACCGTCTGCATGCCATCGCCATCCTCTACAACAAGTCTACTGGTCATGTCGAGAACTGCAACCGCTGCAAGGTGCAGCTCATCGATGGCGGTGATGTTGTCGACGGAGTAGAGGCTGTCCAGTCCGCTCCCGTTCGTCCTGCTGCTCTCTACGACCTCTCTGGCCGCCGTGTCAGCCAGGCTCGCAAGGGTGTCTACATCCAGAATGGCAAAAAGGTTCTGAAGTAATCTCACGCGCTCTCGCGCATCGATAATCAGGAAAGGAGGCTCCATGGGGTCTCCTTTTCTTGTGCTATGCGTTCTGAGATTTGGGTATTCCCGAGAGAGTATATGTCCTGAACAAAAACAGTACTCTTTGGGCCCCGGACAACTACTCTCTTTGGCCGAAAAGAGTAGAATAGAGTACATGTGATGCCCAGGAGGATAACTCGTAATCAAGTGGCCCCTCACTATATACTACGGTTTTTGATTTGAAAATGGTGAACAAGTGGCAATTTCTTGTCGTGCCAGGTGGCTCTAAATGCATGTCTGTCAGTGTGATTCGAGGGGTGAATTTTTTTTTGAGTTGCACTTTTCCGTTTGCGGGATTACCGGATGCATGTAGCCAGTAACTGCGATAATTGAAATTGAGATAATTGAGATCGGGGAGGACAATCTGGCAGAAAATCGCCACACTCGTAATCACAGTGTTACAATTATCTCAGTTATCTCAGTTTCAATTATCTCAATTACGGGTAGGAACACTTCCGCAAAAAGTTTGAAAAGAAATTTTATTATATATAAATATATTTATATATAATAACCTATTTTTATCTCAGTTTATTTAATTGAGATAATTGAGATAATTGAGATAATTGAGATAATTGAGATAATTGAGATAACTGAGACAGGTGCAATAGACAGGTTCATTTGCAACCGTGATGCAGACTTGTATCCGTTCGTCAGTTGTGCGTCGGTGTCTTGCTTCTGATTTCCAACCGATTACGGGTGCAGAATTTACAATTCCGAACGTGTAAAGATTTTTCGTACGCCGCAAATCCAGGGGTGGAGAAAGAAAATAAGGTGGAACCACGAAGATTCCACCTTATTGATAATATTGCTCATCATCCCCACAATGGGGGACGGGAGAGAGGTCTTAGAGTGACCAATCCTCCTGAGTCTTGCGGATGTAGGTCTTGTAGCGGCGCTGTGCAGCAGCCTTACAAGCATCGTAGAGCTCCTGTGCCTCCTGGGGAGCGGCCTTCTTCAGAGAGAGGAAGCGAACCTCGCCCTCGAGGAAGTCCTGGAACTTGTCCCAGTCGGGCTCCTTGCTATCCAGCTGGAAGGGGTTCTTACCCTCCTCGGCCAGAGCGGGATTCAGACGCCACAACTGCCAGTAACCACACTCTACAGCCTTAGCCTCCTCGGCCTGAGACTTACCCATACCGCTCTTGGCCTTCAGACCGTGGTTGATACAGGGAGCGTAACCGATGATCAGTGAGGGACCGTGCCAAGCCTCAGCCTCGCGGAAGGCCTTCAAGCACTGGCTCTGGTCGGCACCCATAGCTACCTGAGCAACATAGACGTTGCCATAGGTGGCCTGCATGAGACCCAGGTCCTTCTTGCCCACGCGCTTACCGTTGGCAGCGAACTGGGCGATGGCGCCGATGGGAGTAGCCTTAGAGGCCTGACCGCCGGTGTTAGAGTAAACCTCGGTGTCGATAACGAAGATGTTGACATCCTCGCCACTGCCGATGACGTGGTCGAGACCACCGTAACCGATATCGTAAGATGCACCGTCACCACCGATGATCCACTGGCTACGCTTAACCAGATAGTGGTCGAGCTCCTTCAACTGAGCGCAGGTGGGGCAACCCTTCTCGGCGCAAGCGGCGATCAGGGGCTTCAGCACTGCAGCAGCAGCCTTAGAAGCCTCGGCATCGTTCTGACCCACGATCCACTGCTGAGCAGCAGCCTTGAACTCGTCGGTAGCGCAGTCGCCTGCGATAGCCTCCTGCAAGAGGGCGGTGATGCGAGCCTTCATCTTCTTGTTAGCGATTACCATACCCAGACCAAACTCGCAGAAGTCCTCGAACAGAGAGTTGGCCCATGCGGGACCCTGACCCTTCTCGTTCTTGGTGTAGGGAGTAGAGGGGATAGAACCTGAGTAGATAGATGAGCAACCGGTAGCGTTGGCTACCATCTGACGGTCGCCAAAGAGCTGAGCGATGAGCTTGACGTAGGGAGTCTCACCGCAACCAGAACATGCACCACTGAACTCGAAGAGAGGAGTAGCGAACTGGCTGTTTTTGGGGCTCTGCTTGATGTCGATGAGGTCCTGCTTGCTGGTGACGCTCTTGACGCAGTACTCCCAGTTCTTAGCCTCCTGAGCAGCCTCGGCGCTAGAGTCGTCGTAAGCAGCCATCTTCAGAGCGCTGCCGCCGAGCTTGGGATTGCCGGGACATACGTCGGCACAGTTGCCGCAACCCAGACAGTCCTTGACACCCACCTGGATGGTGAAGTGCATGCCCTTCATGGCAGCGGGAGCCTTCATCTCGATGGTCTGACCCTCGAAGCCAGCCTTCTCCTCGTCGGTCATGACGATGGGACGGATGCAGCTGTGAGGACATACGAATGCACACTTGTTACACTGGATACACTTCTCGCTGTCCCAAACGGGTACGAAGCCGGCAACACCGCGCTTCTCATAGGCAGCGGTACCCTGCTCCCAAGTACCATCCTCGATGCCCTTGTAGGCAGAAACGGGCAGGTCGGCACCGTTCTGTGCGTTGATGACGCGAACGAGGTTGGTGATGTATTCGGGCTCGTCACGTACGATAGCCTCGTCCTCGGGCAGGTTGGCCCAAGCGGGATCTACAGCGAGAGTCTTGTACTCTGAACCGCGGTCCACAGCAGCATAGTTCATGTTGACTACGTCCTCACCCTTCTTGCCATAAGACTTGACGATGGCCTTCTTCATCTGCTCTACAGCCAGGTCAACGGGGATAACCTCGGTGATGCGGAAGAATGCAGACTGGAGGATGGTGTTGGTGCGGTTGCCCAGACCGATCTCCTGAGCGATCTTGGTAGCATTGATGTAGTAGACGGTGATGTTCTTCTCAGCGAAGTACTTCTTGACGCTGTTGGGAAGGAAGTTGACGAGCTCCTCGCCGTCGAAGATGGTGTTCAGCAGGAACTGGCCGTTCTGGCGCAGACCACGCAGTACATCATACATGCGCAGATAGGCCTGCACGTGACATGCTACGAAGTTGGGAGTCTTGATCTGATAGGTAGAGCGGATGGGAGTGTCACCGAAACGCAGGTGCGAGCAGGTGAAACCACCCGACTTCTTAGAGTCGTAAGAGAAGTATGCCTGGCAGTACTTGTCGGTGTTGTCACCGATGATCTTGACTGAGTTCTTGTTGGCACCCACGGTACCGTCAGCACCCAGACCGAAGAACTTAGCCTCGAAGATACCCTCGCCACCGAGAGCCATCTCCTCCTTGGCAGGCAGAGAGGTGTAGGTGAGGTCGTCGATGATACCCACGGTGAAGTGGTCCTTGGGCTGAGGCAACTCGAGGTTCTCGTAGACACCCAGAATCATGGTGGGAGTCACGTCGGCAGAACCCAGACCGTAGCGGCCGCCTACGATGACGGGAGCATTCTCCTTGCCATAGAAAGCGTCCTTGACGTCGAGCAACAGAGGCTCGCCGTTGGCTCCGGGCTCCTTGGTGCGGTCGAGAACAGCGATGCGCTTGCAGGTTGCGGGAACAGCCTTCAACAGGTGCTCTACGCTGAAGGGACGATAGAGGTGAACGCTTACGAGACCGTACTTCTTGCCATTCTTGTTGGCATAGTCGATAGCCTCACGAGCAGCCTCGGTACCAGAACCCATCATGATGATTACCTGCTCGGCATCCTCGGCACCATAGTAGCTGAAGAGGTCGTACTTGCGACCGGTGCGCTCGCTGATGGCAGCCATGTACTTCTCTACGATAGCGGGAACAGCGTCGTAGTAGCGGTTGCAAGACTCGCGGTGTGCAAAGAAGGTCTCGGGGTTCTCGGCCATACCCTTGGCAACGGGGTGCTCGGGTGACAGGCAGCGGCTGCGGAACTCGGCAAGAGCCTTCTGGTCCACGAGGTCGCGTACGTCGTCATCCTCGATCATTTCTACCTTCTGGTACTCGTGAGAGGTGCGGAAACCGTCGAAGAAGTTGATGAAGGGAACGCGTGCCTCGAGAGCGGCGAGGTGAGCAACTGCAGAGAGGTCCATAACCTCCTGTACGCTGCCCTCGGCCAGCATAGCGAAACCAGTCTGGCGGCAAGCCATCACGTCGCTGTGGTCACCAAAGATACACAGGCTGTGGGTAGCTACGGTACGTGCGCTCACGTGGAATACGCTGGGCAGCAACTCACCGGCAATCTTGTACATGTTGGGGATCATCAGCAGCAGACCCTGAGATGCGGTGAAGGTGCTGGTGAGAGCACCTGCCTGCAGTGAACCGTGAACGGCACCTGCTGCACCGGCCTCGGACTGCATTTCCTGTACCAGGACTGTGTCGCCAAACAGGTTCTTACGACCCTGGGCGGCCCACTCGTCGACATGCTCCGCCATGGGAGATGAGGGAGTGATGGGATAGATAGCAGCAACCTCGCTGAACATGTAGGCTACATGTCCGGCACAGGTGTTACCATCCCATGTCACAAATTTCTTTTCTTTTGCCATAATAATGTTTGTTATTAAAGTTGTTATTGACTTTTCGATATTAATACAAGAATCCAAACAACCACAGAGGAATCTGTCGGTCATAGCCACGATTGATGCCATCCAGTGCATAGTAGACTCCGGCGGCCTGTCGGCGTGGTGCAGCCAGGCAGATGCGGAAGTCGTGCTTGCCGTCGACCAGGAAGGTGCTGGTGCGCTCGCCTACATTGACGGCGTGCTGGGCCCAGAGGGCATTCTGGAAGAAGGCCTCGTTGGCGTCCTGCTGGTCTACCTGGCGAGGCAGGATGACGTGCATCAGGTTGCTGTTGTGCATCATGATGCGTGCGGGCTTCTTGGGGAAGCACTCGCCCAGATGATACTGGATATTGATGAGGCGAGCATCGCTCAGGTACTTGATGTAGTTCATCACTGTGGCGCGGCTGGTCTGCATGTCGAGGGCCAGCTGGCTGACGTTGGGCGCTGTGTTGCCGTTGGTGGCCAGCAGGTAGAGCAGTTTCTTGATTTTGCTCAGGTACTTCAGCTCGATCTGCTTGATGAGCAGGATGTCCACCTCGATCATCATGTTCATCACCTTGATGAGGTTTTCGCTGAAGTTGGTCTTCTCGAGGAAGAAGGGGTAGTAGCCGTGGTGAACATAGTGCTGGAAGTGCTCGAGTGGATTGACCACGCGGCAGATCTCGGCCGTCAGCTGGGTGTGGTGGGTGAGTATCTCCTCGAGCGAGTGGGGCTTGAGGCTCAGTCCGGTCTTCAGGTTGAGGTACTCACGGAAGGAGAAGCCACGCAGGTTGTAGCTGTGGGCAATGCCGTTGAGCTCGGCGTTCTCTTCCTTGAGTCGCATGACGCTGGAACCGGTGAAGATGATGCGCAACTGGGGCAGGGTGTCGTAGCAGCGGCGGAGTTCTGTGCTCCACTCGGGCTCCTTGAAGACCTGGTCGATGAGCAGCACGCGGCCACCTGTCTGACAGAATTCGGCGGCAAACTGGCTGATGCTCTTGCCCTGGAAATAGAAGTTGTTCATGTTGATGTACAGACAGCGGCGGTCTGATACAGAGAAATGCTCCTTGGCATACTGGAGCAGGAAGGTGGTTTTGCCCACGCCTCGGCTTCCCTTGATACCGATGAGTCGATCGTTCCAGTTGATCTCGTCCATCAGGGCGCGTCTCACGGGAGCAAAAACGTGCTCTACCAGATAGGCGTGTGTCCTGAAAAGTGCCTCCATTTGCGTTCCTTTTATATTTTTGTGATGCAAAGTTAGCACTTTCTGATGAAAATGCAAAGCAGATGTGGCAAAAAAGCGCTAGTCGATGCTAATTTTTTATCGAATATTCCACTTGCGCAAGGGCTTCGGCTCGGGTTGTGGACCTCCAATCTGGGCAGGGGCGCTCTCGTTGCCACAGCGGTCGATGGCCGTGATGGCAAAATTGAGCCCATAGAGGCGACGGGTGAGAGGGTCGAAATCATAACGGCAATCGGTAAGTCCGGTAGCCACTAGATTCTCGGCTCGGGCGATGTCGACAGGCCACTCGCGCGAGGCATAGATGCAGTAGCGCAGACCACCGCCAGGCTGCTGATCCTGAGCTGGTTGCCACACCAGCGACTGGGTGCGTCCCTGGGGCTCCAACAGACGGGGCTGAGAAGGTGCCGAGGGCGCCGTGTCGTCGATCCAGGGCATGGCAGGAGTGAGTGCCAGGTGAGTGTAGTAGGACTGCTGCAACAGATCGTAGAGTCCCTTGGTGTTGTCGGTGAGGAAGCGGCAGCGGAAGTAGGCTTGGCCACCCAGCCCCTGCTGGCGCAGATAATGCAGTTCGCGTCCGATGACACTCAGGTCCCAGTTCTTCTCGCTGGGGTGCAGGAAGTAGATGCCCAGACCCGGAGCCACGGTGCGGCCGTAGCAACCCTCTTGCCAGTCGGCGGCAAAGGGATAGAAGTGGTCGCCGGTGAAGTACATCATGGGGTAGAGCGCATCCTGGATGCCCTCGCGCAGCCATCCCTGAGCATCCTGGTGCACAGCATCGAAACAGTTCCAACCCTTGGACGAATAACGTCTCGTGTCACGATATTTCCCGACAGGACTGCTGCTCACGCGCACCCAAGGTTTCAGTCGTTTCACCTCTTGGTAGATCTGGCGCACGATGCGAGTGATGTTGTCACGTCGCCATTCCGCCTTGCTCTTTTTGCCTCCGTATTTCTTGTAGGTAGGTCCATCGGGGAATGTGCCTGCGTTCTCGGGGTAGCGGATGTAGTCGAAGTGTATACCGTCGATGTCGTACTTGCTAGTAATCTCTCGGCAGATGTTCACCAGGTAATCTCCTGATTCCGAGAGACCTGGGTCGAGGTAGTACGAATCGTTGTGCCTCTTTAGCAGTTTGGGATGAGTGTTGAGCAGGCTCTTCTTTCCCACCTTGGTGGCGCCAGCAATCTTAAAGGCCGGGATGGTTACCACCCAAGCGTGCAACTCCATGCCACGCAGGTGGGTCTGCTCGATGGCGTAGGCCAGGGGGTCGTAGCCCGGGTTCTTGTCATATTGTCCCGTCAGGGCGATGTCCCAGGGCTCGATGGCCGAGGGGTAGATTACGGTTCCACGCACACGTGTTTGTAAAAGAATCTGATTGATTCCGCATGCCTTCAACTGGTCCAGCAGGGCACAAAGTTCGGCCTGCTGCTTGCGTCGGCCTGCCTCGTTGCTAGCCTTGGTCTTGGGCCAGTCCAGCCCGCCCAGAGTGGTCAACCACACAGCACGAGCCTCGCGTTTGGGATAGATTGCTTCGGCGTTCCACAGGGTCTGCGCCAGCACCTGCAAGGGGCAGCCCATCAGCATAAATAATATAGAGAGTAGGAGTTTTCTTGCTTTCATCTTGCAAAGATAGTGTTTTTTGTTCACAATTCATAGTCCAGAAATCAGAATTAAAGAGATAATTTAGTATCTTTGCGTACGAATAATAAAAAACGACCATGATATCATTCACTGTGGGCCTGGTGGCCCTGATTATGGGTTACATCCTGTATGGTGCCGTGATAGAGCGTGTGTTTGGTCCCGACGACCAGCGCAAGGCCCCCTGTTACACCAAACAAGACGGAGCAGACTACATTCCCCTGTCTGCCTGGCGAGTGTTTCTCATCCAGTTCCTCAACATTGCAGGCACGGGTCCTATCTTTGGAGCCGTCATGGGTATCCTGTTTGGTCCTGCGGCTTATCTCTGGATTGTCTTTGGCTGCATCTTTGCTGGTGCGGTGCACGATTACATGAGCGGCATGATTTCGTTGCGCAAGGGCGGTGCTTCGCTCCCCGAGGTGATGGGCGACGAACTGGGTAATGGAGTGAGACTGGTGATGCGCATCTTCTCGCTGGTGCTGCTGGTGCTGCTGGGAGCGGTGTTTGTAACCACTCCTGCCGACCTGTTGACCCAGATGACTCAGGGCTGGTCGTGGAGCAATCCTGCCATGTGGTGCGGCATCATCTTTGTCTACTATATCCTGGCCACCATCCTGCCTATCGACACGGTGATAGCCCGCGTCTATCCCCTGTTTGGCCTGGCCTTGCTCATCATGGCACTTGGCGTGGGAGCCAGTATCTATCTGCACGACGGTTTCATGCCCGAACTGACGGACCCTCTGACGGGTAATCATCCCCGCGGACTGGCCTTGTTCCCCATGCTCTGCATCACCATTGCCTGTGGCGCAATCAGCGGATTCCATGGTACTCAGAGTCCCCTGATGGCTCGCTGCATGACCAACGAGCGACTGGGTCGACGCATCTTCTACGGAGCCATGATTACCGAGGGAATCGTGGCCCTCATCTGGGCTGGCGCAGCCATCAAGTTTGCCGGCAGTTATCAGGCTCTGGGCGAGATGGGAACACCTGCTGTGGTGGTCAACAAGATCTGCAGCGGTTGGTTAGGTTCTGTAGGCGCCATCCTGGCTGTGCTGGGTGTGGTGGCAGCTCCCATCACCAGTGGCGACACCGCCTTCCGCAGTGCCCGACTGATTGCCGCCGATTTCCTGCACATGAAGCAGAACACCATCCTGCGTCGTCTCTCGCTCTCATTGCCCCTCTTTGTGGTGGCTGTGGCTCTGTTGTTCATCGACTTCAATGTGCTGTGGCGCTACTTTGCTTGGGTCAATCAGACCCTGGCCATGATCACCCTGTGGTCCATCACCGTGTGGCTGTGCCGGCACGACAAGTGCTTCTGGGTGGCCCTGCTGCCTGCCATGTTCATGACCGTGGTCAGCATCAGTTACATCATCGTGGCGCCCGAGGGATTCCAGCAGCCACTCTCGTGGGGCATCGGCTGTGGACTGGCCGTGATGGTGCTCTTCACCGTGCTGTTCTTTAGAAGCAAGGGCACAAAACTAAAAAATGATTAAAAGATTTGGTCGGTAAGGGTTTTATGCCTAAATTTGTACAAACAACTCAAAAACAAATAAAGTTATGAAGAAAATCTTTTTGGTTGCATTGCTGGCACTGGTAGGTGTGGGCGCACATGCACAGTTTGACAAGGGTACATCTTATCTCAATGCCTCACTCTCTGGTCTGAGCATGTCATATAGCAAGGATGCTCGATTCAAGATGGGCCTCGAGGCTCAAGGCGGTTACTTCCTGGAGGATGCCTGGATGCTCTATGGCCGCTTCGGTTTCCAGCACCAGACCATCAAGGGTCCCGACAACAACCGCAATGACCTGGAGGTAGGTGTAGGCGGTCGTTACTACATCAAGCAGAATGGTCTGTATCTGGGTTGCGGCCTGATGCTGGATCATGCTTCACACGTACATCTTGTGTATGGCTATGATGCTACTGGCACTCCCTCGCTCACCAAGATGGGCAACCGCAATTACCTCGACCTCACTCCCGAGATCGGTTATTGCTTCTATCTGAATCACTATGTGAGCATCGAGCCTGCCATCTACTACAACCTCTGCCTCAATCACTTCAGCGAGGGTAGCGAGGTAGGTCTGAAGTTAGGAATCGGTTACTACTTCTAATCTCTAACCGCGCACCTTGGGTGCGCCTAACCCAATTTTTCTCTTAGGAATTGCCCAGTGTAGCTCAGGCTGCATTGGGCAATTTCTTCTGGTGTGCCAGCAGCCACCAGATTGCCGCCCTGGTCGCCACCTTCGGGACCCAGGTCTATGACGTGGTCGGCACACTTGATGATTTCCAGATTGTGCTCGATGATGACGATGGTGTGGCCGTGCTCTATCAGAGCTTCGAAGGCGTGCAGCAGTTTCTTGATGTCGTGGAAATGCAGACCCGTGGTGGGCTCGTCAAAGATGAACATCGTGGGCTGCTGCTTCTCCTGTCCCAGGTAGTAGGCCAACTTGACGCGCTGGTTCTCACCACCAGAGAGGGTAGAGGAGGACTGACCCAGTTTGATGTAACCCAGACCCACATCCTGCAAGGGTTTCAGGCGAGCGATGATACGCTTCTGTTTGTGCTCGGTAAAGAACTCGATGGCCTGGTTGACGGTCATGTTGAGCAGGTCGTAGACGTTTGCGCCCTCGTAACGCACCTCCAGCAGGTCGTTCTTGAAGCGCTTGCCGTGGCAACTCTCACACTCCAGCACCAGGTCGGCCATGAACTGCATCTCCACAGTCACGGTTCCCTCACCCTTACATTCCTCGCAACGGCCGCCTTCGGTGTTGAAACTGAAGTAACCTGCCGTGTAACCCATCTGCTGGGAAAGCGCTTGACTAGCAAAGAGTTTGCGTATCTCGTCCCACGCCTTGACGTAGGTGACAGGATTGCTGCGAGTGCTCTTGCCGATAGGGTTCTGGTCGATGAACTCCACCGCCTTCAACTGGTTGAGGTCGCCCTCCAGAGAGAGGAATTCGCCAGGTCGGTCGGCCACCTCGTCGAAGTGGCGCTTCAGACCCAGGTAGAGGATGTCGCGCACCAGGCTCGACTTGCCGCTTCCGCTGACGCCACTCACGCAGGTCATTACATTCAGGGGGAACTTCACGTCGATGCCTCGCAGGTTGTTGGCACGAGCACCCTTCACCTCGATATAGTTGTTCCAGGGACGTCGACTGGTGGGCGTGGCTATCTGGTCTATGCCCGTGAGGAAAGCCAGGGTAAAACCGCCCCCAGCACCGCCCAACGAGGGATGAATGGGAGCATGTTTCAGGTCGTTCTTGTCCAGCGAGGGCAGGGGAGATAGGGCGCCTTGGTAGACCACCTCGCCACCCAGTCGGCCAGCCTCGGGACCTATGTCGATGATCCAGTCGGCAGCACGCATGATTTCCTCGTCGTGCTCCACCACGACCACCGTGTTGCCCAGGTCGCGCAGTTGCTTGAGCACCTTGATCAGGCGGTCGGTGTCGCGGCTGTGCAGACCGATGCTCGGTTCGTCCAGGATATAGAGGCTGCCCACCAGACTGCTGCCTAGCGAGGTAGCCAGATTGATGCGCTGGCTCTCACCACCCGAGAGGGAGTTGGACAGACGGTTCATGGTCAGGTAACCCAGTCCCACATCGAGCAGGAACTGCAGTCGGCTGTTTATCTCAGTCAGGATGCGCTTGGCCACTTGCTGTTCGTGCTCGGTTAGCACCAGGTTGTCAAACCATCGCTTCAGTTCGGTTACGGGCAATTCCACCAGTTCGGTGATGCTCTTGCCCGCCACCTTCACGTAATTGGCCTCGGGGCGCAGTCGTGTGCCGTGGCATTTGGGGCACACCGTCTTGCCACGATAGCGCGCCAGCATCACGCGGTTTTGTATTTTATATTGGTAATCGCGCAGGAACTGGAAGAAAGCGTCGATGCAGATCAGTCCCCACTCCTTCTCCTCGCTGCGCAGCTTCTTCTGTGCAGGAGAGAGCGAGGCAGGGAAAGTGCCGTGCCACAGCCAGTCCTTCTGCTCTTGTGTCAACTGGAAATAGGGGGTGTGGATGGGGAATCCACGCTCGGAATTGAAGCGGATGAACCAGTTTTTCCACTCGCTCATCTTCTCGCCTCGCCAGCACACCACAGCACCGTCATAGACCGACAGGGCCGAGTTGGGAACCACCAAGTGCTCGTCGATACCCATGATGCGGCCAAAACCCTCACATTCGGGGCAAGCACCCACGGGAGAGTTGAAGGCAAACAGGTTGTCGGAGGGCTCGACAAACGTCATTCCGTCGGCCTCGAAGCGGATGCAGAACTGGTGAATGATGCCAGCAGGCAAGATGCGCAACATCATGTCGCCGCCACCCTCGAAGAAAGCAGTCTCGGCCGAATCAATAAGGCGCGAGATGCTGTCCTTGTCGTCACTGACCGACATACGGTCGATGACCAGATTGATGGTTTCTCCCTTGCGTTTCTCCGCTAGGAAATCATCGATGCGCACCACCTCTCCGTCTACCTCGATGCGAGCGTAGCCGTTCTTGATGCAGATTTCGAGTTGTTCCTCCAGAATGCGATCAGCAGGCACGCGCAAGGGACAGAGTATCAGGAACTTGGTGCCCTGGCCATAGGACTGGGCGCACTGCAGTACATCCTCGGTAGAGTGCTTCTTCACCTCCTGTCCGCTGATGGGCGAGTAGGTACGTCCCACGCGTGCAAACAATAGGCGCATGTACTCGTAGATCTCCGTCGAAGTGCCCACCGTGGAACGCGGATTGCGGCTCGTCACCTTCTGTTCGATGGCGATTGCTGGGGGGATGCCCTTGATGTAGTCACACTCGGGCTTGCTCATGCGGCCCAAGAACTGTCGGGCATAGGATGAAAGACTCTCCACATAGCGACGCTGGCCCTCGGCATAGAGCGTGTCGAAAGCCAAAGACGACTTGCCACTACCGCTCAGACCGGTGATTACAACCAGTTTGTCACGCGGGATTTCCAGGTCCACATTCTTCAGATTGTTGACTCTGGCTCCCTTGATGTATATGCAATCTTTCATTTCTAGTCCAATTTGAAAGACAAAGATACGCAAAAAACTTGGCATAGAGCGGGGTGGGATGGAAAATATTTTCTATCTTTGTAGAGTTTTTAACTCTAAAATGCTTTAAAATTTCACTAATGAGAAAGATTCTTCTTGCAGCGACCTTGATTCTCTCGTCCTTCATCACCACCGCAGTGGCCCAGATGCAGCCCAAGAGAGAGTTCCGAGGTGCATGGATTCAGTGTGTCAATGGCCAGTGGACTGGCATGGGTAGGGACAGAATGCAACAGACCCTGACCTACCAACTCGACGAATTGCAAAAGACAGGCATCAATGCTATCATGTTCCAGGTGCGTGCCGAGGGCGACGCCATGTATCCCAGCGAGATTGAGCCCTGGAGCCGTTTCCTCACCGGACAGCAAGGCCGTGCTCCCCAGCCCTATTGGGACCCCCTGCAGTGGATGGTGGACGAGTGTCACAAGCGCGGCATGGAACTGCATGCATGGATCAATCCCTATCGTGCCAAGACAGCCAGCACCCCTGCGCTGACCAGCACCTATTACCAGCAGCATCCCGACCGCTTCTTCGAGTATGCTGGTCTGTGGATCTTCGACCCCGGAATCCCCGAGAACCGTGCCTACATCTGTGACGTGGCTCGTGACATTATCAGCCGTTACGATGTCGACGGTTTCCACATCGACGACTACTTCTATCCCTATCCCCAGGCCGGAGTGCCCATCCCCGATGCTGCCACCTACCAGCGCTACGGAGCAGGCATGGAGTTGACCGACTGGCGCCGTGCCAATGTCAACACCTTTATCCGTGACCTGCACGAGACCATCCATTCCATCAAGCCCTGGGTCAAGTTTGGTGTTTCTCCCTTCGGTATCTACCGCAACCAGAAGAGCGACCCCAACGGCAGCGCCACCAATGGTCTGCAGAACTACGACGACCTGTATGCCGACGTGCTGGCCTGGATCCGCATGGGATGGATTGACTACAACATCCCCCAGATCTACTGGGAGATTGGCAACAAGGCAGCCGACTATGAGACCCTCATCAAGTGGTGGAGCGCCAATGCTGGCGGTCGTCCCCTCTACGTCGGTCAGGATGTCCTGCGCACGGTGAAGTTTACCGACACCACCAATCCTCAGACTCACCAGGTCTACCAGAAGTACAACCTGCAGCGCCAGTATGCCCAGGGCAGTTGCCAGTGGTATGCTGCTGCTTGTGTCGACAATCCCCAGAACTACACCACCGTGCTGCGTCAGGTTTATCACCAGTATCCTGCCCTGCAGCCCACCATGCCCTGGATTGACAAGAAGGCTCCCGGCAAGGCACGCAAGGTGGCGGCCGTCTGGACCCAGGACGGTTACATCCTCTTCTGGACTGCTCCCAAGGCCAAGAAGGAGATGGACGTGGCCACTCGCTATGTAGTCTACCGCTTTGGCAAGGGCGAGAAGGTCAACCTCAACGACCCCAGCCACATCCTCACCATCACCCCCGACACGTATTACAAGTTGCCTTACCAGAATGGTCAGGAGAAGTACACCTACGTAGTTACTGCCCTGGACCGCATGCAGAACGAGTCAAAGGCAGCCAAGAAGAAGGTTAAGCTTTGAAAAGACATTGGGTTATAGCCCTGCTTATAGCCGGTCTGTGCACGGCGTGTGACAGGAGCGACGCATTGCTCCGTCACACCGCCGGCATGGGTCAGCGCCAGAGCGAACAAGTCACCACCGAGGACCTGCTCGCCCAGATCCGTAGCCTCGACCGCTTCTATGCTACGGAGTACCGTGCCCACAAGGTAGTTACCATCGACGACCTGAAGGAACTGCAGAAGGGCGTCTTTGGCCGCTACTTCAGCCAGTTCTTCTCGTGGGGCGACCGCAACATCGCCATTCCCTTCGACGTATCGCTGCAGACCTACATCGACTTCCAGTACCTCGACACCCACAATCTGGAGGTAGATGGACGCCACCTGCGCATCATCCTGCCCGATCCCCATCTCGTGGCCAACACCATCGATGTGGACAAGAAAGGCATCCGGCAGCAAGTGGGGTTCTTCCGCAGCAACTTCAGTGAAAGGGAGATGACAGAGTTTATCCAGCAAGGCACGGCCTGTGTCATAGCCTCGGCCCCTCAGATGGGCATCTTCCAACAGAGCAGAAAAAACGCAGCAGCGGTGTTGGTTCCGCTGCTGGTAGGTTGTGGTTACGAGGAGGAGAACATCGAGGTCTCCTTCCGCAAGGAATATACGGTCAACGACATCCCTCAGTTGTACGACAACGAGGGCTCGGTGGCCAAAATCAACTGATAGTCAGACGCCGTCTGCGTCGTCATCCTCACCCTCCAGGTCCATCACTTCATCCTTGACAATCCACATGTTGCCATCGTCAGTAATGGTGACAGAGAAGGGACAGGTCATGTCGCTCTCGGGATAACTTACCGAGAACGAGAAGGTCAGTCCTCGTCCAGCCTCGGCTTTCATGAAACGCACGCCATCCAGTATGCTGTTGGCCAGGAACTCCTTGTCCAGTTTCGAATCAAAGTTCCTCTTGGTGATACGTTGGTCAAAGTAGGTGTTTCCGTCCTTCGAGATGCGGAGCTGGATGCTGTTGTCGGCAAAGGTGTCGCCCATCTCGTCGGTCACGGCAGGCAGGTTCTCATCGGCCTGGCGTACGATGCTGTAGACATAGAGGTGCGAGCCGATGGTGGCCGAGTCCCGGAACTCGTAGGTAGACATACGGGTGATGCTGCTTTCTTCCTGCTGGACCTCCACGGTCGGAGTCTCAGTTTGTGTTTCTTTGTTTCCACAACTGGTGCTCAGCATGGCGAGTCCCAGCACGGGGATGACAAGGTGTTTTTTCTTCATGATCCTTCTTATCGGTTCTGTATTTGAGATTTAGTTGTTGCAAAGATAAAGAAAAACTTTTATCCACCGTTGAGAACTCTCAACTTTTTTGTAACTTTGTATCGTGAAACCCCATCTTAGTAATCTTCTGCACAGTTGGCGGGTCTGGCTTTTTGCCTCTGGCGTGCTGGTTTTCGTTCTGATAGGCTTCTATCTGAACCGCACTCACCACCCCGTTGCCGAGGGCGCCCAATCGGTGCTGCAGACTCCCGAGAACCCAGGTGGAATGACGGCCGAGCAAGCCGAGGCCATCCGCCACATAGGCAAGTGGGAGTTCCTCGGTCTGGCTATGGAGGAGATGGTGGACACCGTTCGCCCTCGCTTCCTGTTTGCCGACCACCGGCTGGTGTGCCTCTACCAGGGCACCATCAGTCTGGGTGTGGACATGAGCCGCCTGCGCGACCACTGGATTACCCTGCATGGCGACACCGCTTGGGTGGTGCTGCCTCGTGTCGAGAGTCTCAATTCCGACTTCATCGACCCCTCTCAGGCCAAGACCTTTGTCGAGACAGGCAGTTGGGACAAGCGTGCCTACGAGGCCCTCTACCAGCGAGCCAAGGCCCAGATGTTGGTTCACATGCGCGAGGGCGACGCCAAGCGCCTGGCACAGGAGAACGGTCGCATGCAAGTGACAGCCCTGCTGCACACACTAGGATACAAATTTGTGGAAGTAGATTATGAGCAATAAAGAGGAATTGATTTCGACGCACCGCCCTTGCGTGCTGCTGATCTTCACCGGCGGCACCATCGGTATGATCAAGAACGAGGAAACAGGGGCTTTGGAGCCCTTCAACTTCAATATGCTGCTGGAGCAAGTGCCCGAGCTCAAGCGATTTGACTACCGCATAGCCACCTACACCTTCGACCCACCCATCGACAGCAGCGACATGGACCTGAAGCACTGGGCCCGCATCGTCAAGATCATCAATTTCAACTACAACTTCTACGACGGCTTTGTCATCCTCCACGGCACCGACACGATGGCCTACACCGCCTCGGCGCTGAGTTTCATGCTCGAGAATCTGGGCAAGCCCGTCATCCTCACCGGCAGCCAGGTGCCCATCGGCATGTTGCGCACCGACGGCAAGGAAAACCTGATCACCGCCATCGAGATTGCCGCAGCCCGACGCGAGGACGGCAGCCCCATGGTGCCCGAGGTGTGCATCTACTTCAAGGAAAAACTGATGCGAGGCAACCGCACCACCAAGATCAATGCCGAGCACTTCAATGCCTTCCGCTCCTTCAACTACCCCGACCTGGCCACGGCAGGCATCAACATCCACTACAACGAGGCGGCCATCCGCCGTCCCGATCCCAGCAAGCCCTTCAAGCCCCACTACCTGGTAGACCCCAATGTGGTGGTGCTCACCCTGTTCCCAGGCATACAGCAGTCGCTGGTACATTCCGTACTGAATGTGCCCGGACTGAAGGCCGTGGTCCTGCGCACCTTTGGTGCCGGCAATGCACCCCAGAAGCGCTGGTTTACCGAGGAACTCCTCGACGCCAATCGCCGCGACATCCTGCTCGTCAACATCACCCAGTGCCAGGCAGGTTCCGTCCACATGGGACTATACGAAACCAGCCTCTCATTGCTGGAGGCTGGCGTAATCAGTGGATATGACTGCACACCCGAGTGTGCCATCTGTAAGTTGATGTTCCTGTTGGGACACAAGATGCCGATGGAGGAGTTGCGCAGTCTGATGAACTCGGACCTTGCGGGCGAGATCAGCAAGTAATCTTACCGAAACACCTCGTAGACCATCTCCCAGCAGTCGACCAGAGCCTGCATGCTGGGCAGCACGATGTTGGCGCCAGCGTCGGCCAGCACCTGGGGATCCAGAGGTCCCGTGTTGACGGCGATGGTGAATATGCCAGCAGCATGAGCCGCCTGCACGCCCAGTGGCGCGTTCTCCACCACGATGCCTTGCCAGGGCTGTATGCCCGCCTTCTGCAGTCCCATCAGGTAGGGTTCGGGATGCGGTTTGCCAAACTTCACGTCAAAGGCCGTCACCATCAGTTCCTGGCTGAAGATGCCGGGATAGGCACGGTTCAGTCGGTCCAGCAGCGTCACCTGTCCGCTGCCTGTGACGATGACGCGAGGCACCTCGCACGCGCGTACCTTATTTAGTAGTTCCGCTGCGCCGGCCATGGGCTGTGCCTCGGGACATTGGTTGAAGAGGTCGCTCTTGGCGCGGTAGATCTCCTTGCACTCCTCCTCCGTAGCGTCGCGGTGCCAGTATCTCTGAGCAAGTTCGTTGATGGTTCCGCTGCCCGTTCGGCCCTCGTTCATGTAAGCCTCCAGGGGCGTCATCTCCAGTCCAAACTGCGTCATGGCGTGGCTCCAGGCATAGGCATGGTTGGGCATGGAATCGAAGAGCACCCCGTCCATGTCAAAGAGCACTGCCCCCAGAGCAGCCTCCTTGCGTCCCGCCTGCTGCAGGTATTGCTCGCGTCTTTCTCGTATTTCTTGTAATGTCATAGACAAAAAAAGCCCCTCCCTTTTTGGGGGGAGGGGATATAGGATTGAGTCGTATTACAGACGAGCCTTGATGGCCTCGGTCTCCTTCTCATAGCCGGGCTTGCCCAGCAGAGCAAACATGTTCTTCTTGTAAGCCTCCACACCGGGCTGGTTGAAGGGGTTCACGTCGAGCAGCAGACCGCTGATACCGCAAGCCTTCTCAAAGAAGTAGATGATCTGACCGAGGTTGTACTCGTCCAGACGGGGCACGATGAGGCGCATGTTGGGCACGCCACCGTCCACGTGAGCCAACTGGGTACCCAGCTCAGCCATCTTGTTCACCTCGTCCACGCGCTTGCCAGCGAGGAAGTTCAGTCCGTCCAGGTTCTCGTCATCGTGGGGGAAGAGCAGCTTGTGCTCGGGCTCCTCGATGCTCACTACGGTCTCGAAGATGGTGCGCTCGCCCTCCTGGATCCACTGACCCATAGAGTGCAGATCGGTGCTGAAGTCCACAGCAGCGGGGAAGATACCCTTCAGTTCCTTACCCTCGCTCTCGCCGTAGAGCTGCTTCCACCACTCGTTCATGAAGTGCAGCTTGGGCTGGAAGTTGACCAGGATCTCGATCTTCTTGCCCTCGCCCTGATAGAGCGCGTTGCGCACGGCAGCATACTGGGCACAGATGTTCTCCTCGAAGGGCACGCTCACGTCGGCAGCCTTCTCCATGTCAGCAGCACCCTTGACCAGTGCAGCGATGTCGAAACCAGCCACAGCGATGGGCAGCAGACCCACGGGAGTGAGCACGCTGAAGCGGCCACCCACATTGTCGGGGATGATGAAGCTGGTGTAACCCTCCTTGTCAGCGGTGGTGCGTGCAGCGCCCTTCTTGGCATCGGTCACAGCCACGATCACCTTGCGGGCCTCGTCCTTGCCGCGCTGCTCCTCGCACTGCTTCTTCAGCAGACGGAAGGCCAGGGCAGTCTCGGTGGTGGTACCGCTCTTCGAGATGTTGATGACGCCAAACTTCTTGTCCTTGAGGTACTCGGTCAACTCGTAGAGGTAGTCCTCACCGATGTTGTTACCAGCAAACAGGATGTTGGGGTTCTCGCCCTTGTTGGTCAGCCAGGCGAAGCTGTTGCCCAGAGCCTCGATGACGGCACGAGCGCCCAGGTATGAACCACCGATACCAGCTACGATGACGGTGTCGCAGTTCTCGCGCAGCACATTGGCGCAAGCCTGCAGTTCAGCGATAAACTCGGGAGTGATGCTGCTGGGCAGGTGCAACCAACCCAGGAAATCATTGCCAGCACAGGTTCCGTTCTCCAGAGCCTGCTGAGCCTCGGCTACCTTGCCTGCATAGGCGGCAACCTTCTCGGCACTTACGAGTGCCTTGGTAGTGTCTAATTTGATCATTTTTACCTTATCTAAATGAGTCTGTTAATAATTTGATTTCGATGTTTGGAGCGATACGCTCATAGAGGATGTTGTAGACAGCGTCCAGGATGGGCATATTGACGTGCATGTGTCGGTTGATGTCCTTCATGCACTTGGTGCCGAAGTATCCCTCGGCTATCATTTCCATTTCTATCTGTGCGCTCTTGACGCTGTATCCCTTGCCTATCATGGTGCCAAAGACGCGGTTGCGCGAGAAGTTGGAGTATCCCGTCACCAGCAGGTCGCCCATGTAGACCGAGTCGCAGATGCTACGGTCGATGGGGTGCACGGCCCTCACAAATCGTTCCATCTCCTGCACGGCATTGGTCATCAGCACAGCCTGGAAGTTGTCGCCATATTTCAGACCGTTGCAGATGCCTGCTGCTATGGCGTAGACGTTCTTCAGCACCGATGCATACTCGATGCCAAGCACGTCGTCGCTGGTCTTGGTCTTGATGTAGTCGCTGGCGATCATGTCGGCAAAGGCCTCCGCCTTCTCCAGGTCGGCACAGCCCACGGTCAGGTAGGTCAGTCGTCCCAGCGCCACCTCCTCGGCATGGCTGGGGCCTCCCAGCACGGCCAGGTTCTCGTCGGGCACGTTGTAGATCTGGTGGAAGTATTCCGAGCACACCAGGTTCTC
Organism: Bacteroidaceae bacterium; assembly: GCA_045600505.1. Classification (GTDB taxonomy): domain Bacteria; phylum Bacteroidota; class Bacteroidia; order Bacteroidales; family Bacteroidaceae; genus Physcousia. The sequence continues at coordinate 93,699 of JAZRYA010000063.1, forward strand.
GTCGGGGACGATACCCTTGATGGCAGTGACGATGAACTTGTCACGCAGTCTCACCTTCAGTTTCTTGAGGTGTCCCTTGAGGTAGGGCGATGGAGTGACAAAGATGAGAGTCTGGCAATTGCTGACCACCTCGTTGATGTCGCTCGAGAAATGGATGCGATTGACGTCAAAGTGCACGCTGGTCAGGTAGGCGGGGTTGTGGCTCAGTCGACGGAACTCCTCGATGCGGTCGTCGCGTCGCATGTACCACCATATCTCGTCGGTGCTCTCCAGCATGATCTTGGCGATAGCCGTAGCCCAACTGCCGCCACCCATGATAGCTATTTTCCCAATCATAATTATGAGCGATTAATTATGGATTATGCGCTCGGCATCCCGTCAGGGTGACGCTTTGACCGAGCGAAGCGAATCAAAGAATTGTGAATTATGAATTGGTTATTTCGTCCACTCGGCAATCTGGTCCTGGCTGGGTTTCTCCAGTCCGCCCAGGTGCTCCTTGTATTTCTTCAGTATCTCGATGATCTGCTGCTGTATCTTGGCAGGGTTCACGTCCTTCAGTGTGCTCACCAGGTTGTATCCAGCCTTGCGCAGGATGGGGATGAACTCCTGAGGCACGCCCTTCTCCAGGAACAGCTCGTCCTTGTCGCGGGGAGCCTTCACCTCGGGCTTCATCTGGGGGAAGAGCATCACCTCGCCGATGGCAAACTTGCCGGTGAGCAGCATCACCAGACGGTCGATGCCGATACCGATACCAAAGGTGGGAGGCATGCCGTACTGCAGAGCGCGCAGGAAGTCCTGGTCGATGATCATCGCCTCGTCGTCGCCCTTGTCAGCCAGACGCATCTGGTCGATGAAACGCTCCTCCTGGTCGATGGGGTCATTCAGCTCGCTGTAGGCGTTGGCCAGCTCCTTGCCGTTGACCATCAACTCAAATCGCTCGGTCAGTCCGGGCTTGCTGCGGTGCATCTTGGTCAGGGGGCTCATCTCCACGGGATAGTCCATGATGAAGGTAGGCTGGATGAAGTCGCCCTCGCAGGTCTCGCCAAAGATCTCGTCGATCAGTTTGCCCTTGCCCATGGTCTCGTCCACCTCGATGCCCAGTTTCTTGGCCACCTCGCGTATCTCGTCCTCGGTCATGGGATACAGGTCATATCCGGTCTTCTCCTTGATAGCGTCCAGGATGGGCAGACGGCGGAAGGGAGCCTTGAACGAAATCATCTTGCCATCGATTTCCACCTCGGGCTTACCGTTGACGGCGGTGCAGATCTGCTCCAGCATCTTCTCCGTAAACTCCATACCCCAGTTCAGGTCCTTGTAGCTCACATACAGCTCCATGCAGGTAAACTCGGGGTTGTGGGTCTTGTCCATACCCTCGTTGCGGAAGTTCTTGCCCATCTCATAGACACCCTCGAAACCGCCCACGATCAGTCGCTTCAGATACAGCTCCGTAGCGATGCGCATGTACATGTCCTGGTTCAGGGCATTGAAGTGGGTGATGAAGGGGCGCGCACTGGCACCACCGGCTATGTTCTGCAGGATGGGGGTGTCCACCTCGGTGTATCCAGCACCGTCCAGGATGCTGCGCATGGTGCGTATGATGGTGGCACGCTTCAGGAAGGTGTCCTTCACGCCATTGTTCACGATCAGGTCCACGTAGCGCTGACGATAGCGCAGCTCGGGGTCGTCAAAGGCGTCAAACACGTTACCCTCCGAGTCGGTCTTCACGATGGGCAGGGGCTTCAGGCTCTTGCTCAGCACGGTCAGTTCTTGGGCATGCACACTGATTTCGCCCGTCTTGGTACGGAAGACGTAGCCTCGGACACCGATGAAGTCGCCCAGGTCCAGGCACTTCTTGAAGACGGTGTTGTAGAGGTCCTTGTTCTCCTCGGGGCAGATGGCGTCGCGCTGCACATACACCTGTATGCGGCCCTTCGAGTCCTGCAGTTCGGCAAATCCTGCCTTACCCATGATGCGTCGGCCCATCATACGTCCTGCGATGCTCACTACGCGTCTGTTTTCGGGGGTGGCAGCCTCGCGCACGTCGTTGCCTTCCTCGTCCTTGCCTATGATGGGCAGGTCCACGAAGTTGGCTACGATGTCGGTGCTCCACGCGTCCACGGGATATTCAGCAGCGGGGTAGGGGTTGATGCCCATCTTGCGCAGCTGTTCCAGATTGTTGCGGCGAACGATTTCCTGTTCGCTCAGTTCCAGTATATTCATATTTTTAATATATATTTTCCAGAATTTCTAATTCCTCACTCCTCACTCCTCATTTTGCTCGCGCGAGCAAGCAGATAATGATCCAGCAGTGTGATGGCCGCCATGGCCTCCACCACCGGCACAGCGCGAGGCAACACACACGCATCGTGTCTGCCACGGGCCGTCAGCTTCGTCGGCTGTCCGTCCAGCGTCACAGTCTCCTGCTCCATCAGCAGCGTAGCCACGGGCTTGAAGGCCACGCGGAAGTAGATGTCCTGTCCGTTGCTGATGCCGCCCTGTATGCCGCCGCTGCGGTTGGTGCGGGTCGTGATGCCTCCCTTGCCGTCTGGCACAAAGATGTCGTTCTGCTCACTGCCACGCTGACAGACACCGGCAAAGCCCTGTCCGTACTCAAAACCCTTCACCGCATTGATGCTCAGCATCGCGTGGCCCAGGGTAGCGTGCAGTTTGTCAAAGGCAGGTTCGCCCAGACCCACGGGACAGCCCTTCACCACACAGGCTATCACGCCGCCTATGGTGTCGCCCTCGGCCTTCACCTCGGTGATCAGTTGGGCCATCTGCTCGGCCACCTCAGCATCGGGACAGCGCACATCGTTGGTCTCCGTCAGCGCCAGGTCCAGTTGGGTATAGTCCTTGTCCAGCACGATGTTTCCCACCTGCTGTGTCCAGGCCTGCACCGTGACGCCCAGTTGGCGTAGCGCCAGTTTGGCCAGTGCGCCGGCCACCACTCGGCTGATGGTCTCACGCGCGCTGCTGCGTCCGCCACCGCGGTGGTCGCGCAGTCCATATTTCTGCGTGTAGGTATAGTCGGCATGGCTGGGTCGGAACAGGTCGCGCATGTTGTCATAGTCATTGCTATGCTGGTTGGTGTTCCTCACCAGGAATCCGATGGGGCAACCCGTGGTGCGACCCTCGAACACGCCGCTCAGCAGTTCCACCTGGTCAGCCTCCTTGCGTGCTGTGGTCAGTCGGCTCTGTCCGGGGCGTCTGCGGTCCAGTTCGCTCTGGATGAACTCCAGGTCCACCTCCACGCCAGCGGGCATGCCGTCTATCACGCCACCCACGCCAGGTCCATGACTTTCGCCAAAGGTGGTTACCGAGAATATCTGTCCTATTCTATTCATTTTAATTCATAATTCTTTGATTCGCTTCGCTCGGTCAAAGCGTCACCCTGACGGGATGCCGAGCGCACAATTCATAATTGTGAGGTTCGTGCGAGTCGACTTTAGCCCTTGCACTCGCAGCCACCGCCGCAATCGCTGCCACAGTCACCGCCACATCCGCCACAGTTGCCACCGCAGCCACCGCCACCGCAGCCACCCTCGCCACTCAGCATCTTGGCCATCTGCTCCAGTTCCTCGTTGGTAGCCTCGCGGTTCTCCAGCACCTCGCCCACAAAGGTCAGGCTCTCGCCTGCCAGGGGATGGTTCAGGTCCACGGTCACCTCGGTGGGAGTGATCTTGGTGATGGTGCCGTTGAATCGCTGTCCGTCGGCATTCATCAGGGGCACCACGGCACCCTCGTAGATGTAGTCGCTATTGATCTTGCCATCTATCTCAAACACGCTGGCAGGCACCGTCTGCACGGCCTCGTCCAGGTACTCGCCATAGGCCTGCTCGGGAGTCAGGGTAAAGTCAAACTTCTCACCCTTCTGCAGACCCACGATCTGGCTCTCGAAATCGTCCAGCGTCAGTCCCATGCCGCTGATAAACTGGAAGGGGCGCTCCTGGGTAGCCTTCTCCACCAGTTCACGCTCGCCATCGGTGGTGGTGTACAATTCGTAGGTGACAGTGATATTCAAATTCAGTTTCTTGTCAGACATAATCTTCAGTATTGTTTTATAATTCACTGCAAAGGTAGCAAAAAACGGGCAAACTGCCAAATCTTCCACCCCTTTTGTCCCCCTATGGGGGACGCCAGGTCCCCCGAAGCCCCACAGTCGAGCGATTTCTCCCCCTTCTGCTTGCCCGTTTCGCCGATTTTTCCTACCTTCGTATCGCCATGGGGCACATTTTTTTCGCCCTCGGTGTCACCTTTTGGGCCTGCCGATTGTTATATAGATAGAATCGGTTCTCAAAAACAAGTGTAAAACCAAAAATACAAGATTATGGACGAAAATGTTTATTACACGCTGAGGAATCTTATCGACACCCTCGTTCCCCTTGCCATTTGCGTGGTTCTCCCCATGGTTGCCCTCTGGCTTCATCTGCGTCACAAGCGTCACGAAAGCGACCTGCGCACCCAGATCGTCATGACCGCCATCGAGAAGAACGGCGAGATCGACGTGCAGCAGTTCCTCCAGAGCCTCACGCCCCCCGAGAAACCCCGCCGCAGTCTGCGCGAGCGCCTCGTCATGCTCCTCCACTGGGAGGTCCTGTTGGGCACCCTCTTCACCATCATCGGTGCCGGTCTGCTCCTGTTTATCCCCATTGGGATGAACTCCTTCCAGGGTTGGGATCGTAACGACACCGCGCCATTCCTCATCTTCGGCTTGCCCTCACTGGCCATCGGCCTCGCTCTGCTCGTCGCCTATGGGACAGGGAAGCGCAATCTCCAGCACCTCCAGGACTAATCCCATCCCCCCCCGATGACGCGAGACCAGTTCACACAGACGGTACGGGCCGAACAGGCGGCGCTGCGGCGCTACCTG
>JAZRYA010000064.1:0-8481 GCA_045600505.1 Bacteroidaceae bacterium
CACGGGAAGGCGTGATGGTAAAGCGGAGTCACTCAGAACGACATTGAAGGAGATGATGAATTAGGCATCAGCCAATCGCCCTTACCGATGAAGGCAAGGGCGATGTGCAAAAAAATAAAAAAGTTTGATTTTAGGTCTTCACGCTTTCACGCGTGTTCTTCCTTGTGCTTCGCATCCTTCGGACTCGCTTCGTCTCGCGACTGACTACGTAAGTTCGCACCTCAGCAATTCATGCGAGCATGATTGCGTTCGGTTTGGCGTCAGTTCAGGTCTTCAAACGTTTTGTGGGGCATTGAGCATAGGTCATGTTGCTTGAGAGTAAGGGGATGGTAGTGGTAGGGATAGGACATGGATGTTCTAACAATAGGGCGAATTTGTTCAGTGTCACGTGACACTCAATCAACACCACACGTGACACTCAATCAAATGACACGTGACACGGAATCACACGACGGCTGACACGATACTAAAAAATCACTCACTAGCCAGCTTTGTGCCCAGGACCCACAAAACGTTTGAAGACCTGAAGACCTAAAATCAAACTTTTTATTTTTTGCGTTTTATAGTGCTTTTATTCTAATCAGTAGTCAGGAGACTTATAAGCCGCTCTAGTGTGAGATCATCCTGGTGAACGATGAGTTCCAATCTGTATATCGTGCGATCTGACACATGAGCGTGCGTGTTCTCATTATCTACAACGATGAGGATTTCACTATAGTCGTCAAGCAACGTGGTGTTGAAAAGATATGGTGCAATATAAATTCTTCTACGCCGTTCTGAGAACGTATGGCATCTCTGTCAGAGGTTATGTTGAAGAACACCTCGGGATAGTGTCCCTTGAAATGTGTGGCGAGAGAGTCTATACGTGGCCCACAGCTTACTATTTTCTCCAGATTTCCCTCCCTCACATCTTGGATGATGTCTTTCAGCAGCTCTACCATCCGACCGCAAGCGCCATCGGGGGACCAGCATGTAGCTCCGTTCCTTCCATCAAAAAAGAAATACCGACAGCCGTCGAGCCCTATGCGATCATACAGGTAATTAGAGGTGTTGACTGCATGTCGGAGAAGGCTGACCAGACGCATAGTCACGTCTTTGCCTACATACATTGAAATGCTGTCTTTGCTCGTGTCTACCACAGCATCCTTCTTTCTAAGTGGCTTTGTCTTCACAACCAGTGTTCCGGGATTTTTACCCCATGAATAAACATATAGGGCTTCTCTAGTCTGGAAAAAAGATGGAAAAGCCAAAAACTGCTGCTTGGCCTCCTTGCTGTACCATTGCTCAAAATAATGGGCTCCCCATAATTCCTGTTGGCTTTGCGAGATAGGTTTGAGGCATTCCTGGGCATAGGAAACCTTGCATAAAAAGAATATGCACGAGAAGATAAGTAGAATCCGTTTCATTGCTTGATCGATTTTAGAGGATTACGATGCAAAGGTGCGATATTACCTCGAAAACATCAAGAAAATTAGTGGACAAATAATTTACAAGTGAATGCTTCGTCTTGTAATCTGTATGCAAAACAGTTGAATTGCAAATGGTTATAAGGATAATATATATTTATCCCAATCCTTGGCTGTGCCCGTTCTGCCAAACACCTTTTGCTGCATACGCAGACGGCATTGGGAGATGGCGCTATTACTCGTGGCCATCAGTTTGGCCATGTTCGAGGGTGATGTTCCAAGTTTTATGAGCATGCAGGTGCGGTACTCGGAATCGGAAAGATTGTAGAGGGCAAAAAGTTGATCCTTGAATCCGGGATATGAGGCAAGTATGCGTTGCTCGATAATATCCCAGTCATCGGACTTCAGCACTCGGTTTTCCTTGACATGTGCGGAGATTATATCCTGGATTTCCTTGTCATAGAATTGTCGTCTGGTTGCTGTTTGTCCCTCGGCTTTTTCTTCCGTTTTGCTTTTTCTCCTCTGCGTCCTCAAAGTCAGCGCTCCCACCAACACTGCAAGACCAACTGCAAGCCCCAGTACACAGAGTCTGCGATTCCTTTTTGAAAGGTTGTTCTGCAGTTTGGCGTTTCTCTCTTCCAGCACGCTGCTGCGGAGTCTGTCGCTCACGCGCATGACAGCCAATTTCGACTCCTTGAGCACAGCCGAGTCAACCACTGTAACTAGCCGGAGCGAGTCCAATGCCCGCAAGTTGTCCAGACATTGATTCAGGGCTAGAGAGTCACCCCCTTGACGGAAATGAAAACAAGCCAGTTCTTGCACATCCTTGGCATCGTCAAAGAGGCTGTTGCGCGAGAGTATTTGCCCCATCTGGCTATAGATCCGTCCTCGTAGCAGGCTGGTCACATGTGTGCTGTCTTGCAACAATGCTTTCTGCAGATAAAACAGGGCTTTCTCACTATTGCGGAGCGTATTGTTGGTGCGGCCAAGAAGGTAATAAACCTGTGCCAGATACTGTTTGTCGCCAGATTGCTCACAGGATGCTGCCATTTCCTGCAACAAAGTCACCATGCTGTCGGGGTAAACCATGGATAGGCTATCCAAGTCGGCCAACATCCTCTCATGCCCGCTTTTACGTGTGGTGCAAGCGGCAAGCAAGAGGGCAACCAAAAGAAATGTCACAATATGACTTCTTTTCATGGCGATTCTTGTATGCTGTCTTTTATATTTGCAAAAGTATTGTGGTTACTTCAGATAGTCGCTGATGAACTGCAGGCGGGGTTGCAGATAATGTTCTCTCCAGTAGGCCTGCCACTGGCCAGAGGGCCAAGCGTGGGTGCGGAAGGGGACACAGCGAACGGTCTTCTTGCCAGGAGCACCATTGAGCGACGCCCATACGGCGCTGGGGGGACAAGTGGTGTCGATGAGGCCTATCTCGCAGACAATCTCGGCCTTGGAGTGACGCAGGAGAAGTGCGCCATCGAAATAGGGCAGACAACGGTCTAGGAGGCTGGGGGTGAGGCTGGAGTGACACTCGATAGGCTGGGGCCAACCGCTGCGACGACCCAGACGAGCTCCGCCCAAGTCCTGCATAGCGGGGACATTGAGCACCACTGCCGTCACTCGGTTGTCCAATCCAGCTGCTGCTACAGCCTGTCCGCCGCCCTGGCTCTCGCCGATGACCAGGATACGCTTGCCGTCCCACTCGGGTTGCTGAGTCATGTACTCGATGGCACGCAGCAGGCGCAGGTACATTCCGCGGAAGTAGTAGCTCTCGCGGTCGGCGGTGATGTGGTCAAAGTAGTTCTTGAGCATGCCATCTTCCAGCATCTTGTAGTATTCGTTGGACTGCCCATTGAGCATGCCATGAGCATTGATGTCGAGGCTGAGGGCTCCGTTGCCCTGGGCTGCATTGCCGACGCACTCGCCCACCTGGCAGCGGCACCAGTCGCCACTCACCCCGGCAGCACGGCACAGGATGATGATGGGCAGGGACCTTTTCTTGGCATGGGCTGGTTTTGCCATGTAGGCTCGCACGGGGGCAGGACCCAGACAGTTGATCTCCACATCCTGACAGGTGTACTTGCCCTGGTAGTGCTCGGGCACGCTCAGCGGTGTGGCCTTGACCTGCATGGGCAGCGACTTGAGCTGCTTTTTCTGTCCTTCCCAATATGCCATCAGGTCCTCGGGCTCGGTGTATCCTGCCTGGAAACCTTCTGGAGCGACTACGAAACCGATGGTCTCCTTGTTCTGCGAGGTCTTCACCTCGACCATGATGGCACATGTGGAGTCGAATGTCTGTTGTAGCACCTGGAAGTCACTGCCAGAGGGCAACATCCTGGTGCTGCTCTGGAGCTGGTTGTTGCGGTAAACGCTGACCGTCAGCGAGTCCTTCAGCTCGGACTGGCTATGGCAGGTCACGATTGCCGTCTCGCCCAGGGCATAGATGCCGTCCTCGTGATTGACATTCAGTCTCAGCCCTTGCGCCGAGAGTGTGGTGCTGCAGGCTAGGAGAGCCGTAAACAGCCATGCAAGGTGTGATTTCATGTTGTTGTCTTGTATGAAGTTATCTTTAGCGTTTCAGTGAAACCACCTTTGACTCGAATGGGATGGGATAGGCGGTAATCCATACCTCGGGCTGCAGTTGCTGGTCGCCGAAGGCCATGGCCCATGCCTCGATGGTCTTGCCTGCCATGTCGGGGATGAGCGGTACATAGTAGGTGTAGTCGTGTGAGGTGTGACGCACGGGGCATTCCCAGGTGTTGGACATGAACGAGGGTGCTCTGTCGGGGCAACCGACATACTTCCCGTCTACCTTCAGTGCAGCCCACGAACCCTCGAATCCACACTCGCCAGCGATGGCTATGCACAGGTAGGAGCCTGCAGGGATTTCACCGAGACGGAACTCGCTCTTCCAGGCCTGGCGCACACTGGCTCCTGCCTGGCCGTAGCCACGGAACAGGTTGTTGGCTCGCCATGCCGAGCGGTCGGCCATCTTGCCGTCCTTGAGTCCATAGATCTCTGTGATTCTGTGGGGGCACTCGGGCAACTTGATGTAGCGGACAGCGCCCTGGCCACGCAGATTCACGTTCATGCGTTTGTCTGCCAGAGCCACGATGCCCTGCCATTTCGACAGGTCGGCCGACACCTCCACAGTCATACCCTCGGCAGTGCGCAGGGGAGAGAGGTCGTATTCGTTGGCAAAGTCGAGGTGCAGTTCGTCGAGTTCCGTGGGTTTGCCCAGGTCTATCAGCAGTGCCGATGTTCTGCTGACACGCTGGTCGCCCCATCGCAGTGCGATGCTGAAAGCAGTCTCGGGATTGCCGTCAAAGAGGTTGCGGTCCCAGATGTCGCGCTCCACGAAGAGCGGCTGCTGGAAGAAGGCATCACGAGCAGCCTTTACCTGGGGAATCTTTGTCTCGCCCGAGCGCTTGATTTCGCGGGCCTCGAGGGCATTGTTGTCAGCAGCAAAAGCTGTAGCATAGTAGAGCGAGGCTGCATCACGGGGTACACTGGTCTTCTGCATGGGAGCCAGCTGGCGATGGTAGTTCTCGGTACGCTCCTGACCAGGGAAGGTGACGGTAGAGCGCTTGCCGTTGATGGTGACCTGATAGGTCTTTCCGGGCATTCCGAGCAGGCGCACCTGATGTTCGGCTGCCTCGTTAAGCACCTGATAGGGGATACCGCTGACAAGGGTCTTGTCGCGCTCCTTCTCGGTGGTCAACTTGACGAGGGCGCAGCGGAATGGCAGCACCTCGACCTCGACCTCCTGACCATAGGCATGCTGGCCAAGGTCTTCGATATAAGGATGATAGAGGCGCACCTGCACCTTCTTGCCCGTCTTGGCAAGCCCTGTCTCATTGTTCAGGCGGAGGCGGTACTTGACGGGATTCCAGGAGAGGTTTCGCAACGTCAGGAACTGAGTCTTTCCATTTCCTCGTGTGATGGCCTCGAAACCGTACTTCGACTCGTCCAGTCGCTTGGCAGGGGGCAGTATGTCTCGATAGAGGCGATGCAGATTGAAGATGTAGGCCAGCTGGGCATACTCGTCGTCACGCAGCAACCAGGGATTGGCATAGAGCTCGGGGGCGAGGATGAGTTCGCGGCCAAAGGCCTGTATGATCAGTTCGTCCTCCCAGTAGTCGAGGCAGGAACTGAGGCAGACACCATGGTCCTCGGTGAGGCGGGTGAGGTTGTCGGGCGACTTGCGTGCCAGGGGCATTGCTCGGTGGTGAGGTGCTGTCACCTCGTTGGCCATATGCACATCCATGTAGGTCTCTGCTCCACCCAGGAGGAAGGTGGTGCTGTGTCGGGTTCCAGGTCCCAGGTCGAGACGGTGGTTGAGCAGGACAAAGTTGGGGCAGTACTCGCGGACACGTGTCATCATGCGGTCGAAGTTGTCGTATTTCTCGGGGCGCAGCTGACCGCACACGGCATCCATCTTGAAGAGACCAAAGTTGTAGTCGCGTGCCAGCGAAACCATCATTTCCTCGCGTTCCAGGGCTTCGGCTTCTGTATCGCCAAAACCGTCGGGTCCGCCCCACAGGCCCAGCTTGGTACCCATGGCGGCAGCCTGCTTGCTCAGGGGCGAGAAACCGTTGGGGAACTGGCGGTGGAATCGCTCGCTCTTCATCGAGCCATACATCTTGCTGCCGTCTATCTGGCCTGCGTCAAAGGCATAGATGTCAAGTTTCATGCCGTAGTAATCATAGAGCCAACGGAAGAAGTCGAGGTTCTTGTGAGTTTGCTCCTCGGTGCTTCCCTCGTTGGTGTTGTTGATCCACGAGAAATACTCTGAGTAGGAGGGGGTCAGTTCTGTGGCACCCCCCACAGGCTTGTTCTGTGCATGAGCAGAGAGTGCAGCACAGAATAACACGATGGGAATGAAATAGCGTTTCATGGCAGTCTTATGTTTTTTCAGTTTTGCAAAGATACTAATTTTTGTCGAGAAAGTGCAATCTGTGAGTATGATTTTATAGATGCAAACTCCACGGAATAACCCCATCTGTATGCCCCATATTACTTTCAGATACTCCCAATGAATCTATAGCACTTTGGTAATCTATCTCGTTCAAATACTGTTTTATATCATATTTAGGATATTATCACCTCTCTGCCCAATCACCCCTGTCAAGACAGCGGTAGCCTATGCTTCTGCCAGATGATGCATCTTGTAACTTGGTGCCACGCTATGAGATAGGCCTACTCTCCCCAAGTGGAGCGGTCGAGGTTGCGGTAGCTGATGCCCTCAAGGTCGGCAATGGTGCGGGCAACCTTTCGTTCTCTATTCAATTACTATCATGTCTGCAAGTTTGACAAAATAATCGTTCGACCAAATGTCAAGTTCTCGTTGGTCAATGATATATGGCAAGACATCAGCCTTGACGCTGGTGATATCTGCAGAGCCGAGTCGTTCTTTCAGCAGTTCGATGAAGTGCTCCTTTGTCAAGTCTATATCGTTGAACTCCATGGCGCGTACCCTCAGGTGTTCAAAGTCGAGAGGTATGCGATTGCGTACATACCACTCAAAGTCATACCAATCACGACCCTTCACACGATTCTTCCACGCTCGGAAAGTTAAAGCATGCATCTTACCAGCATACAGGTCGGGCAGGGTGAAGCAACGGGTATTGAAAGAGAATGGTTGCATAAGAAGCTTTTCTTCCGTGTTGAATGACAATGGTGGATTGGTATCAACCTCGATCTTTATCTTCAGCGTCTTCTCTGTCTGAAAGCTGATATTATATACATCCGTGTTGTCCTTTAGAAACGCTGATTCCACCTTTCCGAAATGGCGCTTATCTTTCTTGGTAATGGTAACCTCTCTGCCCAGCAATCTCGCCTCTTCAATTATTGCAGGGAAATAATTTTCCAGATTGAACCGTGTATTCTTTTCGAGCAGAGAGAAATCCATGTCTTCAGAATAGCGCCTTAGGCCGTGGAATATTCTGAGGCAAGTACCACCATAGAAAGCAGCCTCTTTGAAGAATCCTCCCCTGTAAAGTCCTCCAAGAACCACTTGCTGCATTACTTCGTAGAGTGCATTCCTGCGATCATTGTCGCCATTGATAGTATGCTGGCGAAGCATTTGCTCAAATATTTCGGACATGCTTAATATACTTTATCAGTGTTTCTATGCTGTTCTTCTTACGGCTGGCCTTGGCACATCGTTCGAGGATGTCAAGGTCAAAGTCCATCAGTGCATCAGTGTCGAAGCGGATATCCTCCTCCAGATAGTTTTCTACATCTTTCATCGAACGAAGGGTTAGGTTTTTGCTGAAGTTTATCACATCGCACAGCGCTTTTTCCGGTGTAGCAATAAGGAAGTTCACCCCGTAAGCACTCTCTATCTTCACACCTATAGGGAAGTATTCCGTGGAAGTATTCAGATAACTGAAACTGCCCACTGCATTCTCGAAGTCACGGGAGTGCTTGGTAGTGACGGATGTGACAAGATACACTCTCTCCGGGATTAGTCCATAATAGCGCAAAGCATATTCACGTCCTACATACGATGGACCATAGATGTGGTTGGCAATAAGTTCGTGCGACAATTCCTTGCCCGTCTCCTCGCTGCTTGCCACATACATTCCTTTCTTCAATCGTATGATAATCCCTACCTTTTCCAGCGCACGCGCTTTTTCGTTAATATGCTTGTTGTTTGGGAATATCGAACTCAGCACATTAACGTCAAAGGGTACATTTCCGATGTTTGCGAAAGGTGTCATTAGTGAATTTATTACTAGATTTGCATGTAAAAGTAGTGATAATTTGTATAGAAAACAAGTAAATAATTGTTTTTCTGTACAAAATAAAACGCATTTAACATTTACAAGTCTTTATCTTTCCGCTCAGTTGCCTTTATATAGACTGCAGTAGCCTATTTCTTCTGTCAGATGGTGCATCTTGTAACTCGGTGGCACGCTATGAGATAGGCCTACTCTCCCCATGTGGAGCGGTCGAGGTTGCGGTAGCAGATGGCCTCTATCAGGTGGGCACGCTGGATGGTGGCAGAGCCCTCAAGGTCAGCAATGGTGCGGGCAACACGCAGGATGCGGTCATAGGCACGAGCTGA
>JAZRYA010000065.1:0-9334 GCA_045600505.1 Bacteroidaceae bacterium
TGCATCCGCTCACATGACAGGCATTACTTATGGATTTTGAATTATGAATTATGAATTAAAGAAGCCTCCTCGGGGCCTTCGCAACTGCAATCCTCTGAATATTCGGAGAGGTAGATCGTATTGGCAAGGGATGGCAGAGAGCCAGACTGACCCGAAGTTTGTTCAATTCCGTACCCAGGCATGGGGATACCGCGCAGCTTTCTGCTTACTGCGCACTTATCGCACCCGGTATGGTGCTGATACTCCTCGATCGATTGTCTCGCGTTGGGCCCCAGCCTCGGACGGAAACGAAACGGAAATCTACATCAAGATGGTGTGTGTCCTCTCGGAGCTAGATGCTGACTATCATTTCCAGCGGGATGACGATCCGGCGTACATGGCCCTGGTGGCTGCGATGTCGCGCATTGAGAACGGTGTGCCGGCGGATATGTTTTATGTCAAACGCGGCTGGACGCTGTATGTCGGTTAAGGGTTAGCGGTTCGCGGTTAGTGTTGGCTGGCGCGATGAAAGATGCTTCGACGTTGCTCAGCATGACATTGGTGAGCTAGGGCGGTGTTTGGGGCATTGCTTCGCTCGCCGGGATATGTGTAACAATTAAAATGAAAAATCATGAAGAATAAGCCTTGGTTTTCTTTTGCACTGCAGGTGCTGTCGGCTATCGTAGCGGCACTGATGACTGCAGTGGGTGTGCAGGCGGCTGTCCTGTAGTTTTTAGGTCTTTTGAGTAAATTTTTGGGGCTCTCACGGTGTGAGGGCCCTTTTTTGTTAATAAATCATAAAATTGGAAGTGTCTTGACCCGATGGCGGGCCATTCATCGGGATAGCAAGTTTACGGTTTTCAGTTCCTTTGCTCTCGAAACGGGGATATTCCCGAACTAAACAAAATTAATATGAAAACTAAAAGAGATTATCGAGAGTGTGATTCAGCATTACAACTCCAGCGTGCTGTGTGTCAGAACACAATTATTGACCTTCTGAATGAGGGAGCTATTGTTTCATCATTACATGCATTCAAGTACCTAAATTCTGAGCCTTTGGCCAATTCTCTATTGCCTTCGGCATCGAACAAGAAGGTGGCCCGTAGTCTGATGGAAGTGTGTCGCTATTTCGTTGACCGTGAGGAATATCAGTTGATAGGTTTTTTCTTTGCGCAAGAAATGCAAGAGGCCATCAAGTTGATGGGCAAAGAGATTCACGAAATCGAAAAGGAGCGCTATGGAGGGACATTCAAGCACTAGAGAACCCAGATGGACTTCGATGCACTGGAACTATCTGGGCAAGATTATTCGGCTGTGGCGTGTTTATGGTTTGTCAGAAGCTCATAGTATAAAGATGCTTCGTCTGTGGGTGGGATATGAGTTCCAGGATCTGATGGATGAGTATGGGAGGTATCCTCTGGCATCGTACAATGAGATTCGTCATCGATTGCATTACACGACATGGAAGAAGATGATGGCCGATGTCCAGCGATGTCAATCCTTTGGCCTGCTGGGGTCTGATCCCAATAGACCGACTTCGTTTTTCAGTACGATGTGGCATGAGTATTCTCCCGTTGCAGATGGGGTTCTTCTGAATATCGCAAATCGATGTGCCATGTATCAGGACATGAGTCAAGAAATAATGCAAAAAGTTGACGGTAATAATAAATATAATATAATAAATACTACCGTAGGTAACGGCGAGGCCGTTGAACGAAGTTATGAAGACCGCAAAAACATAGTTGTAGGATACTGGCAATGGGTGGTGATGCAGAAGGATCAGGATCATCAAGATTTGGTGGAAATTCTGCGTAATCGATTGTGCCATCCTTGCGATAGGATGGGGCATGTAATAGTAGGGGAGGAACTGACCGAAGAAGAGACTGACCGGGCTTGGGATGTGCTGGTGCATCGAGTGTTTGTTCCCTATTTCTCAGCGAGAGAGGACTTTTTCAAGCAAGATTACCTGGACCATCCACGCAAACGTGTCTACTGGATGAAGAATCTGATGAAGAAACAGGGGAAGTGTTTCGTCAAGGATGCGCTCAAGCATTTGCGATGCCGTCGGCAAGAGCTGGAGGTGGAGGAAGTGCGTCGAACTCTGAAACGACAGCGTGAGAATCGTCCCATCAGCCCCCACGAATGGATGGACAATGATGACGTGCGTTGGTACACCTTGAATGGAGTGGATACGCGGATTACTGCTAATGCTAAGCCTCGTCCGTCAGATACTGCAACATACAACTTTTTTACAAAAGAGTGGTTAGAGGGCTAAGGGCTAAAGTTCGTTGCTATCCCCCAAAAAATAAAGAATATGGAAAAAACATTGAAATGGGAAGATATTGATACTGAGTGGAAGAGAAATGGTGGGTACAACAGCAAAACTGGCGAGCATACTACTAAATATGTGTGCCCCCAGTGTGGGCACCACAGTTTGTCCGTCGGCAACAAGTCCGAGCTGTATCATTGCTGGAGCTGCGGCATCAAAGGCAGCCTAAAGTCTTCTAATCCCAAGTCACGAACTGCGAACCACGAATCGCGAACCACGAATCTGGGCTCCGAGTGCCCGATAATAACCGATTACGTGTCCTTGCCGGAGGAGGAATTGAATTCCATCCAAGACATCTCGGCCGACAGTACATCTCGTGAGCAGATACTGGTGCGAGAGTACTTGCAGGCCCAAGGTATCCCGGTCGAGTGGGCGCAGGCTATGCGATGGGGCGTTGCTACTCGTTCGCAGAAATCAGAGAATGAGGAACTGACACGTTCCAAGGTGTGTCTGGCCTATCGTAACTACGTCGAAGGGTACTGTTGCAACGTAAAATACCGCACCGTCAACAAGTCACCGACAGGGCAGTGGGAGAAAGGGTTCGACCAGAGCTCTGCTTTCACACCGTGCGCACCGTACAACATTGATGCGGTTAGCGGTTCGCGATTAGCGATTAGCGGTTCCGCTCCCAATACCGAATACCGAACCGCGAACCGCGAACCACTAACCGCTAACCGAGGCGCTGAGCGCCTCTACATCACTGAAGGTGAAAAAGACGCTTGCGTCCTGTCGGGACTGGGCTATCGACCTTGTATATCGGTGGCATCGGGAGCGCAGACGGACCATCAGAAGAGTTTTGCGGCGTTCCGAGGGTGGCTGGAACCTTACCAGACGGTGGTGATTGTGGGAGACCAGGATATGCCGGGTAGGCAGATGGCGCAACATTTGATAGACTATTTTGATGATCGTGAGGTGCGTGTAGTTCGTTGGGATCAGCGTCGTTGGGGCAAGGACATCACAGAGGTGTATCAGCAACATGGAGCCGAACAGGTGCAAGAGTTTATTGCTGGTGCGGAAATCATTGTCCGCCAAGACATTGAGGAATATCTGACCGAGGAGGGGCAGCAAGAGACCATCGAGTCGGCTCGTGGCAATTATGATCACGGGTACAGTATGGGCATAGGGCCAGAGACAGACCGACACTTCCGGTTGACGGAGGGTGGAGGACTTATCATCGTGACAGGTGTCCCCAATACGGGTAAGACGGATTTCCTGAATTTCCTTACTATGTCGCTGTTGCGAGAGCGACATTGCCATGTGTGCTACTGCAGTTTCGAGACACCCAATAAGTTTCGTCATGCTGGTGATCTGACACAACTATGGGCTGGTGCCACTGACTTGAGTCTGTTGACGCCAGAGGAGGTGCGCCCTGTGGCAGAATGTGTGATGCGACATGTGACGCATATCCGGATGCGCCGGGAACGACCGACGCCCAAGGCAGTGCTGGATAAGGCAACGAGCGTGTTGGCGCGTCATCCCGACTTACAGTACCTGGTCATAGATCCTTATCTCTATTTGACAATGCCAGCCGGTCGTAATGTGACAGAGACGGATAGCATCCGGAACCTGTTGACGCAGGTACAAGATTGGGCTCACGATCATCGCATCTGGGTATTCATCGTTGCTCACCCGCGTAAGTTACAGAAAGATGATGGTACACAGGATTTTGAGGAGATAGACATGTACACCATTGCGGGCAGTGCCAACTGGGCCAATGTGGCAGACTTCGTCCTTTCCCTCCGCAGGATTTCTTTGGGTCAACGAGTCAACCAGTCTACAAGCTCTAACCCCGAATTCCGAATCCCGAACCGCTCTGCGAGTACGCAGAGCTACACCCGCCTAAGCGTGTTAAAAGTTCGCGATCAGAAGATTTGTGTACCGGGCGACGTCTATTATTGTCGCCAGCCCTGTGGCCGCTATGACGAACGTGCTACCGAGCAGGATGCTATTCGTGGGTTGGGACCTCAGGATTTGGAGCCGTGGGATTTGTATTGATTAAACAAGTAAGGCAAGCGTTGTGCTTGCCTTACTGTTTATTCGATAGAACCTGATTTCTTGCCGTCTTGGTTCTTCATGCCATAGTGACCGTAATGACCGTAGAGGCCATAGTGACCATAGCGGGAGTATTTGCCGTAGCCATAGCGCGAATACTTGCCGTAGCCATAGTAGTAGGCATACTTGCGCTGGTTGAGGTCGACACCATTGAGAACCAGGTTGACCTTGGGGAGTTTCTTGTCACGGGCAATGTTGTTGATCATACCAAAGTTGGTCTTGAGCGAGAAGTCGGCACGGCAGACAAAGAGAGTCATGTCGGCATTGTGACCGAGGTCGAGGGTGTCACTCACCAGTCCCACAGGAGGGGTATCGAGCAGAATGTAGTCGTACTGCTGGCGGAAGTGATTGATGGCCTCGTCGAGCATAAAGCTAGAAAGCAACTCGGCAGGGTTGGGAGGTACGATACCAGAAGGGATAACGTCGAGGTTCTTGTTGAGCACGCTGTGGGTCACCTGTGCATCGAGCAAGTCGAAGTCGACGGTGTCGTTAGCCAGGAAGTTGGTGATACCACGTTTGTCGTGCTTCAGACCAAACAGTTTGACCAGTCGAGGCTTACGAATATCGAGACCCATGATGAGGACCTTCTTGCCCAGCAAGGCCAGTGACATGGCCAGGTTGGTTGACACGAAGGTCTTACCCTCGCCAGGGATGGCCGAGGTGCAGGCTATCACCTTCTCGTCGGAATTGAGCACAAACCGCAGATTGGATCGTAGCCCTCGGAACGTCTCTTCCATTAGGTTGTTGGTGTTCTCGTTAACTACAATGGCACGTTCTTTGTGCTTGGCCAGTTCATGATTGAGGGGAATATCGCAAATGATGGGCAGGCGGGTGAGTTTTTCTACATCCTCGCGACCCTCGATGCGGTAGCGCAAGAAGCTGAAGATGATAGCGATAGCAAAGGGAATGATGGTGCCTACACCGGCAGCAATGCCATAGACCTTGCTGTTGTTGGGCGAAATCTGTCCTCCTGCTACGGGTGCGTCCACCAGACGAGCCTTGCTAGCGGTAGATGCCAATGAGATGTAGTTCTCTTCGTTCTTCTGCAGCAACATCATATAGAGGTTGGCCTTGATGTCCTGCTGACGACCGATGTTGGTGAGGGTGCGCTCCTGGGTGGGCGTGTTGTTTACCTGGCCGTTGAAGAGGTTGTACTGGCTGGCAATGGTGCGACTCTGGAGATCATAGATCTTGTGAGCGTTGTGGAGAGACTCCTTGATCGTATTCCACAGAATCTCCAGCTCTTCGTTGAGTTTGATGACGGCAGGGTTTGCGTCGCTGGATCCGCGTACAAAACGGTTTCGGGTGACTACTTTTTCGTTATAGGCTGCCACATCCGAGTTGATGCCAGCATCGGTAAGACCCAGGTTGCTGGGGATGACCTGATTGACGTTCTCGGGTTTGTCGAAGTAATCAATCATGGATTGCAGGAGCATCACCTGGGTCTGCAACTCGATTTGTTGCTTTTGGTAAGCATTGGTGTTACCAAAGGCGTTGGTGGCATTGTTGGCCAAATTGATCAACTTGTTGTCCTTCTTGTACTGCTCCAGGTTGATCTCGGTAGAATCCAGTTCCTGACGGATCAGTTTGATACGTTCGTTGATAAATTCCTCGCTCTTGCGGGCCGACTCATTCTTATCCTCGTTGGCTGCCACGTTGTAGCATACCAGCAGTTCGCTCAGATAGTCCAGTGCTCTCTTGGGTTGGGTCTCCGTCATGGTGACACGGGCCACAGAGGTTCCCTTCACCTCGGATGCTTTTACTTTGCCTGTAAAGCTACGCGCCTTCTGGGCAGGGGGGGTGATGGAGACACGCAGTTCGCGAGAGTCCATCTTGAAACCAGGGTTGTTCTGGAGCATGATGGGGCCCACTGCGGTTTGGATGGTACCGGGGAGTTCCTTGAAATCCTGGTTAAACTGGACGCAGCCACTGCCCTTGACATGGAAGCCCTTCTTGTTCTTCTTGATCACCATGTGTATGGTAGAGGGGAGAGCGTCGATGTCCTTCTCCAGCATGTCTACCAGAACGGGGGAGTTCTTGTAGCACTCCATGTCGCGCAGACGGCCTTCCTGGACGTAGGAAACGTACAGGTGAAGGTTCTTGACGACACGAGTAGCGATGCTAGAGCTCACCAGAATCTGCAATTCGTTGTCGAAACCAGAGTTGGCAGAGATTATACCAGATGTGCGGATTTTGCCCCTGTTGTTGTCCTCGTCCTTGATGAGGATCTTCATGCTGGACGAGTAGATGGGGTTGGTGTAGCGCAGATAGAGTCTGGCTGCTCCCAAACAGAGCACGAGGGATAGCAATATCCAGTACCAGTTGAGCACGAAGATGGTCCAGAGTTGTTTGAACTCAAAACCCGCTTCGGGATCTTCAAGGACGTCGTAACTTTCGTTATAGTTGTCTGCCATATAAGGTAGGTTATTTATTGGTCAATTATTACTTGTCATCCTGAGCGTAGTCGAAGGATCTTTCACACTGCCTGATTCTATTATTTGCCTGGGTGCAAGATGTTTCGACTCCGTTCCACTCCGCTCAACATGACATAATTGTTAAAAATGATAGCGTGTGCCGACACTGAAGTCGTACTTCACGTTGTTGATGCGACCGCGGAAACCGGGATTGGTGCCCCAGATGAAGTTGTACTGTCCCATGGCCTCGCAAGTGATGTCCCACTTGGGAGCAACCTGCAACTGAGTCATCAGTGAGGTGGCCACTGCGGGTGACACCTTGCCCTGACGTCCATCCTTGACATGGATGTGGTTCATGGGCTTTTCGGGCATTGCCTGACCATCGACCCAAGTGCTCTTGTCGTGGAAGATGTAGGTCATGGCAGGACCGGCAGTCCACCAGAGGTTGAACTTACGATCGGCCTTGTAGCCCTGGAACAGGTTGTTGACATTCAGCATGTAGCTCAGACGCAAATCAAATGCGTTGTAATCGTTGTCCCATACGCCGTGACTATATTCAGCACCGCCATACTGGTTCTTACCGCTATAGTAAGAGGTGTTGGTGTAGTTGAGGTGCTGGTAGTTCAACTGAGCACGGAAGGTGGCAAACTTCTTCCAGTCGTAACCCACCGAAGCGGTGAGTGAGGGATTGACTCCCATGCCGCCTTGCTTGATGTACATCGAGCGCTGCCACTTCATGCCACCCAGGTTGATGCCCATCCAGAGGTTGGGCGTGAACTCGTCGTGGCTGCGGCGGATGTCCTGAGCTGCGAGGTGTACGCGGGTACCGACAGAGAGGGTATATACGTTGTCGTGACCTGCACCAGCATGGTTGGGCTCATCAAAGTTGGTGTGCAGAACACGAGGCTCAACGAATACATAAGTGCCAGTGTTGACACGGAAGAGCAGTTGGGCGGCAGCGGTTACGCCCTTGTACTTATCCTTGAATCCGGGGGCGGTATTGACCTTGTAGTGGCTACGACGCATCCAACCGAGTTCGGCACCGGCAGAGAGGTTGAGGTCGAAGACGTGGCCATCCTCCTTGTTGCGCCAACCGGCAAACAGCTGGAAGGGAGCAAAGATGGCTTCGGCACGACCGCCGAGGAGAACCTCCTCCTTGGCCTCGTTGAGTCCTGCGGTGTAACCTGTGCCATCAGCATAAGAATACAAGAAGGTCTGACCGCTGGCACCGATGCGTGCACCGAATGCGGGGTGGAACCACTTACCGATAGCCATCTGGTACGAGTGACCGCTCTGGTGCAGGAATCCATTGCCGAAGGTGGGTGTATTCCAACCATAGCTGCTATCGAAGAACATGCGACGGTTGTCACCGAGAGGACTCTTCAGCTGACCGGGACGCAAGTGGTAGCGAGCACCCAGGGTGATGCCATATTTCACGTTGTTGAGCGTGCTTCTCTCGCCAGGGTTGGTGCCCTTGATGAAGTTGTACTGGCCCAGGGCCTCCATGGTCAGGTCGACATTGTCTGATACTGACAGCGCGCTCAGGAAGGTTGATGCCACTGCGGGAGAGACGTTGCCCTGACGGCGGTCGAGGTTGCGAGGATCGTTGGTGACGAACTTACCCAGATCCTGACCCTCTACGAACTTGTCCTTCTGATAGAATACATAGGTCATAGCGGGACCGATGGTCCAGTAGAAGTTGTATCGACGGTCACGGTTATAACCCTGGAACAGGTTGTTGATGTTCAGCATATAGGCCAAACGGATGTCCATCACATTGTAGTGACTGTTCCATAGTACCCATGTCTTGGCATAGGTGTTGCTAGCATCGGACTGAGAGTAGGGGTTGTCCATAAGGCTCAGACGCTGGTAAGCCAGGGTTGCGCGGAACGATGCCAACTTCTTCCAGTCGTAACCGAGTGAGAAGTTCATGGCAGGATGGAACTTGTTGTTGTTATCCAGTCGATATGAGTATGAGCGCTGCCATTTGGCTCCTCCGAGGTCGAATGCCATCCACCAGTGAGACTCCAAAGAGTCTGTTGCTGCACGACGGATAGCACGGTTCATCATGTACACGCGAGTACCCACGCTGAGTGAGTAAAGATTGTCGTGTGCCTTGTAGGTTCCCTGGAAATAATAGGGATCATTATAATGTGCATTCAGCACGCGAGGCTCGAGGAAGATGTAGGTGCCAGGATTGTTGATGCGATACATCAACTGGGCTGCTGCGGTGATGCCCTTGTAGTCGGTGTGGAAACCAGGAACCTCGCTGTTGCCGGGCAGGTGACTCTTTCGGTTCCAACCAAACTCGGCACCAGCCAACAGATTGAACTCGAAGTCGTGGCCTCCCTCCTTGTTACGCCATCCGCTGGCAAAGTTCAGGGGATTGAGAATCAGTTCACCGCGACCAGCGAGCAGCACCTGCTCCTTGTTGTTGGTGATGCCAATGCCATTGATGGTGGTGGGCTCGATGGTGTAGATAAAGCTCTGGGCAGAAGCTCCTATGCGGAAACCGAGTACGGGGTGCAGCCATTTACCGAGAGCAGCCTGATAGGCAATA